>CAUPJC010000006.1:0-159046 GCA_963511475.1 uncultured Flavobacterium sp.
ATCTGCGGAATCTTTCAATGCTAAAATAAAAGCATTTAGAAGTCAATTTAGAGGCGTTAGAAACGTTGCTTTCTTCCTTTTTAGGCTAACTAATATTTATGCTTAATTTTTGCTAATCCACAACTTTTCGTGTTGATCCGACAAAAGTGCCACGATTTTGCCACAAAACTTTTGGGTATTTTTATAAAGATTGAAAACTGCCTTAAAAGCAAAAAACCTGCAAATCCTAGGATTTGCAGGTTTTACCACGTTTTTTATGGGTTTTTGAAAAGATTGAAAAAGCTACCTTTTTACTTTTTTTACCCTTTTTGTGGGGAGAGCAGGATTCGAACCTGCGAAGTTCACACAGCAGATTTACAGTCTGCCCTCGTTGGCCGCTTGAGTATCTCCCCAGGCCTTGATTGGTAACGCTTATTGCGTTATCCGGGTGCAAATATAGAGACAGTTTTTAGTTTTACAAACTTTTTTTGCACTTTATTTTAGTATTATTTTTAATGCATTGGTATTGAATAAAATAAAAAATCTCCACTAGGGAGATTTTTTATTTTTGAATACTAAAAAGGACTATTTCCCTAGTAATTCTATGATTTTTGCTTTAAGTTCATCGCCTCTTAAATCTTGTGCAACTACTTTTCCTGATTGATCAAGAATAAAAGTTGCTGGAATTGATTCTACTTTGTATTGCTTTGCAATTGGGTCTTCCCAGCCTTTAAGATTCGAAACCTGTGTCCAAGTTAATTTGTCTTTTGCAATAGCTTCTTTCCATTTTACTGGATCTTCGTCTAAAGAAACACCAATTATATTTAGACCTTTTGAATGCAGTTCGTTGTAAATAGCAACTACATTTGGATTCTCTCTTCGGCATGGACCGCACCATGATGCCCAAAAATCAACAATTGTTACTTTTCCTAAACTTTCTTTAAGGCTGATTGTTTTGCCTTGCGGATTAGGAGCAGAAAAATCTGTTCTTCATTGAGCTGGAGCTGCCGCTGGAGCACTAGGAGCTGCTTTAGCACCAACAGAAGGAGTTTTTAATTCAGCAAGTTTAGTTTTTATAGCTTTACCTGGTTTAGAAATTTTCAAAGATTCATCAAGGCTATTATACATTGTTTCAATTTTTTTAGAATCTACAGTTGGGTCATTGCTCATTCCCTGAATGATTAATGCACTAATGAAAGCTTTTGGATGTGTATTTGCATAATCTTCATATTTAGCTTTTGAAGTAGCACCAATTTCAGTTTGAATTTTTGTGTATTGTTTCATCAAACCATTAATGGTTACAGTATCTTTAGCTTGTTGAGCCATTTGCATTTTTTGCATATTAGCAGTTTGAAAATCCATTAATGGCTTTTGGATTTTTGTGATTTCTTCATTAAATTTCACATACTCATCATTATTGTAGCTTCCAGAAATTTTAGATTTTTGAATAGTATCTTTGTTTACTACAATTGTAATATCACCGTTCTCTAAGATAAATGGAATTTTACCTTGTGCTCCTTCAATTTGTAATGTATGAAAAGATGGTTCAGTTACTTTTCCTTTGATTTCAAATTTTCCGTTTTCTATTTTTACTGTATCTACAGCAATTAATCCCATTCCTTTCTCATCTTGAGTTTCTAGGATAACTGTTTTTCCATTTTCAAATCCAGTTGCAGTTCCTGAGATTGTGTATTTGTCTTTGCTACAAGAAGTAAGTAAAACTGTAGCGGTAAGAAATAAAATAATTTTTTTCATTTTTATTAGTTAATTGTTTTTAAGATTACAAAAGTATTTAAATTTATAAATTAACAATAACTTTAGTCCCTAAATTTATGTTATAATTTTTTTGTCTTCGGACTCGTCTAAAAACCCGAAAAGACTTTGATTGTTTTCTATAACTATATCTTTTATCTATAATCGCAGCTACAAGATATCTTTCCTTAATTTAGCCAGAGTATTGTTTCTTAATAGTCGATTTTGTTTTAAGGATTAATGATTTTTATGAATCATATTCACAGAGATGTGATTCGAGATGTTCAATTTCATTGAGAGTAATTGTAATATCCAAATTTAAAACTCTCAAATCTTTGTGCAAATGGGTGCAGATAGGATTTGATTTTAATTTAAGATTAATTTCAGCTTCAGCTTTTCTGAGCCTTTCTATTGTTTTTAAGGCATTATTGTATTGCCTTTGGTACAGGGTGAGGTGGTTATTCATTTTAGCAAGTTTTGATTAATATAGGGGGTTAAGCAAATATACTAATAAACTTGTTAAATAAATGTTAAATAAAACTAAAATTTAATTTTATATGCTTATTATCAATTTTTAGGGTTTAGTTATAAAAAAAGCACTCTGATTAGGAGTGCTTTTTTAAAATTTATTTTAAGACTATTCTTGGTTAATTGTTTTTCTCCAAGGAAAAGCATTAAAAATATGTCTTTTTGCAAAACGTCCCGGAGACTCTGCATTTACCATTTTTACATATGTAGCTTTAGGAACACTGATGTACTCATAAACACTGCCATTTGAGAAGTTCACGATTAATCTTCCTTCAACAAATTTATAGTCTGTTATTGTTGCTGTTGATGTAGTTTCAGTATATTCAGGTAAAAGCTGTTTAATTGTTTCTGCATTGATGCTTACCAAGAAGTGATAAGCTTCAATTATTTTTTTACTGTTTTCTTCAGCTTCTTTTAATCCTGCATCATTACCTTGAAATTTATCAGGATGGGCATCTTTCATCGCATTACGATAGATGGTTTTTAATGTTTTAAGGTCTACTGTTTTTTCTACATTTAGTAGTTTGCGGTATTCAACTATTTTTTTCATAAATAAGGTAACTACTTGTCTTTTATTATTGAACCAGATTAATCTGGTTGAAAATTGACAATTTTTTGCAAAGGTACACTTTTTTTTTACTTTTCCTTTTAGACCAAAAAAAAAATCAAAAAAAGTGTTTTCTGATTTTTTTTAATAATTATTAAAGGCTAAAGTGTTATTGTTCAGGCTTCATATTGGCTTTGTCGAAATTTTTGGATTTTTTCGGGTATTTATTATAACTAATGTCGCTTGGATTTTCGATTACACTTTTTATAGTAATCCATTCGCCAAGATTATGTCTTTGAGCTATTCTATAATCTAAAAGATATTCACCGCAAAAAAAATTTTTGTTTTCATCTTGCTCCATTATTCCTGTAAAAACGCCTTTTTGTAACATTTTTTGCTCTCCTGTTTTGGTCATAATCCATTTAATTTAAAATAATTCTGTGACAAAGTTAGCTAATTAATTGGTAATTGATGTGAGTTTTGGTTCCGAAATATCTTTTCGGAAATGAATAATCGTTATTAATCATAAAATTGGATTGCGGACGGGTGAGGGATTACTTCAATATATATTTATTTTCATAGGAGTTGAATGAATTTTTTTTGAAGCAAACTGCCAAAGTAGCGCGGATAGCCCGACCCCGTTGAGAAAAGCGGTTTTGTAAGCAGCACTATATATTAACTGCTTTTCTCAACGGGGTCAACCCATGCTAGCTTTAATGCAAAATTTGATTTGGCAGATATTATGGTTTGTGATTACTTTTGTTTTATGGAAAAAATATTTCGCCCGAGTCCAAAATCATTTAAAAATACATTTTGTGTTTTTCATGAAGTTTTACCTAGCCGAATTGAGGGAATGCCCGTGCAGTATGACAGTCAGTCTGGCAGCAAGTATTTTTATACCAAAGAGGGAATGTATCGTTTGTCCAATCATTGGGGGCGGCTGGCCAACAGCAAATGGCGGCTGCAGCAGATGGAACCCGAGACGGATTCTAAATTTAAAATAGGTTTTGCTTCTTGGGATGAATTTTATCCAGATAATGCGGAGGAGGAATTGTATTATCTGGAAGCCAATTACGAAAAAAGAACGGTGAACTACCAGCACCGAAACAATCCAAATTATGATTCGAAAGCTATATTGAGAACGAGTTTTACTACTGCAAAAAGAATTAAGCAGATTCGGAATTTATTTGAATTGACCTCATGGGCTAAGTATTTTGAATATGATGATATTGACGAACTGCGCAAGGAAATTATCAATGAATTAATTTTTACCAATAAAACATTGGAGGAAATTAAAAGACAGATAGTTTAATGATTTGCAACTATTAATATCAAGTCATTTGAATTGACGGGTTTTGACAAATAAGCAATGATTTCTGAATAATTTTTTGCCTTGCTTTTGTCTTCAAATGCAATAGACGAACTTACAATATATATGTGTATCAGTTCATTGATTTGTGATTTTAGAAGTACCATTTCTTCCATAAATTCCCAACCGTCCATAATGGGCATATTAATATCCAACAGAATTATATTCGGAGGCATTTCATTATTTTCTAATGATTTTTTTAACGCATCTATGGCATCCTTTCCGTTTATAAAACTGGAAACACTCGAAAATAACTCGGATTTTTGAATAATTTTATTAACTATAATTTGATAAATAGGGTCATCATCTATCACCCATATTGTTTTTAGACTCATAAGATTTCAATTTTAAATGTTGTTCCTGCATTGGGTTTGCTTTCTACTGTAATAGATCCGCCCATTGCTTCTATTTGGTTTTTTGTTATGAATAACCCAACTCCTTTGGAAGAGGGATCGTTGCTGAACGTTTTATACATTCCAAAAATTTTATTGCCGTTTTTGGCCAAATCAATACCAATACCGTTATCAGATATTTCCAGATAATTTTTATCGTTTTCAGTTTTCCACTTTAAATATATAACTATTTTTCGTTCTGGATGACTGTAACGGATTGCATTTGAAATCAGATTGAAAAGGATACTTTCCAAATAGGCTGGATTATAATTGATTATCAGATCATCAGGGATTTGATTGAAGATTGTTACTTCTTTTGAAATGATTTGCTGAGAGAATACTTTCATTACATTCTCTATGCATTCATTTAAGTTCAACGGCTGGATTACTAAACTTACATTGGTACGTATATTGATTACTTCATTTAAATGCAGCATTGTTTCGTTGAGCAAACCAGAGACCGAAACTAACAATTGCATCATTTGCGCTTTTTCCTGTTGAGTTTCTGAAGCTTCAAGTAAGGTAACAATTGAGGCTATATTACTGGTATGCGATCTTAAATTGTGAGAGATTATGTATGAAAAATTTAATAGTCTCTCGTTTTGTTTGGTTACTAGATTGAAAGAATTATACAAATCCTCTTCTATATTTTTTGATTTTGTTATGTCAATCATTATTCCATGCAGACTCACTGGGGTACCATTTTCATAAACAATATTTACCATATCACGCAACCAAATAACTGCTCCGTTCTTGCAGATCATTCTGTACTCAAAATCATGATTTAAAAGCTCATTTGATTTTTTAGTACAATAGTCAAGAGCCCAATCTCTGTCATCAGGATAGATGTGATCTTTCCAAAAGTTTGGATCACTCAGCCATTCCTCTGAGGTAAATCCCAAAATCTGTTCTACTTTCTTACTAACAAAAGTAAATTTAAGGGTTTTTATATCACATTCCCAAACAATTCCGTCTATAGTATTAATAAGAGCTTTAACTTTTCGTTGAGAGTTAAGAATTGTTTTTTCATTTTTTTTCCGAAAAGTAATATCCTCAGTAGAAATTATCATACGCTCCATTGTTTTTTCATACCCCCTTATTGAATTCCATTGAAAATGAATATCAATCGATTCTCCAAGACTGTTCTTGATTTTACCGTCATAAGTTAGTTGGTTGTTATTCTGGCTAACAGCAATAAGCTGTTTAATAAAATCTTTTATAGAGTCTTTATCAACTACCTGTTCCAAATTATCAGCTAATTCCTGTTTTGTTCTTATATGAAGAAGTTCAAGACATTTATAATTTACCGCAATAATTTGAACTAGGGAAAAGCATTTTAATACCACATCATGATTCTCATTAAAATAGTTATCAACAGTCTCTTCGCTTTTACCAATCAGATTTAAATCCTTGAGGTAATTTTTGATTAACGAGAAATCAACTTCCCACATGGGGACAGGAGAGTTTTTAAATAGGTTTTTGAATTGATTTTCACTTTTTTTAAGATCCTCCAAAATTTGTTTTTGCGAGGTAATATCTTCTACAATTGCAATGCTAGTTTTTCGGTTAGTACTTGTTTTGGAAAGTGATGAAACAATTAAATTTATCCAGATGGTTACATTAGATTTAGTTATATATCTTTTTTTTGCTGTATAGTTTTTAATTTTTCCCTCTTTTAGTTGACTTGCATTTAATTCGGTTTTTACTAAATCTTTTGGGTGTGTAATTGACTGATAATTTTTGGTTTTCATTTCTTCTTCAGAGTAGCCCATTAACTCACAAAATTTGCTGTTGATTTCTAGAAAATTTCCTGTTTCACCATCTACAAGAGCAATTCCTAATGGTGCCTGATCAAAAATAGTTTTAAATTTTATCTCACTATTTAACAGTTTTAACGCTTGAATATTGATTAATTTCTGTAATTTTCTCGGTTTGTCTAACAAAACTGTTATAAAAGTACCAAATAGTATTGCCAAAATAAAACCTAAAATTGAGGGAAGATAAAGAATTGAGTAATGATGTTTCTGTTTTTTTGCAATTAGGTATAACTTCCAGTTACCATCCGGAATTTTTATTGAAATTTGTTGTTCTGTATAAATTTCTTTATCGACAGGAAGAAAAAACTCTTCTTTATGAGTATTGGGATTTATTTTTGAAAACTGAAAATAATATTTATTGGTATCGATTGAATTGATTCCCGAAACTTTTAATAAATCTTCAAATTTAATTATGACTGCTGAAAAACCCCAAAACTTATTATTTTTGTAGACTGGTAATCGGCCAATAATACCAATACCGCCCTGCTTTAAAGCCAAAGGTCCTGCAAAATACATTTTTTTTTCCGCTAAAGATTTTAATGCTTCTTTTCTAACATTGGGGGTTTTAAAAAGGTTAAGATTTAAAGCAGATCTATTTTCCTCCAAGGGATAAACATACTTGATAACTCCATTTGGTACCAGTTGAACAGAACTGATACTGTTATTAGAAGATAAAAGCTGTGAGCTTATTAAATCAAAATTATCGGGAGTACCGTTGTCATTTATGGTTAATGCCAATGTGAGAGTAGTTGTATAACAGCTTTTAAGACACTGCTCAATATTTTGATGCAAATTCTCAAGTGTCATACCCATTTCACGACGCTCAGTTACTTTAATAATTTGGAAACGCTGAAAAATTAAAAATACAACACCAATACTCAGGATTAGAAAAATTGAAAACCCTGTAGTTTTAGGTTTTCTTAAAAACCATCGAATATAATTGGACCATTTATTTTTGTACTCCATTGAATATTATATAGTAAGGGTGAAAAAAAATGCTTTTTTAAATAAAAACGTAAATTACAAATATATAAAGATACCATTTCTAGTTTACAGGAGTAAGAAATACTTATTTTTTTAAACTTACGAAGTAAAAGGAATTGTCTTTAAAAATAAAAATCACATTCATTTAAATAATAAAACCGAACTTTGCATACTTTGTAAAATTTACAAATTTGAAACAAGATTTTGAATTTAAAAATAATGGAGGAAATAAAAAAGTTAAATACAATGAGCAGAAATAACGAAGGAAATATCAAAAAGCACAACGATAAACTGCATAAAGCACAGGAAAAAGCAAAGCAAGCAGTTATTGATCGTAAAGAAAAATTAAAGCAGATTACTAAAAAATTTAATGAAGGCAAAGCTTCAAAGAATGACTAACTTTTTTTATAATGGATGCAAACAAATTTGACGAATTAAAGAACGGAGTCCAAGAAATAATTGACTTCATAGCCAATAAAAATGCCAAAGACGCCAATAATAAATTGGTGGAAGTTAGTGACGAATTAGACGAACTGCTTGATCATTCTGATGAAGATGAAGAGCTCAGAGAAATCAGTAAATATCAAGTGCTACTAAATCAATTACAGCAAAAAATTATCTTGCTTAAAGCACAACTTAATTGATTTATGATGTCTGAAAATTGCTATTGTTGGTCCGATAAACCTTTTGATGTGTGCTGTAATATTTACATTAGTGGTATTGAAAAAGCGCCAACTGCTTTGGCATTGATGAAATCAAGATATTCTGCTTATGTTATACATCAGGCTGATTATTTATTGGCAACAACTCATAGTTCTGAAAGAAAGTATTATTCACGGGACGAAATTTTACATTGGGCTACAGCCAATAAATGGCAAAAACTGGAAATTATTTCATCAACAGAAAACACTGTGGAGTTCAAAGCTTATTTTATTGACAGCAATAATTTAAACAAAGTTCATTATGAGTTTTCAACTTTTAAACAGGAAAACGGAAGCTGGTTTTATGTGGATGGGAAGTTTAAAAGATTTTGATATTTTATTTTAAAAATTATGAAAAAATATTTTCAGTTATTGGTAATTGCCATAATTTTTAATGGCTGTAAAAGTACCGGAACTACTCCAAATGAACCTGTTAAATCCGAACCCGCTTTTGCCTACAAACAGCAAATTGAGAATATGGAGAAAGGAATTTATTTTAGGGCAAGTGGCAACGAACCCGATTGGAATTTAAAAATATCCGAGAAAACCATTGAATTCACCTCTTCAATAAGCGGTTTTGAATCAGTATCTGTCAATCACGTTGAGCCACTTCAAGCGATGGATGCAAATGTAAAAATGTATCGATTTACAACTGTTGCAGGTCTAATGATTATCCAAATTATGCAACAAGAATGTGTTAAAACAATGTCTGGCGATAAATCTGCATATTCTGTTCGAATTGAAATTGTGAAAGATAATAACTCTACGTTTTTAAGCGGTTGTGGAAACTACATTACCGATTACCATTTATACGATATTTGGGTTTTAGAACAATTGAACGGAAAAAAAGTGGATACTGTTGATTTTCCTAAAGATTTGCCAAATCTTGAAATAAACATTTATACAAACGAATTCATGGGTTTTGCAGGCTGTAATAGAATGAACGGAACTATTTTCTTCGAAAGAGGATTGCTTCGATTCAATAATATTATCACTACCCGAATGGCTTGCGGTGAAAACATTAAAGAAAACGAATTCCTAAAAGCTTTACAAAGCACAACTACCTATAAAGTCGAAAACTTACTATTGACACTTACCAATCAATTAGGTGAAGTATTGGTTTTCAAAAAAGTAGATTAGTTATTGTAAATAATTAATTTAAAATATAAAGCAATATTTAACGGACAAAAAGCAACACAGATTGCACAAATTTGTACAAATTAATCTGTGCGAATTTGTGCAATCTGTATTGTTTAAAAGCTTTTAACTTAAAATTATAAATTGTTTGTAGTGAGTTCGTTTAAAAATAATCTAAATTTATGATTATGAATAATACGATAAAAAAAGGATTTTATTTTAAGAGTTACGAAGCGCCATTTCAATCTCCATTTGATAAGCTTTTTGCCATTTTTAAAGAGCTTATTACTCACACTTCGGGAGATTTTGATGAAGCTATCAGTTGGCTGCGAGAACTGGATAAAGAATACAAACTCACCGAGCCATCCTATACAATAGATGATTTTATTGAGGATTTGAAGAAAAAAGGATACATTCGGGATGAAGTCAAAGATGACGGAACTTCGGGTATCGGAATTACAGCCAAAACCGAGCGTGCAATACGGCAGCAGGCATTAGATAACATTTTTGGAAATCTAAAAAAATCAGGGAGCGGAAATCACAAAACCAAGCACGTTGGCAATGGTGATGAGTATACAGGAGAATTTCGAGAGTTTCATTTTGGAGACGGATTAGAACGTATTTCGTTGACCGAAAGTTTACGTAATGCACAAATCAACAACGGAGTAGCCGATTTTATGCTGACCGAAAATGATTTGGTAGTCGAAGAAACACAGTACAAATCTCAAATGAGTACCGTTTTGATGATTGACATCAGTCATAGTATGATTCTGTATGGAGAAGACCGAATAACACCCGCCAAAAAAGTCGCTATGGCTTTGGCCGAATTAATCACGACACGTTACCCAAAAGACACGCTGGATATTCTTGTTTTTGGAGACGATGCGTGGAGGATTTCCATTCACGATTTGCCTTATCTCAAGGTTGGGCCATTTCATACCAATACGGTTGCCGGTTTACAGTTGGCAATGGATTTATTGCGCAGAAAACGGAACACCAATAAGCAAATCTTCATGATTACCGATGGAAAACCGAGTTGTGTAAGGGAAAAAGACGGTACTTATTATATGAACAGCAACGGTCTGGATCAATACATCGTTGATAAATGTTATACCCAGGCACAGCAAGCCCGAAAATTGCATATCCCAATCACTACTTTTATGATCGCCAATGATCCTTATCTGCAAAAATTTGTAAATAAGTTTACCGAAGCCAATCAGGGAAAAGCCTTCTACACCGGATTGAAAGGTTTAGGGGAAATGATTTTTGAAGATTATGAAACCAATAGAAAGAAACGAATAAAATAGTTTTGAATAGCAATGGCAATTTCAATCCAAATAAAAACAAATAAAAAATCAAAATTAATGAACAACATAGATACATTTGGTCAATTAAAAGAATCAGGATACGTAAGCAAGAATATCAAAGATGAATTGCGCCATAATTTGAGAGAAAAAATAAAATCCGGACAGCCGACATTCGAAGGGGTTCACGGTTTTGAAAACACCGTTATTCCTGAGCTGGAAAGAGCTATTTTATCTCGCCATAATATAAATTTATTAGGACTTCGCGGTCAGGCCAAAACGAGATTGGCTAGAAAAATGATTGAATTATTGGATGAATATATTCCTTATGTGACAGGTTCCGAAATCAATGACGATCCTTTTCATCCTTTATCCCGTTTTGCAAAAGATTTGATTGCAGAAAAAGGTGACGACACTCCAATTTCTTGGCTTCACCGAAGCGAACGTTTCTTCGAAAAACTGGCTACTCCAGATGTTACCGTAGCCGATTTAATAGGTGATGTAGATCCTATAAAAGCGGCTAATTTAAAACTTTCTTACGCAGACGACCGTGTGATACATTTCGGAATGATTCCACGTGCCAACCGTTGTATTTTTGTAATTAACGAATTACCCGATTTGCAAGCAAGAATTCAAGTAGCACTGTTTAACATACTGCAGGAAGGTGATATACAAATTCGCGGATTCAAATTACGCATGCCCCTCGATATGCAGTTTGTCTTTACCGCCAATCCTGAAGATTACACTAACAGAGGAAGTATTGTAACTCCTTTGAAGGATAGAATTGGTTCGCAAATTTTGACGCATTATCCAGAAACCATCAAAATTGCGAGAACTATTACTACGCAAGAAGCAAAATTAGATGCCAATCAGGCCGATTTAGTTTACGTGCCTTCTTTGGCTAAGGATTTATTAGAACAAATTAGTTTTGAAGCCCGAGAAAGCGAATATGTTGATAATAAAAGTGGCGTAAGTGCCCGATTAAGCATTACAGCTTATGAAAATTTATTGAGTACAGCCGAGCGCCGAGCTTTACGATCAGGAGTAGATCAGACCTCATTGCGTTTATCTGATTTTATGGGGATTATTCCATCCATAACCGGTAAAGTAGAATTGGTTTACGAAGGAGAGCAGGAGGGAGCTGCAGTTGTTGCACAGCACTTGATAGGTGATTCAATACATACCTTTTTCCCCGCATATTTCCCAAAAATCGAAAAATTGGAGAAACAAGGTGAAAAAACACCTTATTCTGACACTTTAGATTGGTTTTTTACCGAAAGCGGTTTTGAATTATTGGATGACAGTACTGATGAAGAATACAAAACTATTTTGGACGGTATTGCTCCATTGGATGCATTAGTCAAAAAATACCAGCCACAATTAGCAAAAGAAGACAGTTATTTCATGAAAGAATTTGTTTTGTGGGGATTGGTAGAGTATAAAAAACTGAGTAAAGACCGTCTATCCGAAGGATATCAATTCAAGGATATATTTGGAAGTTATATCAGTAAACTATAACTGTCAGCTGTAATAAAAGACAACACGAATTGTAGTGTTTTGTTGTGTAATTCGTGTTGTTTTAATATGTTAACAGCTGTGAAAAAAAATCAGAAAAGAATGAATGGAAGAAAATCAACTGATAATATAACAGAGAAGTATGAAAAAAACATTAGCACTATTTATTATTGTTTTAGCACTAATAGCTTGTAACAACACAAAAGAGAAAAACATGGTAATATCTGACAACGAAAAATTAGTAAAACAATATTTTGAACATTTCAACAATCATGATTGGGCAAAAATGGCAAATATGTACACAGAAATTTCTGAATTTAAAGACCCGTCACTAGGAACAGGAATTGTAAAACAGACAAGAAAGCAAATTATTGAAAAATATTCGGAACTAAATAAAATTTTCCCAGATCTTCACGACCAAGTCATTCAAACATATTCTTCAGGAGACAAGCATATAATTGTAGAATTTGTTTCAACTGGAACAGCTCCTGATAATTCAAAGTTTGAGTTACCAATTTGTACTATTTTTACAATTGAAAATGGAATTATAACTAAGGACTATACCTATTTTGATAATTTTGAAGAAGAGAAAAATGAATAATTCGCAAGACAAAAGGCCGAACCAATAACAGTATCATATTTGCAATAATTTGTAAAGCTTGGTTTTTCTCAGGATTTTATGGTTTCAGACAGTTTAATTATTCAAAAATCATTTGAATTAAAATAACCATTGCAAATCTTTAAAAATTTGTAGAATATCTTATTTCCGATTTTAATTAGCCTAACTTGCCACGTTGGAACTATTTTCAGTCCATCAAAATAGGATATGGAAAATAGTTTTGAAGATTTGATTGCCACTTATATTGATAATAAAGTTGGCATATCGGAACATTTTTTGAGTAACGATTTGGCCAATAATTTAAAGCAGAATCTTTATAATTTAAATAAAAACAGTCAATTAGTTACTGCAGGAATTGGCAATTCAGAAAAGCTGTCATACGATGGAGCCATTCGGAGTGATTCAATTTATTGGCTGGACAAAAAGCACAATAATACTTTCGAAAATGAATTTTTTGTGCAAATAGAAGCTTTTATTTTATATCTAAATGAAAGCTGTTATGCCGGAATTACAGGTTATGAATTTCATTATTCCCTTTATGAAAAAGGTGATTTCTATCTAAAACATCTGGATCAATTCAAAAATAACCCGAGCCGAAAATACTCGATGATCAGTTATTTAAACAGTGATTGGCAGGAGAGTGATGGGGGGGAACTACTTATTCATCAATTGGATAATAATCAAAAAATAAGTCCTACTCAAGGCAAAACTGTTTTTTTTAAAAGTGACGAATTGTTTCACGAAGTTTTGGTAACTCAAAATACTAGAATGAGTATTACAGGTTGGCTGAAAAGTGATTAATAATTACTCCTTATTTATGCAATTATATAATCTATAGCGTTATTTTGCGTGAGTGATGGTAGTGGAGTTCTCTTTTTATCCTTTTTTTTTAAAGGGATAAAAAAAAGCGGGAACGTACAGCACGACCCGAATTTTTTCACGAAGAGGCACGCCCAAATTAATACACAGTTAATTATTATCCGTTACTTTCTATGTGTAATTTTTCTAAAATCTTTGAAGCATCATCATCTGAGTTTGCAGAAAAACCAGAAACCAAAACACCATTTTTACCTTAAGCAGAAATTATTCCATAAACAAAAGATTCTTCATCAGGATCCGAATCACCTTCATAACGATAAACATGCTCAACAGAAAATTCATTTGGATTTGTCTTAATGGCTTCTTTATTAAGATTAAAATCATGGTGAAATCCTTTTTCTTTAAATCTGCTAAGGCTTCCAAAACAGTGGTATAATGATAAGTTGGTTTCATATTGGAATACAATTAAAAGATATATTTAAAGGTAACTGTTTTATTTGTAAGCGGTTGCAAAGTACTTGTTAAAGTAAAAGAGTGATTCTTGATAAAACTTGATTTATGTTGTAGATTTGCACCGCAGACCGCCTTATCGTCGTCTCGTTTAATCGGGAGGGAGGAAAGTCCGGACACCACAGGGAAGCATAGCGGGTAACACCCGTCGGTTCGAGAAATCGAATTAGGACAAGTGCAACAGAAAGTATGTACAGGTAATGCTGTAGTGAAACCAGGTAAACTCTATGCGGTGAAATATCAAGTATATCAGCATTTAAGGGCGTCTCGTCCGTTGCTGAAGGGTAGATAGCTTGAGTCCAGCAGTAATGCTGGATCTAGATAAATGATAAGGTATTGTTAGTAATAACAAGAACAGAATCCGGCTTATAGGTCTGCTTTTTTTACAATTTTTCAAGATTTTTTGCTATTTTAGTAAAAAAAATATGAAAAAATTCCCTTTTTTGTCTTCATCACAGTCACTTTTACTTTTTAGAATTACTCTGCCATTGTTTTTTGTAGCTCATGCAGTTGCAAGAATTGCAAACGGAACAATAGAACGATTTGCAGGTTTTTTGGAAGGAAAAGGTTTTTATGCAACTAATGCAATGGTTTTGGGAATTACTGTTTATGAAATTATTGGAGGAATAGCATTAGCCTTTGGTTATTACACAAAGTATTTATCTCTTGGTTTTATATTAATGCTAATATTGGGAAATATTATAATTCATTACGAGAATGGCTGGTGGGTTGGTGAGCATGGTGCAGGAGGAATGGAGTACAGTTGTATATTAATTTTAGGACTGATAGTAATTGCATCAACAAAAAGCCAAAAAATGAACCTTGATAACTAATCTATAAAATGATGAAAACACGAATAGGAATTTTAGGTTTGGGTGGAGTAGGCGGTTATTTTGGAGGATTATTGGCGCAAGCCTATTCTAGATCCAACACCGTCGAAATTATCTTTATCGCTCGTGGCAAAACTCAAAAAAGTATTATTGAATCCGGATTAAAAATTCTATCCGATGATGGTGAGACTATTGTTTTTCCAGATTTAGTTTCTGACAATCCTGAGTTAATAGGAACACTGGATTACCTGATATGTGCAACCAAAACTTATGATATTGAAACCAGTTTTGAATTCTATAGAAAATGTATAACTGAAAATACTGTAATTTTGCCACTTTATAATGGAGTCGATGCTACCGAGCGAATTCATAAATTATTTTCAAAAAATGTCGTTTTGCAAGGTTGTGTTTATATCGTTTCAATGATTGTTGCACCAGGAATAATCAAAAAAATTGGGCCATACGAAAAACTATTTTTTGGTTCCAAATCAACTACAGATTCTAAAGTAAAGACACTTCAATCTATTTTCGAAAAAGCCAAAATAGAAAGTTATCTTGTTGAAAATATTGAAAAAACCGTTTGGGAAAAATTCATTTTTATCTCGGCTCTTGCTTCAGCAACTTCGTATTTGAATCAGAATATTGGACAAATTTTATCAAATCGGGAGAGTAAACAAACTTATATTTCACTGCTTAATGAAATTGCTTTGGTCGCTTCTGCAAAAGGGCTTAAGATGCCAAAAAATATTATTGAGCAAACTATTGTAAAACTTGAAAAATCACCACAAGAAGCTACTTCTTCAATGCATCGGGACTTTTTAGCCAATCACAAAACCGAAGTGGTTTCGCTGACAGAATTTGTTGTTAAAGAAGGAATAAAATATGGTGTTTCGACTCCAATTTATCAAATGATATTGGGTGAATTATTGAAATAAAAAGTAGCTTAGTGGGCTATCTTAAATTCCAATCCAATATTGCGAACACTTTCGATGCTTATTCGAGAATCGTCTTTGAAATATTTGCGTATTTTACTGATGTAAACATCCATGCTTCTTCCTGAAAAGAAATCATCATTACCCCAAATTGTTTTCAATATTTGCTCGCGTTTTACCATTTGATTTTGATGATTATAAAAGAAATGAATCAGACTAGCTTCCTTTTCGGTAAGTTGCTGAATTAATGAATCATTTTTAAGACATAATCTTTTGGTGTCAAATACATAAATACCAATTTGCAGTTCATCAGTTACGGTAAAAAAATGATTTTGTTTATTCCTTTTTAAAATATTATTAAGGCGCAAAACAAGTTCATCTGCTTCAAAAGGTTTTACGATATAATCATCTGCTCCTAATTTTAATCCATTGATTTTGTCTTCTTTCAGTTTTCTGGCTGTTAGGAAAACAAAAGGTACATCGGGATTAATTTTAATGATTTTTTCAGCGAGGGTAAATCCGTCCATTTTGGGCATCATCACATCAAAAACACAAATATCAAAGCTTTCAGTTTGGAAAATACTTAATGCTTCTTCACCATTTTCTGCCCAAGTAATTTCAAATTGGTACAGCTCTAAATAGTGCTTGAGAACGCTTGCAAAATCAGCATCGTCTTCAGCTAAAAGTATTTTTTTCAATGACAGATTATTAAACTTTAAACATAATTGTAAACTCCGAACCTTTTCCTAAATCACTCATAACACCAACTGTACCCTGATGTGCTTTTATGATTTGTTTTACATAAAAAAGGCCCAAACCTAATCCTTTTGCATTATGCAAATTACCTTGTTCGACTCTGTAGAACTTATCAAATAGTAAGGAATGCTTGCTTTTTGAAATTCCAATTCCATCATCTTTAATACTGATATTGAATTGTTTTTTGATTAGTTCAGTTTTAATTGTGATCGTGTTACTTCCATATTTCACAGCATTTTCGAGTACATTTAAAATAGCTGTAGTCAAATGAAATTTATCCAAAACCAAAGGTGTTTCTTTCGTATTAAAACGAGTTTCAATAGTCACTTTGGGAAATGCAACCTTAAAATCGTCAACAATAGCTTTTAAAAATGATTCAGCATCAATTTTCTCTTTTTGAAGTTCAATTTCATCTTCTCCTAAGGAATTCGCCATTACCTGATCAATTAAATTTTGCAAACGATTATTTTGGCGGGAAATAGTATTTAAAACACCATTGAATTGATCTTCATTCTCTCGAATGTCTTTTCGTTCCAATATTTTTGTAGAAATCCCCAACGTAGTCAGCGGTGTCTTGAGTTCGTGAGTAATATTATTGATGAAATCGGTTTTGACATCACTCACTTTTTTTTGTTTTATTAACGCTTTTATGGCGATTACAAACAGCGTTATTAGTGTTAGAATGGACAGGAGCGATAATAACAAAATCATTTTCATTCTTTCGAAAATGATCATTTCCCAATCGATTACAGAAACGTACATAGAATCTTCGGTAAGCAATTTATAATCCTGCATTTGGGGCGAACCATTTGTTGTACTGACATAATTCCGAACCAAAAAAGCATTATTCAAAGACTTTAGATTACCATAGATTTTATTCTGTATTAGAGGCTTTTCGGAAAAAACGGTGTCACTTTTTTTATGACTGTTATAAATAACAAATTTGTTCAGGACAATAGCAAAATTAATAGCAATATTGGGGAAATCTCTTTTAAATCTAAGCTGTATTTTTCGGGTCAATGCATCATTAGGTTCATCTAGAATTAATGTGCTTTTAATTGCAGTCTTTGACTTTTTATCCAAAACATAATTTTGTGCCAATAGCTTATAAAGTCTTTCTTTTTTATTGACGTAAGCCGAATCAATATCGCTGTAATCATTCGTTATTTTGGCGATATCTTCCTTGATTTCTGAGTGAAATTGAGCCACTTTGTAATCATAAGTCGTTTTAACCAAGTAGCATTGCACAAGCGATAAGGTAATCAGAGCAATGATTGAAAATGCGATTAATAAATTGATTCTTTGTTTCATTCGGTAAAAATTGAATTCAAAAATAATTCTTTTATTATTCAAATTCGCCATTAACGCCGCATTAACCTTCGATTAACTTAGGAAGCGAGGATTTAGAAGCATTTTTGCAATGTTTCAAATCACAAAACACGCTATTTTAATGAAAATAAGTTTAAGAATTCAGAACGCAAAAATTATAATCTGTCTTATTATTTCAGGCTTCTGTTACGGACAAAACACTACAGCAAATGACAGTATTTCCAATAAATTAAATGAAGTTGTAGTTACAAAAGAAAAGAAAATGTTCACCAATAAAAACGGCAATATCAAAGTTGATGTGACCAATTCGATTTTGAATGCAACTCCTAATACAATAGACTTGCTTTCTAAATTACCAAATATTACGATTAGTGCCGACAAAGAAAATATCTCGGTTATTGGAAAAGGAAATCCATTGATTTATATCGACAATCAAAAAGTTGTGATGAATGATTTGAATGCCTTGTCTGTAGATGACATTAAAACCATTGAAATCATTAATAATCCATCGTCTAAATATGAAGCAGATGGAAGAGCCGTTATTTTGATCACCAGAAAGTTCAGCAAGAAGGAAGGTTCACAGACTACTTTATCCGAAGTAGCTTCGTTCAAAAAAGAATTCAATAATTATCTGGGGATAAATTCGAGTTTCAAAAAGAATAAATTAGAATGGAAAGCCAATTTTAATTACAATAAATTAAGTCCGTGGGAAAGCCATAGGATTGATTATCAAATTCCTGCTGCAGATATAATTTCGAATTATGATGTTGCTACCGCAAATACCAAAAGGAAGCAGTTTGTTTTTGGAGGAGGGATTTTTTATAAAATTAATGAAGAGGATTATTTCTCAATTAGTATGAACAGCAAACTTCAAAGCGAACCTTTTGATATAAACACGACAACTTATAATAAGAATGGAGATGAAGAAAATAATGTTGTAACGCACAGTGATAACAAGAGCCAGAAGAATTTTATTAACTCTTTTGTTAATTATTCCAAAAAAATAAAATCAATAGACACGCAATTATTTACTGGTTTTCAATATTCAAATTTTGATCAAGATTCAAAGTCTATGGCTCAGAATAATTTTAATGACACTCAATTTGAATTGGCACAAAATAATCATCAAAAATTTAATGTTGCTGTTTTTTCGGGTAGGGCCGATTTTGAAAAGAAATTTAAAAATGAAATGAAATTGGAATACGGCGGACTTTATTTGTCTGCAAAAGCTAAAACAGATTTTGAAATTTTAAATTATGAGACCAATAATACAAGCAGCTCGATTTATAATTTCAAAGAGAAAAATTACGCAGGTTACACACAATTATCAGGAAGCCTGAAAAAAATTGGCTATTCAGTTGGTTTAAGAGTCGAAAATACAAATATTGTCGGAGAATTCAAGAATGATACTGCACCATTAATCAACAAGAATTATACCGATTTCTTTCCAAAAGCACAGCTTGACATCCCAATTGACAGTACAAAATCGATAACCTTGAATTATGCAAAAAGTATTCTGAGACCTAATTATTCATCTACAAGTCAAGGTTCGACTTATATCAATCCTTATTTTTTATATTCCAGAAATATCAATTTAAATCCGACTATTAACAATCAGATTTCATCTAGTTTTCAATATCACGATAAATCAGTAAAACTAACTTATTATAAAAATACAGATCCTGTTTACAGTAATTTTACATTTGATAATCAAAATAAGATACTCACTTTTAAAGAAATAAATTTTGAAAAAGAAACAGGTTTTAATCTAGAATTTACCTTGCCTTTTACTTATAAAATTTGGACTTCGACTAATAGTTTAAATTGCATATTGAATAAGATTGAAGATGACTCTGCAGAATTTATAACATCAAAACCGTATTTATATTATTATTCCAGCAATGAATTTAAACTGCCAAAAGGGTATTCGTTCGTGCTGACAGCCTATGGTTTAACAGATCAAAAAGAAGGAGTTTTTGAAAGAAAAGCTTGGTTCGTTATGAATTTAGGAATTTCAAAATCATTTTTCACGAATTGGAATTGTACTTTAAGTTATAATGATATTTTTAGGAGTACGATATACCAAGAAAAATTCACGATAAATAACATCAGTTCAGAATCAAGGTTTTTGGTCGATGCACATGAATTTTCGATCGCTATTAAATATTCTTTTGGAAAAATAAAATCTTCTGACTTTAAAGAAAAAAATATTGATGATAATTCTAACAGGATTAGATAAAAAAGTAAAAGCCCTTAGATTATAAGGGCTTTGTTGTATCTAATATTTTTTTTATCTATTAACCTTCGTCTTCTTCAGTGTCTTTGCGATTCGACTCATCATCAATTTCTTCTTCTTCGGATGAATCCAATTCGAAGAAACTAAAAATGGAACCACCGTAACTTTTTTGGAAAGAAAAATTAATCATGTGATCCAGTTTGGTATATTTCGAATGTTCAATGACCATCATTCCATCTTCATTGAGCAATCCTTTTTCGAAAATTAATAAAACAATTTTCTCAAATATCTTTTGGTCTAAACCATAAGGAGGATCTGCAAAAATAATATCGTAAGTTGTTTTGCATTTTTCCAAAAAAGCGAAAACATCACTTTTGGTAGCAGCGATATTAAAGTCATATTCCGCTGCCACCTGCTTGATGAATTTTACACAGCCAAAATCGCCATCAACCGAGGTGATTGGAGTGCTGCCTCGGGAAGCAAATTCATAACTAATATTGCCAGTTCCAGAGAATAAATCCAATATTTTTAGACCTTCAAAACTAAAATGATTGTTCAAGACATTGAACAATGCTTCTTTAGACATATCGGTTGTAGGTCGAACGGGGAGTCCTTTTGGTGGAAAAATGCGTCTTCCTTTGTATTTTCCGGATATGATTCTCATGAGTTAAAAAGTATAAAATGTTGCTGGTTTTGTGTGATTGAAAAGGAATTGCTTTTTTGCAAATCAGTAACATCAAAGAAAGACACATTGCGAATGTATTTGAAAGCAATTTTATAAAAATCATCTTCTTCCGAAATGGCTCCTAATAATTCTAATTGGAAACTTTCGGGATTCATATTTAATTGTTCGGCTGTAAAAAGCAGGTAGTAAATAAAATCCTCGGGCGTTTTATATTCGAATGAATTGAATAAAAGCAGTTTTTGATTCTGAATCACGATAATTTCAAAATGTCCCGGATTAAAATGAACAATCATTTTTTTATTGTCATTATTTTTGGATGCATCCAAAAGCTTTGAAACCAAAATACTATTAGCGTGCCTATAATCGAAAGATCCGAATTGATCAATGAAAAAATTATTGATATTCACATACGGAATGTAAACTGTATTCATTTGATAGTTTGTGATTTCATCAAATGCAAAAAAATCGGTTTCAAAAACCTTGGTGTTGTATTGCAGGTAACTGCCTAGAAAATTTTCGTCAAATAGGGCAGTGGGTACAAATGTTGAAAGATTATTGTTATGAATCACCTGAATTTCATCGTAACTGTCATTCAATTCAGGATAATTTTTAAAAGCATTCGAAAACAATTCTTCAATTTTGGTCGATTTATGAAAAGTATCAAAATGAATTTCATTTATGGATACAATCCTATTATGAAGCGTGTCAAAACAACAAAAAGACAATCCCGTCAGGGAAACCTGAATGGAAAGTTTTTTGTATTTTTTATCGGTTATATTGGTGTTCATAGTATTTTTTTGCGACAATGCAAACTTACAAATTAAAAAGGCAATTTCAATTGCAATAGCAAAAATCAATTTAAGCCAAGTCTGCGAAATAGTAAATAGATTATAGAGATTTAGAGGACTTTCTATACTTAATCAAAATATAATTTCGTGGTAATCTATAAAATAACGCCAAATTTGAGATAATAAGGGTCAAACATGACGTTGTTTACCTCATGCATGGGGTTATTAACGTCAAATTTGACGTCGTTTATGTCTAATTTGACCCTCTATAACGTCAAATTTGACGATAGAAGCGTCAAATTTGACCCTAATTCGTCCAAATTTGACGTTTCCTTCCCCAAATTTGACGTTTTGAACTATTTTTTCAAAATCTGGTAAAATAAATTTCTTGGGCTGATTTTTGAGATTACTGTAATTGTTATAAAAACATGAAGTCCTGTTTCCAAAAAAAAAACAATTTTTGGCTCTGTAGCCCCGATAGCAGTGAAAATCCTCACTATTTTTCATCGGGAGATTGTAACGGATAGCGGGAACCCATATTTCCAGATAAATCCCTTTCTTTCGCTCCTTACCATTTTCTTTCTTATTGTTGAATTTTATATTGACATTGTAATTGATATTGATATTGCCATTGAAATAGCCTTACTTTGCAATCTAAATTTACCCAATGAATTCCTCCTTATTTTACAGCCATTTACAGAGAAAATTTCCTTTTCAGCCGACGTACAATCAGGATATATTTTTTCAAAAAATAGCTATTTTTTTGACCGATACTCATAATGAAACCATTTTTGTACTGAAAGGTTATGCAGGAACGGGGAAAACTACAGTTATTTCTACTATCGTAAATAGCTTGCTGGAGATCAACAAAAAGTATGTTTTACTGGCGCCGACTGGTCGCGCAGCTAAGGTAATTGCTAATTATTCGAATAAACCGGCTTTTACAATTCATAAAAAAATCTATTTCCCGAAGAAGAATTCGGGTGGCGGTGTTTCATTTACGATGCAACAGAACAAGCACAAAAATACGATTTTCATAGTCGATGAAGCGTCGATGATTTCGGACACGAATTCGGATTCCAAATTATATGAAAACGGTTCTTTGCTTGATGATTTGATTTCGTATGTGTATTCGGGAACCAATTGTAAAATGATTTTATTAGGCGATACAGCTCAGTTACCACCAGTAAATTTAGATATTAGCCCGGCGTTAGATATTCAAACACTTAGTATCAATTACAATAAAGAAGTCGAATATATTGAGCTTGATGAAGTAATGCGTCAGGAAGAAAACTCTGGAATTTTACACAACGCAACCGAATTAAGGGAATTATTGAAAGACACTTTTATAACTGAATTTAAATTCAATGTTCGGAAATTCAAAGACATTGTCCGTTTGGTTGATGGGTATGATATTCAGGATGCGATACATTCGGCTTACAGTAATTTTAGTATTGAAGACACGGCTTTTATCGTTCGTTCCAATAAAAGAGCGAATCAATACAATGAGCAAATTAGAACAAAAATTCTCGATAAGGAAAGTGAATTATCCACAGGCGATTTCCTTATGGTCGTGAAAAATAATTATTTTTGGCTAAAGGATTCAGATGAAGCCGGATTTATTGCCAATGGGGATATTATCGAGGTTTTGGAAATGTTTGGTATCAAGGAATTGTACGGCTTTAAATTTGCAAAAGTAAAAATCCGAATGATTGATTATCCTGATCAGAAACCCTTTGAAACCGTGCTTTTGATGGATACAATAAAAAGTGAATCGCCGTCTTTAACTTTCGAAGAATCAAATCGTTTGTACCAGGAAGTGATGTTGGATTATGAAAGCGAAACTACAAAATATAAAAAGTTCCAAAAGGTAAAGGAAAACGAATACTTCAATGCATTGCAAGTCAAATTTTCGTATGCTATCACTTGTCATAAATCACAAGGAGGGCAGTGGAATACGGTTTTTATAGAACAGCCGTACTTGCCAAACGGGATTGACAGAGATTATATTCGATGGCTGTACACCGCTATGACACGTGCCAAAAATAAGTTATATTTGATAGGATTTAAGGATGATAGTTTTGTGGAATGATTTTTAAAATATAACCGCAGATTCGCAGATATTAAATTAATAATAGATTGTTATAGATTTATAAAAAAATCAGCGACCCGAGCGAAGCGAATAGACGAAGTAATCTGCGGTAAAAAACAATGACAATGAACACACTAAACGACTTACATAAAATTTCAGGTTCCTTTTCGAATACCGAAAAAATGCCTGTTTTATTCTTGGGACACGGTAGTCCTATGAACGCTATTGAAGAGAATCAGTTTGTGACCGGTTTCCGTGATTTGGCTAAAACGTTACCCAAACCAAATGCCATTTTATGTATTTCGGCACACTGGTTTACGAGCGGAACTAAAGTTACTGCTATGGAAATACCGAGAACGATTCATGATTTTGGAGGCTTTCCGCAGGAATTATTTAATGTGCAATATCCTGCAAAAGGCAGTCCGGAATTAGCCATCGCAACCCAAGAATTATTATTGCCAACTGCAGTAGAATTGGACCATCATTGGGGGTTAGATCATGGAGCCTGGAGTGTAATTAAACATTTATATCCGGAGGCCGATATTCCTGTAATCCAGATGAGTATTGATTATACAAAATCAGGTCAATATCATTTTGAATTGGCTCAAAAACTAAGTGCGTTACGCAACAAAGGAATCCTAATTGTAGGCAGCGGAAATATTGTCCACAATTTGCGATTGGTCGATTTTCATAATTTTGATAAAGACAATTATGGTTATGACTGGGCTGTAGAAGCCAGAGCCGAAATAAACGATTATTTGCTTGATGGTAATTTTCAACCGCTTATTGATTTTGAAAAACAGAGCAAAGCTTTTCAACTGGCGATTCCTACTCCTGAACATTATTTACCTTTAATTTATAGTTTAGGATTAAAAGGGAAATCAGAAGAATTAAGTTTGTTTAATGATAAATTGGTTGCAGGTTCTTTGAGTATGACTTCGGTGAAGATTTCGAATTAATTTTAGATTATAAAAACATATATTTGAAACCAAAAAAAATAACAGAATAAAAGTAATGAAAATAATAGCAGTCATTCCCGCACGTTATGCATCCACACGATTTCCTGCAAAACTGATGCAGGATTTAGGAGGTAAAACGGTAATTTTAAGAACTTATGAAGCAGCAATAAACACTCAATTATTTGATGATGTTTTTGTAGTAACCGATTCAGAATTAATTTATGATGAAATTGTTTCAAACGGAGGAAAAGCTATTCGAAGCATCAAAGAACACGAATCGGGGAGTGACCGTATTGCAGAAGCTGTTGAAAATCTGGACGTAGATATTGTTATCAATGTTCAGGGAGATGAGCCATTTATTGATGCGGTCCCTTTGGCAAAAGTCATTGAAGTTTTTAAAAATGATACTTCAAAACAAGTTGATTTAGCTTCTTTAATGAGAGAGATAAAAAATGAAGACGAAATCAATAATCCAAATAATGTTAAGGTTGTCGTTGCCCAAAATGGATTTGCTTTGTACTTCTCCCGTTCTGTGATTCCGTATCCAAGAGAAAAAAATGTTGGTGTTCGTTATATGCAGCATATTGGTATTTATGCTTTTAGAAAACAGGCGTTATTGGATTTTTACAGTTTACCAATGAAATCATTGGAAGCCTCCGAAAAACTGGAGCAATTGCGTTATCTGGAATTTGGAAAGCGCATCAAAATGATAGAAACCACTCATGTTGGTATCGGAATTGATACTGCCGAAGATTTAGAAAAAGCTCGAAAAATGCTTCTTTGATTTAGATTAAAGAAGCATTTTTCAATTCAGTTTTTCAATAATAATCAATTCATTATGAATTTCAACTCTTGGGATTGACTGTATTTTATAACCTTCATCATTGAAGTCTTTAATAAAATTATGGTTTCTTACATTATCAGCTGGAGTCAGACACATTGTATTGAAAAGAATGACTCCTTCACTTTTTAGTAAAAAGCAAATTCTATTAATGAAGAATTTTTCAAACAGAAAATTTGGCATCTTCGTATCCTGAAAAATGTCAACAATAATCAAATCATAATGGTCTTTTGTTTTTAATACAAATTCAAAAGCATCATCAATTATAATATTTAGATTTTTGATCTCATTAAGTTTGAAGTAATCATTTGCAATTTTTATAATATCCGGATCAATATCAACACCCGTAATTTGACCTTCAAAATGAATTTCATCTACCAATGTTTTAATCACGCTTCCGCCTGCAACTCCTAGCACCAGAGCATTATTCATTTTTGCTATTTTCTCAAATCCAAAATGCTTTAATCCCTTTCTTAAGATGCGCTGCAGACTGCCATAAGAGTAATTGGTGTTTTCTGAATCCAGTACTAACTCGCCATTGGCCCATGTAACTTCAATAGTTTTACTTAGTGCAGAATTAGTTTTATAAATTTTAATGGGTATAATATAACTTAATAATTTTCGAAGCATTAATTTTTGGTTTTTATCAAAAATAAGATATTAATTATTTAATTTGTGCAAAATTGACAACAAATGAAGAAACAAATCTATAGATGGATTTTTGGAAATATAATGGGTTGGAAAATAGAAGGCAGTATCGATGAACAGATAAAAAAAAGTGTTTTGATGGTAATGCCACACACAAGCTGGCACGATTTTTATGTGGCTATTATTTGCAGAGGTGCAGCTGGAGTGGATATTAATTGGGTTGGGAAAAAAGAATTGTTTCGTTTCCCATTTGGATTTTTTTTCAAATCTTTGGGAGGTGCTCCGCTGGACAGAACAGGCGGTCTAAACAAAGTAGAATCTATCGTTAGCATATTTAATTCCAAAGAAACATTTAGATTGGGACTATCTCCAGAAGGGACGCGAAAAAAAGTAGAACAGCTCAAAACAGGTTTTTACTACATCGCCTTAGAAGCAAACGTACCCATCATTCCTGTGTCGATAAATTTTGAAAAGAAAACTGTTGATTTTGGAAAAGCATTTTACCCTATAGGCGATATTGGATCGGATTTAACAATTTTAAATAAACATTTTGTTGATGCCAAGGGCAAAATTCCCGAAAACGGATATAAAGTAACCTAAAATTAACCTCGCTGAGAATTGCCTAAAATATTTTTTCCGAATCTTTGTTCAGAATATTCAATTCTCGTGAATTGTGATTAAATTTAATTTTTTGAAAATTTTATCAAAATTTATAGTTTTCCAAAATAAATAAAATTCGTTTATGTATATGCTTTTGAGTGAAAAATATTCATCGAATGCGATCTTAGATTAACTCGGTGAATATATTTTGAAACTTCCATTTTTATAAAAAAATACAATTTTTTCAATTTCATCATTATTTTCATTTTCAGCAGAAGCTTCAATCTTTTTTGATTTTGGAAGAGCAATATTTGATTCTAATGGAACCAGTATTTGAGAAAACAAATCAATTGGGGTAGGCGTATCTATATTTGAAACTGCATTATTTTGATTTATATTTTCGATTATTTCAGAATTTTTGGGAAAAACTCCAGTACCATTTAGTATCCAATACAAATCTACATCAGGAAAAATATCAATAATTTTTAGAATAAAATCTAAGCTCGGCTTGTTTCTTCCAGAAAGCAGATGTGACATGCTGGAACGCTGTACACCAATTTTATCGGCAAATGAAGAGGCATTAAGACTATAATAATCCAGTATAATCTCCAATCTTTTTATGAAATCATCCGTGTTTACCATTGTAAATTGTGTTTCAAATTGATGTATTTACAAATGTAACTAAAGATAATCAAACAGCCTAATTTACAATGTTAAAACATTAATTAAACGGCATCATACATAATGTATGAGTTTAAGTTATTTAATGTAAATAATTGATATAATGGTCGTAAGTTTAAATTAACTATATGGTTACAGAAAGCAATTATAAGTTGAACCAATTCGTCCCCTTGTTAAAATACTAGTTTACAAATTTAATATTTGCTATTAAATCTTAATTTACAATTGTAAATATAAAGATGTTTACTTTTGTAAATTAAATAGTAAAACATGAATTTAGAACAGTTATTTGATCAAAATAAAGAAAACACAATTCAAGGGCGTTATATTACTTTAGAAAATATTGAGCCTTTATTAAGTAGAGAATCTTTAAAGAAGGATGTAACCATTATAGGTGAATCCGTTTTGGGAAAACCAATTTACAGTTATCAAAAAGGTATTGGTAAAACCAAAATTTATCTTTGGTCGCAAATGCATGGAAACGAAAGCACAACAACCAAAGCACTATTCGATTTTATAAATCTGCTCAATGGCGGATCAGATTTAGCTAAGCAACTTTTAGAAAGCTTTACTTTTTACTGCATACCGATGCTAAATCCTGACGGAGCTAAATTATACACACGTGCCAATGCAAACAACATAGATCTAAATAGGGATTCTCAGAGTCTTACACAGCCTGAAAGTAAAATTCTAAGAGCAGTTTTCGAAGAATTTAAACCAGATTATTGTTTCAATCTTCATGATCAGCGTACTATTTTTGGTGTTGCTGATACTGGAAAACCGGCAACAGTTTCTTTTTTGGCACCTTCCTATAACGAAGAAAGAGAGGTAAATGAGTCCCGATTAAAAGCTATTAATTTGATTGCAGGTATTAATGAAGTTTTACAGAATTATATTCCAGGACAGGTAGGACGATTTGATGATTCATTCAATATTAACTGTATTGGTGATACCTTTCAGTATTTAGGTGTTCCAACAATATTATTTGAAGCAGGCCACTATCCCGATGATTATGAGAGAGAAAAAACAAGAAAATTCATATTTATATCTCTGCTCACGAGTTTCATTATTCTTAACGAAAACGATATAGTTGATAATAGAATTGATAATTATTTAAACATTCCTCAGAATAATGTTAGTTTTTTTGATTTTATGTATAAAAATGTCAAAATAAATTATGATGGTAATGAAATTATCACGAATTTTGTTGCTCAATATAAGGAAGAGTTAATTGACAATAAAATAAATTTTAATGCTTACATAATTGAAGCAGGCGATTTAAACGGTTATTATGCTCATTATGAATATGATGCAGGAGAAGCATTGTATAAAGACGGACAAAATAACAGACCGGAAGAAAATCAAAAAGCAGATTTCAATTTAGATGAAAAAATATTTTTCGTTAACGGAAAATTAAAAAATTGATTTTTCACTGTTTATTTAATTTTTATTTATAATTTTAACTTTTTTAGTAGCAAATAACCGTATAATAAAAGAATTATGAGTAAGTTTCGTTTAGATGAAGTAGATCACCAGATTTTAGATATGTTGATAGACAACACAAGAGTTCCGTTTACTGACATTGCTAAAAAATTATTGATTTCAGCTGGAACGGTGCATGTTAGAGTAAAAAAAATGGAAGATGCTGGTATTATAATGGGGTCTTCTTTAGTCCTTGATTATGATAAATTAGGATATTCATTTATTGCTTATGTAGGTGTATTTCTTAATAATACTTCGCAGACTAAATTTGTTTTGGAACGTATAAATGAGATTCCATTTGTAACAGTAGCATCTGTAACTACAGGTAAGTTCAATATTTTTTGCAAGATAAGAGCAAAAGATACTAAGCATGCAAAAGATGTTATTTTCATGATCGATGATATTGAAGGTGTTTATAGAACTGAAACTATGATTTCTCTTGAGGAAAGCATTAACGACAAAAAGCGTTTGATGCATACCATTTTCAAAGAAATGTAAAATCTTGAATGCTATATATAAATATAACCTCAAGCGTAATCTTGGGGTTTTTTTATGCTAGATTAACCAACCAACTAATAGTACAATTATGTATACGTTACCTAAAATAGAACGTTTTAATGAAAATGTTTTATCTAAATACCATATTTACAATAGTGTTTTTATAACATTGCCATTTGATTCTGTCGATAATACAGGTGTATTATTGCCTCTTTTCACTGAACTTTGTGATTCTGGCTTCAAAAAACAAAAGACTCCTACAGAAATATTTGATTTCTTTTCAGATAAATATATGCATAGTACTTCTGAAAAAGATAAGATTAACCTTATGTTTCATTTTATACAATATATTGAACGTCAGATTGTTTTGTTTGATGCTATTGAAGATGCAGCTTTTCCTGTTGTAAATAATATGGAAGGAAGAGGTTCTTTGCGCGATATTAAAGAGAAATCAGATGTTAGGGGAAATAAAGAGGAATTAATTAATTTCTTGGAAAACTTTAATGTTCGTACTGTTTTAACAGCTCACCCAACTCAATTTTATCCAGGATCAGTTTTAGGAATTATTAATGATTTAACTGAAGCTATCAGAAAGAATAATCTACTGGATATAAAACAGTTATTAGCTCAATTGGGTAAAACACCTTTCATTCAAAATGAAAAACCAAATCCTTTTGATGAGGCTGTTAGTTTGATTTGGTATCTTGAAAATGTTTTTTATAACACTTCAGGAGAGATGGTTCATTATCTGCAAAAAAATGTTTTCGAAGGAGAATCTATAAAAAATCCATTAATCAAACTTGGTTTCTGGCCAGGCGGTGACCGTGACGGAAATCCATTCGTTACTACAGAAATTACACTAAAAGTTGCTGAACGTTTGAGAACATCTATTTTAAAATGCTATTATTTTGAAATAAGAAATCTAAAAAGAAAGTTAACATTCCCAGTTGTAGATTCACTGGTGATGGAGCTTGAGCAAAAGTTATACCGCTCAGTTTTCTATTCAAAAGGAGATATTTTTATTACTCTTGATGAATTTAAACTGCAGTTGAATAAAATAAAAACCTTAATAATTGAACAGCACCAGTCGTTGTATGTTGATCAAATCGATGCCTTACTTATTCGTATCAATTTATTTGGCTTTCATTTTGCAACTTTAGATATCAGACAAAATAGTAAAATTCATCAAACTGTTTTTTACGATATAGTAGATTATTATTCCAAATCAAAGGAGAGTGTTTTTCCTGCTAATTATTTCCAACTAACTGATGGAGAAAAATTGGAAGTATTATCTACAGTTAAAGGCAATTTAGATGCTGCTGATTTTGAAAACGAAATGACAAGATCTACTATTGAATCTATTCAATGTATCAAAACAATTCAAGAAAACAATGGAGAATTTGGAGCTAACCGTTACATTATTAGTAATAACGAAAGTGCGCTGAATGTTATGGAAACTTTTGCTTTATTTAAATTATGCAATTGGGAAAATGCTACTGTCGATATTATTCCGCTTTTTGAATCAGTAGATGATTTGCATAATGCACATTCAGTGATGGAAAAATTATATACAAACACTGAATATATTCAGCATTTGCAAAACAGAAATAAGAAACAGACAATAATGTTAGGTTTTTCTGATGGAACAAAAGACGGAGGTTATTTAATGGCCAATTGGAGTATTTATAAAGCCAAAGAAGCTTTAACCGAAATGTCTAGAAAATATGGTATTGATGTTATATTCTTTGATGGCCGAGGCGGGCCACCTGCACGTGGTGGAGGAAAAACACATAAATTTTATGCTTCATTAGGTCCAAATATTGAAAATAACGAAATTCAAATAACAATTCAAGGACAAACTATCAGTTCCAATTTTGGAACATTAGATTCTTGTCGCTATAATTTGGAAAACCTTTTGAGTGCTGGTGTAGCAAATCAAGTATTCAATCAAGGACAGAATGAATTGTCAGTGGGAGAAAAAGAAATTTTGGATCAAATGGCTGATTTAGGCTATGATAAATACTTGAGTTTCAAAAATCATCCGAAATTTATTCCTTATTTGGAACAGATGAGTACTTTGAAATATTATGCTAAAACCAATATTGGAAGTCGTCCTTCTAAAAGAAGTAAATCTGAAAGTCTTGATTTTGCTGATCTAAGAGCAATTCCATTTGTTGGTTCATGGAGCCAATTGAAACAAAATGTTCCTGGATTTTTTGGAGTAGGTACTGCTTTAAAATATTTTGAAAGTAATAATCAATGGGATAAAGTTCAAGATTTATATAATAATTCGCTATTTTTTAGAACCTTGCTTGAAAATAGTATGATGTCATTGGCAAAATCATTTTTCCCATTAACCGCCTACATGAGTAAGGATCCAGAATTTGGTGCTTTTTGGCAGATTATTTATGATGAATTTTTGGAAACAAAAAGATTATTATTAAAAATTGCCGGTCATACTCAGTTAATGGAAAATTACCCTGATGGTATAGCTTCTATTCAAATGAGAGAGCGTATTGTATTGCCACTGTTGACAATACAGCAATATGCCTTATTAAAAATTAGTGAACTTAATAAAGCAGAAAACCCTGATTTGAATCTGATAAAAGTATATGAAAAAATTGTGACCCGTTCACTTTTTGGTAATACTAACGCAAGCAGAAATTCAGCTTAAAAGTTTAAAACAAAAATTAGATTGTAAATTTCTAAAAAAAATGTCATCATGAATTCTAATCAATTGCCAATAAATGAATATTCAAAATTTAACGCTACATATATCCAAGCATTAGAAAATGTCGAATTATTTGAAGAATTAGAAATTAGTTTACATGACTTTATAAAATTTGTCCAAAACATACCGTTGGATAAATTTGATTATAGTTATGCTGAAGGGAAATGGACTATAAAAGAAATTATTCAGCATATCATTGATACTGAAAGAATTTTTAGTTATCGAGCACTGAGAATTTCCAGAAATGACAAAACGCCGTTACCTGGATTTGAAGAAAATGATTATGCAGTCAATACCGATGCAAAAAATAGAAGTATTCAGGATTTATTAACAGAGTTTTCTGCGGTAAGACATTCAAATTTATTGATGTTCAAAAGTTTTTCCGACGAACAATTAAGAAGAATTGGAATTGCTTCAGGTCATGAAGTTTCGGTAAGAGCTATAGGATTTCTAATCTTAGGTCATCTCAAGCATCATCAAAAAGTTTTTATAGAAAGATATTTATAAAAGCTTAGTTTTTATTTTACATAAAACAGCTTGACCAGATTTTTAACTTATTGTTAAAAGTCATTGTATTAGCAGGACTAGTCGAAGGCATCACAAAATAAGTGATGCCTTCTATTTGTCCAAATTTCTTTATAAAAAATGCATGACTTTGTTTACCGTTAAAAACAATTTTTTTTATTGCTGGAAATTTTTCAAGTAAAGCTATAAAATCATTTTCTTTTTGATTTTTTATATGAATGTCTAAACTTCCTTTTCTTTCACAATTTTCTAAAACATCCCAAATCCCAATTTTGTTAGATTTAAGAAATTGAACTTTTTCTTCAAAAACTTCAGGAATAGGTAAAGCACCAAAATGGGTATAGAGTATTTTCCAAAAATGATTTCTTGGGTTGGCATAATATTCTTGTTTGGCAAGAGACATAGCTCCAGGCATCGTTCCCAAAATTAATATTTCAGTATTTGAATCAATAAAATGTGGAAAAGAATATATTGCCATAATATTAAAATATTACATTTTCTTTTTCGAGTATAGCCAAACCAATTCTGATTTTATCATATGAAAGCTGTTCTTCAAAAAAATCAAAATAAGGCTTCAAAGCGTTTGGGGCTTCGAGTTTAATTTTAGCTTCAGCAATTTTTGAAATTTCTTCATCGTTTATGAAAATACTCAAATCTATCGGATGACCGTCACTGTATAATTTAGCTAAATGCGAAATTATGGTAGGCAGTCCCAATTTTCTTTTTATTGCAATTTCTTCAACGGTCATGCCGCTTTGAAACATTTCCAAAGTTTCTTTATAAGTGGTATTTTCTTTTTTTGCTCTGACCTTTTTTATTTTTTCAAACTCAATAATTGCTTTTATAAATACATCACCATATTTTTCGAGTTTTGCTTTTCCAACTCCATCAATCGCCAGAAATTCTTCATCACTCATTGGGCGTTCTGCTTCAAGCTGTCTCAAAGTGGCATCGCTAAAAACAATGTAAGCTGGAACTTCTTCTTCTTTAGCAATTTCAGCACGAAGCTTTCTCAAAAATTCAAAAAGAGAATTTGCTACAGATTTTGTTTTTGCGGTTTTAGGTTCAGCATTTTTAACATTCATCTTTTGTACAGCAGTCAATTGAACTTTCTCACCTTTAAATAGTACTTTTTTTGCAAAAGGTGTTAATTTAATTTTATTCTGCTGATGAAAGGCAATTTCGCAATATCCCAAATTAATTAATTGAATAAGATATTGATTCCAGTCATACCAGGAAATATCGGCACCAACTCCATAGGTTTTTAAATTTTGATACCCTTTGTCGTAGATAGAAGCATTTTTAGAACCTCTTAAAAAATCTACAATTACTGGCAAGGCTTCAGATTCCTGCAAACGAATTACTGCCGATAAAGCTTTTTGTGCAATTATTGTTCCGTCAAAAAAAGCGGGTGGATTTTTACAAATATCACAATTACCACAATTTTCAGTTACCAATTCACCAAAGTAGGAAAGCAGTATTTTTCTACGGCAGCTTAATGCATCAGCATATTGTTTCATTCGTTCCAATTTTGCCAATTGTACATCAGCGTTCAATCCTTCGGAAGCAAATTTTTGCAATTGAATCATATCACCATAACTTTCGAACAAAACAGTTTCAGACGGTAATCCGTCACGGCCGGCTCTTCCAATTTCCTGATAATAACCTTCAATATTTTTCGGTAAATTATAATGAATAACCCAGCGGACATTTGATTTGTCGATTCCCATCCCGAAAGCAATTGTTGCACAAACCACCTGACAATTATCACTGATAAATTCATCCTGAGTTTTTGAACGTATTTTGCTATCCAGGCCAGCATGATATGCTTTGGCATTAATACCGATTTTTTGTAATTTTTCAGAAAGTTCTTCAGTAGTCTTTCTGCTTAAACAATAAACAATACCTGATTCGTTTGGTTTATTTTTTATAAAATCTATAATCTGCTTCACACGGTCTAAAGCAGGTCTAACTTCTAAACTTAAATTTTTTCTATCAAAAGACGATATAAAAATTTTAGGGTCAATTAAATTTAATTGTTCCGATATATCTGTACGCGTAGCTTTATCAGCAGTTGCGGTCAATGCCAAGATTGGAGTAGAAGGGAAGCGGTTTTTTAAATATCCCAAATTGGTATATGCCGGCCGAAAATCATGACCCCAAGCCGAAATGCAATGTGCTTCATCAATTGCAATAAGACTTACAATTATCTGACTGAAAGCATTTTCTAAAAAAGACAAACTTTCAGGTGCAACATAAACCAACTTAACTTTGTTGTCTTTTAAATTTTGAATATGGAATTCCTGTTCGTCAGATGATTGACTGCTGTTAATGAAGCAGGCATCAATTCCATTTGCTCTCAAACTGTCAACCTGATCTTTCATCAGAGCAATTAAGGGAGAAATAACAATGGTGATTCCTGGAAATACTAAAGCTGGAAGCTGAAAACATATCGATTTTCCTCCTCCAGTTGGCATAATTGCCAAAGTATCTTTTCCGGAAAGAATACAATTAATAATTTCTTCTTGATTAGGCCTGAATTTTTCAAACCCAAAATTTTCTTTAAGTTTGGCGTGTAAAATTGCTGTTGTCATTTTGGCTTATATTTTAAAAATAAATATAATAAAAAAAGGAACTCGAATTTGAGTTCCTTTTCTATATTTCAGTTAATCGAAAAATTAATCTTCATCATCTTCATCATCGTCATCTGCGATATCTTTACCATCAGAATCTTCATCTTCATCATCGCCGTCTAAATCCGGTTTATCTATATTATCATCTTCATCTTCATCGTCGTCATCAGTATCTTCAACATCTAATTCTAAACCGCTGATTGGTTCTACAACATCATCAATTTCATCGTCTTCATCGTAATTTCCAATTCTATCAGCAAGTTTAGTACTAACTTTTACTAAATAGATAGTATCCTCGGTTTTAACTTCAACAGCTTCAATTAGTTCGTTTTTGGCATTTCTAAATCTAATGATGTCTGAATCATCATAACCATCAGGAAATTTATCAACCAGAAGATTTAAAATTTCGTTGGTCAGTTTTGCGTAATCAACTATTACTCTTTTCATAAATAACTTTTATAAATCTAACAAATAGGCAAAAATTAATGGAGCAACAATCGTAGCATCCGATTCGATAATGAACTTTGGAGTAGTAATATCTAATTTACCCCAAGTAATCTTTTCATTAGGAACCGCTCCAGAATAAGATCCGTAACTGGTTGTAGAATCTGAAATTTGACAGAAATAACTCCAGAATGGAATATCATGCATTTCCATATCCTGATAAAGCATTGGCACTACACAAATTGGAAAATCGCCTGCTATTCCTCCGCCAATTTGGAAAAAACCAACACCATTAGTGCTGTTTTTTGGATACCAATCAGATAAGAAAACCATATATTCAATACCAGATTTCATTGTCGATGCTTTCAAATCTCCCTTGATAACATATGATGCGAAAATATTTCCCATCGTACTGTCTTCCCAGCCTGGTACAATAATAGGTAAATTTTTCTCAGCTGCAGCATACATCCAGCTATCTTTCAAATCAATTTCGTAATATTCTTCTAAAACACCAGAAAGTAACATTTTATACATGAATTCATGAGGAAAATATCTTTCTCCTTTGTCATCTGCATCTTTCCAAATTTTGTAAATATGTTTTTGAAGACGACGAAAAGCTTCGTGCTCTGGAATACAAGTATCAGTAACTCTGTTTAATCCTCTTTCTAACAAGTCCCATTCATCCTGAGGGGTTAAATCACGATAGTTTGGAACTCTTTCATAGTGAGAATGTGCTACCAAATTCATAATGTCTTCTTCAAGATTTGCTCCTGTACAAGAAATAATCTGAACTTTATCCTGACGGATTATTTCGGCAAAAATCTTTCCAATTTCAGCGGTACTCATTGCACCAGCCATACTTACCATCATTTTTGCACCATTGGCTAATTGCTGCTCATATGCTTTTGCAGCGTCAACTAAAGATGCAGAATTGAAATGCAGATAATGCTTTTCAATAAACTGACTGATTGGTCCTTTACTCATATTCTTTTTTTCTTTTTTTGTTTAGTGCTTAAAATGGTAATTATAAATTTGTATTTACAAATAAAAGAAATTTATAAATATCAAATTTCCCTGATCCCAATTTATATTTATTATTTGTTATAACCTAATATTTTTAGTACATCCTCAGCGGTTTGCTGTTCTGAAAACACTTCGGTTGCCAGTATTCCATTCTCGTCGCGATCAATCAAAATATGTTTTGGCTGTGGAATTAAACAGTGATGCAATCCCCCATAACCACCAATTGTTTCCTGATAAGCTCCAGTATTAAAAAATCCTAAATATAATGGTTTTTCTTTATTGTATTTTGGCAAATATATGGCATTCATATTTTGCTCGGAGTTGTAATAATCATCACTATCACAAGTCATTCCGCCTAATAAAACTCTCTCGTAAGTTTCATTCCATCTGTTAATAGCCAGCATGATAAAACGCTTGTTGATAGCCCAAGTATCTGGCAATGTTGTAATGAAAGAGGAATCAATCATATTCCATTTTTCTCTGTCATTTTGCTGTTTTTGATACAAGACTTGGTAAATTGCTCCACCGCTTTCTCCAACTGTAAACGAACCAAATTCAGTGAAAATATTTGGGACATCAACTTCCGCTTCGTCGCAGGCAATTTTAATCTGATTGATAATTTCATCAATCATATATTGGTAATCATATTCGAAAGCCAAAGAGTTTTTGATAGGAAAACCACCACCAATATTCAAACCATCTAGAGTAGGACATTCCTTTTTCAAGGCTACATATACCTTAATACATTTTACAAGTTCATTCCAATAATAAGCATTGTCGTTGATACCTGTATTAATAAAAAAGTGCAACATTTTAAGTTCCAGTTTTTTATTTTCTTTTATCTCTTTTTTATAAAATGGAACAATATTTTTGTATCCAATACCTAGTCTTGATGTATAAAACTCAAATTTAGGTTCTTCTTCTGCAGCAATTCTGATTCCGATTTTAAATTTACCATTTATTTGTCCTTGCAATAAATCCAATTCCTCAAAATTATCAATAATTGGAATAGTATTTTTATGTCCATTATTAACTAATCGGGCAATATTTTCAATGTACTGATCTCTTTTGAAACCATTACATATTATATAAGTACTTTTATTAATCTTCCCTTTTTCTAATAAATTTTCAACAATATTAATATCAAAAGCAGAAGACGTTTCTATATGAATGTTATTCTTGAAAGCTTCATTCATAATATATTCAAAATGAGAGCTTTTTGTACAATAACAATAAAAATATTTTGCTTCGTATTTGTTTTTTTCCATCGATTTACGAAACCAGCTTTTGGCTTTGCTAATATTGTTGGAAATTTGTGGCAGATAGGTAAATTTTAAAGGTGTACCATATTGTTCTACCAATTTCATTAAATCAATATTATGAAACAGAAGATTGTCTTTGTTTAATTTGAATTCTTCTTGTGGAAAGTAATACGTTTGATTTATTAAGTCAGAATATTTTGTATTCATTTGTTTTTAGAGTTTTATGAATTAATTGTATTTAAAAAATAGAATTAATATAGCATCAAACTCTAATATTGGCATAGATAATCTGAAGTTCATCATAATCTGCCTTAAAATATTGAAATACATCAAAACTAAAATTCCCTTTTATACCATAGAAGCGTTTCAATATGCTCAAAAAAGCTCTATTGTTCCTGTTTCTTTTAGTAGAAAACATTTTGGTGTTTTTATTTCTATTCATTGTGGCAAATGTAAAAAATAATATAAACGCAAAGCAATCCTTTTTATTAAAAAATAACTAAGATTTATAATCTTGAAAAGCGTCTAGAATTAATTCGTTTTCAACAGATTGATTAATTTTAATTTTTCCGATACCCTCAATTAATGCAAATTGTATCATTCCGTACTCATTTTTCTTATCATGAATCAGTAATTCTAGTATCGGATCAATATCATTTTCATCAAAAACTATATCATCATATATTGATTTCAGAGTTAATTTTATTTGAATATATTCTTCTTCCGTTATTAATTTTTTATGCAATGAAATGTAACTTTCTAAAATCATTCCAACAGCAATTGCTTCTCCATGAAGTAATGTTGTTTTGTTTTCATTTTCTAAAAAATAACTTTCAATAGCATGTCCTAGCGTATGTCCGAAATTTAGTGACTTTCTGATGTTTTTTTCGGTAGGATCCTGCATTACAATTATGTTCTTGATCTCAACCGAACGATGAATTAAAGAATCTAACTGGTCAAAATCAATTGCTTTAATATCTAAAAATGATTCCCAGTATGGTTTATCAAAAATTAAACCGTGTTTTAGCATCTCGGCAAGGCCAGAGCGCATTTCGTTTTGAGGAACCGTTTCAAGATAGGCTGTATCTATTAAAACCATTTTTGGAGTATTGATTACACCAATCTGATTTTTCAAATTTCCTAAATCTACACCGTTTTTTCCGCCAACTGAAGCATCAACCATAGATAATAAAGTTGTTGGAATATGAATAAAGTCAACGCCTCTTTTAAAAGTTGAAGCCACAAAACCTCCTAAATCCGTTACAACACCGCCTCCAATATTAATAATCAGTGTTTTTCTGTCAGCTCCAAGCTCTGTTAAAACATTCCAGATTTCAATACAGGTTTCAATGTTCTTATTGATTTCTCCTGCTTCAAATTCTATGATTTCTATCGTCAAATCCGTTTCTAATAACGGCAGTAATTTAGGTAGGCAATATTCATTTGTATTAGTATCAACAATGATAAAAAGATTCGAATATTTGTTCTCTTTTAAGTGCTGGTTTAGACTTTTATAAGCAGTTTCATTGAAATGAACTGGATAATTATTGGCTTGAATAGATTGCATCATTTTATTTTAATTAAAAGCGCAAAATAAGGTAATTTTTGCTAATATTAATGACTTACTCTCTTTATATTTGCAGAAAAAATATAACAAAAAATGGATAATATTTTCAATAACACACAAATTGCGTTTGCTTTAAAAAGTGATACTGAACTCGACAGAGCTTATTTTCTTTTCAAATTAATAAATAGCCAACCCTTAGTTCGTATTGGGACAGCAGTTACCAATTTTGCCATAAAGGCAAATCTTCCAGTTGAAAGTTTAATTCGTGCGACAGTATTTGATCATTTTTGCGGAGGCGTAAACGAAGATGGCTGTCTATCAGTTGTTGATAAAATGTTCACTAAAGGAGTTTCGTCAGTTTTGGATTATTCGGTAGAAGGAAAAGAAGAAGAAAACCAATTTGATGCAGCATTGGAAATGACCTTAAAAACCATTGAGTTTGCCAAAGAGCGCAAAGCAATTCCTTTTGCAGTATTTAAGCCTACAGGTCTTGGACGTTTAGATTTATACGAAAAAATTGGAGAAAAATTGGCGTTAACTTCAGAAGAACAAGCCGAATGGGATAGGGTAGTAGCACGTTTTGATAAAGTATGCAGCGAAGCTCATAAAAAAAATGTAGCCTTATTGATTGATGCGGAAGAAAGCTGGATGCAGGATGCTGCCGATGATTTAGTTACCGAAATGATGCGCAAATACAATAAAGAAAAGGTAATTGTATTTAATACGTTACAAATGTACCGTTGGGATCGTTTGGATTATTTGAAACAATTGCACGAAAAAGCTAAAACTGAAGGTTTCTTTATTGGAATGAAATTAGTACGTGGTGCTTATATGGAAAAAGAAAATCTTCGCGCCGAAGAAAGAGGCTATCCAACACCAATATGCTCTTCGAAAGAGGCTTCTGATATCAACTATGATGCAGCTGTCCTATATATGGCAGAACATTTAGACAGTATGTCCATTTTTGCTGGAACGCATAACGAAGAGAGTACTTATAAATTAATGGAAATAATTAAAGCCAAAGGAATTCCGTCAAATGATGACAGAATTTGGTTTGGACAATTATACGGAATGAGTGATAATATCAGCTATAATTTGGCTTCCAATGGCTATAACATTGCTAAATATTTACCTTTCGGACCTGTTAAAGATGTTATGCCGTACTTGATTCGCCGTGCCGAAGAAAATACGTCTGTAGCTGGACAAACCAGTCGTGAGCTTTCTATGATTAAAGCAGAACGCAATAGAAGAAAGGGGAAGTAAAAATTAAGTAAGCAGTTTTCAGTTTTTAGTATTCAGAAAACTCAATTTATCTTTCATAAAAAAAATCCATTTGACAAAAACAAATGGATTTTTTTTACGCTTTTTATATTTTGAAACTAGGAATTACTAAACTGCAGATTACTCAAGTTTTTATACAGTCCATTTTCTAAATTAATTAATTCCAGATGTGTTCCCTGTTCACTGATTTTTCCATTATCAAGCACTAAAATCTGATCGGCAGAACGAATAGTCGAAAGACGGTGAGCAATGATAATACTTGTTCTTCCTTCCATCAGAATTTCCAGAGCTTCCTGAACCAGTTTTTCGCTTTCGCTGTCTAAAGATGAAGTCGCTTCGTCCAAAATTAATATCGAAGGATTTTTTAATAAAGCACGGGCAATAGCAATTCGCTGTCTTTGTCCCCCGGAAAGTTTGATTCCTCTTTCTCCAACAATTGTTTCGAATTTCTCAGGGAAACTTTCAATAAAGACAGAAGCATTGGCTTGCTTAGCGGCCAAAATAATTTCTTCATCAGTAGCATTGGGCTTACCGTAAGCAATATTTTCTCTAATGGTTCCGCCAAAAAGAATTACATCTTGCGGAACTATACTCATGTTACCACGAAGATTTTCTAAATCATAATCGTAAATATTTTTTCCATCTATTAAAATTTCACCACTGTCTATATTATAAAATCGCAGTAATAAAGAAGCAATTGTTGATTTCCCCATTCCGCTTGGCCCAACAAGAGCTATTTTTTGACCAAAACTAGCTGTGAAATTAATGCCTTTCAAAACCTGTACTTCTTTTCGGGACGGATAGCTAAATGCAACATTATTGAATGTAACATCCCCTTTAATTTTATTAATTGAAGGAATATGTACTTCTGAGTTGATTTTTTCCGGCACTTCATCCAGCAATTCAAAAACTCTTTCGGTAGCACCAATTGCTTTTTGCATCTGCGCATATAATTCGGCAATACCGCCTGAGGAAGCGCCAACATAACTGGAGTACAATATAAAAGTAAATAATTCACCTACAGTAATTTCGCCCGCAATACTCAACTGCACACCATACCAAACGACACCTACTATAGTTCCAAAGAGACATATAATAATAAAGGACGCAAAGTAACCTCTGAATTGACCTCCTTGAATACCTATTTTTACAACCTCTTTAATTTTTTCTCTGTAACGTGCAATTTCATACCATTCGTTGGCGAAAGCCTTAACAATACTGATTCCCTGCATTGTCTCTTCGACTACCACTTGACTTTCTGCAACCTGATCTTGCACTTTTTTAGAATATTTACGAATGAATCTTCCAAAAATAACAGCAGCAACTCCAACCAATGGCACAACCGAAATCATCATAATAGTCAATTTGATATTAATACTGGCCAGCATTGCAAAACTCCCGATAATCAATATAAACTGTCTTAAAAACTCTGCTATTGTTGTAGTTAAAGTATCTTGAATCTGGGTAATATCATTGCTGATTCGGCTATTTAATTCACCCACACGTTTTTGAGAAAAAAATGACATTGGTAATTTAACCAAATTGGTATATAAAGCTAATCGAACATTAGCCAGTGTATTCTCAGTAAAATTCACAAACAGAGAAAGCCTAAAAAAAGAAAATAAGGATTGTAATAATAAGACAAGTCCTAATCCTAAAGCTATTTGATTGGCTAAGTGAGCATCTTTTTTATTAACGCAGTCCACAAGCATTCCCATAAATTTTGGAAAAGCTAGGGCAGTAACACTGGTGAGGAGTAAGAAAACCAATCCCAAATAAAATTTCCATTTGTGATTATCGGCATATTTAAAAATTAGAATTGCTTTTTGCAGTGAACTTGCAGTAATTTTTGATTTTGGTAAATCATTTTCTTGAAATCGAGCCATTGTATTTGTTTTATGATACAAATGTAAGGTTATAAGAAATGGATAACCAAAAAAAATATGCATATTAAATATTGAATAAAATCCTGTTTATGAGATGTTAAAGAAAATCCAATTATTTTTTCTTAGATTTTTTTCAAATTTTGCTTGCAATTACGAGTTCTAGTTGTATATTTGCACACGCAATAGGGCGATTAGCTCAGCTGGTTCAGAGCACCTCGTTTACACCGAGGGGGTCGGGGGTTCGAACCCCTCATCGCCCACAAAACTTCTCAAGAAATTGAGAAGTTTTTTTTTGCTCTAAATTGAAATGTTTAATTAAGAATTCTATTTTAACGGATCAGGTTCCATTTTAACTATATTTGTTTTCCTAAAAATACTTGATAGTGTCTCAAATAAATAAACTAAAAATATTCAATGATCCAATTTATGGATTTATTACGATACCAAATGCTTTAATCTACGATTTAGTCCAGCATCCTTATTTTCAGCGATTGAGACGCATTTCGCAAATGGGATTGTCTTATTTGGTATATCCGGGAGCAAACCATACCCGTTTTCATCATGCTTTAGGATGTATGCACTTGATGCAGAAAGCAGTTGATGTACTGCGTTTTAAAGAAGTAAAGATCAGTCCTGAAGAAGAAAATGCCTTATACATTGCTATATTATTGCACGATATTGGGCATGGACCTTTTTCACACGCGATGGAAAGCAGTATTGTTGAAGATGTTCATCATGAAGAAATTTCGTTATTATTAATGAATGATCTTAACATAGAATTTAATGGTCAATTGAGTCTGGCCATACAAGTTTTTAAAGGAGATTACCATCGAAAATTCATGCTGCAACTGATTTCGAGTCAGCTCGATATGGATCGTATGGATTATTTAAAAAGAGACAGTTTTTATTCTGGAGTTTCCGAAGGGAATATTAATTCAGAAAGACTGATTCAGATGATGAATGTTGTGGATGATGTTTTGGTCATCGAAGAAAAAGGAATTTATTCGGTAGAAAAATTTTTAATGTCAAGACGATTGATGTATTGGCAGGTATATTTGCACAAAACAAGTTTAGTTGCCGAACTAACATTGACTAAAGTACTAAAACGCGCCAAAGAATTGACAGAAAGAGGTATTCTTTTGCCTTGCAGTGAAGCTTTATTATTTTTTATGCAAAATAAAGTAACCTTAGAGACTTTCGATCAAAAAACAGTGAAATTATTTACTAAGCTCGATGATTTTGACATTATCAGTGCTTTAAAAACTTGGGAAAATCATGATGATTTTATTCTTTCTTCATTAAGTAAAATGATTATCAACAGAGACTTATTAAAAATAAAATTAACTAGTGAAAAGGTTTCTTTAGAAGAATTGCAACTACAAAAAGAACGTTTTTCAGTTCAAAATAAAATCTCTTTGGTCGAAACCAATTATTTCATATTTAAAGGAAAAATAAAAAGCCAGGCTTACAGTAAAATAGCCGACCCTATACGAATATTAAATAAAGATGCAACTATTGAAGATGTAGTTGAGGCATCAGACCAGCTGAATTTGAAGTCTTTATCAAGGTTAGTCACCAAGTATTATATTTGTTTTCCAAAACAACTGCTTTTAAATTAACATTTCAAACCTATTTTTTATATTTTTGTCGCCATGAATTAAGCCAATCTATTTTTATTATGTATCGTGAGAACTAACTTTTAGTATGTTCCACCTCATACTTTTTTAAAAATACAATACAATAAGATGAATTTTACAGCTGAACAAATAGCAGGAATATTAGAAGGAGAGATTGTTGGTGATGCCAATGTTGAAGTATCCCGCTTATCTAAAATTGAAGAGGGAACCGAGGGTTCGCTTACTTTTTTATCCAATCCAAAATACACCAACTATATTTATACAACAAAAGCTTCAATTACAATAGTTAATGATACTTTTGTTCCTGAAAGCCCAATAAATACAACACTTATAAAAGTAAGTGATGCCTATAAAGCATTTTCGAAATTACTTGAATTTTATAATCAAGTAAAATTAAATAAAAGCGGTATTGAAAACCCTTCCTTTATTTCTGAAAGTGCTATTTATGGAGAAAATCTGTATTTGGGAAGCTTTGCTTATATAAGCGACAATGTAACGCTGGGAGACAATGTAAAAATATATCCGGGAAGTTTTATTGGTGACAATGTTTCTATTGGAAATAATGTAATTATTTTTGCTGGTGCTAAAATTTATTCCGAAACAGTAATTGGTAATAATTGTACCATTCACTCGGGAGCTATTATTGGTGCTGATGGTTTTGGTTATGCTCCAAATGAAGACGGTACCTATAATAAAATACCACAAATAGGAAATGTTATTATTGAAGATAATGTTGATATAGGTGCCAATTCTACTATTGACAGAGCAACATTGGGATCAACCATAATAAGGGCAGGAGTAAAGCTTGATAATCAAGTTCAAATTGCTCATAATGTTGAGATTGGCAACAATACAGTTATTGCTGCTCAATCAGGAATAGCGGGCTCAACAAAAATAGGAGGAAACTGTCTGATTGGAGGACAAGTAGGGATTGTAGGTCATTTAACAATAGGAAATAATGTCCGCATTCAGGCTCAATCAGGAGTTGGACGCAATATAAAAGACAACGAAGTGCTGCAGGGAAGTCCAACTTTTGGGTATTCTGATTTTAGTAAATCGTATGTTCATTTTAAGAATTTACCAAAATTGGTAAAAGAAATAGAAGAGTTAAAAAAACAAATATTAAACCAAAAAAATGGAAACAATGGTTAAACAGAAGACCATCAAAACAGAAATTTCGCTAACAGGGGTTGGATTGCATACTGGAAAAGAGGTAAAAATGACTTTTAAGCCTGCTCCAGTAAACAATGGATTTACATTTGTTCGTGTTGATCTTGAAGGTCATCCTGTTATTGAAGCTGATGCTAATTATGTAGTTAATACACAACGTGGTACTAATTTAGAAAAATTGGGTGTAAAAATTCAAACACCTGAGCATGTTTTGGCAGCCTTGATGGGTTCTGATTTGGATAATGTTATTATTGAATTAGATGCTTCTGAACTTCCAATTATGGATGGTTCTTCTAAATTTTTTATGGAAGCAATTGATGAAGCAGGTATTATTGAACAAGAATTAAACCGTAATATATATGTTGTAAAGGAAGTAATTTCATTTACAGATGAAGCTTCTGGAAGTGAAATTATGGTAATGCCAAGCGATCATTACAGTGTAACAACTATGGTTGATTTTGGTACAAAAATATTAGGTACACAAAATGCTACTTTAAAAACAATCAATGACTTTAAAACTGAAATTTCTAATGCAAGAACATTTAGTTTTTTACATGAATTAGAAGCATTGTTAGAAAATGGATTGATTAAAGGAGGAGATTTAAATAATGCTATTGTATATGTAGATAAAGATATTTCTGAATCTACTATGGAAAGCTTAAAAAAAGCTTTTGGCAAAGATGAAATCACTGTAAAACCAAATGGCATCTTGGATAATCTTACTTTGCATTATCCAAATGAAGCTGCAAGACATAAATTATTAGATGTAATTGGTGATTTGGCTTTAATCGGAACTAAAATTCAAGGAAAGATCATTGCTAACAAGCCTGGACATTTCGTAAATACTCAATTTGCAAAAAAAATGTCAAAAATCATCAAAAACGAACAAAGAAATTATGTTCCTACTTATGATTTGAATCAGGAACCATTAATGGATATTCATAAAATTATGGCTATGTTACCGCATAGACCTCCGTTTTTGTTAATTGACAGAATTATTGAAATGTCTGACAGCCACGTTGTAGGAATGAAAAACGTAACAATGAATGAAAGTTTTTTCATTGGCCACTTTCCGAATGCGCCTGTAATGCCTGGAGTTCTGATTGTTGAAGCAATGGCTCAAACTGGAGGTATTCTAGTGTTAAGCACAGTTCCAGATCCTGAAAATTATTTGACTTTTTTCATGAAAATTGATAATGTAAAATTCAAGCAAAAAGTATTGCCTGGAGATACACTTATTTTTAAATGTGATTTGATAACTCCAATACGTAGGGGAATTTGTCACATGCAGGCAAATGCATATGCAAATGGGCGATTAGTTGCTCAAGCTGAATTAATGGCTCAGATTGCCAGAAAACAATAATTTTTTGTTAAATTGATTATCGAGTAAACGATTAATCAATTTAACAGTTAAACGATTAAACAAATTATATGAATCAACCGTTAGCATACGTTCATCCAGGTGCAAAAATCGCCAAAAATGTTGTAATTGAACCTTTTACAACAATACATAATAATGTTATTATCGGAGATGGAACTTGGATAGGCTCTAATGTTACTATAATGGAAGGCGCTCGAATTGGCAAGAATTGTAACATTTTCCCAGGAGCTGTAATTGCAGCTGTACCTCAGGATTTAAAATTCGGCGGGGAAGATTCTCTGGCCATTATTGGAGACAACTGCACAATTAGAGAATGTGTTACTATTAATAGAGGAACTATTGCTTCAGGGCAAACCACTATCGGGAATAACTGTCTGATTATGGCGGCAGCCCATATTGCTCACGATTGCCACGTAGGGGATAACGCGATCATTGTAAACGGTGTTTTACTGGGAGGTCACGTGACAATTGGAAACTATGCAGTTATTGGCGGTTTATCCGCAGTACATCAGTTTATAAGTGTCGGAGATCATGCTATGATATCTGGAGGTTCTTTGTTAAGAAAAGACGTTCCTCCTTATACTAAAGCCGCAAAGGAACCTTTATCATACGTAGGCATCAATTCTATTGGTTTGAGAAGAAGAGGTTTTTCTACAGAAAAAATCAGAGAAATTCAGGATATCTACCGAATTCTTTATCAAAAAAACTATAATACCACTCAAGCAATTGGTATTATTGAAGCTGAAATGGAAGCAACAACAGAGCGTGATGAAATATTAGATTTTATTCGTAATTCTTCTCGTGGAGTTATGAAAGGTTATACGGGAAATTATTAAAAACAACAGTTTAATCGGTTATTTGTAAAATCGTTTAATCGATGAGACAAATTAACGAATCAACAAATTAACAAATAAACAATAAAATGGCATCTACATCAGATATTAAAAACGGATTGTGTATCAAATATAACAATGACATTTACAAAATCATTGAATTTCTTCATGTGAAACCAGGTAAGGGACCTGCATTTGTAAGAACAAAATTAAGAAGTTTGAGTAATGGTAAAGTATTAGATAATACTTTTTCTGCGGGACATAAAATTGACGAAGTAAGAGTTGAAAATCACAAATTTCAATTTTTATACCCTGAAGGTGATTTATTCCACTTTATGAATGTAGAGACTTTCGAACAAATTTCTTTAAATAAAAACATTCTTGATTCACCAGATTTATTAAAAGAAGGTGAAAATGTAATGGTAAGTATCAACACTGAGACAGATTTGCCTCTTTCTGTAGATATGCCAGCATCTGTAATTCTAGAAGTTACTTATGCCGAGCCAGGTATAAAAGGTAACACAGCTACAAATGCAACCAAATCAGCAACTGTTGAAACTGGAGCTTCTGTAAATGTGCCTTTATTTATTAATGAGGGAGATAAAATTAAAATTGATACTGCATCAGGTTCTTATATGGAACGTGTTAAAGCATAGTTTTTCCAAAATCCGGATTTAGTTGTTGAAACTGAATCCGGATTTTTTATTTACAGAATATTAAATTATGAAATTTCCAAAAGTTTATTCTCTACAGCATATTGCAAATTTACTTGAATGTGAATTTGTTGGTGATGCTTTATTTCCTGTTCATGGCATGAATGAAATTCATGTTGTTGAATTTGGAGATATTGTTTTTGTAGATCATCCAAAATATTACGATAAAGCATTGAATTCAGCTGCTACGATTGTTTTAATAAACAAAAAAGTGGAATGTCCAGAAGGAAAAGCTTTATTAATTTCTACCGATCCTTTTAGAGATTTCAATGTTTTGACAAAGCATTTCAAACCTTTTGAACAAGCAAGTACTATAGTTTCTCCTTCAGCAAAAATAGGAAAAGGAACAATTATTCAACCAAATGCTTTCATAGGTAACAATGTAGTTATTGGAAAAAATTGTTTCATACATGCTAATGTTTCCATTTATGACCATACAATTATTGGTGATAATGTGATTATTCATTCAGGTTCTGTTCTTGGTGCTGATGCTTTTTATTATAAGAAGAGACCTGAGGGTTACGATCAATTACTTTCAGGAGGCAGGGTTGTCATAAAAGATAATGTTGGAATTGGAGCACTTTGCACAATTGACAAAGGAGTTACAGGTGATACAACTATTGGCGAAGGAACAAAAATTGACAATCAAGTACATGTTGGTCACGACACAATCATTGGTAAAAAATGCTTAATCGCTTCCCAAACTGGTATTGCTGGCTGCGTTGTTATTGAAGATGGAGTTACGATTTGGGGACAGGTTGGTACTACAAGCGGTATTACAATAGGTGCCAATGCCGTTATTATGGGACAGACAGGCGTAACAAAATCAATTGAAGGGGGAAAAAGCTATTTCGGTACACCAATTCAAGAATCCAGGGAAAAATTAAAGCAGTTAGCAAATATTAAGAAGATTCCTGAAATTTTAAATAAACTGAAATAATTATGTCAGCTAAAGAAATTGTAAGAAGTTTTTATAAATCTGATGCCTTCATTAATACAGAAATAATGAAAGAGTATTTACATCCCGAATGTATTTTGGATTGGAATAGCAGTAAAGGATTTATTCAGAGGAATTATGAGGAAATAGTAAGTATGACTAGTGAAATAAGCAGATCTTATGTTCGTACCAAAGCAAGAATCAGTCATATTATCGAAGAAGGCAACATCGTTTCTGTTCGTTTTGATCATTTTGCAAAAACGATTGAAAACCCAAGAGAAGAAATGTTTTTGGCACATATGATGGTTATATGGGAAATAAAAGATAATAAATTATACAGAGGATATCAAATGAGTCAGGTTTCGTAATTATTTTTATTATAAAAAGTATAAAATAATTGCAAAAGCCTTACTTTTGCCAAACAATTTTAAAAACTACATAAAAAATATATCATGAGTGTTTTAGTTAATAAAGATTCAAAAATAATTGTTCAAGGATTTACAGGGAGCGAAGGAACTTTCCATGCTTCTCAAATGATTGAATACGGTACAAATGTTGTTGGTGGTGTTACTCCTGGAAAAGGAGGAACTACACATTTGGACCTTCCTGTTTTCAACACGGTAAAAGATGCAGTTGAACAGGCTGGAGCTGATACTTCAATTATTTTTGTACCACCAGCTTTTGCTGCTGATGCTATTATGGAAGCTGCTGATGCTGGAATAAAAGTAATAATCGCAATTACAGAAGGTATTCCTGTTGCTGATATGATTAAAGCTAACAGCTATGTTAAAGAAAGAAACGCTAGATTAATCGGACCAAACTGTCCAGGTGTTATTACTCCAGGTGAAGCTAAAGTTGGAATTATGCCAGGTTTCGTTTTCAAAAAAGGAACTGTTGGAATTGTTTCAAAATCTGGGACTTTAACTTACGAAGCTGCTGACCAAGTTGTAAAACAAGGTTTAGGAATAACAACTGCTATCGGAATTGGTGGAGATCCAATCATTGGAACAACTACTAAAGAAGCTGTAGAATTATTAATGAATGACCCAGAAACTGAAATTATCATCATGATTGGTGAAATTGGAGGTCAATTAGAAGCTGATGCTGCTAAATGGATCAAAGCTGATGGTAACCGTAAGCCAGTTGTAGGTTTTATTGCAGGAGTTACAGCTCCAGCAGGACGTACAATGGGACATGCAGGTGCAATTGTTGGTGGTTCTGACGATACTGCCGAAGCTAAAAAACAAATCATGAGAGAAAACGGAATTCACGTTGTTGACTCTCCAGCTGAAATCGGAAAGAAAGTAAAAGAAGTATTGGGTTAATATTCAATATTTTAAAAATAAAATACCAAAATGCCTCACGATTTTGTGAGGCATTTTTTTAATTAAAATAAATATGTACAAAGAATTAGAAAAGTTTACGGTAAAAGGGAATTTTACGTTTACACAGGATGATAGTTTAGAAGAAGTTTGTAATGCTTCAGAAGCAGGAAGCGGTGTCTTTGTTGTTTACGCTGTTGCAAATGATACTAAAGAATTAATCATGGTTGGTTCTACAGGAACAGTTCAAAATGATGGAACTTTAAAAAGCAAAAATGGTGGTTTACACGACAAAATTGTAAACGGTCAGCAATTTGCAAAAACAGGAAGAAAATATTCTTGGCCAGCACAAATGAAAAAAGAAAGTATTGATACATTAGAAGTTTTATGGTTTGAAACTTTTAATGATGATGTAAAATCAATTCCAACTAGCGTTGAAGGTCAGATTTTACAAAATTTCTTAGAGGAAACTGGTAAACTGCCAAGATGGAATGTAGCTTTTTAGTACATTCATATTTAAACAAAAAATGCTTTACAGAAATGTAAAGCATTTTTTGTTTAATCACGTTTAAATTAAAAGCTTATTTTTCTTTAAAATCAACAGATAAAGAATTTACACAATACCGTTGACCCGTTTTTGTCGGACCATCTTCGAAAACATGACCTAAATGACCTCCGCAGTTTGCACAAACGATTTCGGTTCGCGTCATTCCATGTGTACCATCCTGAATATATTCTACTTTTCCAGGGATTGATTCGTCAAATGATGGCCAGCCACAATGCGCATCAAACTTGGAGTTGCTTTCAAACAGCGGAGTACCGCAGCCACCACAGCAATAAAGTCCATTTTCAAAATGCAGATTATATTTACCTGTATGCGGATATTCGGTTCCTTTTTGGCGAAGAATTCTATAACGCTCAGCACCTAATTCTTCTTCCCACTCTTTTTCTGATTTTATAAAAGGATAATTCATGATTATTTTTTAATAAAATTAATTATTTTTTCAATCACTTGTTGTTCTGCAAGTATCTTTCTGTGGCCTAATTTCTCTGTCAGCATTAATTCTCCGTTTTTGAGATGATTATGGATATTAATTCCTGCTTTTACTGGAACTTCAGGATCATTTTTGTCATGAATAACCAAAGTTGGAATCAAAGTTGTTTCCGCAGCTTTATAAGCACTATAATCATTCATTTTTCCTCCATATTTTTGTTCAAAACGGTCGCATAGCAGTTTACTAATTATTGGTTTTAAACCCAATTTAGCAATAAAATCATCAGTAATATCCTGAACAATATCACCGCTTCCTATGATAACAGCTTTATCTGCCATCAAGCCTTGCTTTATCGCATTCATCACCGACATTCCTCCCAGAGAATGACCAATGACAGCTTCAAAAGGACCAAACTGTTTATCAATTTCAATAATAGAAGCAATAAAATCTACCATTATAGTAGAATTTCCTGGAGATTTACCATGCGCTGGAGCATCGAAACTCACGGTTGTGTATCCTAATTTAATTAATTCATCGGCAATTTTACATAATTGTGTTCCTCTCCCAGACCATCCGTGAACTAAAAGGACTTTTTTCCCTATATTACTTTTACCGTATTCATAAACATTTACTTTCCTGCCTATAGCGGGAATTGTAACCAACTGCTGTATGCTTTTTTCATCCATTTCGATTTCACGTTTTGGAATCTTATGTTTTATGGGGGTAATGAATAATTTAGAAGCATAGACAACAGCCCATTTTGTTGACAGAAACGCAATAACCTTACTGGATAGTATTATAATTTTTGGAATTTTTAAAGGTTTAGTGTGTTTTGAGATATTTTTTGTCATATCGATAAATTTTTTCGAAGTCTTTATATATTAACTTTTTTTAACTAAATTTAAAAAACACAAAAGTACTATAAATTTAATGTTAATATAAGTTAGTTTTTTGCAATAAAGTTTACAGTTTTTTAAATTTTGTAACTTATTGTGATATTTAAAAAATAGTAAGATTTTAAGAGAATTTTAAATAAATGATTAATGGAAATACTTCACGTGGGTGCAGAATGTTATCCAGTAGCAAAAGTGGGGGGGCTGGCAGATGTAATTGGGGCATTGCCAAAGTATCAAAATAATGCAGAAAATAATGTTAGTGTGGCTATTCCATGTTACCAGACGGCATTTAGATTAGAGAATGATTTTGAATGTATTCATTCGGGAAAATTAAAATTGGGCAATTTCAATTTTCCTTATAGTGTACTCAAAGAAACATCAAATAAACTGAGATTTGAGCTTTATTTAATTGAAATACCTGAGCTCTTTGACCGTCCAAATATTTACAATTATAGAGATGATACAGAACGTTTTTTGTCCTTTCAGATTTCGGTATTAGACTGGATTACTGGATTAAGTACATTGCCCGATATTATTCATTGTCATGATCATCATACAGGGTTAATTCCTTTTATGAAAAAGTATTGTCCAAAATATGAAAAATTAAAAAATATATCCACAATCATAACCATTCACAATGGCATATATCAAGGGATTTTTACATTTAACAAATTGTACTATTTGCCTGAATTTGATTTGATTAACATAAAAGAATTAGAATGGAATAATTGTATTAACTCATTAGCGGCAGCGGTAAAATGTGCTGATGAAATTACTACGGTATCAAAAAGTTATCTTAATGAAATTAATTATTCTGATAATGGTCTTGAAACTTTATTTCAACGTATGAGGCATAAATCAAGAGGAATTCTTAACGGAATTGATTTAGACGTTTGGGATCCTGAAAAAGATCCGATGTTAGAAACAAATTATTCGGTCAATACTATTAATGAAGGAAAGCAAAAAAACAAAGAGCAACTGTGTTCACTTTTTAACATGAACCCAACAAGACCGCTTTTTAGTTTTATTGGAAGATTATATAATGAAAAAGGAGCCGATTTATTACCCAAGGTTATATCATCAGTTTTGACAACATACAAAGATGAAATTAATTTCTTAATTTTAGGATATGGAGATATTGAGATAGAAAATCAGCTTAAACAGTTACATGAGAATTATAATCATAACTATCACGTTCACATTGGTTATGATGAAGAATTAGCACATAAAACGTATGCAGGTTCTGATTTTATTTTAATCCCATCCCGCATTGAACCTTGTGGATTAAACCAAATGTATGCGATGCGTTATGGAACAGTTCCAATAGTAAGAAGAACTGGAGGACTGAAAGATACTATTACTGATTTTGAGGATAACGGAAATGGAATCTGTCATGATCAGGCATCTGTAGAAGATATTTGCGATGCTATACTAAGAGCTGTCAATTTATATTCAGATAAAGATGCAATTGACCAAATTAGAATTAAAGGAATGAACACAGACCATTCTTGGGAACACATAAGTCAAGAATACATAGAATTATATAATTTAATTATTGCAAAAAGACATGAAAACTAAAAAGAAAAATGTTATCGCTATTATTTTAGGTGGCGGTCAGGGTTCGAGATTATTCCCTTTAACTGCCAGAAGATCAAAACCCGCTGTACCGATAGGGGGAAAATATAGGTTAGTAGACATTCCAATTTCAAATTGTATCAACTCTGATATTTATAAGATGTTTGTATTGACTCAATTCAATTCGGCCTCTTTAAATGCTCATATTAAAAACACTTATAATTTTAGTATTTTCAGTCATTCATTTGTTGATATTTTGGCTGCTGAACAGACACCGGATAACCCAACATGGTTTCAGGGAACGGCAGATGCCGTAAGACAGTGCATGCCCCACTTTTTAAATCATGATTTTGATTATGCCTTAATTCTGTCTGGGGATCAATTATATCAGATGGATTTCAATGCAATGCTTGAAGCCCATATTGAGGCCGAATCAGATATCACTATCGCAACATTGCCAGTAAATGATAAAGATGCTCCTGAGTTTGGAATATTAAAAACCAATTCTGAAAGCTGTATCGAATCTTTTATTGAAAAACCTGCAAAAGAATTATTGCCTGATTGGACATCAGAAGTAAGCGACGAGATGAAAAGCCAAGGAAAACATTATCTAGCTTCAATGGGAATCTATATTTTTAATAGAAAGCTATTAATTGAGCTGATGTCTGATACTGAAACCAAGGATTTTGGAAAAGAAATCATTCCGCAGGCTGTTGGAAATAAAAAACTGTTAAGCTATCAATATGAAGGCTATTGGACAGATATTGGTAATATCGATTCATTTTTTGAGGCAAATATTGGATTAACAGATGATATTCCACAATTTAATCTGTTTGACAATGACAATAAAATCTATACGAGACCACGATTGCTGTCACCTTCTAAATTCCACAATACATTAGTTGAGAGATCTTTAATTTCAGAAGGCTGTATTATTCACGCCAAAGAAATCACCAAATCTGTTATAGGAAACCGTTCTCGAATAGGAGAGGGGACGGTCATTCAGCACAGTTATGTAATGGGTAATGATTTATACCAAAGTATTGAAGACATCAGGGAAAATATTGAAAATAATATTCCATTGATTGGAATTGGTGAAAGATGCTTCATCCATAATGCAATTGTCGATAAAAACTGCAGAATCGGTAATGACGTATATATAAAAGGAGGTAAACATCTAGAGGATACTGTCAATGAATTATATTGTGTAAAAGAAGGAATTGTCGTGATTCGAAAAGGAGCTATAATTCCAGATGGTTTTACTGTCAAATAAGTCAAATATTCCAAAATTTTATATCTTAAAAACTAATTACACCAAATAGACAGTCCAATTCATTGTACTTTCGATTTGGTGTAATTAGCAATTATATGTTTTGGCTATGTGAAAATCTGAATTATTTTTTAGAATCCAGCTCAAATTTTTAATTGATTGAGTTTATTGAAAAGGAAAAAATCAGAAGTAATATAAAACAAAAGCTGTCATTTTAAAAAATAATCATTTTCATTTAGCAATAATGCCAAAAAAAGTTGCTCAATACCCTAATTTCATTTGTTATTCATAACAAATAATGCGTATTGGCTCAAATTAATAGATTATTTGCATTTCTTAAAATTAGTTTCTATAAACCCTTAATATTTACTAAATTTCATATTCAATTTAACTACTACTATGCAGAATCAAACCCGTATAATTATAGAAAATGTTTTACCGCAGCTCAACAGCGGCAACTTTGCCATTAAAAGAATAGTTGGTCAAAAAGTGATTGTCACTGCCGAAGTTTTTTCAGATGGACATGATGTTGTAGAAAGCTGTGTGAAATTCAAACATGAATCTGAAAATACTTGGCAGGAAGTTCGAATGACACATATTCAAAATGATGAATGGTTTGCTGAATTTCATGTTGAAAAACAAGGAAAATATACCTATTTCGTAGAAGGCTGGGTGGATTATGCATTAAACTGGCAGCATGGTACGGAGCGAAAAATCAATGATAATCAATATGTAAAATCAGAGCTGCTGGAAGGTGCAGAATATGTTCGCGCTATTCTTAATTTGGTTGATGCTTCAGATAATGAATATCTTAATCGGTTAGAGTATTATTTTACAACAGAATCCGAATACGATAATGCAGTTAGAGAAACTAAGTCAGAAGAACTTTTCAGAATTTTCAAAAAATACCCAATCCGTTTTTTAGAAAATAAATCGATTGATTTAGAAATATATGTAGACCGTAAAAAAGCACTTTTCAGTACTTGGTATGAATTTTTTCCTCGTTCGGCATCAGGAGAAGATGGAAGACACGGTACTTTTAAAGATTGCGAAAGATTATTACCTCGTGTTGCAGAAATGGGGTTTGACACGCTTTATTTTCCTCCAATTCATCCAATTGGAGAAGTCAACAGAAAAGGAAAAAATAATGCTACCAATGCCGAATATGGTGATGTGGGTTCTCCTTGGGGAATTGGTTCTCATCACGGCGGACACAAATCCACTCATCCCGAATTGGGTTCTATAGAGCATTTTAAAGAGTTGGTACAAAAAGCAAAACATTTAGGAATCGAAGTCGCAATGGATTATGCATTACAAGCGGCACCAGATCATCCTTATGTCAAAGATTTTCCGCAGTGGTTCAAATGGAGACCTGACGGAACGGTTCAATATGCCGAAAATCCGCCAAAAAAATACCAAGACATTCAGCCTATTTATTTTGAAAGTTCCGACTGGAAAAATTTGTGGAAAGAACTTTTGGATGTTGCTTTGTTTTGGATTGAGGAATGCGATATTCAAATTTTCAGAGTTGATAATCCGCATACAAAGCCTTTTTATTTTTGGGGCTGGCTAATCGATGAAATTAAAAAGAAGCATCCGAATGTTTTGTTTTTGGCTGAAGCTTTCACCCGCCCGAAAATCATGAATGAGCTGGCAAAACAAGGTTTCAGCCAATCATACACTTATTTTACATGGAGAAATACCAAACAAGAATTAACCGAATATGTTGAGGAATTGACACAGACTGAACAGAAAGAATTTTACAGACCTAATTTTTGGCCTAATACACCAGATATTAATCCTTTTGCTTTACAGCACGGAAATGAGTCAGTTCATCTGCAGAAATACTTTTTGGCTGCAACATTAAGTTCCAATGTTGGGATTTACGGCCCCGTTTTTGAATATATGGTCAGCACTCCGATGGCACCTGGTAAAGAAGAATATTTGCATTCTGAAAAATACCAATGTTACACATGGGACTGGAGCATTCAAAATAAGTTGATTACTCTAATTACTCGTATCAATTTCCTTAGAAAAGAGCATGTATCGTTACAGCAAACCAATAATATTGTTTTTTGTGAGACCAATAATGACCAAATAATTGCTTATTACAAGTTTGATGACGATAAGCAGGATGAAACATTAATGATCGTAAACCTAGACTCACACCATACAAGCAAAGCAATGGTTAAATTACCTATAGATAAAATAGGAACGCATAACGTTCATATTACCGATTTGATTACGGGAAATTCCTATTCATGGGACAATGAATGGAATTATGTAGAACTTCCTCCTGAATTGCCTTTTCATCTTTTTAAAATCCATAAATGATAGCTAACAAAATCAAAGAAGCCGAATATCAAAATCCCTTTTTTGACACTTATATTTTAGAAAAGTACATTATCAATAAAAGATGGTCAGGTAGAAAAGCAACTGACTTAAAAAATATTAAAATTGTACATAGCCTTTTGACAAAGCAGTTCACAAATTGGTACATGAATTGCCAGTATAATGGAGTTTAAGAAAGTTTAATAATGATAATTGATTACAATTTCACAAGAAAATAATACACAAAAATGAACAAAGTACAAACCTATTCGCTTTTTACAGATTTTGATATTGATTTATTTAAAGCAGGTAAACATTTTAGACTTTATGAAAAATTAGGAGCACATCTTATAGAAGTTGACGGCGTAAAAGGCGTTTATTTTGCAGTATGGGCGCCATCGGCAAGAACGGTTTCTGTTGTCGGCGATTTTAATTACTGGATTCAAGGAGAACATTCATTGCAGGTGCGTTGGGACTCCTCTGGAATTTGGGAAGGATTTATTCCTGGAATAGTACAAGGAACGACTTATAAATATAAAATACAATCCAACAACGATGGAATTATTACCGAAAAAGCAGATCCATTTGCTTTTTATTGTGAAAAACCACCGCATACTGCTTCCGTTATTTGGGATCTTGACTACAAGTGGAAAGACACAAAATGGATGCAAACCCGCAAAGAACATAATGATTTAGACAAACCATATTCAGTTTATGAAGTTCATTTAGGTTCATGGAAAAGACATGGAGAACAAAACAGATTTTTGACTTATCTGGAATATGCTGAAGATCTGGTAAAATATGTAAAAGAAACTGGTTTTACGCATGTAGAATTTATGCCTGTTATGGAATATCCGTATGACCCGTCATGGGGCTATCAATTGGTAGGCTATTTTGCACCAACATCTCGTTTTGGAAACCCTCAGGATTTTATGGTATTGGTAGATAAACTGCATCAGGCGGATATTGGAGTTATTCTGGATTGGGTTCCTTCACATTTTCCAGAAGATGCTCATGGATTAGGATTTTTTGATGGTTCTAATTTATTTGAACATCCTGATCGCAAAAAAGGATATCATCCTGACTGGAAAAGTTTAGTTTTTAATTATGGACGAAATGAAGTGCGTTCCTTTTTAATCAGTAATGCTCTTTTTTGGCTGCATCATTATCATGTTGACGGATTGCGCGTAGATGCAGTTGCTTCAATGCTATATTTAGATTACTCTAGAGAAGAAGGGGAGTGGGAGCCAAATATTTATGGCGGAAGAGAAAACCTAGACACCATCAGCTTTTTGAAAGATTTTAATGAAGCTGTATATGCAAATTATGAAGGAGTACAGACAATCGCCGAAGAAAGCACATCATTCCCAATGGTTTCAAGACCTACATTTGCTGGAGGATTAGGTTTTGGAATGAAATGGATGATGGGCTGGATGCATGATACATTAGAATATTTTCAAAAAGAAACGGTTTATAGAAAATACCATCAAAATGATTTGACTTTTTCTATGACCTATACTTATACGGAAAATTTTATGTTACCGCTTTCACATGATGAAGTGGTTTACGGAAAAAAATCTATAGCAGGAAGAATGCCCGGTGATGAATGGCAGAAATTTGCTAATCTGAGATTGCTTTATGGTTACATGTTTACTCATCCTGGAACCAAATTATTGTTTATGGGAGCCGAATTTGGCCAAAGCAATGAATGGGATTTTCAAAATAGCTTGGATTGGCATTTATTACAGTATCCTTTCCATAACGGTATAAAATTAACCATTACAAGGCTAAATGAATTATATAGAACAGAACCAGCTTTACATGAAAAACAGTTTAGTCAAGAAGGTTTTGAATGGATTAACTATTCAGATCATGAAAATGCAGTAATGTCTTTCATTCGAAAAGGAAATAATCCAAAAGATGATTTGATTGTTGTTCTAAATTTTACTCAGGTAGTGCGTGAAAATTATCAAATAGGTATCCCAAAATCTGGAAAACTGGTCGAAATATTTAATAGTGATGATACTGATTTTGGCGGAAGCGGTGTAAAAAACAGTGAAAATCTGTCTATCGAAAATAATCCGTATGACGGAAAAGAATACTCAGTTATTTTAACGCTTCCTCCTTTGAGTGCAGTCGTTTTTAAAATAGACAGTACTAAATTCTAAATTACTTAAAGATCTGAATACAAAATAATAATGATTTGGCATTGAAAAATTAATACCCAGAACCGTTCAATTATTGTCATTCCAATTAAAAAATAAATAAATTAGCAGAATAAAAAAGACAAACATGGCAGATTTAGCAAAAGGAAGTAAAAAATTATTAAACGCATGGGCATTCTACGATTGGGCAAATTCAGTTTACACACTTACAATTGCATCTGCTGTATTTCCAATATTTTATGATGCCTTGTTTTCAGAAAGTAATCATTACATCGATGTTTTTGGATTTCATTTAAAAAACTCGGCTTTAATTAGTTTTACTACAGCAACCGCCTTTTTAGTTATTAGTTTTATGTCTCCTTTGTTATCGGGAATTGCTGATTATGTTGGAAATAAAAAATCATTTCTGAAATTTTTCTGTTATCTAGGCGCATTGTCCTGTATGGGACTGTACTGGTTTAATCTAGAAAGCATTTATATAGGGCTTGCTTTTTATTTTTTCGGATTGGTAGGATATTGGGGAAGTTTAGTTTTTTATAACTCTTATCTGCCAGATATTGCTTTTACAGAACAGCAGGATAAAATTAGTGCTAAAGGTTATTCTTTAGGTTATATAGGAAGTGTGATTTTATTGGTCATCAATCTAGCGATGATTATGAAACCAAAGCTTTTTGGGATTACAGGAACTGATGGTGAAGCAGCAATGAAAGCCATGCGTTATTCTTTTATAATGGTAGGAGTCTGGTGGATTTTATTCAGTCAATATACTTATTATTATTTGCCAAAGGGAAATAAAAAAACAGGAGAAAAATTAACGAAGTCAGTTGTTTTTAACGGATTCAAAGAGTTGAAAAAAGTTTGGTTATTATTAAATGAAGATATTCCGCTAAGACGTTATTTGGGAGGTTTTTTTGTTTCAAGTATGGGAGTACAGACCGTTATGCTGGTTGCTACTTATTTTGGTGCACAGGAAATTCAATGGTCATCCAAAGAAGAAAGTACAATAGGATTGATTATTTGCATTTTATTAATACAATTAGTAGCTGTTATCGGAGCTCTTTTAACTTCAAGAGCTTCTGCAAAATTTGGAAATATTCCCACCCTAATTTTTATCAATAGTATTTGGGCTGTATTTTGTGGTCTTGCTTTTTTTATAACGTTACCTATTCATTTTTATATTATGGCAACAGTTGCTGGATTTGTAATGGGAGGAATTCAGTCTTTGTCACGATCCACTTATTCAAAATTATTACCAGATACTGAAGACACTACTTCATTCTTTAGTTTTTATGATGTTGCTGAGAAAATAGGAATCGTTATAGGAATGTGCGTTTATGGTATCATTGACCAGATTACAGGAAACCCAAGATTGGCGATCGTTGTTTTATCTGTGTTTTTTGTGATTAGTATCTTTTTATTAAGACGTGTTCCAAAAAAAGAATAAATTGTTTAAAGAAGAAACTACAGACATAAAACGGGCTTTAAATATCAACTTATTTACAGACAAAAAAAGAGGCTTTAAATAAATAAAAGCCTCTTAAACTATTCCGTAACTTTTAACTAATATTTTATATTTTCGAAATTTCACCAGAACCGCTAACTTTGGTATCTTTGAATTGAGGATTTCCTTTATATTCAATATCTCCTGAACCAGAAACTCTGGCATATAAATTTTCGGTACAGTTTACTTTCATATCTCCTGAGCCAGAAATATTGACATCCGCTTTTTTTGCTATCAGATTAACCGCATCTACAGCACCAGAACCTGATGTTTTGGAAATAAATTTATCTGTATTGCCACTGAAAACAACATCCCCGGAACCGCTAAGGTGAGCTTCAAATTCAGTAGCTTTAACATCCAAAGTTAAATCTCCAGAACCAGATAATTTAGCTTTTAAATTTTTAGCAACAATAGTATTTTTAGACTTTACATCCCCCGAACCAGAAAGAGAAACAGCACTAATCTGCTCAAATGGAACTGTCAGAACAATACTTTCTTTGGTACTTATACTTATGTTTTTCTTAGTATAAATTTTTAAAACATTGTCTCTTACTTCGACTTTGATATAAGGCAATAAATTTGCTTCTCCTTTAATAGTTATTCCGCCTTCTTTTCCAGACACCAAGACTACATCAAAAAAACCGGAAACACTGACTTCATCATATCCAGCCGTGGTTCTTTTTTCGGTAACTATTTTTCCATTGCCTTTAATTTTGCTCCATTGGGCATGTCCTGTTGCTGTAATAAACAAGGCTCCTAAAATGATTAATTGAATTGATTTTTTCATTTTTAATTGATTTTTAATTAATATTTGATTCTGATTGAAACTATTTTTGAACATCGTTTTTGTACAATTTTACATTTCCATAGTCGGAAGTAACAGTAATTCTATTTTCGCCTTTTTTCTTGTAAAACCCACTGACTGTTTTAGTATAATTGGTTTCTTCTTTAGAATTAACATTCAACTCGTTGTCATATTTGAAATCAGCATATTTTACAGTCACATTAAAATCAAAAGAATAATTGGATTGAAAACCTATATTGACACCTGTATAACCAGCTGCAATTGTGATGTTATTAGCCTTAGGCTGGATAGCATCAATAGAGACATTACTGTATTTAGTGTTTAATTTTAATTGATTGAAAATAGAACCAATATCAATCGTTAAATAATTTCCGTTTGCATCTAGTGAATTTACTTTATCAATTTTGACGCTTCCATATTTACTATTGTATTTTATATCATTGCCCTCGATAATTTCAATCTCAGAATAATCAGAAATCAAATCTATTTTAGAAACACGCACCATTCTCAATCCTGAATATTTTGAAGTTACACTTCCATTTTTTAAAAATTCAATGGTTGATTTGGAACAATATCCAATTTGAACTTTATTACTGTTCCCATTTAGATTGGCCAAATTGATTTTACCATATTTGCAGTTGATATCTGTTGTAGAAAAAAGATCCGTTGCGCTAATATTTCCATATTTATTGTTCAGTGTTACAGTTCCATTTTTAGGAATTTTTATTGTATAATTAATTTCGAAACTGTTATTTCTTCCATTGTTTCTTGAAATACTATTTTCAAATACCGTCTTTGCGGTAATCATACTTTTCAGCGCTATAAAATTCACATCAATAGCATCCAGTTTTTGATTAACCCATTTTTCGCTGTCACCGCTGACTTTTATTAATACCTCGATTTCGATTTTATCTTCATTCCAAGTAGTTACAAAAATATTACCATAAGAATTGTCAATATTAATCCCGGCATCACTATTCACCAAATATGCTTTACTAATTTTTTTTTGCTTCGAATAGCTAAAATCATCGTTAGAAAATCCCAAAAAAGGAATTAAAAAAAGCACTAAAAATATTTTAAATTGTTTTTTCATCACTTAAGTTTTTAAGTTTTTCTGATTCTTCAATACGCTGTAAAACACTTTGCAAAAATGAAATTCTGGTTTGCAGATTGCTGATCATTGCATAAATAATAGGTTTGCTTTCGCCGTTAACTTCCAATTCATGGATGATTTTTGCATAATCGCTATCTAGAGATTTCATCTGTTTTAGGGCATCATTAATGATTTTTTCGTTTTCAGGTGATTTCTTTTCTTTAATTTTTTCCATTTCATTTCTAATCAATACGGTGAAAATGGAATCTGTCTGTTTTGTTTCTTTGGAAGCAAATTTTAATTCTTTTGGTTTTTCATTATTGGTATAAAACAATGACACGCCAAGCATAACAACTATTGAAGCAGCAATAGCATAGATAAAACTGTAATTTCTTTTTTTCTTTTTAAGAACCAATTTCTTTGAAAACCTGTCTAAGTGTTCATTGTCCAATTCATGGACATCCCACTGATTTTCTAAATTCTCAAATAATTGGTCTAATTTTTCATTTTCATTTTTCATTTTCATAACTCATTTAATTTTTTTCTTAAACTTTCTTTAGCTCTGCTCAATGTTGTTCTACAGTTCGCATAACTAATTTTAAGAATTTCGCTTATTTCTTCTTGATCGTAGCCCTCAATATAAAACAGGGTCAAGACCATGCTGTAATTGTATTTCAAGGACTGAATTGTTTCTAAAACCTGTTTAACTTTTAAATCATTAAAATCTAACTTTTCTTCCCTGTCAATATCGTTTTCTTCTAGTTTGTAAAGTGTTTTTTCAAAATCTTCTGTTTTAAATTGATTATTTTTTTTGTAAAAATCAATACTGTAATTCACTATGATCCTTTTTAGCCAAGCGCCAAAAGCAACTTCCTGTTTGAAATCATTTATCTTAGTAAATGCTTTCAAAAAGCCTTCCTGCATGACGTCTTCTGCAAAATGCTCATCTTTGACAATTCTATAGGCCACATTATACATCGCTTTGCAATAGCGATTATAAATCTCAAATTGTGCTTTCTGATTATTCTCTTTGCAAAGCGAAATTAATTCCTCGATATTTTGACTCTTCAGATCCAATTAAATAGTAATGATTTGTAGTAAAGACATAGATAATTTTGGTTTGTTACAGTTTTATAAAAATAGATTAATTCTTTTTTAGAATTAAGAATTTCTAATACTATCTAAATGTTATTTTAATAAGAAATTTATAATTAAAAACAAATTTTAATTCACGAAAAAAATGTAATAAATTTACGACTTAATATATAAAAAATATAATTCAATGAAAAAATTTAATGTCTTATTTTTATTCCTTTTAGCTTTTAGTTTTCTTTTAAATTCTTGTAGTAAAGACGAGAGTATTGACAATAGCGAATCTGTAGCAGAAGATGGTACTTTACAAGTGGATTTTGATGGAAAAACTTTTGTTTCAACGACTGTTCAAGCAATAGTAAGTGATAAATATATTTCAATAACGGGACTTAGAGCCCCAAATGGGGATATGATCCAAATCACTTTACCTACAAATAAAGTAGGAACTTATACTTGGAAAAAATTTGCTAATGTTAATGATATTTTAGGTTTGGTTTATACCAAAGCAGGTGCAGCAAATTCTTTTATTTGTGTACCTAAAGAGGATGTTGACCCTAGCCTCAATTATATAGATACAGGAAGTTTAACAATTTCCTCAATTGATAATGCAACAAAAAAAATATCAGGAACTTTTCAATTTACCGGAGTTGATTTTACTGGAAATAATGATAAAGGAGAAACAAAAATATTTACAAACGGGGTATTTACAAACATTGCATTTACAGCAGATGTGACTACACCAACTTCAAATACATTTTCAGCTAAACTTGACGCAGTAGCTTTTGTTCCTACAACTGTTTTTGCAATTTTACAAAGTAATAAAATATCGATATCTGCAAGAAAAGGAAGTGTAGAAACTATTGGATTATCTTTTCCGAGTACTATTAAACCAGGGACTTATGCTGTAGAGGAGTTTGGCCTTGATTATACTTTTCTATATAATAAAGACATGACTACAAATGGCATCTTTTCCGGCTCTGGATCTTTAACAATTACCAGTCATGATACAGCAAAGAAGATAATTAAAGGTACATTTACCTCAAAATACACTTCATTTTCAATTAAGGAAGTCCATAATGCTACAGAAGGAGCTTTCAGTGTTTCCTATTAATTAGACTGAATTTGTAGTTTAAAATCCGCTTTAGTGCGGATTTTTTTGTTTTTATTAGAAAATACTTAAACATAAATAGAGCTCTAATCTATTTTGGCACAATGATTGCCTTATTAAGGCTCGAATATTTTAATGTATTTATGTATCGATATTAGTTTAAAATATTGTTATGATACCTTATATTTGCGTTCCTATCTAAAAAATTAATGACAAAAAGACTTAAATACTACTATGTCAAACCATAAAATACTTACTATTGACAATCTGTCACTTCAAGAATTTGACTCAGAAGCCGAATTAATTCCATTATTGACTCCAGAAGATGAGGAAGAAATGAATAATGAAGAACTGCCGGATTCATTGCCAATATTACCTTTACGAAATACTGTTTTATTTCCAGGAGTTGTAATTCCAATTTCTGCTGGGAGAGATAAATCAATTAAACTGATTAATGATGCCAATGCCGTTGGAAAAGTAATCGGAGTAGTGGCTCAAATTAACGAAGAAGACGAAGACCCAACATTCGATGATATCAATAAAATTGGTACAGTAGCCCGTATTCTTCGTGTTTTAAAAATGCCCGATGGTAATGTAACTGTTATCTTGCAAGGAAAAAAGCGTTTTGAAATCAGTGAAGTCGAATCGGAAACGCCATATTTAAAAGCAAAAATCAAAGAGGTTCCTGAAAAAAGACCAGCCAAAAAAGACACAGAGTTCAGCGCAATCATCGATTCTGTTAAAGAATTGGCCGTTAAAATTATCAGTGAAAGTCCAAATATTCCTTCAGAAGCAACTTTTGCTATCAAAAATATTGGTAGCCCTTCATTCCTGATCAATTTTGTTTCATCGAACATGAATTTATCTGTCAAAGAGAAACAAGAACTGTTATCTATCAACGGATTAAAGGAACGTGCTCTGGAAACGCTTCGCTACATGAACGTAGAGTTGCAAAAATTAGAATTAAAGAACGATATCCAGTCTAAAGTCCGTTTTGATTTAGATCAGCAGCAAAGAGAATATTTCCTTCATCAGCAGATGAAAACCATTCAGGAAGAACTGGGAGGCGTTTCGCAGGAGGAAGAAATGGATGAAATGAGCCTAAAAGCCAAATCCAAAAAATGGGACGATAAAACGCAAAAGCATTTCGAAAAAGAATTGTCTAAAATGCGTAGAATGAATCCGCAGGCTCCTGATTTTGGTATTCAAAGAAATTATTTAGAAATGTTTTTGGATTTACCTTGGGAAGAATTTTCAAAAGATAATTTTGATTTAAAAAATGCTCAAAAAATACTAGACAAAGATCATTTTGGCTTGGAAGATGTTAAAAAAAGAATGATTGAACATTTGGCAGTACTTAAACTGAGAAATGACATGAAGTCTCCAATTATTTGTTTAACAGGACCTCCGGGTGTTGGTAAAACATCTATCGGACGATCTGTTGCAGAAGCATTAGGCAGAGAATATGTGCGTATCTCATTAGGTGGTTTACGTGATGAAGCCGAAATCCGCGGACATAGAAAAACCTATATTGGTGCAATGCCTGGACGTATTATTCAGAGTTTAAAGAAAGCGGGGACATCAAACCCAGTATTTGTTTTGGATGAAATTGATAAATTATCTTCCAGTCATAGCGGAGATCCATCATCAGCTTTATTAGAGGTTTTAGACCCTGAGCAAAACAATGCTTTTTATGATAATTTCCTTGAAATGGGTTATGATTTATCCAAAGTAATGTTCATTGCAACTTCGAATAATATGGCAGCAATTCAACCTGCATTGATTGACCGTATGGAAGTTATAAAAATGTCGGGATACACAATTGAAGAAAAAGTAGAAATTGCCCGAAAACATTTGTTCTCTAAACAATTAACTGCCCACGGACTGAAAGCAAAAGATTTGAGCATTGGCAAAAAACAATTGGAAAAAATTGTGGAAGGCTACACTCGCGAATCTGGAGTGCGCGGATTGGAAAATAAAATTGCTCAAATCGTTCGTAATGCAGCCAAATCGGTAGCAATGGATGAAGAATACAATAAAAAAGTAACTGACGAAGATATTATTAAAGTTCTTGGTGTTCCAAGACTAGAAAGAGACAAGTACGAAAATAATGAAGTGGCTGGTGTAGTAACAGGCCTTGCTTGGACTAGTGTAGGAGGCGATATTCTTTTTATTGAGTCACTTCTTTCTCCCGGAAAAGGTTCTATGACTATTACTGGGAATTTAGGTGTTGTAATGAAAGAATCGGCAACCATTGCTTTAGAATATATTAAAGCCAATGCCGAATTACTGGGATTGAATCCTGAAATATTAACGAAATACAATATTCATCTGCACGTACCAGAAGGAGCAACTCCAAAAGATGGTCCTAGTGCCGGTATTGCTATGCTGACATCGTTAGTTTCTTTGCTTTCGCAAAAAAGAGTGAAGAAAAACTTAGCAATGACAGGGGAAATTACTTTGAGAGGAAAAGTATTGCCTGTTGGCGGTATTAAAGAAAAAATATTGGCAGCCAAAAGAGCGAATATCAAAGAAATCATCTTATGTCATGAAAACAAAAGCGATATTGATGAAATCAAAGCCGAATATTTAGAAGGTCTTAGCTTTCACTATGTAAAAGAAATGAGCGAAGTTTTAGAATTAGCCATTACAAAAGACAAAGTTAAAAACGCAAAAGATTTGAAATAAACTAAATATATACCAATATTTTAAATTCCAAATTCCAATTCTGAGTAGTTTCAGAACAATTGGAATTTGGAATTTGATTTTTATACTTTTTAGTTGTTATTTTCGTAAGTTTGATCCCTATAGCAATTGAAGAGTTTTAAACTTTTCTTTTTCAAATATTGTATGTCCAAAAAACTTCTATTTTACTTTTTACTATTAATTTGTTCGGTTTCTTACGGACAAATAGGAGGGAAGTACACTTATGAATTTTTAAACTTAATTACTTCGCCAAGACAAGCCGCGTTAGGCGGAAAAACAATTACTATTTACGATGAAGATGTCAATCAGGCACTTTTCAATCCTGCTTCCATTAACAGCGAAATGCACAATCGTGTTTCTTTAAATTATGGAAATTACTACCAAGAGGTTACATACGGCACTGCTTCTTATGCCTATACTTACGACCAGCATTTGCAGACATTTCAAGCTGGCATCAATTACATTAATTACGGAAAATTTGACGGATATGATGAAAACGGCTTGCCAACGTCTGAGTTTACTGGAAGCGAAATAGCGCTGTCTTTAGGATATGCCTATAATATTCCTTATACTGATATTCACATTGGTGCCAATGCCAAACTTATTCAGTCTACACTAGAAAGCTACAATTCCTTTGGAGCAGCAGTAGATCTAGGAATAGTTTATATTGATGAAAAGAATGATGTGAATTGGGCTTTGACCTTAATGAATATTGGAACACAATTTACTACCTACGACGGCACCAGAGAACAACTGCCTTTTGAGATAATTGCCGGAGTTTCACAGGAATTGGAACATGTTCCGCTGCGCTGGCATTTTACGCTCGAAAATCTGCAGCAATGGAATCTGGCTTTTTCAAATCCTGTTAATTCTGAAACTTCTATTGACGGCACTGTAAACGAAGAAAAAGTATCCTTTTTCAACAATGCTTTACGGCACATGATTTTTGGCGCAGAACTTTTCCCTAAGAAAGCCTTTAATATTAGATTGGGATATAGCTTTAGAAGAGGGCAAGAGTTACAAATTCAGGATCAGCGAAATTTTTCTGGGCTCTCATTGGGTTTTGGACTTAAACTGAATAAATTAAAATTAAATTATTCGTATTCAAAATATACTTTGGCTGGAAATACGAGTTTGTTTGGATTGATTGTTAATTTTGGAGAATGATCCTCAGAAGAAAGAGCAAAGAATAAAGAGCAAAGAATAAAGAGCAAATACTTAGAACTTATTTTTAAAATAAAAAGCATGAAAAAGATTACCATAGCAATAGACGGATTTTCATCCACGGGAAAAAGTACATTAGCCAAACAGCTAGCTAAACATTTGGGATATGTATATGTGGATACTGGCGCTATGTACCGCGCTGTGACTTTATTTGCAATGCAAAACAACTGCATTGGGATCGAATTTTTGGATAAAGACAAATTGGTCGACAGTCTGCCTTCCATAAAACTGAATTTTAAATTCAATTCTGAGTTGGGTTTTGCAGAAATGTACTTGAATGATATCAATATAGAGACTGAAATTAGAACTTTAGAAGTTTCTAGTTTTGTAAGTACAGTGGCGGCTATTTCGGAGGTGCGCTCAAAATTGGTAGAACAGCAGCAGGAAATGGGCAAAGAAAAAGGAATTGTTATGGATGGGAGAGATATTGGGACGGTTGTTTTCCCGAATGCCGAACTCAAAATATTTATGACTGCTGGAGCAGATACACGTGCTCAAAGACGTTTTGATGAATTGCAAGCAAAAGGCGATAATGTATTGTATGAAGAGGTTTTGAAAAATGTTGTTGATCGCGATTATGTTGATACTCACAGGGAAGATTCTCCTTTGGTTATGGCAGATGATGCAATTGAAGTAGATAATTCTTATTTAGATCGCAAAGAACAATTTGACGTTGTTTTGGAGCTGGTAAATGAGGTTATTAATACTATATAATTTTTTTGGTAATATCAATTTTAATGGTAGATTTACGCGTCTCAAAAATCTACAAATAAAAAACACAAATCATCTTATGGGAATTAAAAACAGATTGATAATAATGAATTTTCTTCAATTTTTTGTTTGGGGAACATGGTTGATTTCATTAGGAGGATATATGGGGCAAACTTTTGGACCAATAGAAGGTGGAAGCATTGGGTTGTCAATTGCAAGAACATATGCAACTATGGGCTGGGCTAGTTTATTTATGCCTGCCTTGTTAGGTATAATTGCTGATAAATATTTTAGTGCACAAAAAGTTTTGGGTATTTCTCATATGGTAGCAGGAATTTCAATTTTCTTTGCTTCTAAAGCAACAAATTCTGCGGATATGTATTGGGTTATTTTTGCGACCAGTTGTTTTTATATGCCAACAATAGCTCTAAATAATTCAGTTAGTTATGCTTTGTTAAATAAATTTAGCTTCGACGTTCAGAAAACATTTACGCCTATACGCGTATGGGGGACAGTAGGTTTTATATTTGCTATGTGGACAACAGATTTAACAGATTGGAAATCAAATACATTTCAATTTGTTTTTGCTTCTGTTGCAATGATAATTACAGGATTATATTGTTTTAGTTTACCTGATGTTCCCGCTGAAAATAAGAATAGCAACCAATCATTATCTAGTAAATTTGGATTAGATAGTCTTGTGCTTTTTAAGCAAAAAAAGTTAGCCGTTTTTTTTATTTTTGCAATGTTTTTAGGCGCAGCATTGCAAGTTACCAATATGTTTGGAGATACTTTTATTAGAGATTTTGGCTCTAATCCAGAATACAAAGGAACATTTGGAGTAGAACATTCTGTATTTATAATTTCATTATCACAAATTTCTGAAACACTTTTTATTTTAACAATTCCATTTTTCTTAAAAAGATTTGGAATTAAACAAGTAATGGCATTTAGTATGATAGCTTGGGTGTTACGTTTTGGTTTGTTTGGAATTGGGAACCCAGGCTCAGGAGTTGTTTTCTTAATTTTATCAATGATTGTATATGGCATGGCATTCGATTTCTTTAATATCTCAGGTTCTTTGTTTGTTGAAAAGGAAACTGATAGTAAAATGAGAGCAAGTGCACAAGGTTTGTTTATGCTAATGACTAATGGAGTTGGAGCTATACTTGGAGGCGAATTTGCAGGAAGAACTGTGAGTTATTTTACAATTGAAAATAAAGTACAGTGGTCTAATGTTTGGTTTTCATTTGCGGGATATGCGTTTGTAGTTCTAATATTATTTGTAACTATATTTAGGTATAAACACAATCCAAATGTAGTTGTAGCAGAGAATTTGAGTCATTAAATTATATTTAAATGAAAATATAGAATCCTAACAGTTTTTGAAAGCTGTTAGGATTTTTTTTGAATTAAATAATTGAGAATATAACGTTTGGACATAATTGAATTTATGGGCTAATAGATAAATCTAGATTACGTAATTGACCGCAGATTTTACAGATCAAACGGATTTACACGGATTTTATATCAACATATAGCATTCTGCATAACTAACGGTTTCAACCGTTGGAGACAATAATGGCATTCTAAATATTTATAATTCGTTACCCTCGTTTAAAACCCCAGGCTATGGTTAATGGTGTTGAGAAATTGGAAAAACAAATCCTTTTTTCTTATAATGCACCATGTAACCTAACGAGCCTCGATTGAAGTGGAAATCCTCGCAGTCTCGTTTTAGACGAGACGAAGAGATTGCAACGCAAAGCGGGAACTATGCTACTAAAAATGCCCAATCATTCGCTTCTAAGTCTTTTTAGAACTCTTTTTGTAATAGTTACAAATATCTTGTTCTAAATATTTTGTCATGTTATATAAAAGAATTAATTTTGCGCACCTTTTGGTAGAGAAGAGTTTCCTTTAGGTATCAACTATTTATGTAAAACAACTTCTGTATTTTTCTATCACATTAAGAGACTCGAGAAAAAACAGAATACAAATTTTTTATCAGCATGTCTGAACAATTAAAATCACAAGAAGAGTTTTTAGCAAATTTTAACTGGCATAACTTCGAAGAAGGTATCGATGCAGTAGATGAGAAAAACTTATTAGAGTTTGAAGAACTAGTATCTAAAACTTTCATCGCTACAGATCAAGAAGAAGTAGTTGAAGGAGTTGTTGTTAGAATTACAGATAGAGACGTTATCGTTGATATCAATGCTAAATCTGAAGGTGTTATTTCATTAAACGAATTCCGTTACAACCCAGCTTTAAAAGTAGGTGACAAAGTAGAAGTATTGATTGACATCCGTGAGGACAAAACTGGTCAATTAGTGTTATCTCACAGAAAAGCACGTACAATTAAATCTTGGGATAGAGTTATTTCGGCTAACGAAACAGGAGAAATCGTTAATGGTTTTGTAAAATGCAGAACTAAAGGTGGTATGATCGTTGACGTTTTCGGAATTGAAGCTTTCTTACCAGGATCTCAAATTGATGTTAAGCCAATTAGAGACTACGATGTATATGTAAACAAAATGATGGAATTCAAAGTGGTAAAAATTAACCACGAATTCAAAAACGTTGTTGTATCTCATAAAGCGCTTATCGAAGCGGATATCGAAGTACAGAAAAAAGAAATCATCGGTCAATTACAAAAAGGACAAGTATTAGAAGGTGTTGTTAAAAACATTACTTCTTATGGTGTGTTTATTGATTTAGGTGGTGTTGATGGATTAATTCACATTACTGACCTTTCTTGGAGTATAATCAACCACCCAAGTGAAGTTCTTGAATTAGACCAAAAATTAAACGTTGTAATCCTTGATTTCGATGATGAGAAAACAAGAATTCAATTAGGATTGAAACAATTGAACGCTCACCCATGGGATGCTTTGAACTCTGATTTGAAAATTGGTGACAAAGTAAACGGTAAAGTAGTTGTAATCGCTGATTACGGTGCATTTATCGAAGTTGCTGAAGGTGTTGAAGGTTTGATCCACGTTTCTGAAATGTCTTGGTCTACTCATTTACGTTCTGCTCAAGATTTCGTAAAAGTAGGTGATGTTGTTGAGGCTGTTATCTTAACTTTAGATAGAGATGACCGTAAAATGTCATTAGGTATCAAACAATTGTCTCAAGATCCTTGGACTGATATCACTGCTAAATACCCAGTAGGTTCTAAACATACAGGTATCGTTAGAAACTTTACAAACTTTGGAATTTTCGTAGAATTAGAAGAAGGAATTGATGGATTAATCTACATCTCTGACTTATCTTGGACTAAGAAAATCAAACACCCATCTGAATTTGTAAATGTTGGTGAGAAACTTGATGTTGTAGTATTAGAATTAGATGTTGACGGACGTAAATTATCTTTAGGTCACAAACAAACTACTGCTAATCCTTGGGATCAATACGAAGATTCATTCGCTGTAGGAACTGTTCACACAGGTGAAATTTCTGAAATCGTTGACAAAGGAGCTACTGTAGAATTCGGAGATGATATCGTTGCTTTCATTCCTACTCGTCACCTTGAAAAAGAAGACGGTAAGAAATTGAAAAAAGGAGATTCTGCTGATTTCAAAGTAATTGAATTCAACAAAGAATTCAAAAGAGTAGTTGCTTCTCACACTGCTATCTTCCGTGAAGAAGAAGAGAAAAACGTGAAAGCTGCAACTGAAAATACTTCATCTGCATCTACTACAAATGCACCAGCTGCAACTTTAGGAGATAACAATGATGTATTAGCTGCATTGAAAGCTAAAATGGAAAAATCAGAGAAAAAATAATCCTTAGATTTTTTGAATATTAGGAAGCCCTGCAAATTGCGGGGCTTTTTTTATGCCTATTTTTAGATTATTTTAATAAGAAAAAGTACTAAATAAAATCAAAAGTTTATATTTGCTTTTCTAAATATTTACATATGAAAAAAATCTACTTTTTTTTATTGGCTTTTTGTTTTTTTAATGGTTTGAATGCTCAGATTATTAATTTTCCGGATGCTTCATTTAAAAATAATGTTGTAAATTATTATGCAGTTAAAGGTATTAATGGAGAAGATATTAAACTTGATAAAAATGGGGACAAAGAAATTGATGTTATTGAAGCGCTGGACGCTTATGAAATTGTAGAAGAGAATCATCCCTATATAACTGATATAACAGGAATAGAATATTTCACTAATCTCAGGTCTCTTAAAATCTCAGGAAATATTAATCTTAAACAATTTGATATTTCAAATTTAAAAAATTTGAAATATTTAGATTGTAGTTCTACTATGCTGAAAACACTAAATGTTACAGGGCTTTCAAATTTAACTTATTTAAACTGTTATAATAATGGTATTAGTAAATTAGACTTAACAGGACTTACTGCTCTTAAAGAATTAAATTGTGCGCATAATGGTATTAAAGATTTAATAATTTCTGATTTACCTTCATTGGAGACAGTGCACTGTGTTGGGTTTAGCATATCTAATCAGGTAACATCAACCAGTTTATTATTACAAAATTTGCCAAGCTTAATAGATATTAATTGTAAGGGTTCAGCTATTACTAATTTGAAAATGTCTGGAATTGATAAATTACAATATTTAGATTGTACAGGTAATAATCTTACAACACTAGATGCCTCAATGATGTATAGTGCCGTAAATATCAATCTCTCTAATAATTATTTATTGAACTCGATATTTATTAAAAATGGAATTTCTGAAACAGTATCTTTTGGAAATAATTCAGGTAAAAGTGAATTGAAATTTATATGTGCGGATGAAAAACAAGTAGCTGATTTAGAATACCGTATCAATAGAAGCTATCCACAATTAGTAAATAAGTGTGTTGTTGGTTCTTACTGTACTTTTAGGCCTGGAGGAATAACTTATAATATAAAAGGCAGTCAAAAATGGGATTTTGACAATAATGGTTGCGATACTCAAGATCCGCTTTATCCTTTTTTAAAATTTAACATAACATACGGAAATATTACTCAAGATTTTATTGCTGATAAATCAGGAAAATACAATCTTTATGCTCAAGATGGAAAACATATCTTAACTCCAATTATTTCAGAAAACCCAGCGTTTTTTAGTGTTTTACCCTCTACTGTTAATATAGATTTCCCTGAAGAAGCCAGCCCATTAACGCTTGATTTTTGTATTACTGCAAATGGAGTTCATCCTGATTTAGAAGTTGTGTTGTTGCCAATAAATGCTGGAATACCAGGTTTTAATGCTAAATACAAAATAGTATATAAAAACAAAGGAAACATTATGCAGTCAGGTTCAATTAATCTTAAATTTGACGATGCTGTTTTAGATTATATTTCATCTAATCCTAGTTTTGTAGATCAGACAATTAATAGTGTAAACTGGAGTTTTACTGATCTAAAACCTTTTGAAAGTGGAGAAGTTATTTTTACATTAAATGTAAATGACCCGACTGAAACGCCTGCTATTAATATTGATGATGTATTGAAGTACACAGTAACAATAAAATCAGCCGATACAGACGAAACTCCAAATGATAATATATTCTCATTAAATCAAATAGTTGTAGGTTCTCTGGATCCGAATGATAAAACTTGTTTAGAAGGTTCCATTATTACGCCAAGTCTAATTGGCGAATATGTTCATTATTTAATTCGTTTTGAAAATACAGGAAATTATGCTGCACAGAATAGTGTTGTGAAAGATATGATTGATTTGTCAAAATTTGATATTTCGACTTTGATTTCAACAAGTTCAAGCCATTCTTATATCACTAAAATTTCTGAAGGTAATAAAGTGGAATTTATTTTCGAAAACGTTAATCTTCCTTTTGATGATGCTAATAATGATGGTTATATTGCTTTTAAAATCAAGACATTACCTACACTGGTTACTGGAGATTCATTTGATAACGAAGCGAATATTTACTTTGATTATAATTTTCCTGTACTTACTAATAAAGCGACATCAACTTTTAAAACAACGCTAGACAGATCTGATTTTGAATTTTCAAATTATTTTAGTGTATATCCAATTCCTGCCCATGAAGTTTTAAATGTTGCAACAAAAAAGGATATTGAAATTCAATCAATTGCAGTTTATGATATTTTGGGACAATTAGTAATTGCTCTTCCAAACATAAAAGATGCTTCAAAAATTGATGTTTCAAATTTAAGAACTGGAAATTATTTTTTAAAAATAAAATCAGATAAAGGAAGTTCTAGCCTAAAATTTATAAAAAACTAATTTTTATACAAAACAAAAAAATAATAATTTCTTTATCTTTTGAATATAGAAAGCTTCACGGCAATGTGGGGCTTTTTTTATTAAAATACTTATTATTTATAACTAAAGCATTTTTAATCAATTAAAAAGAATAAAACTTTATTTTCAATTCGGAAAATGGTTATTTTTGATAAAACTAAATAAAATTTATGTTTCGAGAATTACTTTCTTACTCCAAATTTACTTTACCTACATATCTGACTGCTATGCTCTTTTTTGTCTTTTCTATAGACATGAATGCGCAGTGCGCTGGAAATGATAATAGTCTTACAGTTTGCGATATAACAAATATTAATAACCAGACTATAGATTTAAATTTATTGTTAGGTACACATACTGCTGGCGGAACTTGGAGTGATGATGATGATTCTGGCGCATTTAATACTATTGCAGGTATTCTAAATACTCATAAGATATATGTAGCAGGTATTTATCATTATACTTATACTGTAGATGGTATTGCAGGATGTACTGATAATAATGCTGTAATTGAAGTCATTATTGGCGGATATGCTGGAGTTCCAGGCCCTAACAATTCGATTTGCAGCTCAGACAGATCATATAGTTTATTTCAAGTTTTTCAAGGGACACCAATTTTAGCTCCACAAAGCGGAGGACTTTGGAATGATGACAACGGTTCAGGAGGTTTAAATTCTTCATCCGGTATTTTGAATGCATCCATTCCTGTGCCTGGTAATAATTATGCATACACCTATACTATTGGAGCTGTTGGAAATTGTCCTGCAGTTTCCTCTCAAATTTCAGTATCCATTTATCGTTCCCCTGAACCTGGTACTGCAAGTAATTTGCAATTATGCTCTAACCAACTCGGAGCATATACAAATGTCAATTTGTATAATCAGTTGAGTGGAGAAGATGCTGGGGGAACTTGGTCAGAAGCTGGAACTTCAGAGTTAACCGACGCTACAGACTCAACAATTAATATTCAAAACATTTACAATATTAGTGGGCCAGGATACTACAGTTTTACATATACTGTAAAACCACCAAAGGATGATAGAGTTTGTTCGAATCAGTCATCCACCGTTACTATTGCAATTGGAGAACAACTTGATTTTACGGGTGTCTCGCTAAATGTAAATCCTGATGTTTGTGAAAATGAAATGGCAACTATAACTTACACTGGAATTTTAACACAAGGAGCTAAAGCAATTGCAAATGGGAGCTATAGGGTTTTCTATACTATATCAGGAGTTGGTTCTTTTAATACCATTCAAAACTTTAATAATGGTGTTTTAATATTTCCTATACCATCATCAAGTTTTTCACAAGTCATAGATTACACAATAAGAGTAACCAATGTTACATTGACTTCAAGTCCTGTTAATTGTTCTAGTATTGTAGGGGTAATTCAAGATGTACTGCATATTTATCCAAGTCCGAAAATTGACAATGCAACTCTTACTATTGCACCTATTTGTCAAAATTCTGATGCTGTAGTTGAATTTTCCGGCACATCCAATCTTTCAGACGGGAACTATGATATTGTTTACAATTTAAACGGGAGCAATACTTTAAACGGAATACCTGCCACTATGAATGTAATAGGAGGAATATCATCTTTTACTGTTCCATCAGCTTATATACCAAGAACTGGTACTACTACAATTACTATTACTAGAATTACAAATTCTGTATCTAATTGCAGCAGTGTCTCCACTCTAACAAAAGATTTCATTATCAATCCTGCATTGGATATAAATAATTTGGCAATTGCAGTTAATGACGTATGTCAAACTCAGCCTGCAAATGTAAATTTATCTGGTTTAGGAGAATTAACTTCTATAGAAGTCACTTACAATCTTTCAGGAAATAATAATGTTGGTTCCAAAATTGTTTCTTTGACTGCTTCATCTGGTCTGGGGACTTTTTTAATTCCTGTGAGTGATATTCCAAATACCGGCTTAACCACTCTTACCATAACGAATATAACTAATACTATAACTGGCTGTACTTTTACCATAAATAATAAGAACGATAGTTTTACAGTTATTTCCCTTCCAAATGTTCCTGTTTCAACAGATCAATTTTTCTGTACGGCTGATAATACAACTGTCGCTAATTTAGTTCCGCAAGGAAATCAATATAAGTGGTTTGATTCTGTAGCAAGTACAGTTTCATTAGCAAACACAACCCCTTTACTTACAGGTGATTATTTTGTAAAAGAAATTAATCCTACTACTGGTTGTGAATCGGGTTTAAAAATGGTTAATATAACAATTAATACAACGCCTCAAATTGATACCGCCAGATTATCAATTGCTACAACTTGTCAATCCTATAATGTAACAGTTTTATTAGGAGGCAGTTCAAATCTTACTAATGGTAATTATAGTATTCTTTATAATTTAAGCGGAGATAATTCACGCAATGGAATAGCAGCAGTTCTTAGCGTTAATAGTGGAATTGGTGTTTTTTCAATTCCTGCAGCTTTAGTTCCTAATGCTGGCACAACAACAGTTTCAATCACAAACATTACCAATTCTAGCACTAACTGTTCTAATACAGTAAATTTAAGTAAATCTTTTACAACAAATCCTTTACCAGATATTTCTAACATGGCAGTAATTATTAATAATGTCTGCCAAGGACAGCCTGTAACGGTTGAATTAACAGGTTTAGGGAATTTGACAACTATCAATATCAATTTTTCATTATCGGGAGCCAATACAGTTAACATAAAAACTATTTCATTGAATGTAGTATCAGGGCAAACTAATTTTGTGATTCCTCCAGCAGATATACCAAATGCAGGTCTGACTACTTTCAATTTTACAAATATCACCAATACAGCAAATGGCTGTCCGATATTTATCGATCATAAAACTGACTTTACAGTTAATGGCCCGCCAAATATTTCCTCTATAGTTATTAGTATTAATGATGGCTGTCCTAATCTACCATTGAATGTTACTATTTCCGGACTGGGAACTTTGACAGACATTGTACTGACTTATGCAGTTTCTGGTGCGAACATAATTACTACTCAAACTATACCATTGGAGGTAGTAGGAGGGAATACTAATTTTTCAATACCAGGAACTTCTCTCCCTATAACCGGTACAAGTACATTGTCTATTTCAAACTTAATAGACTCTTCAACAAGTTGCTATACTGTAATTAATTCTATTTCTAAGAATTTCAATATCCTGCCAATTCCAAATAATCCTGTTGCGAATGCTCAAGGATTTTGTAAAGAAAATGCAGCAACAGTTGCTGATTTAGAACCGAAGAGACCACAGTATAAATGGTATGATTCCGATAACAGCACAACACCATTAATGCCCAATACTCTTTTGGTGACTGGAGATTATTATTTAAAAGAAGTAAATCTCACAACAGGATGTGAATCAAATACGACTGTTGTAAGTATCACAATAAACAGTGTGCCAGTACCAACATTAAAAACGGATGGAGAAAATTTTTGCGGAGCAGATAAACCGACAATCCAAAATTTATCCAGCAATACTAACTATACTGGAGATTTAACGTGGTATAATACACCTATAAATGGAACCGCTCTTTCTAATACTGAATTACTTACTGAAGGAGCTGTTTACTACGGAATTGATTATAATCCAATTACCAAATGTATTTCAGAGCCATTACAGGCTACTGTAACATTGCTTTCCTGTAATGTTACACCAGACGGTTTAAAAATTCCAGATGGTTTTTCACCAAATGGAGATGGTATTAACGATAAATTTAAAATATTGGATATCGAATATCTGTTTCCAAACTTCAGTATAGAAATATATAATAGATATGGAAATATTTTGTTCAAAGGAAATATCAACAGACCAGAGTGGGATGGGAAAAATTCTAATTCAAACTTTGTAAGTGGTGATGCAGGTACTGGAGTGTATTTTTATATTATCAATTATAATAAAGACAACTTCTCTCCGAGACAAGGACAGCTTTATTTAAACCGATAATTCTTTTTTTACTACTAAATTTATTCAAATGAAGAAATTAATACTTCTTGTGTTTTTTTTCCTTTCCATACTAAAGGCAAGCGCTCAGCAGGAACCTCATTTTACACAGTACATGAGTAACATGAGCGTGATTAATCCTGCTTATGCGATAGATACTCCGGCAATTCTTACTTTAGGAACATTGTACCGTTACCAATGGGCTGGAATTAAAGGTGCTCCAAAAACTCTGACCTTATTTGCACATACACCTGTTAATGATAAAATAGAAGCCGGTTTTTCATTAGTTTCAGATGACATTGGTGATGGAGCAAAAAAAGAAACCAATCTGTTTGCAGATTTTGCTTATATCCTTCAGATGAATGAAACTCAGAAACTTTCTTTTGGAGTAAAAGCAGGATTCTCTTCAATAAGCACAAACTTTAACGGCTTTGAATTAAATAGCGGTGATGTTTCTACAGATTTAGCATTTGCTGAAAACACAAATGAAACAGTACCAAATATTGGAGTAGGAGCTTATTACTTTACTGATACTTATTACATCGGTTTATCTGTGCCAAACTTACTTTCGGCAGAGCATATAAAATCTTCCAGTACAGGAATTAATTCCTTTGGAACTCATAGAATCCATGGCTATTTAACAGGAGGATATGTTTTTGATCTCAATGAAAATTTCAAACTTAAGCCTGCTGCTATGGCAATATTTGTAGAAGGTGCACCCGTTTCTGTAGATTTGACTGCAAATGTGCTTTATAATGAAAAGTTCGAACTTGGAGCTGCTTATCGGTTTGGTGATGCTGTAAGTGTTCTAATGAATGTGAATGTAACTCCAAATTTAAAGATTGGTTACTCTTATGATTATACTACATCTAATCTAAGTCAATTTAGTTCAGGTTCACATGAAATAGTGCTATTATATAATTTGGATTTGTTAGGAAAAGGATATAATAAATCGCCTAGATTCTTCTAAAAATTAAAAAATGAAAAGAATATATATACTCCTTATTGTATTTGCGATCCAATTTACACAGGCCCAACAACAGGATTTGCAAAGAGCAAACCGTCTTTTTGAAAAAACGTATTACAGCGAAGCCATTCCTTTGTATGAAAAAATCAGTCTCAAAAACCAAAGTATTGAAGTAATTCAAAACTTAGGAGATTGCTATTACTACACAAATCAATACGATAAAGCTCAAGCACAATACTATATTTTGTTTCAAAGCACAAGTAAAGAACTCAAAGAAGACTTTTATTTTAAATACGCACAGACTTTAAAATCCAGAGGAAAATATACAGAAGCAAATACTGTCCTGAGAAATTATTATCAAGCTTCAAACAATAAAACTGCAGTTGAAAAATTAGATAAGGATATCAAAAGCTTAAGCAATGTCACAGCCATTGGAGAAAGATTTGTGATCGTAAATCTTGAATTAAACACACCAAATTCAGAATTTGGAGGAGTAGTTTTTGGTGATAATTTAGTATTTGCTGCCGTAAAAAAGAAACCCAATCTTTTTGATAAAACCTATAAGTGGAATAATGAGGGTTATCTGAATTTAGTAAGTATTCCATTGAAAAATACAAATGCAAAGGATTCTATAGTAAACTATTTTTCTAAAGAATTGAAATCTCCCATGCATGAATCGAATGTTATTTTTACAAAAGATGGTAAAACAATGTATTTCACTAGAAACAATTATATTAATGGCAAAAGAGGGAAGGACACAAACAAAATATCAAACATTCAAATTTACAGAGCCGAATTACTCAATGATAAATGGACAAATGTTATGTCATTACCATTCAATAGTCCAGAATATTCAGTAGAGCATGCTGCTTTAAGTCCCGATGAAAAAACATTGTATTTTTCTTCGGATATGCCTGGAACAATAGGATCTTTTGATATTTTCAGCGTTTCGGTTGACGGTTTAACATATGGCGTTCCAACTAATTTAGGCGAAAATATAAATACTCCAAAAAGAGAACAATTTCCATTTGTTTCAAAAGACAATCAATTGTATTTTTCTTCGAACGGGCTGGAAGGATATGGAGCTTTGGATATTTTTGTTTCGGATATTCACAATAATTCTTATACCAAAGCATCAAATGTTGGACTTCCTGTAAACTCAGGCTATGACGATTTTGCCTTTTATATTAATTCAGATACCAAAAACGGTTATTTTTCTTCGGACAGACCTGCCGGAAAAGGAAAAGACGATATTTATTCTTTTAAGGAAACCAAAGAATTACTTATCGAAGACTGCAAACAATATATTGCTGGTATAATTACCGATACCGATTCGCATCTTGCATTAGAAAACGCAACTATAATTCTGAAAAACATTGACAATCAGGAGCTTGAAAAAACTATAACTACAGCTGATGGAAAATTTAGTTTTTCTGTTGCATGTGAATCTAAGCTCTCATTATTTGTAACCAAAGAAAATTATACCCAGAATTCAAAATCATTGACCATTTCAAATGAGAGAAATAAATCCAATGATGGTTCTATGGAAATTAGATCCCAAGAAATAATTAAAAAAGAAGAACAATTAGCTTCAGAAAAATTAAAAGCTGTCGAATTAGCGGCACTTGAACAAAAGAGAAAGGATGATGCAATTGCTTTGCAAGAACAAAAAATTGCCAATGCCAATGCTCTTGAATCTAAAAAATTGGCAGAATTAGCTGTGATTCAACAATTAAAGGCGGACAAACTTATTGCAGATAAAAAACAAAAAGAATTAGCCGAAGCCAAGAAAAAAGAAAGAACAGCAGCTATTATCGCTGCCGAAAAAGATGTTATTAAGGACAAAGACCGATTAATCATCAAAACAGATCCAATTTATTTTGATTATAACATGTGGTACATCCGTAAGGAATCTAAAAAAATTCTGAATCGTGTGGTTGAATTAATGAACAAATACCCGGAAATGGTCGTTGAAATTGGTTCTCACACAGATAACCGCGGTAATGCAAAATTCAACGCAGATCTTTCTCAGAAAAGAGCCGATGCAACAAGAAATTATATTTTGGAACAGGGAATTCCTAAAAACAGAATACAGGCCAAAGGATACGGAGAATCAGTTCCAATAGTAAAATGTGTTCCTGATAATACTTGTGATGAAGAACAGCATGAGTTAAACAGAAGAAGTGAGTTTGTTATAAAGAATTTGTAAAAAAGAACAATTTATATCAAGAAATAATTTGGAGTAGTAAACCCAAAAAGGCCTGATTTCCGAAATGAATTAGGCCTTTTTTACTATTGTCAACAAATTTATTCAATGAAAATTTTAGAAGTTATCAAACCTATTTTACTGCAAGTAATTTTGCTTCATCTGGAGTACGATAATCAACAATTGAATAAGAATCAATGTTTGCAATTTCCATTTCATCAAGAATATCAACCAAATTACCATAATTAGATTGCTTACTAGGCTTAATAATTACGGTAACACCAACCTCAGGTTTTCCTATATTAGCATAATATTGATTTACTTTTTTATTAATGTAAAATAATTCTTTGCGTATTCCTTCTTTACCATATTTAAATTCCTTCGGCTTTTGAAGAGGAAAATCCAATAAACCAAAATAGGTTATAATTCTATCATTATCATCTAATAAAATTGTATAGAAACGATTTTCTTTAAAGCAAACAATTGGTCCACATGATATATCTCCATTATCAGGCAAAGTTAAATCCATTATTTTTGGTTTTGATAATTCACCAACAAGCATAAAAAATATAATCAACAGAAAAGAAACGCTGACCATAGCAGTTAAGTCTACTCTTGTACTTAATTTTTTACTCTTTATTCTTCTGTTGATTTCCATAATCTAAAGTTTATAAGGGTGAGTGATTAATTTACGATTCCTTTTATTATTATAAATTTAATATTTTTTTGTTAATAATATCATTTAGAAATATATAATAGTAAAATTCTCTCTTCCTCTCCTTTGCACAGAGTTGGGCAGAGGATAAGCAAAAAACTATTTTATAATTTCCAAATGGTATAAAAATGGTCTGTAAGGATAGTTTCTACCCCTAATACTGGTGTTTTTTTTGTACTCTTATGCCTGTAAAAATGGGGCATACCTTATATAAATAAGGAGTATACCTCCTCGTTTTAGGGAGTTTAGCCCCTCTTTTTAGGGAGTAAGACTATTACTTTATACCATCAACATACCCTATAACAAGTAGTACAGGTACTATTTATAGGGTGCAAAGCTACCTAAAAATAGGATCAAAGGGGGGTATAATGGTGTGGTTCAGTCACTATTTGTGAGTACAAACTATTTAAAAAACATAAACTTAACTAGATAATAATAATCGAGTTCAGGTTAACAAGAACAATTATGTACCAAATATAAGAGGCTCTAAAAGGCTGGCTATTACAAAGAGATAGGTAGTAATAACAATTTAATATATAAAACATTAGCACGTATAAAACAATCTACAATGACCAAAGAATAAAAAAACTCCCCATTCTTAAATTTAAGAATGGGGAGTTTATGTCTAACTTGCTTTTATAAACCTATATGCCTCAGATAATTTATCTCAAACTTGCTCCAAGTTCAGTTTCAAAATTATTTTGCAGTTTACTCATAATCTTATCAATCTGAGCGTCTTCAAGAGTTTTGGTCGTATCTTGAATGATAAAACTCAATGCATACGATTTTTTGCCTTCCGGTAGATTTTGACCTTCATACACATCAAACAAATTGACATTTTTCAGTAAAGCTTTCTCTGTTTGTCTGGCAATCGTATAGATTGAATCATAAGTCACATTTTGATCTACCAGTAAAGCCAAATCTCTGCGTACTTCTGGATACTTAGGTATATCAGTATATTTGATTTTGCTTGACATAGATTTTAAAACAGTAGCCCAATTAAAATCAGCATAAAAAACTTCCTGCTTAATTCCGAAATGTTTAAGAACCGATTTTTTAACAACACCAAATTCAACTAAAACTGCACTTCCTTGACCTAGAGCAATTCCCTCGGAAAATACATCTGTAGAAACAGGCACACTTTTAGCATTATTAATCCCTAATCTCGAAAGTACTGCTTCTACATATCCTTTGAACAAAAAGAAATCAGAAGGTTTTTGAACAGTTGTCCAGCTTTCTTGATTTCTGTTTCCTGTTTGGAATAATGTTAAATGCTTAATTTCCTCATATCCGGCAAGAAACTTATGGTATGATTTCCCAAATTCAAATAATTTTAAGTCCGAATTTTTACGGTTGATATTGTAAGATATAGCTTCTAATCCTGAGAATAATAAAGACTGGCGCATGGTTGCTAAATCACCACTCAACGGGTTTAACATTGTTACATTATAATCCTCTTTTAAAGTTTCTGAAAGCTGTATATACGAAGCTGTGGTCAATGAATTGGCCATCATTTCATTAAATCCTTGAGAATTCAATTGGCTCGCAACAATATTTTGTACTTTATAATCTTCGTTTCTTGGAGAATTAGACACTGTCGCATTCAGTTTTTTGGAGAATACAATATTATTATATCCATAGACTCTCAAAATTTCCTCAATAACATCAATTTCTCTCTGAACATCAACACGATAAGCAGGAATTGTTAATCCTAAACCTGCATCCGAAACACTATTTACTTTAATTTCTAAAGAAGCTAAAATTTGCTTGATGGTATCTTTTGGAAGTTCCTGACCGATAATTCTGGAAACATTTTTGAAATTCAAAAACACTGGGAAATCTTCAATTTTCTTTTGATAAATATCAACAATATCAGATGTGATTTCACCGCCCGCGACTTCTTGAATCAATAAAGCAGCTCTTTTTAGAGCATATTCTGTAGTAGTTGGATCAATTCCTCTTTCAAATCTAAAAGAAGCATCGGTATTCAATTGATGTCTTTTGGCAGATTTACGAATGCTTACAGGATTAAAATAAGCACTTTCTAAGAAAATAGAGGTCGTTGTCTCGGTAACACCTGATTTTTTTCCTCCAAAAACTCCAGCAATGCATAATGGACCTTTTTCATCACAAATCATTAAATCTTCTTCATGTAAAGTTCTTTCCACATCATCCAAAGTGATGAATTTAGTTCCTGCAGGAAGTGTTTGAACCAAAATTTTCCCATTAATCTTGGCTGCGTCAAAGGCATGCAGAGGCTGGCCTAAATCATGCAGTACATAATTGGTAACGTCTACAATATTATTTTTAGGATTAATTCCAATTGCTTTTAATCTGTTTTTCAACCATTCTGGCGATTCCTTCACAGCAAGTCCCGAAATAGTTACACCGCAATATCTTGGCGCAAGCTGAATATTTTTTACATCAACATCTATCTTTAAAGTTCTTTTGTCAACTCTAAAATTAGTAACAGAAGGGGTGATTAATTCAACATTAATGCCCGTTTGAATCAAACCTGCTCTTAAATCACGTGCAGTACCAAAATGACTCATTGCATCAGCACGATTAGGTGTTAGACCAATCTCAAAAACTTCGTCATTTTCTATTTTAAAAACAGCAGCACCTAATGTTCCAGCTGCAATTGATGCGTCTAAAATCATAATTCCGTCATGGCTTTCTCCCAGACCTAATTCGTCTTCGGCGCAAATCATTCCGTGGCTTTCCTGTCCGCGGATTTTTCCTTTTTTTATGGTAAATGGATTCCCTTCTTTATCATACAGAACAGTTCCAATGGTTGCTACCGGCACTTTTTGTCCAGCATCAACATTACTGGCACCGCAAACAATTTGTAATGGAACACCGTCTCCAAGATCGATAGTAGTAATTTTTAAACGGTCGGCATCAGGATGTGGCACAGATGTTAAAACATGTCCCACAACAATACCTTCTAATCCTCCTTTAACCGATTGGTATTTCTCAACAATTTCTACTTCAAGACCTAAATCGGTAAGTAATGCTGCTGTTTCCTCTGATTTCCAATCAATTTTAATGAACTGTTTTAACCAATTATAAGATATTTTCATGCTAAGCTTTTATTTGTTTTTTTTATTTGAACATAATATCGCCATTCTAAATTTCAATTCACATTTTTGAATCATGGCGATTTCATCTTACGTTTTTTTCAAGATTACTTCATCCGTTCGTCCTACGGTCTCGGGCGCAAATATAATCAATGTTTCTTGAGGGTCAAAGTTAGTTTGTTGCAAAGTTTGAAACTATACTAACAAATTTTGTATAGAAATTGGGGCTTCATTATAGTGATGATAATTGCAAAGCAAGAGAATATTTCCGCTCCTGAAATTATTAATTACCTTAAGGATTTAATATTATAAAATTTCCTCCACGTGTCTTTTTATGTTTTGAGAGATTTTTGTAAGAGGCAAATCGTTATCATCGTAACCAAAAGGCTCTTCAATTTCTTCAGAAATTAATTCGATACTTCCCAGCACATAAAAAATAAATGACACAACTGGAATTACATAATATCCTAAAGTAAAAACATAGGCATACGGCAGGGTCAAAACAAAAAGAAAAATAAATTTTTTAATAAAAGTACTGTATGAATAGGGGATTGGCGTGTTTTTGATGCGCTCACAGCCACCGCAAATATCTGTAAAAGACTGTATTTCATTATTCAAAATGATCAATTGGTCTCCTGTTATTTTATGAGAAACATATAAATCATTAATTTTCTGGAACAGCATTTTAGCGATTTGATTAGGTCTGTGCTTGTGATGATCTAAAACCAAATCGACATCTTCAAACAGCTGCATGCTGGTTTCTTCGTCTTTTAAATGCTTGTTCAGCATAGATGCATAACTGGGAATTAATTTTCGAAAATAAGTCAAATCCTTTTCATCTTTCAGCATAACCGAAAGTTTGATGGCAAGATTACGACTGTTATTAACCAAAGCACCCCATAATTTGCGCCCTTCCCACCAGCGGTCATAAGCCGAGTTGATTCTATAAGCTAATAATAAAGAGATTACAAAACCCAAAGTAGTGTGAATTACAAAAAGGTTTTTGATATGGCTGGTATCGGTTAATTTGAAATATTCAATTTCCAAATAAGCAATAATTCCAGAATAAGCAGCAATTATTAGAAGGATAGGGAATAACTCTCTAAAAGAATCTGATTTGTGAAAGCGAAAGATGTATGCGAACCAAATTTTGGGATTGTATGATATCATTCTTTTTTTTTGATGTCAAAAATAATTAAAAATCGTTTAATTCTACGAAAAACGACATTTTGACGAATACATTATTAAAACATATAAGTCATGTAAGTCAAAAATATTTCTTTGTCGAATTAGTGACTAAAAGATAATATAAGTTAAAACTGTTTTTTGTAAGGCTATCTGAGTTTACTAAAATGAACTATTCGTATTACTAGATTTTATTAAAATTAAAAACTTATATGACTTATATGTTTAAAATTAAAACAGCATTAAAAATTCAGATTACCAGCTAACTCTCTCAATGTAATTTCCGATAATTTAGCTTGAAATTGTGCACTGCTCAAGCGAATTTTAGAATTGATATAATTTAATTGTGCCGCTCTAAATTCTACAGAAGTAATAGTTCCTATTCTGAACTTTTCGGCAGTAATTTCCATATTCTGTTTTGAAATTGCAGTATTGCTTTCTTCCAGATCAATCAAGTCCAGATTAGTCAAATACACCTGATATGCAACGGTTAAACTGCTTCTCAATTGAATTAACTGCTGATCTATTGTAAGTTTCGAGTTATCAATCTGCATTTTGGCAATCTTTTCATTTCTGTTTTGCGCATTTCCGTCAAATAAATTTAAAGAGGCCGAAAAGCCATAATTTAAACCATAAGAAGATGATTGAGAAGTAAAGCCAAGACTTGACTGTGAATCACTGAAATTATATCCTGTATTCAGCCGAATAGTAGGGTAGCGGTCACCTTTGATTTGTTTTAATTCTAATTCGGCTACTCTTTTATTAATTAGTTGCATTTCCAATTCTGGATTTTGCTTTTCAGCCAATGCCATTAAAGCGTCCAATTGCAGTTCTCTATCAACTTTAATTTTATCCGAAACTATAAAATCTGTTTTCAGATCCCGAGCCAAAATTTGGTTCAAAAGAGTTTTCGCATTTGAATAAGCTTGCTTTTCCTTTACTAAATTTCCAAGGTCGGTATTCAAATCCACTTGTGCATTTAAGACATCAAGTTTAGAACCTTTTCCAATTGTATAGCGGTTTTTAGTAAACTCAAGCCTTTTTTTAGAAATAACAATAGTTGAATCCAAGTCTACTACTTTTTGCTGTTCCTGTATCAAATCATAATACACGGAATTTAAACTGCTTACTTTGTTAATGATTGTCCATTTTAGCTGCGCATCGCTCAGGTTTTGCAGTTCTTTTAACTGGTCGTATCTGGCAAACATTCTCATTCCGTCAAAAATCGTCCAATTCAAAGAAACACCATAATTTAAACTGTTGTTTTTAGCATTGTCCAATGAAGTCGTCGTGCCGTCCTGACGGGTCTGCGAAGAATTCCTAATGCTGTTGTCGTCCATGACAGAAGCTGTCAAACTAGGCAACATTCCAGCGTTTCCAACAGCTACATTGGTTTCATCTATTTTCAAATTGTTTTTGGCAATTTTAATTTCAAAATTATTTTCTAAAGCTATTTTTATAGCATCTTCAAGAGTCAGCACTTGTTGTGCATTCGTTTTTGCGATGCAGAACAAAAATAAAATCAGACTTTTTAATATGTTTTTAGTTTTCATGTGATAAATTGTTGGCTGTAGCTATTTTTTTCAAAAAAATAACAGCTTTAACTATTTGTTTCAAAATAAGAATCTACGATTTACTTTCTTTTTCATATTCTTCAATATGATCAAATTCAGGATAATGTTTTCTAGCCTTAGACCACATTAGGTAAATCGCTGGAATTACAAAAAGGGTTAATGCTAAAGAAAAAATTGTTCCTCCTACGATTACAACTCCCATTCCGATTCTGCTTGTAGAAGCTGCACCCAGAGACATTGCAATAGGCAACGCTCCCAATGCAATAGCCAAACTCGTCATTAAAATAGGACGCAAACGCGCTTCCGAAGCTTCTAAAATAGCTTCTAATTTTGGTTTACCCTGTTCCCGCAGCTGATTAGCAAATTCGACTATCAAAATTCCATTTTTGGTTACCAGACCAATAAGCATTACAGTTCCAATCTGGCTGAAAATATTCCAAGTCTGATTGAACAGCCATAGGGAGAATAATGCTCCTGCAACTGCCATTGGTACAGTCAAAATGATAATTAAGGGATCGATAAAACTTTCAAATTGTGCCGCTAGAATTAGGAAAATCAACAATAAAGCAAGTCCAAAAGCGAAAGAAGTATTCGAACTGCTCTCCACAAAGTCACGTGATTCTCCGCCTAAATCTGTTGTAAATGAATCGTCAAGCACTTTGGATTTTATTTCATCCATCGCATCAATACCATCGCTTATACTTTTGCCTGGTGCCAAACCTGCCGAAACTGTTGCCGACATATAACGGTTATTGTGATACAATTGCGGCGGATTGCTCTGTTCTTCAACATTAACGACATTATCCATTTGAATCAGTTCACCTTTGTTATTTTTTACAAACATCGAAGTTAAATCCAATGGTTTGGAACGGTCTTTTTGATCAAACTGTCCAATAATCTGATATTGTTTACCATTTTTAATAAAATAACCAAAACGCTGACCGCTTAACGAAAGCTGAAGAGTTTGAGCAATATCCATGATAGAAATTCCAAGACTTTCGGCTTTTGCACGATCTATACTTACGTTTATTTCCGGCTTATTAAATTTTAAATTCACATCCGTAACCGAAAACACATCGCTTTTGCCAACTTCATCCATAAACAATGGAATTTTTTCGCGGAGTTTTTCAAAATTTGGAGCTTGAATAATATACTGAATCGGCAGACCGCCACGTCTGTTTACAGCAATTGTAGCCTGCTGCATAACGGATGTTTTAGCATCTGGATACTGTTTGGTCCATTTCGATAATTTATCGGCTATATCTTTTTGCGATTTCTCTCTTTCCTGCGGTTCTTTTAATGAAAGTCTGATGAAACCTGTATTAGTAGCCGAAGCCCCAAAACCAGGAGCTGTAATAACCAAACTCACTTTTTTCTCAGGAATGGAATCATCAACTAATTTTGAGATTTCCTGCATAAAACGGTCTGTGTACTCATATGAAGAACCTTCGGGAGTTGTCATTCGCATTGTTACCGAACTGCGGTCGTCATAAGGAGCAGTTTCTTTTGGAAGAATGGTAAAGAATAAATAAATTAGTCCGAAACAAACGATTAAAATTGGAAAACTAATCCATTTTTTATCCATGAAACGTTTTAAAGAATCAGCATAACCGCTATTCAAGCTTTCGAAAAACGGTTCAGTTTTGATATAAAAATTTGATTTTTTCTGTTCACCGCCTTTCATCAAATAAGCATTCAGCATCGGTGTTAGCGTCAAGGAAACAAAAGCCGAAATTAATACTGCGGCTCCAATTACCACACCAAACTCCCGAAATAGCCGACCCACAAAACCTTCCAAAAAGATTACAGGCAAAAACACTGCGGCCAAAGTTACCGAAATCGAAATTACAGCATAGAAAATTTCGTTTGATCCTTTGATAGCGGCCTCGATTGGCGACATGCCTTCTTCGACTTTTTTGAAGATGTTTTCGGTAACAACAATACCATCATCTACCACCAAACCAGTAGCCAAAACAATTGCCAAAAGCGTTAATACATTTATCGAAAATCCAAAAAGCCACATAATGAAGAAAGTAGCAATTAACGAAACTGGAATATCAATTAAAGGCCTGAAAGCTATGGCCCAGTCTCTAAAGAATAAATAAATGATAATAATTACCAAAAGAATAGAAATCCCTAATGTTTCTGCTACTTCAAGTACCGATTTCTTTACGAAAATAGTATTATCCAGAGCAATATTAAGCTTTATATCTTTGGGTAAATCCTTCTTTAAAGCTTCATATTTTTTGTAAAATTCTTTTGAAATATCCAAATAATTCGCCCCAGGCATTGGAACAATAGCCAAACCAATCATTGGCAATCCAGATTGTGCCAGCTGCGTTTCTATATTTTCTGGTCCTAAAGAAGCATTCCCAACATCACTAAAACGAACAATTTTATCACCATCGGTACGAATAATTATATTATTGAATTCTTCGGGTTTGGATAAATTTCCAATTGTTTTTACGGTAAGTTCCGTATTATTTCCTGTTAATTTTCCAGAAGGCAGTTCAACATTCTGTGCATTTAAGGCAGCACGGACTTCGGCAACTGTACAGCCATAAGCAGCCAGTTTTGAAGGATCAATCCACAAACGCATTGCATAGCGTTTTTGTCCCCAAATCTGAACACCACTCACTCCGGGAATAGTTTCTAATCGCTGGGAAATAACATTTTCTGCATAATCGCTTAGTTCTAATGAGTTTCGTGTGTCACTTTGGACAGTCATCGAAATAATAGACTCACTATCGGCATCAGCTTTAGAAACAACTGGTGGAGCATCAATGTCCTGAGGGAGATTTCGGATGGCTTGTGAAACTTTATCACGAACATCATTTGCCGCACTCTCAAGATCCTTATCCAGATTAAATTCGATTGTAATATTACTACTTCCCTGATTACTGGATGAAGTAATATTTCGGATTCCATCAATAGCATTTACTGCTTTTTCCAGTGGTTCCGTTATTTGTGATTCAATAATATCCGAATTGGCTCCTGTATAATTCGTTCTGATGGAAACTTGTGCCGGATCAATTGAAGGGAATTCACGAACACCCAAAAAAGTGTAGCCAATAAGACCGAATAAAATAATCAGAAGATTGAGTACTATGGTTAAAACGGGTCTTCTTATACTTGTAGTTGATAAACTCATTTGTTTTCTATTATAAATTTTGAGTTATGAATTATGAGTTACTGATTATAAGTTCATAATCATGGTATTGATCTAAAACTTATAATTTATAATTCTTAACCTATAACTTTACTTTGACTTTTATTGGAGCTTCATTTTTTAACGACATCACGCCGCCTGTAATTAAGGTATCTCCAGCTTTTAATCCTGAAAGAATCAAAATAGAAGCATCTGTTCTAGTAGTAGCTTCTACCATTACTTCTTTGGCTTTGCCCATATTGGAAATAAAAACTTTTTTACCGTTCTGTACAGGTATAATTGCTTCTGTTGGGACTACAATAGCGTTTTTAATGATATCCAATGGCAGTTTTACATCTGCAAATGTTCCAGGAAAGAGATTTCCATCCTTATTATCTACAATAGCACGAACTTGTAATGTACGGGTAGCAACTTCTACTTCCGGCTCAATAGCATATATTTTTGCAGTATGAATTTTATTAGATCCCGAAACACTAAAATCGATAGTAGAACCCGATTTTACTTCAGATGCATACTTTTCAGGAATAGAAAATGAGATTTTTAATTTCCCAGTGTTTACTAGTTTTGCTACCAAAATTGCTGGAGTAATGTAAGTTCCAGCCGAAATAGAACGCAATCCTATTTTTCCCGAAAACGGAGCTTTGACAGCAGTTTTTGAAATCTGTGCTCTTACTAATTGTGTTTGCGCTTGAGCGGATTTGTAGTCGGCTCTTGAAATATCATATTCTTCTTGGCTGATCGCTTCTTTTTCCAGCAGTAATTTGGCTCTTCTGGCATTTTCAGCAGCTAGACCTTCTTTGGTTGCAACTTGCTGTAATTGCGCTTTTAGTTCAATATCATTTACTTTGAATAAAATCTGTCCTTTTGTTACATTAGTACCTTCATTAAAATATATTCCCTCAACAATTCCTGAAACTTCACTGTGAATTTCAACCTGCTCATTGGCTTCAATAGAACCCGATAAAGATAAATTATTATCAAAAGTTTCCGTTTTCACTACAATTCCGGTAACATTAGTTGGAGCGTCTTTATCGCCAAACTTTTTTGAATCTTCATTTTTACTTTTGTTCGATACTATGCGATAAGCAATAAAACCACCGATTGCGATAATTAGTAAAGCGTAGATTAAGTTTTTTAATTTCATAGAAATAAGGGTAAATTATATTTGAATTGTAATTTGATATATTTTTTGTGTTAAAGCAAAATTAAGCTTTTAGCATGAATAGAAATGATGTTGTATATTATTTAACGTTTGTATATACAAGAATTAAAAATTGATATAACTGGAATAATCTTAGACTGTATTATTATAAAAAGGTTAAAATATTTTTTGCTTTTGTTGAAATAATTCAAAGCCCCTTTGGAAATAAGGCCACTAGGTTTTAAAATCAACTGATATAATTCCAAATATTTTTCTTTTTGGTCAATTCGATGAATACCGCTTTTAAGATTGCATTTTCAGGTTTCTGCAAAGGGGCATCTTCTTTAAGAATTTTTAAAGCATAATTCCGTGCCAGCATCAAAATATCTCTATCACGCACAATATCGGCAATTTGAAGATTGAGCACGCCGCTTTGCTGCGTTCCCATTAAATCACCCGGACCGCGAAGTTTCAAATCGACTTCTGCAATTTCGAAACCGTCATTGGTACTCACCATAGTTTCCATGCGGGTTTTACTGTCGCTTGATAATTTGAACGAAGTCATCAAAATGCAATAACTTTGATCGGCACCACGCCCAACACGGCCACGCAATTGGTGGAGCTGTGATAATCCAAAACGTTCGGCACTTTCAATAATCATTACGCTTGCATTTGGGACATTTACACCAACTTCAATAACCGTTGTAGCAACCATAATATTGGTTTTACCTTCGGAAAAGCGTTTCATTTCGGCATCTTTCTCGGCAGGTTTCATTTTTCCGTGAAGAATCGAAACAGAATACTGCGGTAGTGGAAAATCACGTGAAATACTTTCGTAACCGTCCATTAAATCTTTGTAATCCATTTTTTCCGATTCCTGAATTAAAGGATACACAATATAGATTTGGCGTCCAAGCGCAATTTCGTCCCGAATGAATTTCCAAACTTTCAACCTATTTGAATCAAAACGGTGCACGGTTTGAATGGGTTTTCGTCCAGGAGGCAATTCATCAATAACCGAAATATCTAAATCTCCATACAAACTCATCGCCAAAGTTCGGGGAATAGGAGTAGCCGTCATCACCAAAATGTGTGGCGGAATTGTATTTTTTTTCCATAATTTGGATCGCTGTTCCACACCAAAACGATGCTGTTCATCAATAACAGCCAAACCTAAATTTTGAAATTTCACTTTGTCTTCCAATAAGGCGTGTGTGCCAATAAGTATCTGCAACGTTCCGTTTTCCAGTTCTTCGTGTATGATTCTTCGGGCCACAATTTTAGTTGAGCCTGTGAGTATTTTTATATTTATATCCAAAGACTTTGCCAATTCAGACAAACCTATAAAATGCTGGTTGGCCAAAATCTCTGTTGGCGCCATCAAGCAAGCCTGAAATCCGTTATCCAATGCCAACAGCATGCTCATAAAAGCCACAATAGTTTTCCCGGACCCCACATCGCCCTGAAGTAATCGGTTCATTTGGGCATTGCTTCCCATGTCGGTTCGAATTTCCTTGATTACTCTTTTTTGTGCGTTTGTCAATTCAAAAGGAAGATGATTTTGATAAAAATCATTAAAAAATTGGCCCACTTTTGAAAATGGATGTCCTTTTATTTTATGCTTCTGAATTAAATTCTTCGTTATCAATTGCAGCTGAATAAAGAACAGCTCTTCAAATTTTAATCGGAATTGGGCTTTCGCCAAAATATCGGCACTTTTAGGGAAATGTATGTTGAATAAAGCCGCGTTTTTAGGAATCAGTTTGAGTTCGCTTGTTAAATAAGCTGGCAAGGTTTCGCTGAACAATGCCTGCGTTTCCAGAAACAGCTGCTGCATCATTTTATTCACCACCCGATTCGTAATGCCACGGTTGGCCAAGGTTTCCGTCGATGGATACACCGGCTGCATCGCCGAACGCAAACTTTTTTCGTGTTCGCTTAACAATTCAATTTCAGGATGCGCCATACTGTATTGGCTGCCGTATTGCGCACATTTTCCAAAAATTACGCAGACTTCATTGAGCTTCAAACTTTCCTTTATCCATTTGTGACCCTGAAACCAGTTGAGATCCATTTGTCCCGTATCATCAACAAAAGTGGCAACTAATCGCTTTTGGTTACGACCAAACTCTACCGTTTTAATATTGATAATTTTGCCAATAATCTGAACTTCGGCAATATTGTTCTGCAGTTCATTAATTTTATAATAGCGGGTACGATCAATATAGCGGTTTGGAAAAAAATTGACTAAATCCCCATATTTAAAAATCCCCAATTCCTTACGCAGCAACGCGCCCCGAGCAGGACCAACGCCTTTGAGGTATTCTATGGCTGTTTCTAAGAGATTATTGGACATTTTGATTTTTTTTAGAGAATAGAGTATAGAAAATAGATTCTTTGAGCCTATTCCTAATATTCTTTGCTATTTTTAAGAAAGCGAAGATAGTTTTTTGTTTGGAAATTTGGAAATGGGATAAATTGCAAAAATACTTAAACAGTAAATTTACTGTTGAAATAGTTTAACAGTAAAATTAGTGTTGAATTTAAAAATTAAAGGTTTGAAAAGTAAATTGGTAAATAGTATATTTGAAGTAAAGAAGAAAAAAGATGAGTTTTAAATTAATTGCTATTAGACCTTTGGAAGGTTGCAAAAAAGAGTTCTTAAAGAATTTGAAAGAAGGAGAAATTTATAATTTTTATAATGATTATGAGTTCATTCTTGATGAAAATAAAAAAGAAGTAGTTAATATAAAATACATTCCTACTATTCCTGAAAAATTATTTAATGTGTCTTATCTAAATGATGACTTAATTCCAAGTAAAAAAGAAATTGATATAAATATTTGCGCTGTTGTTGGTAAAAATGGAAGTGGTAAAAGTGCTTTGTCTGAAATATTCTTATATGTACTTTTTATTATTTCGAAAAAACTAGGTTTCGTTAAAAAAGGAGATTTTCTTGATGGAAGAAATAGAGAAGAAATACTTAGATATGATTCCAATATAGATTCAATTGAAAAAGGAATTAAAACTGAAATTTATTATACTGTTGATAATAATTTATATAAGCTTAAAATTAATTTGAATAAAATATATTTAGAAATCTTTGAGCTGAAGAAAAATATCTACGTATTAAAAGAAGAAGTCGTTGAAGTAAAAGAAAAAAAAGATTTGTCTATTTTCTTTTATTCAATAATTATTAACTATTCATTTTATGGTTTTAATACAAATTTAATTGGAATGTGGATAAAAGCATTTTTTCATAAAAATGATGGTTATCAAATGCCAATTGTTATCAATCCATACCGAAGAGAAGGGAATATGGATATAAATACAGAAACTTATTTGACAAGAGCAAGATTACTTGCAAACATATTTACAATCCCAGATTATAGAAATATAAATATAAAATCCACTTTGAAAGAGGTAAAATTATATAGAGATAGCACAAAAGATTATAGAGAGATAGTAAAAGGTGAAAAAGTAGTTTATAGTGAAATATTTTTAGAAAATTTCAGAAAAAAAATTATATATCCACTTTTAAAAATTATGTTTAATGAAGAAGCTAATTATTTAGATACAAAAAATGATTATAATAAAAATGCAATAGATATTGCTGAAAAATATTTAATTCAAAAAATAACACGATTACCTTTTAAATATAGTGTTTTTTCGGATTTTAAAAATATGTTTGATCAAGATGAGATTGATAAAGCTATTGCGGAAAGTTATTGTTTGAAATTATATAAAGACAAAACACATATAACTTTAAAAATTAGGCAGACTTTAAATTTTTTAAGAGAAAATATTTATGAAATAAGCGATGCTAAATCTGAAATAACAATAGATATAAATAATGTATTAAAAAAAATAGAACAATTAACAAATGAAAATCCTTTTACTGAAGTAATTGATTATTTGCCCCCTTCAATTTTTTTTAGTAATATAATTTTTGAAGATGATAGTACTTTTACAGAGTTGAGTTCAGGTGAAAAACAACAAATTTTTTCATTGAATTCAATAATATATCATTTGAAAAATATAGATTCTGTTTTTAGAAGTGCATTTCATAATGATGAACTTATAAAATATGATACAATAAATGTATTTTTTGATGAAATTGAACTTTATTTTCATCCAGAGTTTCAAAAAAGTTATATTTCTAATTTGTTGAAATTAATTAAAGAGGCAAAATATGAAAATTTAAAAAATATTAATATGATTTTTTTAACCCATTCACCATTTATATTATCAGATATTCCTAATCAAAATATCACATATCTAAAAAAAGGAAATTTTTTGAAAGGAAAAGAAAGACCTCAGAAATCTTTTGGTGCAAATATTACCGATTTATTAGCAGATAGTTTTTTTGTTGAAGATGGATTAATTGGTGATTTTGCAAAGAGTAAGATTGAAGAAACTATTCATTGGATTAATTCTCAAAAAATATTGATAGAAAACAGTAAAACAAATAAATTACACATAGTGGATAAAAAAGATTTTGATTATCACAAAAAAATTATTGGATTAATTGACGAGAAAATTATTCGAATGAAACTTGCAGAAATGCTTGATGAATTAGTAGATGGTAGCGAGTTTGAAAAAGAGTTGGCATTAGAAGAAATTGAGTTTTTAAAATCTAAATTCAATTTATAATGATAAAAATGACTCCAAATCAAGAAGCTAAAGATTTTCATTATAAAAAGATTAGTGAAGTGTTTAATAAGATTATAGAGGAAAAATATATAAAAAGAGATGATAAGCCTGTTTACCTACCAAATTGCTTTTTAAAATTTTTAAGTGATAATTTTGAAGAGTTAATTTCAGCAGAACCTAATAGCTTATTAGAGATTCATCTAAAGTATAATAAGTTAGTTTTTTCTGTAAATGAAAGAGAAAATATTAAAAGTTTTTTTCTGCAAACAGGATATAAAAATTTTCAAAATAACTATGGGAAAGAATTTCTAAATTTATTAAGAATAGATACCTGTGTCTATTGTAATAGAAATTATACTTTGCAGTTTGATATAGAAACAAACCACGCAAGAGCCGAACTAGATCATTGGTTTCCAAAATCAGAGTTTCCAGTTTTGGCATTAAGTTTTTATAATTTGATTCCCAGTTGCCATTCTTGTAATCATATAAAAGGAGCTTCAAAAGGGTATGACTGGCTAAAAGTTTTAGAGGACCAGAATCATCCATATTTTGATAAAAATGAATTTTTATTTAGTTATGATTACAAAACATACAACGATTTTAGAGTGAAAGTAAAAGTTGGAAAAGATTCCAAAACAGATAAAACTTTAGTTTTTAACAAAACTAAAGAAATATACAATGCTCATTCTGATAAGGAATTAAAAAATTTATTAGATCTTCGTTTCAAATATTCAAAAAACTATCTAGATATATTGTTGAATAAAACATTTACTGAGCTTTCGATGTCCAAAGAAGAAGCTTACAGAATGATTTTTGGCATAGAAACAAAAGAAGAAGATTATCATAAAAGACCATTTAGTAAATTTAAACACGATATAATTGAAGAATTAAAAAACATAAAATAAAAATGACAACTCATCTCGCACTTCTTCGTGGCATCAATGTATCTGGTCACAACATGATAAAAATGGAAGCTTTAAAAACCGCTTTGGAAAACATTGGTTTCCAAAATGTGGTGACCTATATTCAATCCGGAAATGTTTTTGTAGATACCGATGAGGAAAATGCTCCGGCTGTTGGTTTCAAAATCAAACAGGAAATTTTCAAAGTATTTGGTCATGAAGTACCTATCGTTGTCATTGGAAAATCCGATTTAGAAAAAAGTCTCAAAAACAATCCTTTTCTGAAAGAGAAAAACGTCGATACCAAAAAATTATACGTAGCCTTTGTTTCTATAGCATTGCGAAGCGATAGTATCAACGATTTAAAAATGAGCCAGGTAAAACCAGACGAAGCGTATATAGACGATAGCAGAATCTACATTAAATATTCTGTTGGGGCAGGAAAAACTCGTTTTGATCAAAAATATATTGAAAAAAAACTGAATGTAATTTCAACAATACGAAATTGGAATACGGTAACACAATTGCTAAAAATGTATGAGGAAAGATAAATTTATCTTTTCTCAAAAATAATTAATAATCTGACGCAACCTTTTGCAATTTAAAGCATCTTATTAAGTAACTCTAAAAACTTAAAGATGATGCGTCTTGCCATTATTGTTATTTTCCTTTCTGTTTTTTCTTCCTGTTATAAAAACACCGAAGAAAACACTACTACAGCCGATTATCATGGAAAATGGACATTAGTTAAAATGTCTGGGAGCATGTTCAATTCAGAGACCACTGGGGCTTCGATGGACTGGCAGGAATTCTATTTATTCAACAATGACGGAACCTTTACAAAATCCAGAACCCGAAATGCTGTCAAAACAACAGTTTCGGGAACATACACTGCTCAAAATAATTCTGACGGATTATATCTAGAATTGACATATCCCAAAGACAGCGAACTTATAGGAAGCTGTTATGGAAACCAAAAAGAAGAACTTTATTTTCCGGACTCTGAAACTTTATCCAGTACTTGGAGAAATTGTGACGGACCCGGATTAGATTACGAAAAGGTAGATTAATGAGGATTGTTTACCCGCATTGTTAATAATTTGAATGTTTGGTTAATTTTCAATTATTACAATTTTTTGAAAAGAGGACTCTAAAGCGTAATGCTTTATTGTTCTCTTTTTCTCTTAAACTGAACTCAATTATTTTTTTGAATAACGATAAAAAAAATGGTATTTTCTTACGGATAAAAGCCCTAATAACAGAAAAAAGTGCTTTGGATAATTTCAATCTTAAATCATCAATATTTGTTTGGGCGTGACCACAAGGGTCGGGATTTACGTTCCCGCTTTTTTTTATCCCATAAAAAATGGGATAAAAAAAGAGCTCCACTGCAACCACTCACGCAAATAACTGCTGAAAAACAAATTTAGATTTAAACAAAATGTAAATTTTAGAATTAAAATATTACATTTACAAATAACCAAAAAACGCTGTAATTGAAAGAATACAGCGCTTTTTTATATTATTTCTTTAACAGATCACAATACCAAAATCCGTAATCAAAAGCATCCGAAGCTGATGTATCACAAGCGGTATCTGATGGACTTTCATCTTTTGGCTTTTCATATTTACGATAAACAATTTCACCAACTTCAAATGAAATTGGTTTACTGAAAATAGGTCCGTCAAAAGTAAAGGTGTGAAATTCTCCGTTTTCCCCGCAAACATCTACATTTTCGGGTAAATCATTGATAAAATCCTGATCGATCACACGTCCAACAAAACTTTTATCCAGAAATCGCTCATTGACACAAACTACAATCGTCTTGAATCCCAACCCAATAAACTCCTGAATCAAATCGAGAGTAGGCACTTTCCAAAGCGGAAATAAGCCCTCAAAACCTATCTCTGACAATTTATCTTCTCTATACTTTCGTAAATCTTCCAGAAAAATATCTCCAAAAATGGAATGGGTAACACCTTGATTTTTCAATTTAGAAAGCGTTGTCTGCATTACCGCTTCATAAACTTCCATCGTTGGCATTTCGGGAATCTGCATGATTTCAAGTGGCAGTCCAATACTTTTTGCCTGCTGTTCTAATAATTCAACTCGGACACCGTGCATCGAAATACGCTGAAATTGCTGATTTACGCTGGTCAACAAACAGCTAATTTCAAATTCTTTATTTTGCAGGGTTTTGTATAATGCTAAAGCAGAATCTTTTCCGCTGCTCCAATTAAATAGGGCTTTCTTTTTCAATGGTTTTGTGTTTATTTATTTACCGCAAAGTGCGCAAGGTTTTTATCTCTTTAAAGGCATATCATATCGCAAAGGCCGCAAAGCGTTGCGTTCCTTGCGCTTTTCAAACGAACAAAATCTTTGCGTACTTTGCTGTTAAAATTACCCCTTTTCATAGAAATCTGTTACAAATTAGTTCAAAGATAGGGACACAAATTTAGTATGATTTGTTGGCAAAACCTTTGTAACTTTGAATAACTTAGCGACAAATTCAATTTTAATGAAATACCTTTTCCTGTTTCTATACGCATTTACATTCGCACAGCAAACCAAATCAGTTGATTTTAAAACCGTTAATGGGCATATCACCATTGATCCAAACAATAAAAGTATTAACGGTGAAGTTATCTATACTTTTGAAGTGTTAAAACCCATTGACACCATCAAAATTGACGCACAGAATATGACTTTTTACGGAGTAGAAGTCAAAGACAAAAGGATTCCTTTTACTAGTAATGGAAAAGAATTGCTTTTGATTTATCCGTTCCAAAAAGGTAAAAATTCCATTCATTTTTTATACGAAGCCAAACCTAAACAAACGATGTATTTTGTAGGTTCTGAAGCCACGAATAATTTACAGATTTGGACACAAGGGCAGGGAAAATATACCAGTCATTGGTTTCCGAGTTTTGACGATGTTAATGAAAAAGTGATTTTCAATATGGAAATTGCTTTTGATTCTAAATATCTAGTTGTATCAAACGGTGTATTAAAAAGTAAATTAGAAGATAAAAACAATACCCATTGGAAATTTCAAATGCAAAAGCCAATGAGTTCTTATTTATTGATGATAGCAATTGGTAAATATGAAAAAAGTATACTGAAAGCAAAATCAGGAATTCCATTAGAATTATATTTAGATTCAAAAGATGTAAGCAAGCAAGAACCTACCTATCGTTATTCAAAAGAAATATTTGATTATCTGGAAAAGGAAATAGGAGTGAAGTACCCTTGGAAAATCTACCGCCAAATCCCAGTTTCAGAATTTCTGTATGCTGGTATGGAAAATACAAGTTCAACATTATTTGCCACCCGCTATGTAGTGGATAACATTGGATTTGAAGACAGGAGTTATACCAATGTCAATGCTCATGAACTTACTCACCAATGGTTTGGGGACTTAATCACAGCTCAAAGCGGTAAAGATCATTGGCTTCAGGAAGGATTTGCAACCTATTATGCTCTGCTGGCAGAAAGATCAATCTATGGTGATGATTATTTTTATTCCAAATTATACGAATCGTCATTACAGCTTAAGCAAGCCTCAAAAACGGATACAATTCCGGTACTTAATGCCAAAGCAAGTTCGTTGTCATTTTATCAAAAGGGCGCATGGGCCTTGCATGTTTTACGAGAAGAAATAGGAGAGAAAGTGTTTAAGAAAGCCGTGAAGAATTATTTAAAAAAATATGCTTATCAAAATGTGACAACCCAAAATTTCTTTGATGAAATCAAAAAAGTATCCAATTATGATTTGATAAATTTTAGTAAAACATGGCTTGAATCATCCGACTTTAATAGTAGCATTGCAAATGAATTACTGGCAAAGAATAACACCATGAAAGTGCAGCTAGAAGCAGCCAAACTTAGAAACAAACCGTTATCCGAAAAGTATGCATTCTTCGAAAAAACATTGCAGTCGGATGTATATTTCAGCGTGAAAGAAGCTATTGTAAGCCAACTTTTCAGAGAGAAATTTGAAGATAAAAAACAGTTGCTTCACTTAGCAATGCAAACACAAAACATTCAAGTTAGACAAGCATTAGCAAGCACACTCCAAAAAATACCTGAAGAATTTAGATCGAATTATGAAACCTTGCTTGAGGACAAATCCTATCAGACACAAGAGTTAGCACTTTATAATTTATGGAATAACTTCCCAAATAAAAGAAATGATTATTTAACAAAAACAAAAGACTGGATAGGTTTTAACGATTATAATTTGCGGATTCTGTGGCTGTCATTGGCCGTTTCCACTCCAGAATATACTGCGAATAAAGAAACCTATATTCAGGAATTAGTAGACTATTCCTCTCCCAAATATGAAGCAACAACAAGACAAAACGCATTAGAATACTTATTGAATTTCAGCATTATTAACGAAGCCATTTTAAAGAATTTAGTCAATGCCACTACGCATCATATGTGGCAATTTTCTAAATTTGGAAGAGATAGTATCCGCATTTTATTAAAAAATCCTGAAATCAGAAGTGCTTTTCAAACCATCTTACCTTCTTTGAATGAAAAAGAGCAATTTCAGTTGGATAGATTATTGAAAGGTTAAGATGCTAAGTTTCTAGGACTCTATGAGTTTTATAAAAGAACAAAGAAATTTAGCCTCTCAAAATCTTAGAAACTCAGTAACTCAAAAAAATTACCACATCTTGCTCACTTCTTTTTTAATATAACCCAAAGCAGCATTACTAGGAGTCTGTTTGTCAAGCAAATCATTTAGCAATGCTTCTCTCAATTGGTCTGCATTCCCAACAGCTTCACTCATAGCCCCTTTACGAATCATTTGGATCGTAGCGTTTTTGGCAGTTGTAATAATAGTCCAGCATTCATCAGTCATATAGATTTGCTGTGCCAAATTATGTTCAAATTCTTGATCGATCTGTGCAATAACGAAATTGGCATAATCATTTTTATTTGTCGAGATAGGTGAAATTCTAGTCACTAAATTAGCAAGGCTAATACGCTCCAAAAACAATGTCATACGCTCATATGCCTGCAAACGCAAAGGCAAGGAGTTTTTCTGTCCCTCTTTCATCAATAAATAACGTCGCCTTCCTTCCTCGTTTTTTGTGTGTAAATTAAAAAAGTAATAGGCTACCACTCCTGTGATAATTGCAGGTAAAGTATAACTCAGTAATTCTAGCATTTTTGAAATATCCATTTTTATATTAGTTTTAAAAAAGCAAAAATAATCTTTTTGAAACTAAAACAAAGGCAAATTTTTAGCAATAATTTAGAGTGGAATAGTATTTTTGCCAGTTCAATATTCAGCTTTAAAATACAGTATGCCAATGGAAACCTACATAATTATTTTACTTTGTTTAGCTGCATTTTTTGCAGGATTTATTGATGCCATTGTTGGCGGAGGCGGACTCATACAAACACCTGTAGGTCTCATTCTCTTGCCAAATCTTCCAGTATCTACAGTGATAGGGACTTTAAAAATTCCAGCCTTTAGCGGTACTGCATTTGCTGCACGTCAATATTTAAAAGAAGTCAATATCAATTGGAAAATCCTTGGTATTATGATGGTATTGGCCTTACCTTCAGCTTTTTTAGGTTCGACATTATTGACCTATATAAGTAATGATTTTATGAAACCTTTATTGCTTGTAATCCTCTCAATTTTGGCGGTTTACACGTATGCAAAGAATAATTTTGGTCAGCACCAAGCCAGAGATATTTCTGTTAGAACTCAAATTCTGAATGCAGTAGGAATCAGTTTTGTGGTAGGATTTTACGACGGATTCATAGGTCCGGGCACTGGAAGCTTCTTAGTTGTTGCTTTCATCGCCATAATGGGATTTGATTTCCTTCATGCTTCCGCCAATGCTAAGATGGTTAATCTCGCAACCAATTTTGGTTCTATCTGTTTGTTTCTGCTCAAAGGTAAAATCATTTAGGCAATAGCCTTGCCTATGGCAGGAAGCAACGCAATGGGCGGTTGGATGGGAGCCAAACTCGCCATCAATCGTGGCAATAAATTCATCCGAATCTTCTTTTTGGTGGTCGTTGTTGGCACACTGATTCGTTTTGCTTATGATGTGTTTTTTAAGTAATATTTACTCTTTTTTTGAAATGTAAATAAAGACACTAATATAAATATTTTAGCTATCTAAAAAAACAATACTAAAATGATAGAGAACAAAGACATAATACAAGTTCCAAAAGTAAATTTTGATGAAAGTGGGGATTTAGTAATTGTAGCTTCTCCAACTTCATCAAAGCATGATTTTGATTTTTATCAAGGCAAATGGAATCTTAAAAACCGTAAACTAAAATCCCGATTAAATAATTGCAAAGAATGGATTGAGTTTGAATCTACCCAGGAAATGTATTGTATACTGAATGGTACTGGAAATATTGACAATTATCTTGCCACATTTGATGGCAAGCCTTTTGAAGGAATGTCGTTGAGACTTTTTAATCCAAAAACAAAACTTTGGACTATTTATTGGGCTGACTCAAACGAAGGCATATTACAGCCGGGTGTTGTGGGTTCGTTTGAAAACAATATTGCACATTTTTTCACAAAAGATACTTTTAACGGGAAAGAAATAGTGGTTGTATTTCGTTGGGACGTCAGAGACAAAGAGAATCCTGTCTGGAGTCAAGCATTTTCTGAAGATAGGGGTAAAAACTGGGAATGGAATTGGTACATGTATTTTAGCCCTTTTGAGAAAGCCTAAAAAAGTCAATAGTTATGGTGTAAATTATTAAGTGCTAACAAAAAAAAGGTAAATATCTTTTCCCTTTTCTATGATAATTATTTACCGACGCAGTCAACAATTGTAAACTTATATTTCACTTTTTCGAAGTCTATAGGCGTGCCTTTTACAAAATAGGATCTCCCCAAATAGGTTTCTATTTTCCCGCTGCCTAGAATGAGTTCGTTTCCATACTTCAGAAATGCCATCGGGTTTTTGAATGTTACTTTAGCATTTGTCCCCTGAATAAATGAGTAATCAGCAAACAAAGTATCACCACGGAATTTTCCAGCGATTTCCCCAACTTTATTTGGCATATTCTCAATTTTCATTACCATGTCTCCCGTAATTTTTCCGTTTTTTAAAGTATTGATTGTCAAATTAATTGTATCGTTTTCATATAGTGCTTTGTAGCATGCTACGCTAATCGGTTTTTCTTCTTTGGCTTTGGTTGCTCCTGCATCATTTGGGTTTTGATCTTTTTTACAACTTTCGAATCCAAAACAAGTTAACAGCAAAAAAAATAGGCTTAGTTTTTTCATAGTAATATTATTTTTTATTAATAATTTCAGCAATAGATATTGCTAATTTACACATAAAAATTGTGTGTTTAAAAAGATTAAATTTTTATGGTACATTAATTCAAAATACAATTATAATATTTAACAAAAACATTTGCTGTATTTCGCAATAAAAAATTTTGCTATACTGATAATCAATAGTAATTATAAATATATCTAATGTTTACGCTAACTTTGATAAAGAAGTTTAATAAACAATTTAATTCGATTATATTATGAAAAAAATAAAAGTTATTTGTGTAATGATGATGGTTTGTATTCTAAATATAACTGCTGTATTCGGGCAATCGGACTCTAAAAAGGATAAAATTATTGCGGACTCTAAAACAGCAAAAGCCAAATTTATTAAGGCAGATAAACTTATGAGCGCAATTTTTGAAAAAGCCTATGGTTATGTCATTTTTCCTAATGTTGGTAAAGGAAGTATAGGCGTTGGAGGTGCAGCTGGAAACGGTGCTGTTTATAAAAACGGCTCATTAATAGGTTTAGCGAAACTTTCGCAGTTGAGTATTGGTTTTCAGGCTGGCGGACAAGCATATCGTGAGGTAATCTTTTTTGAATCAAAAAATGCAATGGACAATTTTAAAGCCAGTAAGTATGAGTTTTCAGCCCAAGTTTCGGCAGTTGCTGTAACAGCTGGTGCATCAGGGAATGCAAAATATGCTAACGGTGTTATGGTTTTTACTATGCAGAAAGGAGGGCTTATGTATGAAGCTTCCATTGGCGGTCAAAAGTTTAATTTCAATAAAATATAAGGTTTATTTTAAATATTGAAACTACATATGACTATGCTATTGCGCCTTTTACTTTTAAAAACGCGTAGTAAACTGCATCAGAAAAAAAACATTAAGCATAAAACCAAAGCTATGATTTTAAAAAGTCATAGCTTTTTTTTATCTTTAAAATATCCAAATAATAATTTAAATATAAATCGCAGAATAACGACATGGCAAAAAATAAAACAATTGAAACCGAAAATAATGTAGCAGATTTTTTGGTATCCATAGATGATGTAAAAAAACGTGAAGACTGCACTTCATTAATAGATTTATTTAATACATTGTCTGGTTTTGAACCCAAAATGTGGGGAACAGGTATTGTTGGTTTTGGTATATATAATTACAAATATGAAAGTAGACACGTTGGAAATGCTCCTCTTGCCGGACTTGCCTCCTGAAAAAATGCCATCACAATATACCTTGCCTCCGATTTTGAAGAGAAAGAACCTTTGCTTTCCCAATTAGGAAAATATAAATCCAGTAAAGCATGTTTGTACATTCAAAAGATAGAAGATATTGATATCTCAATATTAAGTCAATTGGTACAAAATCGATTGCGTACATTAAGAAACTGTATCCAAATTGATGTTTTTTATATTTTAGCACCTTCAATGATTTATTTTAAATTTTCATCCTGTACAACATGAAACTGCAATTCTCTAAAAAAGATTTTCCTGCCAATCCTAAAATAAAAGAAAATTTTATTTTGGAATTCAATGATGGCCCTTATTGGTGCAGGTTTAGACGAAGCGCCATTGGCCTACAAAGATAACAATCATGTAATGGAAGTACAGCAGGAATTGGTTGATGTAGTGGCAGAATTTACTCCAAAAATGGTCCGAATGGCCGATGATGGAAGTAAAGAAGATTAAACAAACCTAACAGGTTTCAAAACCTGTTAGGTTTTTTAGTTTAAAAAGGCAAAGGCGCAGAGCACAAAGGTTTATTCTCATTTTATGTCATTTCGACGAAGGAGACTCGAGCGATAGCGAATTGGCGAAGCAAATCACACTAGCAGTAGTTCCGATCAGTGAGTCCTAATCTTTGTTGAATCCCGTGCGTGATTTCTCGTTCCTCGAAATGACAAACATTATGCATAAAAAACTTTGCGACTTTGCGGCATTGCGAGAACTATTTCTAGAAAAACCTTGCATGAAACCCCATCAGCAAAAGATAATCATATTAATTTCTTACTTTTCCAAAAAAATAATTCAAACCATGAAGTTTATATCAAACCGAACCATAATTTTAAAATCATTTATTGCAGCCCTAATCATTTTGGGAATCAAAAATTTTATTTTCAAGAATCTTTCGCTGTATGGGCAGGATTTTCACGATTTAATAGAACTGTCCGATATTACGATAATTTTCACGGGTGCGTTTTTTGTGTTTGGGTTATTATTGGCAGCAACGATGACCGATTTTAAAGAAAGCGAAAAAATTCCCGGCGAAGTAGCTTCAAATTTGGAAGCGATCAAAGATTGGATTTACCTGGCTTTCAAAGCGCCAAGAACAGGAACTTCCGATTTGTGCAGGGAAGAATTGGACAGCGCCTTTCTGCGTCAAGAAATGCTTACCATTACCGATGGGATTATTGCATGGATTTATTCCAGCGGAAAAGATTCTACGGTTATCTTTCCGCTGATTAGGAAATCCAATGAAATTGCCTATTATTTTGCCGAAAGAGGTGTCGATAAAGAAGCCATAAAAGGCATACAGGAAAACACCAACGCGATGCGAAAACAGCTCACGCGTGCCTATTCGATTTCGAGAAATAATTTTATCAAACCCGCATACACCTTGCTCCAAAGCATACTTTTTATAGTGATGTCGCTTTTGCTGATTACCAAATTCAAAAGCCCCTCTGCCGATTATTTGGTAACCTCTGCCATTACGTTTTTATTTTGCTATTTGTATTTATTGATTAGCGGTCTCGACGATCCTTTTGATATTTTCAATGGAGACACCAATGTCGATTTGAAGCCCATTGACCGATTCAAACAACGATTGGATTCGGATTTTTTGGTTTAGATATGTAAAGTTTTTTTTTGAATAAAGCAGATAGGTTCGTAAGGATAATGAGTATTGACATCGAATTATATATTTTTAAAGAAAAATGATTATTAGAAGTTTTATATTATTTAGAAGATTTAGTATATTTTTGTTGAGTAAATAAAAAATCAAATGGCAGCAGCAGACCAAATAAAATCCTTGATTAAGTCTTTTGGAGATGACGATGAAAGTCGTTTCTTTTCAATTGCTTTGCAAATTGCTGCTACTGAAGCCAAGCAAGGGCATACTACATTTGCTCAAGAATTAAAGAAATTAATAGACCAAGCAAAAAAAGAAAGGTCTGTAAATATAATTCAGCAAAAAGCTCTTCCATTAAATTTACCAAAAAGAGAATTACAAGAATTAATTGAAGTTTTTCAACCTAAAATTAATTTAAGTAATATGGTATTAGATGAAAATATAAAGAAAACACTTTACAAAGTTATTAAAGAACAAGAAAAGTGGCAGATTTTAAAATCTCATAATTTAGAACCAAAGCGTAAATTGTTATTGACGGGTGCTCCTGGAACAGGAAAAACAATGACTGCTCAAGCAATTGCTGGTGAATTAGGGATTACTGTTTTCATAATAAGATTAGATGGATTAATGTCTAAATATTTAGGAGAATCTATAGCTAAACTTAGATTGATTTTTGATGCTATGAATGACCAAAGAGCAGTTTATCTTTTTGATGAATTTGATTCTATAGGTTCACATAGAAATCAAAATCAAGATATTGGAGAAATAAAAAGAGTTTTGAATTCATTTTTAATAAATATTGAAAAGGATCAAAGTAATAGTATTATAATTGCTGCAACTAATTTACCGGAATCACTAGACAAAGCCCTTTTTAGAAGATTTGACGAAATCTTAGAGTATCCTTTACCAGACGAAAACCACATAATTGAAATAATCAAAAAACATACAAAAGCATATTCTTTTTCTACAAAAGTTGATTATAAAATCCTTTCAAAATTAGCTTTAGGTCTAAATTATTCTGAAATTGTTAGAATATGTAATGATACTATTAAAGAGATGATTTTAAATGATTTGAATAAGCTAGATTTAGCAACATTGAAGAATTTATTAAAGTTGAGAAATGTTGTAAATGAAAAATAAACCACATATTAAATTTGAAGGAAACACTACTACAGATATATTTAAAACAACCGTACTAGGAAGAGGTAGTAAATATATTGAAAAGCCCAATGATAGGTATATTCATGGGAATAATCTTCTTCAAAAAATAAATGAAATCAAATTACTTTTTGCTAATTCAGAAGTCAACCCTTCTCTAATAAAAGATGATTCTGTTTATATTGAATTTACTTCAGATTGGGATTATAAATTGTCTTTTGACTCTTTTGATAAAAGTGGTTTTCAATTATTAAACATTAATGAAGAGATAAGATTAATTGAAAGTAAAGAAGAATATAAATATTCTTTAGTTGTTCTAGCAAATGAAGGTGATGTATCTAATTTTATAAAAAAAATTGAAGTTTATTTAAATGAAAATTTCATTAAAACAGATAAACTAACAAAAGAAAAAATTGATACAGGTGAGCCTAGAAATAAAAAATTACTTAACAATATTAACGATTTAAAAATTGCTACTTTAAAATCTTTTTGGGTTGATGCACCTGAAATTCCATTTCCTGTAGAAAATGAGAATATTTGGTGGGAGGTATGGTTTCGTAAGTCGGATAATTACATTGAAAAATTAAAGAGTGTTTATAATAATTTAGAAATTATTGGTTGTCAAATTGGTCAATCACAAATTGAATTAGCAGAATATATTGTTAAGTTGATTAAAGGGGATTCAAAGCAACTATCAGATTCATTATTGCTTCTAGATAATTTGGCTGAGTTAAGAAAACCCCAAGAAATTTCAAGTTTTATTACACATAAAGATATTGGTTTTGAAACAAAAAAAGAATATTTAGAAGATTTAAAAAATAGAACTATTAATAGTCTTGATGAAAACAGTGTCTTAATTTGTTTGCTTGATTCAGGAGTAAATAATAATCATCCGTTATTAAAAGATTTCATTGCTGATGATAATCTTTATACTTATAATGAATCATGGGGAAAGCAAGATGATATTAATCATGGTACAGGTGTTGCTGGATTATCACTATATGGGGATTTGGTCGATGCATTAAGTTCTTCTGACAGTATACAAATTTATCATGGTTTAGAATCTTTTAAAATTATTACTGCTAAAAATACAAATGATCCCGAATTGTATGGAGCAATAACTGAAAACGGAATAAGTATTCCCCAAATTTATAAACCATCTAATTTACGTGTGTTTTGTATGACTGTTACAGATGTCAACACTAGATTTAATGGTCGTCCTTCATCCTGGTCATCCGCAATTGATAAAATTTGTTTTGGTAAAGAACTTGGACAACAATTATTTGTCATAAGTGGAGGAAATGTTTCAATAATGAAGCATGATGATTATCCAACAGTAAATGAAAATGAATGTATTCATGATCCTGCTCAATCATATAATGCTTTGACAATTGGTACTTATACAAGAAAGAATAGGATTGATATATCCACTAGACATTGGCCGTTAGCAGGCAATGGAGATATGTCACCAAGTAATTCCACTTCACTTTTATTTGATAAAACTTGGCCAAATAAGCCTGATTTAGTTTTTGAAGGAGGGAATTTATCTACCGATGGAGTTTGGACTAAAGATCATTCAGAATTAAGACTTTTAACTACAGATGCAGATTTTGTTAATGAATTGTTTATGCCTTTTGGCGATACTAGTGGTGCGACAGGCTTAGCTTCAAAAATGGCAGCTGAATTAAGGACAATGTATCCAAATTATTGGGTTGAAACGATAAGGGGTTTAATGGTTCATTCTGCTGACTGGACTGATGCAATGATAAGAAATGCAAAGGATAAAAGAAATCTCTTGAGAACTGTTGGTTATGGTGTGCCAAGTATTCAAAAAGCAAAGTTTAGTGTTGAAAATTCACTGACTTTAATTGCGGAAAGAGAAATTCAGCCTTATAAATATGAAAAATCAAAAGGACAATATAATAAATATCATTTGTTTAATCTTCCTTGGCCAAAAGAAGCTTTAGAAAGTTTAGAAGAGAAGTCTGTAAAGTTAATAATTACATTGTCTTATTATATTGAGCCAAATCCTGGCAGTCGAAGATTGGCAACTCATTATTCTTATCATTCTCATCAATTAGATTTTGAATTAATCAAGAGAAATGAAACTCCTGTAGATTTTCAAAAAAGAATATCAAAACCTGAAGATGAAACAGATGATACAAAACCAAAGAGAGATGGTGTAAAATGGGATATAGGAACTAAAGTAGGTTCGAAAGGATCAATTCGAAAAGATTTTATTACAGCGACTGGGCTAGAAATGTCTGAAAGAAATGTTTTGGCTGTTTTTCCAAAAAATGGTTGGTATAAAAATTTAAAAAGACAGAATAAATTTAATGAAGTAGTTCGTTATAGTCTAATTGTTAGTTTAGAGACTGAAGAAAATAATATTGATTTATATACTCCAGTAATGAATCAATTGGCTATTCCTTTATAATGTAAATGACTATCCAAAATCTCAAAACCTAATCCTTATTTGAAGTAATTTTAGAAAATAAGTGATTAGTTACTTGTAAAATTAAAATCTTTATCTTTCTATCCTAAATTTCATAAAACATGAACTGCAAAATATCATTTCAGGAAAGAGCCAAGTTGAGCATAGAACAACTAGCCAAGCAACCACCTATTACCTTAGAAGGAGCAAGAGCGCAAGCGGAATGGTTCAAAAACAATTGTGTTTCTTTAGATAAGAAAAATAGAGTTTAATGTTTAAAAATAATCAAAAGCGTCCAAATTCAGGACGTTTTTATATTTCTATAATTTTTTAGATCATTCCCCTTTCTTAAAATATCAGGTTGACAGGATAGTCCAAATGAAGAAAAAACAATAAAAAATTTGATTAGTATTCGCGAAGAATTATATCAATAGAAAAAAACACTTACATTTGCCTCCGAAATGAAAATGAAAAACATATATATCAATCTGTCACTAAGACAAAACTGTGATCGCTTAGCGGAATATCTTCCGGCTAAAGGGCATGGATGTGGTATGTATTTTTATAGAATTGAAATGTAATTTGTAGTTTCAAACTCAACATAAATGCAAAAAGCGTCCTGATATCGGGGCGCTTTTTTTGTTTTTGGAACTTTTTACAGATAGAAAATGTAGCTCTATTTTGTTCCATTCTGCAAATATGGAGCTCAATCGGGGCTGGAAATAAATTTTAAATGAAAATAATTAAAAAAATAAAGAGTCAAATGTTTAATGATTAAACCAAATAGCGAAATATAGTCTTGAAAAGTAATCCAATGAGAGACAGTCATTTGATACCATTAAGGATCTGCCAGAGTATGCGGACAGGAATTTTTATGGTTTATTTTTAGATTTAACTATTTGATTGTCAATAAAATAAATTTAAAAATGATTTGGATAATTGATTTTTTCGACTTTATCTTTGCCGAAGAAATTAGGAAGTCAGAATTTAGAATTAAAGAAACGATATAATTAGACTCAAAAAAATAAGAAGATGAAAATACTAGATTTACAATACAGACACTCACTAAAAATAGAAAACGATATGGTTACAAAACTTAATCTATATAGCAGACTAGTTAGCCCGAGATATGATTTCGGAAATACAAAACAGGTGCATCAGCATAAGCAGATGGGATAATACTATCTCATGCAATATGATAAAGCACCTTCAAAAGAGGTGCTTTTTTTATGCCTTACAAATAAAATTCTATAGCTCAATTGGATAGAGCGTCAGTTTTCTAAACTGAGGGTTGAAGGTTCGAGTCCTTCTGGGATTGCAAGTGTTCTCTAGAAGGAACTGGCTCATTGGGGTTACTGGATAACCTTCCCGACTGTCTCTCGGGAGAAACGGGTTCGACTCCCGTATGAGCCGCACATGGTGTTTTTAGTTTATTTGGTAAAACCTCGGACTGTGAATCCGAAGAACAGGGTTCGATTCCCGAAAACACCCAAAAAAATAACTGGGAAGATAACGATTGGCTGTTTACCTGCTTTGGATGCAGGAGGCTGCAGGTTCGAGTCCTGCTTCTCAGACAAAATGGAAATGCGCTAAAGCTGGAGAGTTAGATCGGTCTGTAAAACCGCTGTCTTTGACTGAGTAGGTTCGAATCCTACTATTTCCACAAATTTCAGGATCGAATCCTGAGGATTAATTAAATGCAGGAATGGCGAAATGGCAGACGCGGCTGACTTAGGATCAGTATTTTGAGAGTTCGAGTCTCTCTTCCTGTACAAAAATGGAGTTAGTTCCGATTGAATCGATTCCATTGAAGTCTAATTTAAAAACAATGATTATGAAACAAGATTACAATATAATAGCGCTAGTTGGTATTGAGCAGGAAGAATATGACATTATAAAAGCAAATTATTCAGGACATATTATTTGGCATCAATCAATACCAAAAATTGTAGTCAAAGAGAAGGTGCTTTATATGGAAAAAACCAATGGAGTAGGGATGTTGCCTGTTGATAAAGTGGTTTATTACGGAATCTATGATAATGATTTCGATTTTATTGCAGGCTTGGCTATCTGGAAAGGTTCTTGTTATCCTAACGCTTCTGCTATGCTGGATTGCCGATTTAAAATTCCTTGTTTGGTCAAAGCTTTATCACATTCACGATTTAGTGCTCCCAGAGGATTTATAAGTGCAGGAGCTTCTGTTAATGTAGCGGAAGATACCGTTGCCAAATGGGGAAATTGGCATTGTGGTGAAAACAAACATCGTTTTACAGGGGAGTGGGAAAGTGAATTTTCGGCTACTATAGAACCTTATTATGAAGGAGATGCGGTTCGTATTATGATGATAGGAGATGTTTACTGGCAGATCAAATTAGAAGGTGATACTTGGTTGAAGTCTATTCATCCTGATGAAGCTGATTTTATGACTGTTGATCCTGATTTATTGGCGGATACTTTGCATATTAAAAACACTTTACAAATGGATATGATTGGGAATGATTATATCGTTGCAAAAGACGGTTCTAAATATTTGTTAGAAGTAAATCATATTCCGAATATAACTCGATTTGAAGAGGTACGAGAAGTGTATTTGGCGATTGTTATGAAATGGATTAATCGTTGATTTTAATAAAAAAGAACACTGCGCAGAATAATTGCGCAGTGGTTTTGAAATCTTTGTTCAAGAAATAAAACAAGTTCTTTTATAAAGCTGAAAAATATCAAAGCGCAGCTTTGATTTACAATATCAAACAAGTCCAGTTGCGTGTTTCTGTATAGCACCATTGTAGGGAACTTTTCGCGGAAGCGTATTATGTTTTTCTATGCAACTTGATTTGGAGGTTTTGAAGGTTTTCCAAAAAATCATCGCACTCTATGGGTCGTGGGTTCGATTCCCGCTCACAGTAATGTGATAGTTCAGTTGGTTAGAACAATAGAAAATTGCAGGTTCGAATCCTGCACCGATTTTGGTTCGGTTGGACGAATGGTATGTCAACAGACTGTAAATCTGTATTCCAGAGCGCATCACTCTTAAAAATATGCACCACAAAGAAAAACTGATTTGTCTTTATCAGTGAAACTAGGATTTTAGAATCCGAAATTTCACACTCATGATAAAACCAGTGCGAACAGAAATGTATTTTGAAATACGCTGTTTCTTTTCGGTTTGATTGTTTTAGCGTTTTTAGAATCGCTTTTTCAAAATAGAACCGCAAAACAATTAGTGTGAACAAATTATAGACTGTTTGTCCCTTTTTCTCGGAGGAGAGAGGCAAAGAGGTTTTTTATTTAGAAAAAGGAGAAGTATTAAGTACTAAGAATTAAGTAGTAAGAGTAAAGAGAATTGAACAAAGAAATAGCACATAGATTTTCAGTTCCGTAGGAACGATTTATATTGTAGCAACGAATTTTAATCCGTTGATGAATAAAAATTAGATCTGTTTAAATCGACAGAAGCTGCGTGCCATTTTTCATTAATAATTAAAATAATAGAATCATGATAAAAAGAATCAAAATCGAAGCATACCAAGTAGGTTTGGTATTCGAAAACAGGAAATTAGTAAACGTATTAGAAGAAGGTTTTCATTGGGTTTTTGGAAACAAAAATGTAATGATTTATGATATGAGTGTACCATTTCAAGCACCATTTGAGTTGAATATTTTATTGCAAAATGAAGTATTGGCTTCGATGTTAGAAATTGTAACTGTTGCCGATAATGAAATTGTTTTACAATTCGTAAACGGTAATTTTAAAGGCGTTTTGACAGCGGGTAGATACGCTTTCTGGAAAGGAATCGTAAAAAACGAATTCACCACAGCTGATGTATCCAAAATTGAAATTACAGAGAATATCCCTGTGAGTTTATTAGAGAGTGCTCAATTGAGACTCTTTACCAGAAAATATATTGTTGCGAGTAACGATAAAGCGTTGTTGTTTGTCAATGGCACTTTCGTGAAAGAATTAAAAGCGGGAACCCACTATTTTTGGAATAACGCCATTACAATCGAAGTAAAAACAGTTGATGCCAGACAGCAGCAAGTGGAGATTTCAGGTCAGGAATTGTTGACTAAAGACAAAGCAGGGTTAAGAATCAATTTTTTTGTGAGATACCAAGTAATTGAGATTATGAAAGCATTGGTAGACAACAAAGACTTTGAGAAACAGTTGTACGTTTTGATGCAATTGGCTTTGAGAGCTTTTGTAGGAAGCTTGACTTTGGATGAATTGTTAAGCAAAAAAGATACGATTGCTTCGGCTATTTTGGAAGAGGTTACTACTAAAATCAGCGATTTAGGTTTGGCAGTTTCTGATGCTGGAATTCGAGATGTAATCTTGCCAGGTGATATGAAAGAAATCATGAATCAGGTTTTGGTTGCCGAAAAAAAGGCGCAAGCCAACAGCATTATGAGGCGTGAAGAAACGGCTTCGACAAGAAGTTTGTTGAATACCGCCAAATTGATGGAGGAAAACGAAATGTTATGGAAATTGAAAGAGATGGAATATGTTGAGAAAATCGCCGATAAAATTGGAGAAATTACTATTTCCGGAGGCGGAAACATCATCGGTCAATTGAAAGAGATTTTCGTTAAATAAAGAAAACCACGAGTAGAAGACTATTCGTGGTTTTTGGTTTTATATTGCAATTATTAATTTTGCACAGTATTAATTTGATTTTAACGAAATAGTTATAAAAATTAATCAAGAATATATGAAAATTTACCATTAAGAATATATTTTTTTCCAACGGCGGTATTACAAAAAATTATAGTGAGAGTCGTACCGTCATTTTTTACATAAAACTTTGTTCCTGCTGCCGCAGTATCTCCAGAAGGACCATTCCATCCTCCGTAATCCTCAATAAATAACCTCGCTTTTCCAGTAGATAAATCGATGCCATTTCCAAAATCACCACCTTCAACTGTATATTCGCCAGTTAATGGTGCATTCCGATTGTTTTCATTAAATTGTACATAAATACGAGCTGTAGCACTGCTACTGGAAGTTAAAAATTCTATATTTCCTTCATCAAATCCCCAGCTAGGATAAGATTTCTCTACCCTGTAGATACTTATTTTTGTGTTACCCAGATTAACGCTGTTATTGACCGTTGGATTACATGGCGCTGTAATAGATGTTTTAAAAGAATATTCATCACCGTAGCCAACTCCTGTTTCATTTATGGCATAAAATCGGCAATAATAGGTTGTATTCTCTTTAAATAGTGAGTAGGTTTCGAATGTTTCTCCCAATCGGGATCCCTTTGGTATTTTGTTGTCATTTACCGTTGGATTTGGATTTTCTCCCCAAGCAATGCCGTATTCAGTGATTTTTTTTCCTCCTTCACTACGAACTATGCCACCTAAAGAAGCAGAATTTGCCTGTATATTTTCAGGTTCGTATGTTATAACAATTGGAACAATATAATCTATCTTGTCTATTTCACAACCACTTATCAATATAGCTAGTAATAGTACAGAAAACTTTTTCATCTAAATTAATTTTCTGCCAAATGTAGAAATTTTAACAATATATTTGCATCAAATTTTTAAAAATATAATTTTTACCCCTGCATTCATGAAATCATTCAAATTAGGTTTTTTTATTCTCTGGCTAAGTTTATCAAGTTCACAGATTTATTCGCAATTTCGTTATAATAATGATGGAGGGCTTTTTGAGGGCAGATTTGGAGTCACTGCCGGTTATACCAATTATGTTTTAGATACAAATGTGCTTTTTACAAAATCGCAGCCAGGTTATTTAATTGGAGTAGTCGGAACTGCTGAATTTACAGATTATCTGGAATTGAGTATTGGGATAAATTATATGCATCACAGAATGATATTTGTTGGTAAATCGGATTTGGAGGCAGAACCTGAGGATTTAAATTTTAGACTCGAAAATTTTGATGTTCCATTTATTTTGAATTATAATTTTTTTGATAATGACAAATGGAAGTTTGGAGTTAATGCTGGATTCACAGTTAGCTTAGTACAGCAATATACCTATGCAGACGAAAGCAAAGAAAATTACATTCTGGAACCAGTCAATCTGGATGTAAAATATTTAAATTTTGATCAGGAAAATGAAGGCATATCTTTTAATACTTACGTTCCTTTTGGTGTCAGTGCAGAATTTAATAATATTGCCTGTAATTTAAGATATAATATGGGATTGAGTGATCCGTTCAGGCAGGCTCCATTTTATAACACTGCATTTGAAACAAAAGCAAAGCAAAATTTTTACAGCGTATCATTTACTTATTTTTTTGATAATTAAAAAAATATAAAATTTAAAAAGTTAGTTAGTAAAACAATAATTTCTGTTGCTAAACTGGTTAGATTATCATTTGTTGATGAGTAAAATTCATCGGTCAGTTGAAAGATATTTTCGTTAAATAGAGAAAACCACGAGTAGAAGACTATTCGTGGTTTTTTGTTTTAATAATATTTTTAAATTTTCTACCCTTTCTTAAAATCCCCACTATCCACATCCCTCAAAAAATGAATCACCCCATTAAAAAAGTTTTTCTGGTCATCATATTGGGAGAGGTGGCTTCCGTTGGGGCAAAATAAAAAGCGACCGTTTTGCACTTCTTTAGACATCCATTCCATGTGTTTGGGATCCATGGTGTCGTGTTTGGCGCCAATCACCAGAGTAGGAACGGTAATGGTTTTAAGTCGGGCAGTGACATCCCAATCTTTTAAAGTGGCATCTCCTGTAATTCCAAATTCACTCGGTCCCTGCATAAACACATACACATTCGGGTTGATGTGCTTGAAAGCTCTGTTTATGGAATTCGGCCATTTGTCAACAGGCATTCTTAAAATATGTTCAGTGTAATAATATTTAAAAAGCAGTTCGGTGTATTTTGGGTTGGTGTAATCTTTGTTTTTTTCGAATGTTTTGATGTGGTCAAAAACGGCTTTTGGAAGTTGTGGCCCAAGAACTTCATCCGCATATTGGTTATAAGCTTTCGCACTGGCCATCATGTTGGAAATAATCAGTCCTTTGAGATTCTTTTGGTATTTTAAGGCGTATTCCATTGCGAGAATTCCGCCCCAGGATTGTCCCAAAATATAAAAATTAGTATTGTCACAGCCAAGTGCTTTCCGAACCTGTTCCACTTCTTCGACAAAGCGTTCGTTTGTCCACAGGCTGTTGTCATTCGGCTGATCACTGTAATAAGATCCCAGCTGGTCGTAGTAGATATATTCAATGCTTTCGTTCGGGAAATAGCCGTCAAAAGCTTCATACAGTTCGTGTGTAAGTCCGGGTCCTCCGTGAAGTAAGAGCACTTTGATCGTTGGATTATTCCCCACGGTTTTTGTCCAAACCTTGAAAGTCCCTTTGGGTGTTTTAATCGGAATCATTTTGATACCGCCCGTAAACTGATCATCTCTTTTGGAGAAATCCAGATAATTATGTTTAATACTGTCTTCGGGTTTTTGTTTACAGCCAGCAATTAAAAATAGGCTGATGAAAAGGATGAGGTTGATTTTGAATTTCATAAGTGATATTGTTTTTTAAAGATTGGCTGTCCCGCAATTTTTTTTCTCGCAGAGACGCAAAGACGCAAAGTTTAGAGCTGTTCTCTTTGCGTCTTAGCGCCTTTGCGAGAGACTGATTCAATACAATAATTGCATGAAACGGTAACCGTTATTTTCTAATTAACAGTGAAGATAAGAAGTTTTTAAATACAAAAAGACCCGATAACAAATATCAGGACTTTAAGATTTTAATTACAAAAAGAATTATAAAGAATGTCCGTATATTTTGATATAAAGATCTTTGTAGATTTCTTTGATAATTTTGCGTTTCAGTTTTAAAGTAGGAGTAAGGTGACCGCCGCTAATAGACCAAACATCTGGTGTTAATTCAAAACGTTTGATTTGTTCCCAATTTCCAAATTTGGTATTTAAATGATCAATTTCTTCCTGAATACGGGCAATTACCTGTGGATTTGAAATGATTTCCTGATTGTTTTTCCCTACTTCAATTCCGTGCAGTTTTTCCCATTCCTTGATAAATTCAAAACTAGGCTGGATAAATGCGCCGGGCATTTTTTCGCCATCGCCAATAACCATAATCTGTTCAATAAAGCGGGATTGTTTCATCGCATTCTCGATAAGCTGCGGTGCGATATATTTTCCTCCTGAAGTTTTGAACATTTCTTTCTTTCTGTCGGTAATTGATAAAAATCCGTCTTTATCAACATTTCCAATGTCTCCTGTATGAAAGTAACCGTCAATTATGACTTCAGCCGTTTTTTCTGGATCTTTGTAATAGCCCATCATCACATTGGGACCTTTACAGAGAATTTCACCGTCTTCGGCAATCTTTACTTCTACATTGTTAATGATTTTTCCGGCAGTTCCAATTTTAAAACCTTTGTTTCTAAAATCATTTACAGATATTACAGGTGAAGTTTCAGATAATCCGTAACCTTCCATAATGTATATTTCGGCTGCTGCAAAAATCCTCGCCAGTCTTGGCTGTAGTGCGGCGCTTCCGTTTACAATTAAATCTAATTTCCCCCCCAGGCCTGCTTTCCATTTGCTGAAAATTAATTTTCGAGCTAATTTTAACTGCAGTTCATACCAAAATCCATTGACTCCGTAAGGTTCATACTTTAAGCCTACTCCGACAGCCCAAAAGAAAAGTTTCTTTTTGATTCCAGTAAGTTCAGTGCCTTTGGCAATAATTTTTTCGTATACTTTCTCAATAAGCCTTGGTACACCAGTCATTACCGATGGCCTTACTTCTTTGATATTATCAGAGATTTTTTCGATAGATTCGCCAAAATAAATGGAACAGCCATAAAACTGATATATATAAGTTACCATTCGTTCATAAATATGACAGATAGGCAAGAAGCTCAATGCACGGCTTACGCCTGTATCAAAAGGTATTCTGTCGGCACTGTCCAAAACATTCGAAACAATATTTTTATGAGATAACATAACTCCTTTTGGTCTTCCTGTTGTTCCCGACGTATAAATGATAGTGGCTAAATCTTCTGGTTTTACATTGTTTTTTCGATCTTCAACAATATCCTGGTTGCTGGTGTCATCGCCTAGCTGTAATACTTCATTCCAGTTTTTACATCCTTCAATTTTATTAAAAGAATAGATTTCTTTCAAAGAAGGCACATTGGCTTTTATATTGTTTACTTTATGGAATACTTCTATATCCGAAACAAATACGTACATTGCTTCCGAATGATTTAGAATATATTCATAATCTTCCTCGGTGATTGTTGGGTATACGGGAACGTTTTGTGCACCAGTCTGTAAAATACCAGTATCCATGATATGCCACTCCGTTCTGTTATTACTGGAAATGATGGCTATTTTATCATTTTTTTGAATGCCCATTCTCAGCAATGCTCTGGAAACAGCATTGGCTTTATCGATATATTCTTGAGTTGATGTTTTCACCCAAACACCATCTTGCTTTGTTACTAAAGCATCTGGTTTGTTGTAATTTTCAAGCTGATAATAGGGGAAATCAAAGAGACGGGTGATCGTTATCATTATGATGATTATTAAATTGTATCGCAAATTAAATAAAAATTAATAATAATTTTTATTTTCCAATGATTAATTGCTGTAAATATAATTACAATATTGAAAATCAACGAAATCGATTTCTTAAAATTACCCAAAAAAGTCTTTTTCTCCTAGTTTTTAATACGTTTCATCTCGATTTGGAGAATAATTGTTTATTAAATTTGATTTATAAAGGGAGCTCTTAATTGAGTTAACCACTTTTTTTCCTATTATTTTATTGAGTATTACAAAAGAACCAACTTTTAAAAAGAAAAGAGTAGTTGAACTTAATTTTACAATATTTAATATGATTTTTTCGGCTCTTTTTTTTATTGGTTTTTTATATCCGTTAATGAAATCCTCAGATACTTTTGGCCAATTACCACCACAGGAAAAAGTAGGTATGAGGAAAGTATCTGATGCTGCTTCGGGCTTAAAAATGGGGATAATCGGATAGCTTCTTTTTCCATCGGCACCTATAACTGCATATTTACTTTTATCAACACCGTTGTATCCTTCTGCAAATATTGGGTTTGCCAGTAATGCATCTTCGGGAATTGTAAAATACTTTCTCAAAAACATTTCACAATTGTACTTTCCTAAAAAATAGTCATGGATTCTAAATTCTTTATTCAAAAAACCCCCAAATCCGCCCATTGTTCCACAAGCGATTGCTTTTTCTCCATAAAAATCTTTGAATGTGCCATCTGTATCTTCTCTTTTTCGGGAAGGAGAAATTATAAATTGACTGGCGTCATCCTGTTCCATTGCGCTGCGGTAATTTATTGGTTTTGCTCGCATCTGGGCTGTCATTGCCGAAAAAGTTCTGGATATAATATTTGTTATATTTTGGCTATAATCAAATTCTTCGGTTTTATCCAAGCTTGGAAATGGATCAATCATTAAGACTGTATTTTCAAAGTTTTTGTAAAGAGAGTTAATCTCATTAAGGAATTCTTGTTTTTCATCCTTATTCAAAACATTATATTCGGCACTTCTTTGTTCTATTGTAATTTCGTCAAGCAAATATCTCACTTTTTCGAATGGCTCGTTATTAATCATTCCCCCATCAACATTGAGTGTTTTTAGTGTCTTTTGATTAACTGGAGTATTTTGGAAAATGTCTTTAAGCCACGGAATAGCATTTATATAAGAAGACTCTCTTTCCAGAATCCTTGATTTTAGACCTACGGGAAATGCGCCTGTAGCCATTGCTGCGTTTCGTGCTGTTTGTACAAAAGCTCCGGTTTTGAAATTCATAGGCATCCAACCTGGTGTTTGAGGAGTTTGGGTGTTTTCGTCATGAAGTTCAAAACAGGCATAGTCATTGTGAACCGCCATATTGTATTTTTCTTTTCGAATTCCGCCGTTAAAATTTGTGTTGTACTTGAAACCGTTCAGGTTAGAAAGTGTAGTAAATATTTTTACTGGTATTTCAAAAAAGGGAGGTGTTGTTTTCCATTTTTTTATATCAGATTGTATCATCTTTGCAGCAATATCATCTATAAAATTAGAGTTGAGTAGCGATACCACATTACCAGATGTGATGTCTGATGTATCCAGCATTTTTAGAAACATATCTTTGTCTATCAAGTCAACCCAGCTATGATAGAGTTTGTTTTCGGGATGTTCGTCCAAAAGATTTGTTTTATTAGGTAAAGGAACAGGTTTGATTTCGTTGTTTATTGTACTGGCTGTTAATAAAGAGGTCATTCCGCCAGCCGAAGCTCCTCCCATTATTGGGATAACTACCTTGTGAGTAGGCACATTTAGCTGACCTTTTCTTTCTTCCCATTCCCTCAAAGCTTCCATTAAATAATCCATTACACCCGCAGTATAGGCACCTGCAGAGACTGCGCCAGCCATACATATTCCGATTCTAAAAGTTTTATTTTTCATACTTTTTAAGTTTTAAGAGTGAATAAAAATAAAGTTCATTGTAAATGTAGTAATAATACTTCATTAAAAAACACGCTTTACTTTTAAGTATTTGTTTATTAATTAGTTGCAATTAAACAGAGCTCTTTTGTTAATTTTTGGAGCAGAAAGATTTGGCATTACAGAAAAGATCATCCCGCTATCCGTTACAATCTTATGTACCGAACCCCAACACATAAGGATTTCTACTTCTATCGGGGCTAAAGGGCAATATTTTGCTTATTTGTCATCATCCAAAAAACAAAAAAGCACTCATTTTTAGATGAACGCTTTTATAGTATTTATTTTGGTAACTTTTATTGATAGGGAATTAAAGAGTAGAATTATTATTCAATATATTCTTTTACTCTTTCGCCAGAAATAAACATTTTCTTTTTGTCATAATGAATGGTAAAGGATTGTGAAATCCAATTTTCTCCATCATCGGATTTGGATTCGGCGGAACCGGTTATTCTATACCAAAAGGAATAAGCTGCGCTATTGAATCCTTCTTTGAAAATAGGAATTCCCGATTCGGAACATTCAATTCCCCAAATGATATTTTCTTTGGTCAAATCTTCATGTTGAATAATCCCGGTTCCGTCTTGGTTAAGAATTGTTGTAGGCTCAATTTGATTTATATAGGTATAAATGCCGGTAACAGGATAACCAATAACTGTAGCAAGGTAATGCTCTTTGTTTTTGTCTTTGATTTTTGTTACTTTAATTTGAGCAAAAGAATGAGTTGCACTTAATAAAAGTGCTGCAAGCAGTAATGTAAAGTTTTTCATGGGTGCAGGTTAATTGTAAAAGGATTAAAGAGCAAAGGGCATTACTTTTTTAATCGTTTGTTAAGTATTTAATCTTAAAGTTTAGGCTAAGATACAAACTGGATTTTAGATAAAAAACTATAAATAGGTGTAATTATAAAGATATAAACATCCTTCATTAAATTTCTTGATTCCTTCAGTCGAATAGAAATATTTTTTTACTTTCTTTTCAATAACATTTCCATAAGAATCAAGTTTATAGGAAATAACAGTTTCTTCGTTTGGGTATTTTGTGGTGTTGTCGGAATTAATCGTTGTAAAATTAATAAGCTTGCTGTTGCGGTCATATTTATAAATATTTTTGAAAAAGGGCTTTCCTGACTTCAAAGTCAAAGATTCTTTTATTAGTCCATTAGCATCATAATTGTATTTAATTACTAGGTCGGAAGTTTGGTTATCAATTTGAAAAATCTCATTGTTATCATTAAAATGATAAAAATAATCCTTTCGGAGTGTTGTTTTTTGGGGCACATTCTCTGTATAATCTTCTCCTTTGAATAAGATGTTTTTCTTTTGAACGTACTTGTAATCTGCTGTAGAAAAAATTGGGTCTTTCTCTGCTTCATTTCCAATATTGGTATCGGCAGTATCTTTTTCACTTGAGAAAAGTAATGTTTCAATATCGATATGAGAGACGTAACCTTTATTTGTGTAACTAAAGAAACTCTTTTTTGACTGCTGGTTTCTAATAGTCTGCTCAATTTCTTTAGTTAAACCATTCATATCAAATTTATAAACATTACTCACTGATGCAGAATCGTTTGCTGTATGTCCTTGAGAATCTGTAGTGAATCTGTGCTCCTGCATTTCTGTTACACTTCCTTTTAATCTCAATAGCTGGGTGTTTATACCCAATTCAAGTAAAGGATTAGCATTCAATGATACATCAATGGATTGTGCTAATGCAGGATTGATAACGAACAGGATGCTTAAAAATAAAAGAGATTTTTTAAAAAAATTCATTTGGGGGCTTTTTTAATTATTTTCTGATTTGGGAACTAAAATTTTTCATGAAAAACCCGTCTCTAAAATTATAAAGAGACGGGTTTAAAATTAACTATAGTATGGGCTTTTATTAATTTTGACTGTCAATCCATTTTTTAGCATTCACAAAAGCTTCGTGCCAAGGAGTAACCTCGTCATTTCTGTCTTTTGGATAATTTGCCCAGTTCCATTGGAAAGTAGATCGCTCAATATGTGGCATCATTACTAAGTGACGGCCTGTAGTATCACATAACATGGCAGTATTGAAAGCTGATCCATTTGGGTTCGCAGGATATCCTTCGTAACCGTATTTTCCAACGATGTTGTATTGATCTTCTGTGTATGGGAGATTGAATTTTCCTTCACCGTGAGAAACCCAAACTCCAAGCGTGCTTCCCGCTAAAGTAGATAACATCACCGATTTGTTTTCCTGAATAGTTACCGAAGTAAAAATACTTTCGTGTTTGTGGCTGTCGTTATGAAGCATTTTTCCATGAATTTCGTGTTCAGGATTGATTACTTCCAATTCCATAAACAACTGGCAACCGTTACAAATTCCAACTGATAAAGTGTCTTCTCTTATGAAGAAATTTTTCAAAGCGGTATTTGCTTTTTCATTGTATTTGAAAGCTCCCGCCCAACCTTTGGCAGAACCCAAAACATCAGAGTTAGAGAATCCTCCAACAGCTCCAATAAATTGAATGTCTTCCAGATTTTCACGTCCCGAAATTAAATCGGTCATGTGAACGTCTTTTACATCAAAACCTGCTAAGTACATTGCATTAGCCATTTCACGCTCGGAGTTACTTCCTTTTTCACGGATAATTGCTGCTTTTGGTCTAGGTTTTGAACCGTCGATTACAGGTTTTTTTCCTGTAAAATGAGTTGGAAAAGTATAGTTTAATACTTGGCTTTTATAATTGTCGAAACGGGCTTTTGCTGTTCCGTTTTTGGCTTGCTTTTGATCTAATAAGAACGAAGTTTTAAACCAAATATCCCTTTGTTTTTTTATGTCTAAAGTTAACTGTCCCAAATCTAAAGTTTCAGTAGAAGTAACTGAACCAATTTTGAAGAACTCAATATTATTTAATTTTAATTTACTTTCGATTGCTGCATCATTATTTGCTTGAAAAACAATTCCAATATTTTCTGCGAAAAGAATTTTTACTAAGTCTTTTTCTTCAAAAACGGAGAAATCAATTTTGGCTCCCAAATTCACATCAGCAAAACACATTTCCAATAAAGTAGTAATCAAACCACCACTTCCGATATCGTGTCCAGCTAAGATTTGATTATCTAAAATCAATTCCTGCAAAGTGTTGAAAGTATTTTTGAAGAAAGAAGCATCTTTAATAGTTGGCGCTTCGTTACCGATAGCATTTAAGGTTTGTGCCAAAGAAGAGCCTCCTAATTTGAAATCGTCTTGAGATAAATTGATATAATAAATAGAACCACCGTCCTTTTGTAAAACAGGTTCAACTACTTTTCTAATATCAGTACAATTTCCTCCAGCCGAAATAATTACCGTTCCCGGTGCAATTACTTCGTCGTTTGGATATTTTTGTTTCATCGAAAGTGAATCTTTTCCGGTAGGAATGTTGATTCCCAATTCGATTGCAAATTCTGAACAAGCTTCAACAGCTGCATATAAACGAGCGTCTTCTCCTGCGTTTTTACAAGCCCACATCCAGTTGGCCGAAAGGGAAATCCCTTTCAATCCGTCTTTAATCGGAGCCCAAACGATATTTGATAATGACTCGGCAATTGCTGTTCTTGTTCCTGCAACAGGATCAATCAAAGAGGCGATAGGAGAGTGGCCGATTGAAGTTGCGATTCCTTCTTTTCCTTGATAATCCAAAGCCATAACACCACAATTGTTCAATGGCAATTGCAATGGCCCAGCGCATTGTTGTTTGGCTACTTTTCCCCCAACGCAACGATCTACTTTGTTAGTCAGCCAGTCCTTACAAGCTACAGCTTCCAATTGTAAAACTTGCTCTAAATAAGCAGTAATATTATTTTTATCGTAATTTAAACCGCCATAATTGTAATCGATAGTTTTATCGGTCATTACTGTTTTTGGAGAACTTCCAAAGAAATCTTCCAAAGCATAATCCATTGGTTTCAGACCAGTAGTTTTTGATTCGAAAGTAAAACGATGGTCGGCTGTTACATCACCCACTTGATACATTGGAGAACGTTCTCTGTCGGCAATTCTCTGTAAAATATCAATATCTTTTTTACCAATAACCAATCCCATTCTTTCCTGAGATTCGTTACCAATGATTTCTTTAGCCGAAAGAGTTGGATCACCTACAGGCAATTTATCCAAATCAATCAAACCGCCTGTTTCTTCCACCAATTCCGAAAGACAGTTTAAGTGCCCGCCCGCACCGTGATCGTGAATAGAAACAATAGGGTTGTTGTCGCTTTCTACCAAACCGCGAATAGCATTGGCTGCACGTTTTTGCATTTCTGGGTTCGAACGCTGGATAGCATTCAATTCAATTCCTGAACCAAAAGCTCCTGTATCTGCTGATGAAACCGCAGCGCCGCCCATTCCAATTCTATAATTTTCGCCACCAAGAATGACAATTTTGTCGCCTTCTTGTGGTTTCTTTTTGATGGCTTGGTCTAATTTTCCGTAACCAATTCCACCAGCCTGCATGATTACTTTGTCGTAACCAATTTTGCGGTTGTTTTCTTCATGTTCGAAAGTAAGAACAGAACCGGTAATAAGCGGCTGCCCAAATTTATTTCCAAAATCGGACGCTCCGTTTGAAGCTTTAATTAAGATGTCCATTGGAGTTTGATACAGCCATTTTCTTTCGGCTACAGCGTCTTCCCAAGGTCTGTTTTCTTCTAAGCGTGAATAAGAAGTCATGTAAACCGCTGTCCCTGCCATTGGTAATGAACCTTGTCCACCCGCTAAACGGTCACGAATTTCTCCCCCAGATCCTGTTGCAGCGCCGTTAAAAGGCTCTACAGTTGTTGGGAAATTATGCGTTTCTGCTTTTAAAGAAATAACAGAATCAAATTCTTTTATTTCGTAAAAATCAGGTTTATCGGCAGTTTTTGGAGCAAATTGCTGAACCCTTGGTCCTTTTACAAAAGCCACATTGTCTTTGTAAGCGGAAACAATATCGTTAGGGTTTTCCTGAGATGTTTTTTTGATTAATTTAAAAAGAGAGGTTTCTTTTTCCACTCCGTCAATAACAAAAGTTCCATTGAAAATTTTGTGGCGGCAGTGCTCTGAATTGGCTTGAGAAAAGGCGAAAATCTCAGAATCCGTTAATTTTCTGTCTAGTTTTTTAGATAAATTATCTAAGTATTGTTCTTCTACTTCACTCAAAGCCAAACCTTCCAATCTGTTGTAAGCTGCAATATCATCGATTTCTAAAATAGCTTCTGGCTGTACGTTGATAGTGAAAATTTCCTGATCTAATTGATTGAATTTTTGCGAAAGCATTGGATCAAAATCGGTAAACTCAGCTGTTGCAGGATGAAATTCTTCAATTCTGATAATGCCGGCAATCCCCATATTTTGAGTAATTTCTACAGCATTGGTACTCCAAGGCGTAATCATTGTGGCGCGTGGTCCAACAAAAAAATCCGTCAATGCGGATTTCTCTACTTTGTTTGCGTCGGCAAAAAGCCAGTTGAGTTTTGAAATGTCTTGAGCCGAAATTTCGTTTTGCGTTTGTACTGCAAAAACAGTTTTGCTTTGGTTTTCAAAGAAATGGATCATTGTTGTGTAGTTTGTTGTATTTAACGGTGCAAATTTAGTTAATTAAGATTAAAAAAGGAACAAAAAAAAAGCGACAATTATGCCGCTTTTTTTAAAAGAACTAAAGTTTTAATTAGTTGATTATTATCTTTTTATTGGTAGTTTTTGAATCGTCGGTTATTTTGACGAAATAAATTCCTTTTGGCAAATTGCTGATTTGTACTGTAGATTGTCTTATATTTTCTTTACTATAAACAGTTTGACCTAACATAGAAAATATTTTGACAGCATATGTTTTGTTGGAATTGTTATAAAAAATGGTGAATTCACCATTCGAAGGATTTGGATACAATACAATTTCATCGGGTTCTGCAGCTATTTCTTCTTTTACTTCTTTAGCAGTTATCTTACTTCCCAGATTAGTACAGCTATCAGTAGTGAATGAATCCCATTGAGCAGAAAGATTAAATGTTGTACTTGGGGATGTTATCGTAGATTTTCTTCTCAGAGTTGTATCTGCAGCAAAGTTTGCCGTTCCGCCACTAAAAGTTCCAATAATGTCAATAAGAACGCCATTTTTAAATAGACCTACAGCATCGTTTCCATTAAAGGTTAGTTCAGTTGCTGTTGTAGAAATATTGGCTGAACTTGTGGGATAGCAGCTTGAAGCGATCGAACTGTTAACAATGGTAAATTTACTGCCACTATTTAAAGTGCCGGATAAAATCAGACCAGTGCTCCAGGCACCTGCGCCATTGGTTTGTTTTTTGATTGAATACACGGATAAATTAATAGCAGCTCCAGTCATATTTGCAATTTCAAGTGCTTTGTTATTAGACGAACCTTCAATATATTCTGAGAAAAGGAGCTCTGTAGCAGTTCCTCCACTGCTGTTTGTTGTGGCAGATACCGTACTACTTGATGCAGATGCATTTCCTGCGGCATCTTTTGCTTTTATATAAAATGAATAAGCTGTTGAAGCTGTCAATCCTGAAATAGTCGTTGTTAGTGTAGTTACAGTCGTTTTTAAAACAGAATTCATATAAACTTCATAACCGTTCACTCCAATATTATCAGTTGATGCAGTCCAGCTTAATGATATGGAACTTGCTGTTTTGGCAGTTACTGCTAAATTTGTTGGAGCAGTTGGAGCTTGTGTATCCGAAGTTGAAGTAGAACCCCAAATTGCTTGAACATATTCTGGGTGATCAATATAAGGATTTCTATTGTTTTGGCGTGCATAAATTGCATTGTTTCTGGCAATTTCTCTAGCACTTACTGGATCTTGGGCATTCCAAGCTAAGAGTGTATTTAAGAATGCAGTTGTGAATACCTGATTGGATGTTCCGTTAAACATTGGAAATGAATAGGTGGAAACCGTATTTTCATAACGTGTCGCAAAATAGAAATACATTCTAGCAATGTCTCCTTTGAAATCATTTATAGGTTCGAAAACAGTACCGCTATAACCTGCAACCGAACTTGTACCTAGTTTACAGCCATTTAGTGTTGTTATACTTGCTGATGCAACCGTTCCGTGTGGGTAGTTGGATCGAATACCATTTACTTTTCCGTCTGTTGGTGTGATAAAGTGTGCATCTGAAACCATTGGAGAGGCTTCATTAAATACGGATTGCGGTATTATATGCTCCCTGTTATAACAATCTCCTTCGGCTGAATAGCTTCCGCATCTTTGTGTTGATCCCGAAGTATAATTGTATGGATCTGTTCCTGATGGTTTTTCAGAGTACATGTCTAATATAGTTCCGTCATTTTCATAAAAATTATCAATATCGGATGATTGATAGGTTGTATATAAACCCGCATATCCATTATCAGTATGACCTTTGATAATATTATAAAGCTGTGTTTTCAGAGTGTATCCTGTCCCAGTTGCCGATGTGTAATAACCGCTCGGGATTTGTGCGATTCCTATTGTAAAGGACAATAAAAATAATATAGAGTAGATTTTTTTCATAATTTAAAAAATTAGGCTTTTTTAGTTTGAAATACAAATCTGATTATCAGTATTGTATTTTTAAGTCTCAAACAAAAATATAATTTTTTGTAATATAATAGGTTAAGAAAAGGTAATAAAATTATGTTTTTTCTGAGGTATTAAAATAAGATTATTATGAGTTTATAGCTGGCAGTCAGTTAGAAACTACTTTGTTTTAGGAAATGGTTTGCTTTGATAAGTAAATCGGGTGGTAAAAATACTTGAACTTAAAATAGTAATTTATGTTGTTAGTGGATCTAATGCCATTGACTTTTCTGTCCGTTGAAGTTGTAAAGTTTGCATAAGATACTGCTCTTTTATATCTAGAGATGGTAGAACGTAGGCTATTTTTTCCCTTTTATATTTATAAAAAAAAGCGGATATTTAGAGTGTCTTTTTAAAGATTTTTCTAAATTCCGTTTTTACATTTTAAAAATATGTTTTTCCGATTTCCTGTTTAATTGCAATTACCGCCACAATATCCTGCATTCTGGTAGTATTCTGGAGTGATAATGTAAGTTTCTGTTCGTTCATCACTAAATATTGGATTGAAAATGTTTCTAGATTGATTAAAACATTGATTCGTTTCTGTGCATGCTTGGTAAATTATTTTTTTCGAATTATTAAAAGTAATTTCAATATGAGTTAAATCACTTTTTGAACCATAAAATGGTATGGCAAACATTAGAAGTCCTTTGTATGGAGGTCTATCAGTGTACGTTTTATTAAATTTTTCACCGTTATTGATTGTTACTTTGTAGTTTATATCTTTTACCCTAGTGAAATAAGGAATCATTTCTATAACAGCACCTGAATTGTTTGTAACAGTATAATTGTATTTTCTATCTTCTCCTTGTTCCGTACATCTGTTAAAAAGGAGAACTATAAATATAAATAATAGATTTTTCATAATTTTAGTCTTCCCAGTTATTAAATAGTTCATCTAAAAAAGTCTCGGTTGGATTATCATACTTATTTTTAATATTATCTTTCCATTGGTTCCAATATCTTTCGGCAACTATATAATCTTGTAGTTGTTTTCATTTTTTATATTTTTTTTAATAAAAATGTGGGCAAGAAAACCTCCTACCCACATTTTGATTTAATTGCAATTACCTCCACAATCTAACGCATTTTGATAATCTTCTGGAGTGATGGTGTAAGTTTCAGTGTGTTCATCATTATTGAAAATATCAAAAATATTTTTTTTATTATTACAAATAGAATTTGGACAAATGAGATATACTATTTTTTTCTCGTTGTTAAAGACTATCTCAACTCCAGTTAAATGGCTGTTTTCAGAAATTATTTTTTCCAGCGAAAGATCTGAATTATATGGAGCTCCTGAAATGATTTTTTTTTCTAGTTTATTACCATTTTCAATAATAATTTTTTTATTCAATTCTTTCACATTAGAAAAAAGAGGTATTATTTCAATAGTTTTTCCAGAATTGTTTACAATACTGTATTTGTATTCTATAGAATCTCCTTCATCAGGACAACCACAAAGAATAAAAGATGCTGAAATTAATAAAAGTAGCTTTTTCATAATCATTAGTCTTGCCAGTTATTAAATAGTTCATCTAAAAAAATCTCGGTTGGATTATCATACCTATTTTTAATATTATCTTTCCATTGGTTACAATATCTTGCGGCAACTATATGATCTTGTAGTTGTTTTTCATTTTTCATATTTTTTTGAATAAAAATGTGAGCAAGAAAACCCAACCCACATTTTGATTTAATTACAATTACCACCACAATCTACTGCATTCTGGTAGTCTTCTGGAGTGATAATGTAAGTTTCTGTTCGTTCATCACTAAATACTGGGTTAAAAATGTTTCTAGATTGATTAAAACATTGATTCGTTTCTGTGCATCCTTGATAAATTATTTTCTTTGAGTTATTAAAAGTAATTTCAATATGAGTTAAATTATTTTGATTAGAACCATAAAAAGGTACAGCATCCATTACCAGTCCTCCTTTGTATGGCGGTCTATCAGTGTACGTTTTATTAAATTTTTCACCATTCTTAATAATTACTTTATTGTTCATGTCTTTTACCCCACTGAAATAAGGAATCATTTCTATAACAGCACCTGAATTGTTTGTAACAGTATAATTGTATTTTCTGTCTTCTCCTTGTTCCGTACATTTGCTAAAAAGGAGAACTATAAATATAAATAATAGGTTTTTCATAATTTTAGTCTTGCCAGTTATTAAATAGTTCATCTAAAAAAGTCTCGGTTGGATTATCATACTTATTTTTAATATTATCTTTCCATTGTCCCCATAATCTCGCTCCAATCAAAGATTCTTCTAATTGTTTTAGTGTATAGCCACTAACACGGTCAATTGGAAATCGATTATCATAAATTGCACTCTGGTTAAAATCATCAATCATATCATAACCGCCTGAAGTATAGTGATTTTGTTCTAAAATAGTTATACGTTGGTTGTTATTAAGTGTAATATTTTGGTAAACAGAATAGTTGGGAATATTAAATTTTGTTCTATACCTATCTAAAGTCATCATAATTTCGACAGTAGTGGGCCAAGTTTCTAATAATCTTCTATTTCTGTTTTGAACAGACGAACTATTGTTAAGGAAAGCATCTCTAACTATATTATCATAAGAACCTCTATCTAAAACAGAATGTAATGCGTGTGTCAACTCGTGTATGGTTGTTCCATACACTTCATCAGAAGGTCTTCCAAAAGCTTTTATGTGAATTTGAGCGGATAAACTAAATGACAAATCACTTCTAATGTGTGAGTAGGAAGAAGGATAGCTGCCTTGTGTTTCACGAGCAGCTATTTTAATTTGTCCTTGTCGTCCAAAAGAATATCTATGACCATTCATAGGTGGAGAAATTAAACCAAATCTATGTCCATAATAGTAGTCGTGTGCCGCTTGGTGTATTAATGCGTGGTATTTGTCATCGCCTCCAGTAATGTTTAGATTCCAAGGAACATCTTTTTGTTCTGTATGACTTTTTGTTTCTGCTTGAAAAAAAGAGCCGTTTCTTATACTGTAATGATATCTTTCCCATTGTAATACATATCTTGCAGAGCCACGAACGGAAGCTGTGCTAAAATTTCCATTTCCATCTGTAATTCCTTGTCTTACTGTAAACCATTGTCTAATTAGAACTTGCGCGCCTACAACAGGCTTGTTTGCTCCTGCTACTTCGTCATAAACAGTTATTTTTCCACTTGGCCACCATTTTTTACCAAAAATCCATTTGGCAGTTGCGCTCGTTTTTGTTTCAGAATTTTGACGTTCGTTACCTGTTAATTTATAAGCTTCATCAAGAAGTTGGTCAAGTAAAATCTCTTTTATTTCCGATATTTTTTGCGTTGCAGGTAATTTACTCCCAAAATAAGGATCTTCTTCTGGAATGTATAATTCTTCTAATGTTTCGTATTGAGCTTCGCTAGCTAGTTCGGAGTCTATTTTAATAGCTGCATAATAGTTCGGGAATTCATTAGGAGCTAGTTGTGGTCTAGAATTAAGTACTTCGTCTGTAAATTCATAATCTAGGGGATAATCAAAAAGAACTACGGAACTATCTTGTTTTAAAACTGCTTCCTCTAGTTCAGTTTTTGGTTCGAATTCAACATAAATATGAGTAGGGAGAACATCAAATTCAGGATCAACCTCAATAGGTACTACCTTTGATGTTGGGGATGCTTTTCTGTTTTTAATATTTTTTAGGGCTAATCTCATATTCTTGATAGAATATGGGTTATCTAATTTTTTTCCTAATTTGATGTAATCTTCCTTATTGGATTGTGATACGGTTTCGGATACATTTGGTTCATTGTTACATGAAGTAATTGTTGTTAACAAAATTACTACAAGTAAGAGATTCAATTTTTTAAATTTGTTCATAAAATATTTAGTTTTTAATGGTTGTTACAAGTCTGATTATCAAGATTGTAATTTTAATTTCAAACAAAAATATAATTTTTTGTAATATAGTAGGTTAATAAAAGGTAATAAAATCATGTTTTTTCTTATGTATTAAAATAAGATTATTATGAGTTTATTGTCAGCAGTCAGCTAGGAACTACTTTGTTTTAGGAAATGGTTTTCTTTGATACGCGCCTAAATCAGGAGGAAGTGTTCTGTTGATTCCCAGAATATCAAGCGGAATTAAAAAAGCCGAATTCCCTTTTGCGAAAGCAGAAGAGGTGTCGTCAATAATGAAATTATTGATATTTGGATTAAAGAATTTTGGGTCTTTATTGAGGATAATAACGTTGTAATGTGCAGGATCTGTATCAAATTGATAGAGAGGATCGGAGGTGTATTTGTTGCTGGTGTTGTTGAATTTGAGTAAGCAATTGTTGAATTGATAATTAAAAAGGGCTTCTGGTTTTTTGTCCAAAATCATTTCATTTGAATAGGAACCGTAAATAATACAGTTGTTGAATGTGGCTTCGGTCAAGTCTTTTGATTCTGTTGTGGCTCCCTCACTATAATTGCTGATGTACACCGCTGACTGCTCTGGGCTTGACCAATTGTTGTTAAAAGTACTGTGAGTAAATTTGTAATTTCCTCCGTAAGTACACGCCAGACTGGCTTGACCGGTATAGTTGACAACAATATTTTCTCCTTCGATTATAGCATTTTTGCCTTGAATTCCGTAGTGGGTGCAGTTGTAAATTTGAGTATTTTTTAGCAATACTGTTGTTCCGTTATTGCCGTCGATTAATAATCCGACTGTAGCATTTTTCAGAGTAAGATTTTGAACTGTGTTATTAGTACTTCCATTCTGCAGCCACACTGTTCCCCATTGTCCAGGAATATAAGCAAAATCAGGCTGCTGGCGGTCACTGCTGAAAATCACTTCGTTTTCCAGTTTGTCAGTTGTGGATTTTGTTCCGTTAACATGTATGGATGATTTTTTGGAAACAACAAGACCTGAATTGGCATGAAAATATACTCGCGCTCCAGGATCGAAAGTCACGGTCTCGCCTTCGGGAACGGCAGCATATCCATAAATTACGTAGGCTTTTTTGTTGGTGAAATGAAGTTCGTTGCCATGAATAGGGTCATTTTTGTCTAAATAAAAACCGCTGATTTTTTCATCACCAATAGGGAGTGTTTCTGTGGTTCCATCGGTATTTCGGTTGGGGTAAAGTAAAATAGCATCTTGTACCAAAGTTACCAATTCTACTTTTTGAAGATTAACACCGCTGTCGAATTCAATCTGATCTGTGTTTAGAAATTCTGTTGGAGTTGTGTTGCTGTTTTCAAGAGTTGTTTCTATAAAAATATACAGACTGTCTTTGGCTAATAAGGTAACGTTTTCAAACATCTTCCCTTGATTTCCCTGAGCGCCGTCAACAGACATTCTGTATTTTGACTTAAGACCTTTGTTGAATTTTATAACCGGAATAGTAATATCGTTTTTGGAATGGTTATAAACTTTTAGGGTGTATGTACTGGAAGTCAAATTGGTGAAAACCGTATCCAAATATATCGTATCTTTTGAAAAAGCTAAATCACCTGTACTGGCAATAGTATCAAAATCACTGCGGCAAGCGCAAAATGAAAGCAGAATTCCAGTTAAAAGTAATAAGGTGATGCGAGACATTTGGTTTTATTTTTTGTAAAAATAGGAATAAATTAGAATTTAGCTTTGCTGCTGGCATTAGATTTTGCTTTTCCGGAGCATTTCAGTTTATTTCTTTTTTGAATTATCAAATTAGCGTATTTTTACAATCTTTAAAATTAACAAATGACATTAGATAAAGATAAAATCCTCGAATTCTGCAATGCGTTTTCTAAAAATACTTTGATGGAAACCCTGAAAATAGAATATATTGATGCAGGATCTGATTTTTTAGTTGCAAAAATGCCTGTAAATTCATCGGTGCATCAGCCAATGGGATTGTTACATGGAGGTGCTTCGGTGGCATTAGCCGAAAGCGTTGGGAGTGCAGCTTCGCATTTTTTTATTGACAGCAAAACGCAGGAAGTAAGAGGTATCGAAATTTCGGCCAATCATTTAAAAAGTATTCGCGAAGGGGTTGTTTTTGGAACTGCCCGAATTATTCATAAAGGAAAAAGCATTCATCTTTGGGAAATTAAAATCACTGATGAAGCTGGTAACCTCATTTCGCTTTGCAAATTAACAAATATGGTTTTGAAGAAAGAAGAAAAATAATATGAATGATTTTTTTGATAAAGTAATACAGCAGCAACAGCAAAACCTGCCTTTTGTTTTGTACTGCAAACCCAATTCAGACACCATAATTGGAATGTTTCAGCAGAATAATACTTTGTATGAGGTGAATGATTTTACCGAGAAAGGATTTGTATTTGCTTCTTTTGATGGAAATAGCATCCATTTAATTCCCGAAAACGAATCGGAAATAATAGGTGTAATTAGAGAAAAAGAAGCGGCTGATGTCTTTGAAAAAAAGCAGGAACTTCCAAACAATTCGAATAAAAATGATTTTGAAAGGATAGTTGCTAAAGGGATTCAATATATTAATAATCAGGAATTTAATAAGGTTGTTCTTTCCCGAAAAGAAATAATTGAACTGGAAAATTTTGATCTTGCTGCAACTTTCAAAAAGCTGGTGCAATTATATCCCAGCACTTTTGTGTATTGTTTTTATCATCCTCAAGTTGGTACTTGGATGGGAGCTACACCAGAACAGTTAGTGAAAGCCAATGTAAATGTGTTCGAAACAATGGCTTTAGCAGGAACCCAAAAGGATTATGGCTCGAATGACATTGTTTGGGAGAAGAAAGAAAGAGAAGAGCAGCAATATGTAACAGATTATATTGTAAATCAATTGCAGGATGCCACTTTGGAGATTTCCGTGACCGAGCCTTACAGCCTTAAAGCAGGTAGTGTTTGGCACTTAAAAACGGATATTTGGGGTGTTTTGAATACTGGTTTCAGTTTGAAGCAGGTTATTAATCTATTGCATCCGACACCAGCTGTCTGCGGATTACCAAAGAAAGCTTCGAAAGCTTTTATTTTAGAAAATGAAAATTACAATAGGACTTTCTATACCGGATTTTTGGGAGAATTGAATACGAGTTTCGCCGTCGATTCGGTTAGCTCAAGCCTATTTGTAAATTTGCGTTGCATGCAGATTCGTGATTCGCAAGCACATTTGTATATGGGGTGCGGCATTACCAAAGACAGTATTCCAGAAAATGAGTGGATGGAAAGCGTCAATAAGTCGATGACAATGAAAAGGGTTTTTGAATAGAAAGCTGAAACAATATCAATAACAATTTTAATAGCAATAAAAAAATATAAACTACCACAAAGATGAAATTAGATATACTGGCATTTGGAGCACATCCTGATGATGTAGAATTAGGATGTGCCGGAACAATTTTAAAAGAGATTTCTTTGGGTAAAACCGTTGGAATTATAGATTTGACTCGTGGAGAACTCGGTACCCGCGGTTCGGCTGAAATCAGGGATCAGGAAGCTGCCGATGCTGCAAAGATACTAGGGGTTTATGTTCGGGAGAATTTGAATATGCGGGATGGCTTTTTTGTCAATGACGAAAAACACCAATTAGAAATCATAAAAATGATCCGAAAGTATCAGCCTGAAATCGTGTTGTGCAATGCGATAGATGACAGGCATATTGATCACGGCAAAGGAAGTAAATTGGTTTCTGACGCTTGTTTTTTATCGGGCTTATTGAAAATTGAAACGGTTCTTGACGGAGAAATACAAAAGCCTTGGAGACCTAAGGTAGTGTATCATTATCTGCAATGGAAAAATATCGAGCCAGATTTTGTTGTGGATATTACGGGATTTACGGATAAGAAAATAGAATCTATTTTAGCTTACCGTTCCCAGTTTTATGATCCAGATTCGAAAGAACCGGAGTCCCCCATATCGAGTAAAAACTTCTTGGAAAGCCTTAATTACCGTTCAAGAGACTTAGGGAGGTTAACAGGGGTGGAACATGCCGAAGGTTTTACTGTTGAAAGGTATTTGGCAGTCAATAGTTTAGGAGATCTGAAGTAAAAATGTTTAATTTTTTTTAATTTTTTGTTTGCAGAAGTAAACATTTGTTCTATCTTTGCCACCGCTAAGCAGAAATGGTGGTTGTAGCTCAGCTGGTTAGAGCATCGGTTTGTGGTGCCGAGGGTCGCCGGTTCGAACCCGGTCATCCACCCAAAAGGCAAAAGCCTCGAAGAAATTCGAGGCTTTTTTTGTGTAATAAACTTTCTCGTGAAAATTGTTATTTATGCGGTTGTATTTTTTGAATTTAGATTTATGTTTCGTATTTTAGAAGTCAATATGAAAACACAAGATTTTCAACTATTTATAAATTAACAATACTTAAAAAATTTATGGGAACATTTTTGATCAGTAAAAGAAAAAATGATGAGTTTCAATTTGTCTTGAAAGCAGGAAACGGGCAAATTATTTTAGCTAGTGAAGGTTATACTACAAAGGCTTCTTGTTATAACGGCGTCGAATCAGTGAAAAAGAATTCGCAAGAAGATGCTCGATTTGATAAATTGGAATCGAAAAACGGAAAGGTTTATTTCAATTTAAAAGCGTCCAATGGTCAGATTATTGGTAACAGTGAAATGTATGAATCGGTAGCTGCCAGAGATAATGGAATTGAATCTGTTAAGAAAAATGCTCCTGATGCAGATATAAAAGAAGATTTGTAAAAGATGTATTAATAGTAAAGCCTCGAGTTAATTCGAGGCTTTTTTTGTTGTATGCTTTTTTGTTTGTGTTAATCACAAAGTATTTGATTCTTTTTAAATGAAATAGTAAATGTTGTTCCTTCATTAATTTTGCTTTCTACATCAATTTTACCACCTAAGCTTGTAATATGATTGTAAACTAGATAAAGCCCAATTCCTTTGCTGTCTATGTGGTTGTTGAACTTTTGATGCAAACCAAATATTTTGTCTTTTACGAGCTCCATATCAAATCCGATGCCTTTGTCAGAAAAAATCAATTGGTCAACCCCATCAGATTTTCTGGAATAGATGGAAATATTTGGTAAATAACCAGGGATTGCATATTTAATCGAATTGGTTAATAAATTCAGAAATATGCTTTCTAGATAGGATTTATTGAAATTAACTTTTTCCAGCTGAGAAAAATCAATATTGACAATAGCTTTCGATTTTTGGATTAAGGAATTTATAGAAAGCATAACGGTATTGAGAGATACGGCAAGATCTATTTCCTCAATTTGTGCAATTGCATTATCCTCTAGGATTAAAATATCCACATAGTTATTTAATGTTTCTTTTAATGTTTCGGTTGCTGACTGCAGCATCTCAAGAAACTGCAATGTTTCAGAATCTTCAATTTTGGTAACATCCAAAAGACTGAAAATAGAAAGCAGATTGTTAACCGGAGACCGCAGATCATGGGAGCTGGTATAACTCAATTTTTTGAGGTTATTATTGGTTTTTGTAAATTTTGTAAGCAATAAATTTCGTTCCTCTTCCAGTTTTTTGTTGTGTGTTATGTTTTTAGCGACTGCATAAACTAATTTTTCATCAGGTATCGGCATTGATGTCCATGAGAGCCATACAATTTCACCGCTTTTTGTCACGTATCGATTTTCGAAATTAAAAAGCGGGTTGTTTTCAAGTACTTTTTTTCGGGATTTCAAGGTGTATTCCCTGTCATCAATAAACTGGAATTCACTAATTGGTTTTGAAAGCAGTTCTTCATTTGTATAACCTAATAATTTAGAGACTGCTGGATTAATTTTTCTAAAAAATCCATCGTATCCTGCTATACACAGCAAATCACCAGATAGCTCGAAGAAATTTTCGAATATGTATCTGTTGCCTGAATTTGGAACTGAATGGTAATTTTTTATCATTTTTGAGGTTTACAATTGTTAGTTTTGAATCCTTTTACTTGTTGTTTTTTAAAGGGATAGAAAGTCTCATTTCTTGCTAATTTACATATCGTTTAGTAGAACTCCAAATATATTGATAGTGATTTTATTAGATGTAGATTTTTTTAAAATATGACGTAAAAAAAGAGCTTCAAATTTCTCTGAAGCTCTTTTTGTCTGTATATTATTTTATTAGCTTGTCAACGACAATTCTTTCGGGTCTATTGGCCAAATCCCAGGCAATTACAAATGCCAGCTGCGTTCTTTTGGCTAAAGCATCAAATTCAATTTTCTCCACTTCATCTGTTTTTTGATGATAATCGGCATGAACACCGTTAAAAAGGAATACTGCAGGAATACCAAATTTGGCAAAGTTATAGTGATCAGAACGCTCATAAAAGTGATTAGGATCTTTTGGGTCATTGAATTTAAAATCCAAGTCCAGGTGAGTGTATTTATTGTTCTGCGCAACGGTAATATTATGTAAATCGCTGGATAATCTGTCGGCACCAATCACATATACATAATTGTTAGTATTAGGATGATCAAAATCACGGCGACCTATCATATCTATATTAATATCAGCAACAGTATTAGCGATAGGGAACAAAGGATTCTCTGAATAGAAACGCGATCCGTGCAAACCGTGTTCTTCACCGGTTACATGAAGGAATAATATTGAGCGCTTTGGTCCGTGGCCTTCTGTTTTTGCTTTCTGGAAAGCTTCGGCAATTTGAAGTATGGCAACAGTTCCAGAGCCATCATCATCTGCTCCGTTGTAAACATCTCCATTTTTTACACCTACGTGGTCGTAATGTGCCGAAATGACTAATACTTCATCTGGTTTTTCAGAACCTTCAATATAAGCCCAAATGTTCTCTGAATCGGGTAAGCCTTCATTGTGTTTGGCATTCAAAAAAGAAGCAGGAATGGGTTGATAATAACTTTTGGCTCCTTTTGGATACGATATTTTGCTTTTCTTGTATTGATCTATAAGGTATTTTCCAGCTTTTTTTTGTCCTTTTGATCCTGTTTCACGTCCTTCCATTTCATCGGAAGCAACAATGTAAAGTTTTGTCTTTAATTTTTCGGGAGTTATGGTATTTATAAACTTTGTAGGGTCGTCATTGTTGACCGCTTCCTTTTGTGCAAAGCAATTTAGCGCTGTAATAAATGCAAATAGAGTTAGGGCTTTTTTCATTTAAGATTAAGGGTGTTTAATGTTTACTATTTAATTTGCTATTTTTTTAATATTTCACTCAGGAATAGCTTGAAATGCTCAAAAGATCTTTTAGATGCTTTTTCATTGTAAGCGGCTCCTTTTGAATTATCTGTTCCGGACTCTGGATTAGTGAAGGAATGAACGGCATTGGCATAATAAATCATTTGCCAATCGGCTTTTGATTCTCTCATTTCTTTTTGGAACCCTAAAATTTCTTCGTTTGGTACAAACGGGTCGTCTGCTCCGTGGCAGACCAATACATTTGTTTTAATAGGTTCTGTTGCTCTAGAAGCATCTTTGCCTAAACCACCATGAAAAGAAACAACTCCTTTTACATTCAGATGTCCGCGAGCTGCTTCAAGCGCTCCAGTTCCTCCAAAGCAATAACCAATTACTACAATATTATCAGGATTGGCACCAGCTTCAATTAACTGTTGCAAGGCTAATGAAATCCGTTTTTGATAAGCTTCAAAATCCTTTTTGTAAAATCCTGCAATTTTTCCGGCTTCGGAATTGTCTTTGGGATAATTTCCTTCGCCATAAATATCAGCTATGAAAGCATAATATCCCAATTTTGAAAGATTCTCAGCAGTGTCTTTGGATAGCTTATCAATTCCTCTCCAGGCTGGCAAAATTAAGATTCCTGGTTTTTGAGTATTTTTGTTTAGAGGACTGATTTTGAAACCATTCAGAATTTGATTTCCGTCTTTATATTGTACTTGTTTTAATTGTCCAAATGATTGAACTGCAATTAATAGCATTCCAAAAATTATAAGATTTAAGTTTTTCATGGCTCTATATTTTTACAAATATCTAACAAATAATTGATATAAAAAAAACCTTAAAAATTCTCCTTTCAAGGTTTTAATGGTGATAAATTTAACTGTTACGCTTTTCTTTAAGTGTTTACAAACTGATATTCCGTTTGAAAGCACAACCCAATTCAATTAGAGATTCCGTTTTAGAAATTCCAGGAATAGAGTCAATTTTTTCGTAAAGTAGTTTTCTCATGTGCTCATGGTCTTTGGCTATCATTTTTATATAAAGAGTAAACGAACCAGTTATGTAATAGCATTCAGTTATTTCGGGAATCTCTTTTAAGGCCTCAATGACTTTGGCAGAATCTTGGTCTTTTTTTAAAGTAATTCCTGTGAAAGTTCCCCAGTCATAGCCTATCTTCTTTTCGTTTAAAACAGGTTTGATTCCGGAAATGATTCCTTGCTCCATTAATCGGTTGATGCGTTGATGCACCATAGTGTTTGAAATCTTGAGATTATTGGCTATTGCAGAAAAAGCCATTCTTCCGTCTTTTTCCAATTCTTTTATGATATTGATGTCAAATTCATCTAATATGTCCATATTCTACTTTTCTTGAGTTAAAATCACTTTTTTTGGATAAAAGTAATTGTTTTTTTATTTGTTTATTTGTGAGTATTTTTAAGAAGTGTTAAAATAACAACATGACTTATTTTTGTTATAAATAAATTACATTTTTTTTTAAAACAGTTTTAAAAGTCAAATTTAGCTTTTTATTTGGTAAATAAAAAACATTTACTACTTTTGTATGAATAATTTAATAAATTTTAGATCATGGAACATACTATACAATCACTTTCTTTACAATCGGAAGTTTTAATTGAAAAAGAGAATAAATACGGTGCTCATAATTATCATCCGTTACCAGTTGTTTTGGAAAAAGGGGAAGGTGTTTTTGTATGGGATGTTGACGGAAAAAAATATTTTGATTTCTTATCTGCATATTCAGCAGTAAATCAAGGTCATTGTCATCCAAAAATTGTTAACGCCATGGTAAAACAAGCTCAAAAGCTGACATTGACTTCGCGTGCATTTTATAATGACCAATTAGGAGTTTATGAAGAGTATATAACCAAATATTTTGGTTTCGATAAAGTACTTCCAATGAACACAGGAGCCGAAGCGGTTGAAACAGCTTTAAAATTGTGCCGAAAATGGTCGTATGAAGTAAAAGGAATTCCTGAAAATCAAGCTCAGGTTATCGTATGCGAAGGAAATTTTCATGGAAGAACAACTACCATTATTTCTTTTTCGAATGACGAAAGTGCTAGAAAGTCTTTCGGTCCTTTTACCGAAGGATTTATAAAAATTCCTTATGATAATATTGAAGCTTTAGAAAATGTATTGAAATCATCAACCAATATTGCTGGATTTTTGGTAGAGCCTATTCAAGGTGAAGCTGGAGTTTATGTTCCTAGCGAAGGATATTTGGCGAAAGCCAAAGCACTTTGTGAAGCGCATAATGTATTGTTTATTGCCGATGAGGTTCAGACAGGAATTGCCAGAACAGGCAAATTATTAGCCGTGCATCACGAAAATGTACAGCCGGATATTTTAATTTTAGGCAAAGCCATTTCAGGCGGCGTTTATCCAGTATCGGCTGTTTTGGCCAATAATGAGATTATGAATGTTATCAAACCTGGTCAGCATGGATCTACTTTTGGAGGAAATCCTATTGCAGCAGCGGTTGCCATTGCTGCTCTTGAAGTGGTTCGTGAAGAAAATCTAGCCGAAAACGCTCAAAAATTAGGTTTGATTTTAAGAAAAGGACTTAATGAAATTGCGCAGCGTAATCCATTAATAGAATTAATTCGAGGAAAAGGATTGCTGAATGCTATTGTGATTAACTGTGGAGATGACTCAGATTTGGCATGGGATATCTGCCTACGTTTCAGAGATTACGGATTATTAGCAAAACCAACTCATGGCAACAAAATACGTTTTGCGCCCCCATTAGTAATCACTGAAGCTCAAATTCAAGAGTGTCTTGTAATTATTGAGAAAGCTTTAAATGACTTTATATAAGCTTACTAAGAATATAAATTCCTAAGGTTTTTAGAGGTACACTTAATTCAAGGGGGTTTTAAAGTTTTTATGCTTTAAGACTTTTTTGTTTTGTAATCTATAGTAGTTATCAACAATAACGATTGATTTTTAAGATCATATAATCCTTTTCTGTCAAAGCATTAATTTTTTGCATTATTTTGTTAGTAACAGATTGTTATTAGAAAAAATACTTATATTTGCATAAGTACTTATACTTAGTTTGTAAAAAGTTGAACCCTTATACTTTGAATCATGATAACAGCAAACAAACCAAAATTGACAATAGTAGGAGCGGGGCCAGGTGATGTAGAATTGATTACTTTGAAAGCGATTAAAGCATTGGAAAGTGCTGCTGTTATTTTGTATGACGCCTTGGTTAACGAGGAATTATTGCAATACGCTCCACAAGCTGAAATTATATTTGTTGGAAAACGTTTTGGATGCCATGCCTACAGCCAAGATCAAATCAACGATCTTATTGTGGTTATGGCAAAAAAGAATGGTCATGTAGTTCGATTAAAAGGGGGCGATCCTTTCGTTTTTGGGAGAGGAAGTGAAGAAATAGATTTTGCAAGTCAATTTGGAATAGAAACTGCAATTGTTCCGGGAATATCGTCAGCATTGGGAGTTCCTGCTTCAAATGGAATTAGCTTAACGCAAAGAAAGGTTGCCGAGAGTTTTTGGGTAATAACAGGAACTACATCGGAACATAAATTGTCCAAAGATGTTGCTTTGGCTTCACAATCTTCTGCTACGGTTGTTATTTTGATGGGAATGAATAAACTTGATGAAATTGTGTCTTTGTATCAAAACAACAGAACCGATGATTTGCCTATTGCCATTATACAAAATGGAACCAAAACGACTCAAAAGAAAGTTATTGGAACTATCAGCACAATTACGGCATTAGTAGAAGAGAACCAAATTGCTTCTCCGGCTATTATCATAATTGGTGAAGTGGTAAAAAATGCTTCAAAACTGACTTCGTATATGGAAGAAGAATTGGTTTTTGATTCTTTTTTGGAGGAGGAATTTATTTTGCAAAATCTAAATGAATTGATATGATTAAGATAAAATATTTTGGTGCTCTTTTAGTTCTTACAAGACGAAGTGGTGAAAAAATCTATTTTTCAGGTTTAAAACTAAGTCAATTATTAGCTGAGTTAGAAAAAATATGATCTCAATCAGTTTCCTTTTTGCGTAGCAGTGAACCAAAAAATAATTGATAAATTCTCGAATCAAATCCTAAAAAGCAATGATACTGTTGCTTTATTACCGCCTTTTCTAGGAGCATAATTTTAATTCCTTTTTTGAAGTATTCTTAAGGATTTTAGTTTTTCTGCTCTTTTTATAATTAGAATTTCATATTTACAGTATTATTTTACAAATAAATAATATACTTTTGGTTATACTAAGTCATTATTTATAAAAGTAAAATATGAAAAAAAGCATTCTAAGTATATTTGTTTTAAGTCTGTGTTTCAGTGTTCATGGACAATCGATTGATAAAATCATTGACACTAATGAAGTTTCCCGAATTGAAAAAGTACTTTCTGCAGATGATATGCAGGGACGAAGAACTTTTACTCCCGGAATTGACAAAGCATCTGCCTTTATAGAATCGGAATTCAAAAAAGCAGGACTGCAGCCGTTTATGGGCGCTGCTAATTTTAGACAGGAGTTTTCTATGACTGCTTCTAAGGCAGTTTCATCCAAGATAATTATCGACGGAAATGAAGTTAATAACAATCAAGTAGTTACTTTTTCTTATCAGCCACAGGTTTCTTTGACTGAAAAGAGTGATATTACTGTTGTCAAAATCAGTAAAGGTGATAATATCGGAAAGAAATTCAATGAGTATTACAAGAGTTCCAAAAATCATTTGGTATTAGTTGACGCTTCATTTAATAATGTGCTTCCTAATATCCAGCATATTGACAGAATTACTTCTGAGCCTGGAACTAATACGGTTTTGTTTGTTTTTGGCGTTCAGGAAGCGGCTTCTTTTTCTATTGAACTATCCAATACTATTTCCAAAAAAACGCTGAATAATGTAGTGGGAGTATTGCCAGGCAAAAGCAAACCAGATGAGTATGTTATCTTTTCGGGACATTACGATCACCTTGGGGTAGGCTCGCCAGAAGAAGGGATGCCACACCCTGCAGCCGATTCTATTTATAACGGTGCCAATGATGATGCCGCTGGATGTACCGCGGTAATCATGCTGGCTAATTATTTCAAAAAGCAGAATAACAACGAACGCACTATTATTTTTACAACATTTGTTGCCGAAGAATTAGGAGGTTTTGGAGCTAAATATTTCTCCAAACAGCTTTCTGCCGATAAAGTAATTACCATGTTTAATTTAGAAATGATTGGTACAGAATCCAAATGGGGAAAAAATTCAGCATATATTACTGGATTTGAAAAATCTGATTTTGGAAAGATATTGCAGAAAAATTTAGAGAAAACCAATTTCAAGTTTTATCCGGATCCATACCCGGAACAGCAGCTGTTTTACCGTTCTGATAATGCAACTTTGGCCAAACTAGGAGTTCCGGCACATACCATATCAACTTCAAAAATGGATAGTGAACCAAATTATCATACAGCTGATGATGAATTTGAAACATTAGATATTGACAACATGACCGAAATTATTAAGGCAATTGCTTTTAGTTCTTCGACTATTATCAGCGGGAAAGACACTCCGTCAAGAGTGGATACAACACAGTTAAGATAGTAAAGAAATAAATAAAAAATAAAAAAAGAAGCTTTCCCGATTTACTGGAGAGCTTCTTTTTTTATTTAGTAGCTTGAGTTTAACCGCAAGGTGCGCTAAGAAAATATGCCTTACCGTTTATAAACGCAATGAACGCAAAGCTTTGCGGACATTGCGGAATGCCTTGCGGCCTTTGCGGTTAAATTACACTGAGTTTTTGTCACTGCATTATCAATATGAATTACGGTTTTTTCCTTTTTTCCTGCTCTTTCAAAATTGTGCCTAAATATGGCGTAATGATTTCTTTAATTTCGCTCTCTGGAATGGTTAATGCTTTAGGATTTTCAACAAGTTGTAACCAGGGTTTGGGTGCATCAAAATTGTAGCTTCCAAAAACAACTACTGGAGTTCCTTTGAATTTTACATTTTCTTCGTCGGCCAAAACCCATTGATCTGCCCATTCGTATAAAAATTTTGCGTCTTTTTCCTGTAATCTTAGGCAGGAATGTGATGCCGGATAACCTGGCAGTTTGTATTGATGAAATCCTATACCTTTTTTGTTTTCGATGTTAAAATTCCATTTTAATTCCCACTCATCATTAAATGTGCTGGTTGTTTCTTCTGCTTTCCAGTTTGTAAAAAATAATCCGGTTGGGGTCGGGTCCTTTGCTCTGCCCATATTGGTTGGACCGGTGCGCATCAAAATTCCATTTTCGTAGACAGCAAAAGTTTGAGTTGGGTACGAGAATAATAGGATTTTGTCAATATTTTGCAAAAAATCAACCTGCAATGGAAAGGGCAGATAAAATAGGAGGTCTCCGCTAAGATCCGTTGGAATAATGACAGTATCCATTTTGACAAAATTATCCTTATCGGTTCTGTTTACCGCAATAGCAATTTCCAGATTCTCCGAGTTTTTATTATTTTTTAGCCATTCTTTGGTGTTTTCTAAAGTATAGGAAACATTTTTAGGTTCTTTCCAAACGGGCATTTTTTCTCGAACGGCTGTTTTTTTATCAGCTTTATTTTCGTCTCCATTTTTACAGGAAAACATTGTAAGTGCGATGATTCCGAAAAGTATAATCAATTTTCTCATGAGGTATTTTTTTTATGTGAAAATGATTAAAATACGGAGATAAACTGTTACATAATTATTAGAAAATATTATGTTTTTTACACTTAGGCTGAATGTCTTTTTTTCTGAATAAAGAATTATATGCAGTCAGTTTTAAGTGAAATTATGTATTCGATTGGAAGCAGTTTTATTTACTTTTTGCAATTCTGAATCCGAATCCGTCATTTCTTGTAGAACGGGGAGATTGGTATCTGACTTCTGGCATATGAATTCCATATTCTAATGGTTTTCCGTCTGCGCTTTGAGTTTCGTAAAACCAGCTGACACCTTTTGAAATTTTATAATCTCCATCTGCTGGACCCTGCGGATTTTTGTTACTTACCAAACTGTCTTTTTCTGGATTATACCAATCAAAAACCCATTCTCCAACATTTCCTGTCATATCATAAATGCCAAGTTCGTTAGGTTTTAAAAGACCTATTTTATGAAAAGTATTTTCAGAGTTTTCTTTTACCCAGCCAATCTCAATTGGGGTATTACTGCCACTGTATCTATAGCCTTTGGTTTTCTTTCCACCTTTCGCAGCATATTCCCATTCTGCTTCAGTTGGCAATCTGCCGCCTGCCCATTTTGCAAAATCATTAGCTTCGTCCCAAGTTGCAAGCATTGGATTTTCATCTATCCATTTATAATATACTTTTTTACCGAGCGCATTTTCAATAGGCGGTTCAGGCATTTTTCGTCCTGTACTTTCACAGAATTCTCTAAATTGTTTAACCGTTATTTCATATTTGCTAATATAAAAATCATCTAATTCCACCATACGGTTTGGGCTTGTAAAACCTTTAATCGTGTCACCTTTCGGACTAATAATTATCTGATTTTTGCCTTGTTCAAACGTACCGCCTTCTACAAGAACCCAATCAAAATTGTCTTTATCCTGTTTACAGGAATTCAAGAATACTATTCCGATTAAAAGTAAAGATGCTTGTTTTATCATGAGAGGCTGTTTTAAAGTTATGATTAATATAAGTTCGTTCAAAAAAAATCTGTGCTTTTTTATTTGATTATGAATTTTGCAGTCAGGTAAAAGTAGTAAATTTAATTTGCAGTAAATGTTTAGTAAAATGAAAAGCACTCGTTTTAAAAGCCTTGATCCATGTGAGAATTTGTATGGTTCTTAAAAACGGATGCTTTGCGGTATAATAGTAAAAGTTAATTATGAACCTGAATTCATAGTTTCAGTGAAGAATGTTACTTCTCCAGTTGAAATATCGTGGGTGCCTCCAACAATTCCAATTTCGCCGCTTTCAATCATTTCTTTTAGGATTGGACTGAGTTCCATTATTGACTTAACTGTTCGCTTAACATTAATTATTGAAACATTTTCCACAAATTCGGGATTACTGGAATTGCGGTTTTCTTTTGTAGTAGTTTCATCATCAACGGCTGGTCTTATTTTTGTCAATAAGGCTGTCAGGTTACCCATTTCGACATGGTCGCAGGCACCTTTTACTGCTCCGCATTTGGTATGTCCTAAAACGACAATGATTTTTGAACCGGCTACTTTGCATCCAAATTCCATACTGCCTAAAATATCCTCATTGATAATGTTTCCGGCAATACGTACACTAAAAACGTCTCCAAGTCCTTGGTCAAAAATTAATTCAGCTGAAGTTCTGCTGTCAATACAGCTAAGGATTACAGCAAATGGATGTTGTCCGTCTGAAGTTTCATTGGCTTGCTGCAAAAGATTTCGATTTACTTTTAGGTTACTCACAAATCGTCTGTTTCCATCTTTTAAGAGTTCTAAAGCCATAGAAGGAGTGATGGCTGTCTGCATTTCTTTTGTTAAAGTTTTCATTTTTATTTAGTTTTTAATTGTCTTTAAATTCATAAAATTCAAGGTATTACATCAACTGTTCTTAATTAAGCAATTGGGCTGATTTTTTAAAAGCTGGGTATAAAGATAGCAATAGTTTTCTTTATGATAGTATTACTATCATAAAGTAGTGTTAAAATATTTTCCTTAGCTTTGCAGCTTATTCAACGGAAGTAAAAAAACTGAAATGAAGCTGCAATTACAGATAAAAATGAATGATGCCTTGTACCTGCGCAATCCCGAAAATTCGGAGTTAGGTAAAAATATACTCAAACATAGTATTCAGTTGATTTATAAGACAGGTTTTTAGGTGTTTACATTTAAGAAACTAGCAGAAGATATTGGCACAACCGAAGCTGGGATTTACAGGTATTTTGAGAATAAACATAAGCTTTTGCTTTATTTAGCAGCTTGGTATTGGGGCTGGCTTGAATTTCAAATAAGTTTTCATACCAATAATATTGAAGATCCATCGCTAAGGTTAAAGAGAGTTATAAAACTGCTGGCAACAGCCGTTGAAGATGATGAGCAGACCATTCACATAAACGAAAGCCTGCTACACCAAATAATTATTTCCGAAGGTTCAAAGGCATATCTTACCAAACAAGTAGGAGAAGATAATAAACAGCATTTTTTTAAGCCATACAAGGATCTTTGTGCGGTAATAGGAAATATTATTTCAGAATGCAGTCCAGAATATAAATACCCTAAATCCTTGGCATCGACTATTATTGAAATGGCTCATTTTCAAAACTTTTTCATGAATAATCTGCCGTCACTTACTGATTTTAGCGATACTAAAGAGGAAAGCGAAATAATTGCTTTTTTAAATGATTTGGTTTTTAGCAGTCTGAAGAAAAGTTAGCAGTTTCAAGTTGTTAATTATACAATTCATTTTTAAAAACAACACAATCTATGGTGTATGAAATAATTATTTCTCAATATATCGAAAACTCATACTGTTAGTTTCTGGCGGAGCCGTCTACTAGATTAGCGGTTCGCTGTTATTGGGCTTATTTAGTTTATTACGGCATTAATTTTACCCCATAGTTCGTTGTCAAAACCAGATACTGCAAAATTTGGATTTGCAGGGTCAGAGGCATTTCCCATTCTTATAATCACCATTTTTTTACTTGGAATTACATAAATTCGCTGGTCGCTTGCTCCCATTGCAGCATACATGTCCACAGGTGCATTTGGTACTAAAGAACCTTGATAAATGGTTTGCTCTCCAGGAATCATTAAACTTGTTTTCCCATTTAGCCACCATAAATATCCGTAAGAAGGATTAATATTTTGTGAAGTAGTTATGCTCTCATTAAAAAAAGATTCATTTATTATCTGTTCGTTATTCCATTTTCCTTTATTCAAGGCCAAAAGACCAAATCTTGCCATACTTTTTGTAGTGCTGTGGTAAATAGTGTATATAGTTCCAAAATTCCAATAACCGTCCATACCTATTTTACTTTTTAGCTTTTCGTTGAAATAGGTTTCAAATGGTTTGTTGCTTGCATCGGCAACTACGTCTGTCAATTTTTGGAAAATATTACTATAAGCCCATCTAGTCCCAGCATCAGCTATATAAGTTAAATTTGGTTTTGTAACATATTGTTTTGTATCATCATTACCTGTTGTCATTGTTAGCAAATGTCTTACTGTAATTAAATTTTCTTTAGGCAATGGCATACTTGTCCATTCTGTTCCTAAATAATCAGATGCTTTATTGCTAATATTTAATAAACCTTCTTGTTGGGCAATTCCTGTTGTTGTAGCCACTAAAGTTTTACCTGCACTATTCCATTCCCAAGTAGATGTTGAATTATGACCATTAAAATACTCTTCCATCACAATTCTTCCATTGACAATAATCATAAACGATTTGGTGTTTTTTTGGATAAGATAATCTTTTAAGGGCTGTACAGCATTTTGATTCCAGCCCAAACTTGAAAGAGATTTTGTTTCCCAATTAGAACCTGTATTGGAAGGAAAATACATGAATTCAGTTGGGGTTGGTTGGGTTCCATCATCGTTTTTACTACAGCTTACAATTGACAATAAAACCACTAAAAGGCAAGTTAAATTTTTCATGTTTTTCATATTTAATATTTTGGGGTTTGACTTATAATTTGCTAAAAGGTTTAAATTTATATTCAACTTTTTTATCTAGCATTGTCTGTTACAATGACCACTAACGTCCCCGCGCTACAAGTAGTTTGGGACTAAATTAAGCCCTATATTCGGATTTGCCAAATCTTCCAAATACAAAACCAACTTCAAATTAAGACTAATACCCAAATTGCTTGTAGCGTGTGTTAGCAACAGTAATTATTTCACAATGTATTTCGTTTTGTTCAGATTTCCAACACTTTCAAACATGTTTAATTCGATTCCCTTTTTCAAATCTCTACTCGCAGTTGCAGAAGAAAGGTCTTTGAAAATATTCATATAATCTTTTCTAGTAAATTCTTTTATGCCAAGTTTTAGAAAGTATTCTAATCTGTCTAAGTCTTTTAAAGTTCTATTATTGTAATTAAGTAAACTGCCTAAAGATTTATCAATTACATCAAGCATGTATTCTATAAAATATGTTGATTTTCCTGATTTATCACTTAATGACAAAGATTTATAATAATCATCTTGCGTTTGGCTAATTAATGTTTCAAATGGCAAAAACTCAAAAATTGGATATTCAGACATTAAAATTAAAGTTTGCCATAATCTTCCCATTCTTCCATTGCCATCTAAAAAAGGATGTATGAATTCCATTTCATAATGAAAAACACAACTTTTTATTAATGTCAATTCATCAGAGTCTTTAAGATATTTAAATAAGTCTTTCATTAGATGCGGAACATTTTCATGAGGAGGGGCAATGTGTTCTACTTTTGTTCCTTTAACTATTCCAACACCTTGTTTTCTATATTTTCCTGCACTCTCAATTAGACCATTCATTAACTCAAGATGTGCTTTTAAAAAGTTTTTATCAGATGAAAACTTATATTCTTCAAGTTTGTCATAAACCGTAATTGCATTTAATACTTCTAAGACATCTTTTTTTGGACCAATTACTCTTTTGTTTTCTATCAATGCAGTAATTTGTTCCTCAGTTAATGTATTACCTTCAATCTGTAAAGATGAGTGTATAGTTTTGATTCTATTTTGTTTACGAAGTTGTGGAGATTGCTTATTTAGATAATTAGCATTTACTTCTCCAATTTTTTCGGAAATAGAACTTATCAATTTTAAAATTTTAAGCGTTATGTCGTATGGTGGTTTCATTGATACTATCATTTGATATTATCAAAAGTAGCATTTTTTCTGCAGTCTCCAAAATTATTGTTGCTAACTTTCTGCTACCACTGCAGGTTTGGCACTAAATTAAGCTCTTTATATAGATTTGCCATAGTGTAATTTCATGAAGATAAGGATATAAAGTTATCGTGTTGTCATTCCGAAGAATGAGGAATCTCACTAGTGACTCACGTTATGTCATTTCGACGAAGGAGAAATTACATAAAAAATCCTTAACTTAATGAAATTGAGCGATAGCGAACAGGCGAAGCAAATCATCCCAAATACAAAACCAACTTTCCATTAAGCCTAATGCCCAAATCCGTTGTAGCTGTTATGTGTTCGGGCTTTCCGTTTTATTATCGTTCAATTTTTGTCAATTTTATACTGTCTTTGGAGTTTCTAAAACCATATAAATATTCGTTTTTCATTTTATATTTTGTTGTGTCAGTTGTCAAATAAATTTCATCATCTTTTCTGCTAAATTTCCCGTCCAAAAAACTTGTTGAAGAGCCTGAATTTGTGCTTTCACTAATACTGAAAGTATTTTCAAGTTTAAAATGTGTTATTTTAAAAACCGTGTTTTTTATGTTAAATTTCCAACTTTCATATCTTAAGTTTTGATGTATGTCTATTCCATTTAGAAATAAAAAGTACATTATGATCGCAGAAACTAATGCGTTAATGACAAAAATTTTTGAGTATTCTCTTTTGGTGAAATATAAGGCTAAAGCAATTGCAAGGTTTATTATAATTACTGCTGGAACTACAATTAAAATAGCAATTGAAATACTCGGGTCTGGGTCATTTTCTTTTACCCAAAACCAAATAATGACAAAATCAATTATTGTTAGTAGTAGTATTTTAATAAATAATTTCATTTTTTTTAGCTCCAGTTTTTTTTAGCCTGACACATAACATTCTGCTATTACAGCGGGTTTGTGACTAAATTAAGCCCTATTTTCGGATTTGCCAAATCTCCCAAATACAAAACCAACTTTCAATTAAGACGATTGTTCGAATCCGTTGTAGCTGTTGTGTGCAGTTTTATTCGAACAAATTAGTTTGATTTGGGTCAATAAATTCAGGCCGTACATAATTTTATCTCTTATGTAAATATGTTCTTGCGTCATTCCACTTCCAATATATTCAGATTCAACTCCAAATGTATTTCCGCACTGGCATTCATATTCATCTATATCATTTCCTACATGAATCAAGTCTCCACAACCTTGACATCTAATGTAGGATTCTCCACAATATGAGCAATTTCCTGTATTTATCAATGTAACAACACCATCAGTTACTAATGGTAAAGGTTCGCTCAATCTAATTAAACCTATTGGAAAATCATCTTCATCTCTGCAAAAAATGCAAGTATCATATGCAAATTCGTAATCCTCAAAGTCTTGGAATTCGACTATGTCAAGTTGAATATCTTTATGATGATTTTTGGCTCTTTTTTCAGCACTTTTGGAGTAACCAATATTTGTAATCATAATTCCAATATGCGCTCCAACATCTTCTGAGAACCCAATAAATGACTCAACAGTTTTAATGTCAATTTTTTTGCTAAATTTTTTGCAATCAATAACTATAATTATTTCCCTTCCAATAGATTCTGATTTAACTAAAATGTCTATTTGACGGCTTCTTTCGGAAAATTTCCCAATTATTTTTTGATTTTTTTCAATACTTGAACTAGGAAATAACTCGTTGAGTTTTTCGAATATTTGTTCTTCGTATTTTTCCCAATCTTTCATGTTAATCGATGGTTTCTTAAAAATTGCACACAACTTGTATATACACGAAACAATCCTCCATTTACAACCCCTTTCTTAGAGTGATTGGCGAATGTTTTCACAACTTTATAGTTTTTTCAAATATATCAAATAATACTTATAAATCCGTATTAGCTTTTTTATAATGTCAATTTTTTCTGGTCTGGAAAGTGAAATTTTCTTTATTGGAACACCGAAAAAAATGTATCGTTCTTTGATGCAAATTTTTTGTTTAGTCTAAAATTACCAGAATATTAACAGCAAATGCAAATTGGAATCTTTATTTTCATATTTTTAATCATAGATTGCAAAAAACTATTTGCCTGCAATTTTAATAAACACGAACTCAATTCAAAATTCTTATGAAAAAGTCTTTTTTGCTAATTCCTTTTATTTTATTGGCTTGTCAGGAATCATCAAATAGTGATCTCAAAACGCTCTATGCGCTTCCGAAAAAGTTAAAAGAGGTCTCCGGAATTACCTATTTTCCCGAGACAAATTTAATTTACGCACTTGAAGACAGCGGTAATGACAATAAAATATTCGCTTTAAATTCGGAGGGAAAATTAGAAAAAACTATTACAGTTAACAATACAAGTAATGTGGATTGGGAAGATATTACAAAAGATAAAACAGGTAATATTTATATTGGAGACTTTGGCAATAACGATAACGAACGCAAAGATTTGTGTATTTATAAAGTTGCCAAAAATGAATTGAGCAAAGAAAACGCCGTTTCCGAATATAAAATTTCCTTTTCATACCCAGAACAAACCGAATTCCCTCCAAAGAAAAGCGAAATGTTCTATGATGTCGAAGGTTTTTTTGAATACCAGAATTACTTTTATCTTTTTACAAAAAACAGAAGTAAAGGTTTTGATGGAACCGCTTTTATCTATAAAATTCTGAATGCGCCGGGAACTCAAAAAGCTGTTAGAATAGGAGAGTTTAAAACCTGCGATAACTATAATCATTGTGTCCTGACAAGTGCCACAATTAGCCCAGACGGAAAAAAAGCAGTTTTGCTGAGTCATGATAAAATTGTATTATTTCAAAATTTCAGCGGTGATTTATTTCATACAGGCTCACAAACAGAAATACAACTGAATCATTTTTCTCAAAAAGAAGCGATAGTTTTCAAAGACAATACTACTTTGCTCATTGCCGATGAAAAAACAAATAAAGAAGGAGGTAAGGTTTATGAATTTAAACTTAAATAAAAGGAAACCACGAATTTTACTAAATACGCGAATCAAGGTTTTAAATGTGCCGTTAAGCACTAAATATTGGTAGAAAATAATTGTATATGCGTTATTTGTCCTGTTAGGGACTAAATATCCGAGTAAAACTTACGGACGCAACTAATCCCATTATATGATGTAAAAATATGATGTAAAAAATATAGTCCCTACGGGACATTATGCTTGCTGTGAATTTATTTCTACCAATATTTAGTGCCTAACGGCACAAAAAATGATTTTTAACCCTTGTTCGCAATGAATTACCCCGAGGCAGAGCCTCGAGGTATCGTGTTACTCAAAAGACAACCGTAGCTGATTTTTGTTAAACGATTTGTAAACAGTCTTTTCTTCTCCTTGATTTTGAATGTATTTCTGGATCACATCCTCATTACCA
>CAUPJC010000007.1:0-153725 GCA_963511475.1 uncultured Flavobacterium sp.
CAATAAAAAACACAAGACTCATATAGAATTTTCTGTGCGAGTTCGAAATAGAGTTATAGAAGTCGAAATTTACCTTTTTAAAACCGTAACAGAATATTTTTTCATAAATCAACAAACTCAAAATCGATTCCTGAAATTTGCCGCATAAAAAAGCTGCCCTTTTCGGACAGCCTCTTTGTTGTTAGTAACGCTAATTTTTGATAAAAAACAAAATAATAGCATGGAAAATATTTTTGTATAATTTTTATATGTATCTTAGATTTAGTTAATTATAAAAGATATTAAATATGAAATCCACTAAAATTATGATCATTTCTATGATCGCATCAGTTTGTTTATGTTTGTCATCCTGCTCTCCAAAAGATGCAGACATTCAGAAATCAATCTCAGAAAAAATTGCAACAACGCCCGAAATGGCTGGATTAACAGCTTCTGTAAAAGAAGGAGTAGTAACCCTTTCTGGAGAATGTAAAGACATGTCGTGTAAATCAAATTGTGAAAAAATGGTGAAAGACATTAAAGGGGTAAAATCTGTTGTAAATAATTGTACAATTCCACCGCCTCCTGCTCCGGTTGTGATTAATCCAGATGCTATTTTAATAACAGCTGTGCAAAGTGCATTAACCAATTACCCAGGAGTTACAAGTTCTGTTTCTCAAGGAGTTGTTACTTTGACAGGCGAAATCAAGAAAGATAATTTAATGCCTTTAATGCAAAGTATTCAAGCGTTAAATCCTAAAAAGGTTGAAAATAAACTAAAAATTAAATAGTATGGCTTTACAAGAAAAATATAGCGAACTTATACGTACTGCAAACAGTCAAGGGGCTACAAATTTACAAGTTAGGGAACAGGGTAATGTTTTGTATATAGATGCTAACGTAAGTACTATCGAGGCAAAAAATGCTATTTGGGATGCTTATGAAAAAATAGATCCTGAATTTAGATCTGCCGATGTAGTGATGGAAATCAAAGTTCCAGTTGGTGTTGAACCTCAAGGCTTAGAAGTTTACACTGTTGTTGGTGGTGATTCATTATCAAAAATCGCAGGACATTACGGAACTACTTGGCAAAAGATTTATGAAATTAACAAAGATGTTATTTCAAATCCAGACTTGATAAAAGTTGGTTGGAAATTGAAAATTCCAAAGCCATAAAATATTTCCAAAGTTAAAAATACTAGAGCTATGAATGATATTATACTTTCATAGCTTTTTTATGCAATTGATATTTGAACTTAATACGATTTAAAACTCATTTTACTGCTTTTTTTATAGATTAACAATAGTATAAATATATTTTAGACTAGTCATTTACTATTAAACTATAAGACTGGTTAGCAAATATCTATTAATCAAATTGCCTCAAATATTTTCCCTGGCAAAGGGCGTATTACACCTTTTAATTCCATATTAAGTAGTAAACCCGAAATTCTGTAAATCGGAAAGTCACATTTCAAGGCAATAATATCCATAAGTTCTTTGCCTGTTTTTAGAAGATAATCGTACACTTTTTGCTCGTCATCATCAAGTGTGACAAACAGTTGTTTTTGAATGGGTTTGGTTTCTTTTTTAATATCCCAGTTTAAAATATAAATTAAATCTGCTGCCGAGGTGAGCAGATTTGCTTTTTGGGTTTTAATCAAATTATTACAGCCCTGACTGTATTTATCAGTAGTACGTCCTGGTACAGCAAAAACGTCCCGATTGTAATCATTGGCCATATTGGCGGTGATGAGCGAACCGCCTCTGTCTGCAGATTCGATGACAATCGTGGCTTCTGTCATTCCAGCCACAATACGGTTTCTACGAACAAAATTTTCTTTATCAGGATTGGAAGTACTCCAAAATTCAGTCATAAAACCACCATTTTGTTCCATTTTGGCGACATATTTTTTGTGTGGTTTTGGATAAATTTGATTCAATCCGTGTGCGACAACACCAATGGTTTGCAAATTATGGTCCATTGCCAGTTGGTGCGCCACAATATCTACACCATAAGCAAAACCACTTACTATTATTGGATCCAAAGGAGCTAAGTCTTCTATTAATTTCCTGCAAAATTCAGTGCCATACGACGTGATTTGACGAGTTCCAACAATGCTAATTATTTTTCGATTATTCAAATTGATATTCCCAGAAGTGAATAATAAAATTGGGCCATCAATGCAATGCTTCAAACGGTCTGGATATTTTTCATCTTTAAAATACAACACTTTTACATCGTTGTTTTGAATGAAATTTAATTCTTGTTTGGCTTTTTCATAAACTGTTTTGTCTTTTAAATTTTTTAACAAAACAGAACCAACACCATCAATGGTGGCTAATTGAGCAGGTTTGGCATTCAAAACAGCTTCTGCAGAACCAAAGTGAGAGATGAGTTTTTTGGCCATAATATCTCCTACTCCTTCAATTCGGAGTAAAGCCATTAAATGATATAAATTTTCTTCTGACATATCTTACAATTATACGATAAATATTTGAAATAAAGCCTGCTTACAAATTCAAAATTCTATTGATTTATAAAAAAATGATCCATAAAAAGAGTTGTAAAATAATAATTCGACAAAAAATAAAATGGTAATATACTGATAATGTATTAGATGTAAATTGTTAATAAAAATTGTGGATAAAATTTTGATAACTATTAGCGTTGCATAACTTTGTTAACATGAAAATCGAACTTTATATCGCGCAACTTTTATACCGTTATCAATGTGTAACTGTTCCTGGTTTTGGAGCATTCCTGACTGAAATCCAGTCGGCTCAACTGCTTGAAAACTCTCATTCTTTTTTCCCGCCAAAAAAAATGATTTCCTTTAATTCCCATATTAAAAATAATGACGGATTATTGGCTAATCATATCGCCCAAGCGGAAAAAACTTCCTATGATTACGCCTTGAGCGCTATTGAATATGAGGTGCTGAACTGGAAAAAAGCGCTACAGGAAAACCGTTCTTTTGCTATAAAAAACATTGGTATTCTAATCTTGAATGCCGAAAACAATATTCATTTTACACCTAACGAACAAACCAATTATTTGGCGCAGTCTTTTGGATTAACTTCATTTGTTTCGCCTGCTGTAAAAAGAGAAGTGGAACTTTTGAAGCTTGAAACGGTCACTGAAATTCAAAAAACAGTAATCGAACAAGAAAAACCAATTTTCAATTTTATACCCGAAACTGAAACCAGAAGAAGCACTCTTTACCTAAAATATGCTGCAGTATTCGTAATCGGATTAGCTGTTGCCGGAGCTGTAGGATACCCGATGTATCAGAACCAAATTGCCACTAAAACTATTTTGGTAGAATCAGCAGTGCAAAAAAAGGTACAAAATAAAATTCAGGAAGCAACTTTCTTTATCCAAACGCCAATTCCAGCTGTCACACTTTCTCTAAAATCGGAAAAGAAGGAAGCAGTGAAATTACCGTATCACATTATGGCCGGCGCTTTCAGAAGTGAAGCAAATGCTCAAAAAAGATACAATCAATTAGTTGCTAAAGGTTTTGACGCAAGAGTATTGGGCGTAAACAGAAATGGTTATTATCCTGTTTTATACGGAAGTTACACCACTTTTTCGGAAGCAGAAAAAGAAAAAAATAAAATCATCGAAACCGATAATCCAGAAGCTTGGATTTTGATTCAATCTTTATAAGGAACAAATTTTTCAAATACTTAAATCACGAATAAAACCGCTTTTAACTCGGTTCTATCCGTGATTTTTGTTTTTAATAGAAATCAAAAATGATTTTAAAGCGTTTTTATGCTTGTTTCTCTTCAAAAACCAACTATGTAGCTTTGCAAGCTAAAAGCTCTTTTAAAGTGCTCAAAAAGATATTTTTAAGACATAAAGCGCAACAATGCAAACATCTTAACACCAATGATTAAATGCTGGGAGATAATTTGGTTTTATAGGAATTCCTGCTCTTGAAGTTTGTCTAAAATTTTAAACCGCTGAAAAAAAAAGTTACAAAAAAATGTTAACTTTTGTAGCATAAAAATATTTTCCTTCTTTTTGAAGAGATTACCCCTCATAAATCAAATACTTTTTTTATTCTTTAAATTAAAACATGAAAAAGGTAACGTACACCATCTTAACAAATATTTTATTTTCTTTCCAATTGCAAGCACAAAAAGACGGTCAAAAAAAATCAATTTAAATCACGAGTCATATAATGATGGACAGCGGTTATGATTTTGTAAAATGAATCCAGAATGGTTCGATGCAATGAGACCAATAAAAATTCTGGACAGTGAAGGAAACAAATTCCAAAACCAAGGGAACATGTTTTTGGAGTGTGTAAATCCACTTTTAACTTCAAAAATTATTTTGACATTTCATTAGGGACGGTAAATAAAAAACAATTTTCTGTACCTTAAAGTTTTAATAATACCTTTTTCAAAAAAATTAGATTCGTTTTGATTCTAAATAATTATAACTGATTAATCAGTCAAATATATAATTATCTAATCTTCTATTATTTTCCAAAAAATTTCAAAAGTTTCATTAATTAGTTCAACTGAATGTTCTTTAACGATGTTCTCAGATATTAGATAATAATACAGGCCATTAATATGAGCCGTAAAAAGCGAAAAAATAAAAGCTGCAGGCATCGCTTTTAAAACTACCAAATCAATTCCTTTTTGAATTAAAACATAAAGAGGCTGTTCATCGTTACTTGAAGTTCTCATTATCGCTGACTTTGAATAAGGGGAACTATTAAACTGCTGCAGATACTGAAAATCAACAGCATTTTCTAAATTCCAATGCAAAGAAGCTATAAAAAGAGAACGGAAAGACTCTTTAGAAACGGAATGCGACTCAATACTTTGAATAATAAAATCTTCCTTTTTCTTGATAATACTGTTGTAAATTTCAACTATGAGTATTTCTTTTGTTCCAAAATAATTAAACAACGTTCCATTAGCAACTCCTGATTCCTGTGCAATTTTGCTAGTAGCAGTGCCATGAAAACCATTCTCAACAAACAGCTTAAGTGCTGTTACAATAATTAATTGATCTTTATTCATAATTATATATCTGACTAATCAGTCGTAAATATAGTAAAATTTATAAAAGAAACTGTTACAAAAATTAAGCTCTCCATTTTTTTTAAATAGCAGAAACTTATTCATCAAAAGATAGCTAATCCTATACTGCTTCCAAAAAAGACCACTTTATCATAACTGTCTTTATTAAGATAAATAAAAACAACAGGCTAATAGCAATAATGATTATTGGAAGTTAAAATTTACCGAAAGTGCCATTCTTAATTTCATCCTTAAACTACTCAACAAATTTTACATCTTTTTTACTTTTTAAAACTATATACCGTCTGAAACTTTCACTTCTAATCTGGATTCTACAAGTTTTTCATTGTGATTAATTATATCCAATAATTCCATAAGAATACCTATATCAATATAATTGGAAAATGATCTTGTGCATAATGATAAAGAAGATTCTTTTTATGTTCTTTATCAATGGATTCCCATATTTTTTTATAAACCTCATTAAACCAAATCAAAGTTGGATTTTAATACAAATTCTTTTTTTAAATAGGATAAAATTTCATTGTTACCATCCAATGCAAATTCATTTTTAATTTCATACTCTCTTTTTTGATGAAGAATTTCGGATTCGGTTTTTTTAAGTAATCCTCAATTATTACTTGATTTTGCTGTATTATCACTTTTGATTTCAGCCTCAAAAACCAAATTGATAAGATTTTGTCTAGCTGTTAATACACTTTTTATTTGTCGAATAATAGCCTGCATAAGATATCTGCTTTAGGTCAAAAAAAGAAAAAAACAGTTGCTGTAATAATTTAATAATGAGTAAGCTAAGAACAAAACTAGAACAGCTCCAAAAAACAGATAAACCAAAGCAGACCTAGGTTCGAAAAAAATTACATGTGTATTGATATAAAAAACTTTCTCTAAATTTTTTAACGTATAGTTTCTGATTTCGCTTGCGGTAGGCTCATCAAAACCAAAATTTAATTTATAGATTACACTTTCATTATTAGTGCCTATAAACTGCCCAAGCTTATTTCTACCACTCTCTTTTGATTTGCAATCACAGCCATAGGTCTTAAATATTGTGATTGGGAAATCTTTATTTAGCTCCGGCTGGGATGGGGAACAATAATATCTGGCATAATCATTTATTTCATTGGAGAAGAAAGCACAAACCAGTATAAAAGCGAACATTACAAAATGATTCACAAAGCTGATGTTATGAATTTTAAATACACTTTTCGCTGCACTACTTTTTTTACTAAAACACCACTTAGGCTACAATTCAAAAAAAACATTTTTGCTACACAAAAAAACTAAATAAGAAAAAGCCAGTCTAATATTCTAGCTAAATTAGGGGAAAATAATATATAAATTAAAAAATATTTTTATAAATAATTCATTTTAAGATATTTACTTAAAACATTTATAATTCCTCCAAATTCCTTTTTCAATACCAAAAATAAAACTTGGGTTTTCTTTCAAAAAAAATTGGATAAGACTAAGTAAATTCAGGTGAAAAAAATTTAAATATTAAATATCCATACCATGCAAAGAATTGGATTAAATGAATATTTACCTTTTTTTGTCTATTCATCTGATTTATATGCTTTTAGACAGATTTGTTTTTGACAGAAACAGGATTGGATTAATTTTGTAATACCCTGAATTTTTGATGTATTAGTAAAACAATTGAATTATAAATTTAAAAACAATCAAAAATGAAAAACAACCAAATGACTATCAAAGAGTCTTTATCACTAATCTATGCTTACACAAGTATTTCAGCTTTTTTGCTGTTAGCTATAAGCAAGATAACTGCAAATCTTGGGAGAGCCCTAGATTTTGATCCAATCGTATCGCTGCTGATTGTAATAAACATGGCGGTATTTGTGTCCTTGTACTATTACAAAAAAAAGCACAGTACACACATGAAACACCACAACTTTTAAAGCCCTAAACCCTACTAAATAAAATGATTAACAAAAACAGAAGTAATCTGAAAAATTAAAAAAGAGACTTGATTTCGATTCAGTCTCTTTTTTTTGGATGAAAAACCCATAGTTATGGACTCTCAGCAGTTTCGTTCAACACGGGTTTCAGTGTTCATGCTACGCACGAAACGACACTCTTACTGTTAGCAGTAGTTGCAATTTTTGTTATTTCAATTTTTGTTCAAAACAAGCAAGTAAATCTTGATTCAATGTCTTAATTGACTCATTTTTGTCGGGTAAAGTATCTTTAAATTTAGTTTCGTTTTTAACTTTGCATTTCAAAATTAATTCTCCTGATTCTAAATCATAAACTGCAATCGTACAATACAGAATTACGTTACCTGAATTATTAATTTTAGTTACTGTTTTACTTTCAATTGCTGTGTGAATACATATTACATCCGAGTTTAGAGTACCAATTTTAAAATCTTTGATTTCATTTTCATTTGAGCCTGCAAACAAATTCTTTTCAGATTTCAAATTTTGGTCAAATCCATCTACTGAAACTCTTAAACCAAGTGTTTTTCAAAAATTCATTTTGCAGGTTTTTAAAAACTTTAGTTGTGTCAGTTATTTTGAATCGACTTTGATTAAAAGAAAAAGTAAATTGTTCATCAGTTTTCTTATCAAAAAAAGGAACAAATACTATATCTATTTTATCACTTTTATTTTCGCTTTTAATTAATTTTTGAGCAAAAGTATTTTGTGCAAAAAATATAAATATTAAAAATATTTTAAGTTTAATTGTAACCTTAAGAGATTCATTCATTGGTTATTGGATTACTAATTTTTTAATTTTCTTGTTTTTTTGCTAAGCAATTTAAGTCAATGTCTTTTAACTGGTCAATCTGATCGATTAAGAAAACCTAAACTTTCGGTTAATGACTAATTTCTAAATACAAAACCAGCTTCCCTTTAAGCCAATTGCCCAAATCCGTTGTACCTGTTAGAGTATGCCATTTGAATTTTCTTAAAATGGAAACTCATTTTCATATTGAGGTATATTAATTTCTTTATTGATCATTTGATCTATCACGCTCCTATAAAAATTCCTTCTCATTCCATTTAGATCATTATCAAAGCATCCATTTGGAAAATCTAAATCTGTTAATCTACAGAAGATATTTCCTGCTACACGAAATCCAACGTCACTCATTCTAACTATTCTGTAAAATTCCATATTTAGTTTTTTTACAACTATTATTGGGCCCCGCTTTTCTTCATCCTTTTTTTTAATTCCATAGTTATTTCAATTTTTCGTTCTGTTTATTCATGGCTTCAGATAATTTATATATTATAAAAAGTCAGATATTACTCCTAAATATAATCCATTATACTGTAATTTCAATTCGTTTATTTTTTTCCTAACATTTCTCTATAAGCATCCAGCTGGATTTCCATTTTTTGTATAATAGCATCCTTTTCAGCCAGTTCTTGCTTCAAGGCTTTTTCACGAATGGTTTCAAAACGATACGGCAGGTATTCGCCTAGTTGCGCAATAAAATTGTGTTTCAGCACCAGGCTCAGCTTCCATAAAACAGCAAACTGCAGCGTATCTCGTTTACAATATCCCGCCAGCCCTTTGGGGTCTATATTCAGTGCTCTGGCTACATCGGCTTTGGTTACTAGCTGCTGTGAAATGTGGTAATTGATAAAATTCCCCACTAGCGGGTATTGCTCTCCCCTTTCGAGGCTGTATTTTTTATTGTTAGTTGTCATAATTATTCTTTTTAAATTGTTTATGGGGTAAAATAGTGGATAGACTACACCATTATACCCCCCTTTACTACAATTAATACGTGGTTTTGCTCCCTATAAATAGCCCCTTTACTCCTAGTTTTAGGGTACGTTGCTATTATAAAACATGGGTCTTACTACCTAAAAGCAGGGGCTAAACCCCTTAAAATTGGGTGGTATGCCCATCATTTATGGAAGGTTTGCTGGGTTTTTATAGGTGTATTAGTACCTAAAACCATCCGTATTAGACACTTTTTTTATCCCCTCCAGTCACAAAAAAAGCCCCATATCGAATAATGGGGCTGATTACCATTGTAACTGTTATTATTGCACGGGTAAAGGAGGTGCTGTATTGGTTACTGAACTGGTATTACTCGGGAAACGCTTCTTGAGCTGCTCTACAATGCTTTCAGTGCCAGGTACTCCGGCATCGGAAGCGGCGCCAAAGGCTTTATACAAAGCAAGTGCCGATCCATAAGCTTCACTGCCAGCCAGCATTCTGGTATCTTCAACACGCTCACAGAGCTGATTGGCCAGTGATGAGATTTCATCCAGTTGTGTAAAAAGTGTTAAATCATTTTTCATGTTCGCCACCGAAAGATAGGACGGAATAAGCGTTGGGTTGTTTACCCCCGCATTGATGGCATCCTCTGTAAAGGCTTTATTGCTGACATCAATTGCGTTTAATGATTTTCGTTCGTCGGCGGTTAAACCCACCAGAAAAGGAAGGTTGGTCAAGATAGTTTGAAAAGCAGCTTTAACAGCTGTTACCTGTGCCGCCGTTGCAGTAATGTTCAAGCGGTTGTTGAGCAAATTTGACATAAATAGTTTTTTAAAGTTATGTGTAATAATAGATTACAAAAACAAAGCTAAACTATTCCTGTTTTTATTTATAGTGTTTTTCTTTCGAAATTAAACAATTTTGTTATATTTATAAGTAAAGAACTACCCAATGGGTTTAAAGTCGAAAGGTTTATATGACGATACAACCGAGTTGCAACCGAGCAATGGCTGACTGATGACACGGATAGAACAGATTTTTCACATACAGAAATTCAGCTTTTAATTTGTCAACTAAACCTCAATGTATTGAAAATCTAGAAGGTTGGATCTTTTAACTTGTCACAGATTAAAAAGATTATCATTGATTAATCTGTGTGAATCTTTTTAATCTGTGACAAAAAATTCTTAGAAGGTAAAACAAAATCCACTAAAGTAAATAATGTTAATACAAGGATTGAAAATCATTTTTTGTGCCGTGAGGCACTAAATATTGGTAGAAATAAATTCACAGCAAGCGCAATGTCCCATAGGGACTACACTTTTCACATCATATAATGGGATTAGCTGCGTCAGTTCGCTTCACTTGGGGTTTAGTCCCTAACGGGACAAAAAACGCATGTACAATTATTTTCTACCAATATTTAGTGCCTAACAGCACATTTGAAACCTTGATTCGCATAAATAGTTTTAAAATATATCTGAGACCAATAAACCTAATTCAAACTAGCCTTAAACATTCTGAGTTCTTCCCAGCTGAAGGTGTCGCCGTATTTATCTTTTAGCGGAGAAACAGATTCTTCCTTGTAACCTTCAAAAGCCTCGCGGAGTGCTATGACTTTATCTTCGGGAAGCACTTCGCTGATGGTAATAGTTTTAGACTGAATCAGTTTAGTCAAGTGTGAAAGAATGGTTTCCTGATTGTACTTTCGGATGAGGGCAATTTCTTGAATGGTTTTCTTTTCCAGCCACAGTTCATAGGTTAATTCGACGGTAGATTTTTTGGCTTCTTTTGTGGCGGATTTCTTGGGTGCGTAGCGTTCGGCATCTTTTTCGTCCTCGATCAGGGTGATATTGGCTTTCTTGAAATCTTCGAAAACGCGGTCAATCTTTATAGTTTTATATTGCTTGATTTCGGCCGAAGTTAGTTTTTCTTTCGAAATAGCTTCGCCCTTAACCAATGTGGCTACCATTAATTTGGCTTTCATCAGCTGGAGGACTGCCTTGGTCTGCAAATCGTCAAGAATAACTAATTCGTCATAAAAGGCTTTGGCTTTTTTCAGCCGTTTTACCTCTTCAATTTTCCACAGGATTTCATAAACCAATTTGTCCATGGGCTCCATGAAATAATTGAACGCTGCGTTGATGCGGTCTGAAATATGATTGAATTCCAGCTGTTCACTGTGGAACAATCTGTCCAGCTGTATCAAAAACTTGGAAGAGGGCTCGAGTAACTGCCAAACGATTCCGGCTTGGTTATGTGCCCAAGCGGCATGTTTGGATTTGACTGAATTTTCGGCATCTTGATTATAGCTGAACTGATGGTTGCGCCATTCTTGTGCCAGCACATTCCAATCGAAACTGTTTTTCAAATAGTTGAGTATAAAATTTTTGGTTTCGCGTTTTAATGCATTCGCCAAAGTCTCTTCTGAAGCTTTGTTCTCGGCATACTGCATCACATCCTGATCGTTTGAAATGCCATTCATTCGCAACGGAGAAAGCAAAATAAGCCCATTTAAGGAACGTAAACGCGATAATGCAACATATGCCTGTCCAGGCAGAAAAACTTGCGATACGTCGAGCGCAGCTTTGTCAAAAGTCAATCCCTGGCTTTTGTGAACCGTAATTGCCCAAGCTAATTTGATAGGATAATGCACAAAAGTTCCGAGAACTTCCTCCTCTATTTCCTTAGTAAACTCATTTACAGTATATTTAATATTCTGCCATTCGTATTTATCAACTTCGATGGTTTTGTTTTCATCAGGAAAGTGAACCCATATTTCTTTTTGGGTCATCGTTTTTACAATTCCCATTTTTCCGTTGAAATAATTTTTCTCCTGTGACAAATCGTTTTTTACAAACATGACCTGTGCTCCAATCTTCAATTGCAGTTTGGAATCAATCGGATATATTTTCTCTGGAAAATCGCCTGTAATATCAGGCAAAAAAGTCGTTTGTTTCCCTTCAAGGTCTTCAAGCGACTGATTATTAATAACATCCGCTTTGGCATTGTGTGTTGTCAAAGTAATAAAACCTTTATTTGCCTTCAAATCGAAATTAGGCTGTACAAACTCATTCAGCATTTCTATATCAGCAACCGTAATTTCATTATTCCGAAGATTATTCAAAACCGATATGAAACGGTCGTCTGTTTGGCGGTAAATTTTGGACAACTCAATGTACAAAGGCGGATACTGCTGCATGACATGGGCATGAAAAAAAAATTTTCCTTTGTAATAACTACGAAGCGTGCGCCATTCCTCGTCGCGGATGATTGGTGGTAACTGTAATAAATCCCCAATAAACAAAACCTGCACGCCGCCAAAGGGAGACGTTTTTTTCCGAACCGTCTGCATCATGAAATCCATTGCGTCCAGCAAATCGGCACGAAGCATACTGACTTCGTCAATGATAAGCAGTTCCATGTTTTGAATAACTGCTCGTTTTTGCCCGCTCATCTTAAAATGCCTGCGCAATGTGGCCTTCGTTTCGAACTTAGTTGTATCCGAAAACTGAGGAGCTGAATTATCCGGAATAAAGCCTCCAAAAGGTAATTGAAACATCGAGTGTATCGTAACACCGCCAGCATTCAAAGCCGCAATTCCTGTAGGTGCCACAACCACAGTATTTTTGTGAGTAGTAGCAATAATTTCCTTTAGTAAAGTAGTCTTCCCAGTTCCCGCCTTTCCAGTCAGAAAAACAGATTGATGGGTTTGGTTGATAAAACGAAGTGCATAAGTTGCAGTTTCAGATGTGGATTCCATTTGAAGTAAATTTAAACGAATAAAAAAACCTTCAATCTTGTTAAAGATGAAGGTTTTATGAATTTATTTTAATTAAGAATTATTTTTTTTCCTCAGCTTTTGGAGCCGATTTATATTTTTCATTCAATAATTTTATAACCTCTTTTGTAATATCATAAGAATCTTTAGCATACAAAACAGAAGCCGCATCACCAGTACCGTAGATATAATCATATCCTTTTTCTTTACCGTAATCCTTGATGAATTTTTTAACTCCTTTTACAAGAGAATCCATTTCTTTTCCGCTCTCTTGCTGCAATTGCATTTGCAAACCTTGTTGGGCTTGAGCTAACTGCTGCTCTCTACGCTGCAATTCTGAACCCTTTTTTTGAGCCCATTCTTGACCGTTAGCTTGTGCATTTTGTTGAAAATTAGCTGCTTCTTGTTTAAATCTGGAAATTTCAGCTTCTAATTGTCTTCCTTTTTCAGCTGCAACTCCTTTGTATTTTGCTTCTAAATCTTTAGTCTCTGTATATTCTTTCATCAGCTCTGCAGTATCCACATAAGCCGTTTTAAATTCTTTCGCTTCTGGAGCTTTTTTATCACAAGATACAAGTGATATTGAAATTGCGATAAATAATAATACTTTCTTCATTTTGGTGTATTTCTAGTTTAAGTAAGGATGACAAAAATATAAAAAAATAGGTAGTATTAATAAAAAGTTTCAAAAATGCTACTAATTTAATATTATCAATTTTAATTATAAATAATTATGTTTTTAATAAAGTTTAGCTATAATATAAAACGCTATAAAAGATCTTTTCAAAAAGACTTATTTATTTCTAATGATATAAATATGAGATGAATACTCCATGTTCTTCATGGCTTTTAAGTTAGACTGAAGTCCGATAAAAAACGCTTTGATGAAATTCATTTTGCCGTTTTTGTATTTCTCCGAAAGTAAACTCACGTAGAATGAATCAAATTTCATTGGTAATACTTTCTGTAGCTGCATATTTTCTCTATTAAAAAGTAACTCGATTGCTTTTTTAGAGAAATGCCAAAAATGAATCGGCACATCATAAGCAGCCCAAAAATTTCCATAATGCTTGGCATCAAAAGATTTAAAATTTGGAACAGCTACAATCAAAGTTCCTGTTGGTTTAAGCAAACGTTTCAATTCTTTAATTTGCTCGTCCAAATTGGGGACGTGTTCCAAAACATGCCACATCGAAATAACATCAAAAGAATGACTATCTAATTCGGATGTGTTTTCAACAAAAGAAACACCTTTGCTTTTTGCAATTGCTTTGGCTTTATCACTTGGCTCCACTCCTACGGTTTTCCATCCGCCTTTTCCGGCTACTGCCAAAAAATCACCAGTACCTGCACCAATATCCAAAATCAGCCCTTTTGAAGGCTGATACGAATTGATTAAATCTAATTTATTTTTTAATGCAATATTTTTCACAAAATGATATGCTTTTTCAAAAAGTGATCTTTTGGAATCAGTATGTGAAATGTAGTCGGTGCTTTCGTAATACTTGCCTAAAATATCTAAACTCGGTTGCGGATGCGTAATTAACATGTCCAAAGTTTCTTCATGATACAAATCGAAAGTTTCTTGAGAAACAGAGTAATCTTTTACAGTAAGAAAATGTTTTTTGTTTGTAATGTCCATTAGTATTTTTAAATAAATAATTTCAGCATTTTCAATAAAAGCTGAATAGAAATTCTTTTTTTTTATCTGAACAGAAATGCATTGTCTGCTATTTCCTTTCCCATCTTATTTTAACAGCAGAAATTTTATCGTTTTCAATTCTTATATTTCTACAAACAGAAAAACCATTTTTTAAATAAAATTCTATAGGCGACAAATAAGGTTCTTTATTATGCTTTACATCATTTTGATGATCGGTTGCCCATCCATTCAAAACCGAACTGCACTTTTTCAATTCATTTAACAAAAGAGTTCCAAAACCTTTCTGATGCACTTTTGAATTAACTATAATTCCAAACCAGTTTTCCTCTTCCCTTTCAAAATTAAAAGCCCAGCCTTGCAATTTATTTAGATCATCCGTAAGCAAGAAATGTTTTAATTTAGAAAGTCCGTTAAGATAATTCTCAAATTCGGACAATTCATTATAAACTAATTTTTCAGGATATTCAGAATTCCAAAGTTCAAACAAAGACTGTTTTTCTTCAAAACTTAAAATTGAAGTTTGAATAATTTTCATATATAAAACATTAAAAATCTCTTAAGTCAACAAATATAAGCAATACAGCCGTAGTTTCACGTGGAACATTTAAAAAAGTGAGTTGTTTTTAATTTTTAGTATTTAGTCCAAACAATGTCATTAAAAATTAATTTCTATAAAAACTCATAATGTTTTTTAAAAAAAAGGGGGCTAAAACACTTAAAATTAAACTTTAATAACCTCAGTTTTCACATTGTGAACTCTGAAAAAATCAATTATTATAAAAAATCTCAAATATGAAACCAGAAACCAGACAGCAGAAACCAGACAGCAGAAACCAGACAGCAGAAACCAGACAGCAGAAACCAGACAGCAGAGATATGAAACCTCAAACCTGAAAACTCAAATCTCAAATCTCAAATCTCAAATCTCAAATCTCAAGTCTCAAATCTCAAGTCTCAAATCTCAAGTCTCAAATCTCAAGTCTCAAACCTCAAGTCTCAAACCTGAAGCCTGAAGCCTAAAAGATGAAACCTGAAATCTCAAACCTGAAACCTGAAATACTATCTTCCCATATAAATCAAAAGCACCGAAACATCACTTGGTGAAACTCCGCTTATTCTAGAAGCTTGAGAAATAGTGACAGGACGAATATTACTTAATTTTTGTTTTGCTTCAATCGACATTGATTTGATTTTATTATAATCAAAGTTTTCAGGGATTTTTACATCTTCCAATCTTGTCAGCTTATCAGCATTATTTCTTTCCTTTTCTATATATCCAGAATACTTTACTTGAATTTCTGCTTGTTCTAAAATTTCTTGATCCACATTGTTCTCCCCTATATATTCTTTAACCTTGTCAAATTTCAGAATATCTTCCAAATCAATTTGAGGTCTTGAAAATATTTTAAACATTTTATCACCTTGACTAATTAATGCTGTTTCTTTTGATTCCAAAATCGGATTTGTCTCAGCAACCGAAACACTGGTCTCCTTGAAAAAAGCAACCATTTTCTCTGATTCATTCAGTTTGTGCTCCATACGACGTAAACGCGCTTCAGAAGCTAAACCAATTTCATACGACAACGGTGTCAATCTAAAATCGGCATTATCCTGACGCAACAAAGTTCTGTACTCAGCACGAGATGTAAACATACGATAAGGTTCTTCCGTTCCTTTCGTAATTAAGTCATCAATCAAAACTCCAATATACGCTTCATCTCTTTTTAAGATTAACGGAGCTTGTTCGTGAACTTTTAGATGCGCATTAATACCAGCCATCAAACCCTGAGAAGCAGCTTCTTCATAACCAGTAGTACCGTTTATTTGTCCGGCAAAATATAACCCTTCAACCAATTTAGTTTCAAGCGTATGCTTCAACTGTGTTGGAGGAAAATAATCATACTCGATAGCATAACCTGGACGAAAGAATTTTACATTCTCAAAACCTACAACTGAACGCAAGGCTTTAAATTGAATATCCTCAGGCAAAGAAGTCGAAAAACCATTTACATAAACCTCACAGGTATTCCACCCTTCAGGTTCAACAAATAACTGATGGCGTTCTTTATCTGCAAAACGGTTAATCTTATCTTCGATAGAAGGGCAATATCTTGGCCCAAGACTTTTTATTCTACCATTAAACATTGGCGAACGGTCAAATCCTTCTCTCAAAATATTATGCACTTCATTTGAAGTATATGTCATATGACAGGATTTTTGAAACTCCAAAGGTTTCGTTAAATCTGAATATGAAAATTTATCTGGTCGTACATCACCCTTCTCTTCATTCATTTTAGAATAATCCAAAGATCGTCCATCCACACGCGGAGGCGTTCCAGTTTTCATTCTTCCCGCTTCAAAACCCGCTTTAACCAAATCTTCGGTTATTCCATAAGCTGCACTTTCTCCTGCACGTCCTCCTCCAAATTGTTTTTCACCAATATGAATCAAACCATTCAAGAAAGTACCATTTGTCAAAACCACCGATTTAGAACGAATCTCAACTCCCAATGAAGTTTTGATTCCTTTTATCTTTCCGTTTTCAATTATCAACCCTTTTACCATTTCTTGATAAAAATCAAGATTTGGAGTTCCTTCCAGCATCATTCTCCATTCTTCTGCAAAACGCATACGGTCACTTTGAACACGCGGAGACCACATAGCTGGACCTTTCGACTTGTTCAACATCTTAAATTGAATTGCCGTTCTGTCTGAAACAATTCCAGAATATCCACCAAGCGCATCAATTTCCCGAACTATCTGTCCTTTTGCAATTCCGCCCATTGCGGGATTACATGACATTTGCGCAATGTTTTGCAAACTCATTGTCACCAACAAAGTTTTGGATCCTAAATTAGCTGCCGCTGCCGCGGCCTCAGAACCTGCGTGACCCGCTCCCACCACAATTACATCATACTCTTCTAAAAACATTTTCTTTTATATTAATCCTTTTAAAAAAGGAATTATGAAATTTCAAAATTTCGTTCCACGTGAAACAATCTAAACTATCTAAACAATTAAAAACTGTTTCATCTGAAATATTAAATCTTATAAAAATAAAAAATGTTCCACGTGAAACACTTTTAATTTGTACAAAGAAATAATCTAAGCGAGAAATAAAACTAAATAAATAAAATAAAAATTTAATAGTGTTCCACGTGAAACGTATTGCTTTTTTGTATAATTTTGATAAATTTAAAGTCACTGTTCCACGTGAAACATAGCTGTTTTTTCATCTTCTTTACTGCGCATTAATTCTTCGTCAGCTTCAGATTTATCTTTATATCCGCAGTAATGCAAAACACCGTGAACCAACACGCGTTTCAATTCGTCTTCAAAAAGAGTGTTATAATCTTTAGCGTTATCTAAAACTCTTTCGATAGAAATAAAAATATCACCGCTTATTTCATTACCCATCGTGTAATCAAAACTAATAATATCAGTAAGCGTGTCATGATTAAGATACTCTAAATTAATCTTATGAAGGTATTCATCATCACAAAAGATATAATTGATTTCTCCTTCGTTTTTATTTTCCGATAAGATCACAGCACTTAACCAAGTCGCTATTGCTTCTTCGTTATCTAATGTAAATTCGGATTCGTAATTAAAATTGATCATTTATTATTAAAATATTGTTGAACTTTTTGATTAAAATTCGAGCGCAAAGGTAACGATTGTCTATTTAATATCTCGATGCTATTTAAATATTCTGAAAGTGCCTTTGGCAAAGGAATTGCTTGATTTGAATAACTCTTAGTATTTGTTTCAGATTGACGTTTTGGATCCTCTCCTTGGAGACGAATAGCAGTGTCTAATTTTAAAAGCTCCTGTTTAATATTATTAATTCTCTGAAGCGTTTCATTGTTAAAACCTTTATTCAATAACTGTTTTTCTAACTGCTTCATTTGTTCCAAAGCATTGTTTCCATTGTTTCCAATACCCTTCTTATTAAGTTCTTCCTGAAGAGCTTCACGTAACTGTTTTTGCTCTTTATAAATGTCCATAGTTGCTTTTGCATCTCCTTCACCATCTCCATCAGACTCTCCGTTTTGACCTTCTCCTTTACCCGATTGAGACCCTTTCTTATTACTATCGCCAGGCTTACTTCCTTCACCCGGTTTGTTCCCGGGCTTCATACCTTGCTTCATTTTATCCTGTAACTCTCCCTGCTTTTTAATAATATCTGGTAACTGCATACCTGATCCCTTGCCAGGTTTTGGTTTTCCTCCACTGCTTCCAGACATTTGCATCTGCATGCTGTTAAGAGATTCACTTAACAAATCAGCTAACTTATTGGCAGATGAAACAGCGTATTGCTGTTGAGAAACACCTCTTGATACCTGAGATTCTGAAAAACTATCAAGAGATTTATCAATGTTGTATTGTACACTCGCAACCTCTTTAGTAACAGATTCCGCAATTTTAGGCTGACGCAAAGACATAGCAAAAAGACTGTCATCTATATGTTTGAACTGTGTTTTTAAATTCTGCTGATTTCTAACATACTTACTGAAAGATGGCGAACCCAGCCTAGTTACCTTGAATTGGTTCATCACATCTTCCTGAGAAAAAGAATAGGCTAATAAATTATCTAATATTTGACGTAACATCTTTACATCTTCTTCAATCTGATCCTTGTCTGATTCTTCCATAGCCTTCTCCATAGCTTTAGACATTTCCTTCATCTTCTTTGATGCGCTTTTTTGATTCGGCTTAGCTTTGGATTTATTGTTATTCTTTAAATCCGAAGTAGCTTTTTTTAGATCATCCTTAATGCTGTCTTCCTTATTTAAATCAGATGGAATATCCATTGGTGACTTCAAATCTTCATTGTCTTTATCTAATTGTTTTAATTCTTCTTGAATTTTCTCAAACTCGTCGTTTAATTTCTTTTGCTCAGGAGCTGAATTCTCTTTCTCATTCTCTGATAATTTATCTTCTTTTTGAGATAATTTATCAAGCTTATCTACTAATTGTTCAGCCTTCTTATCTACATAATAACGCTTCGTCAATTCAACTAACTGAGCTAAATTTTTATTCTGGCTCTTACTATTCTGCTTGAACTTTTCCAGCTTTTCAACAAAATCTTCATCTTTAATTTTATTGTTTAATTCATTAAGCTCGTCTAATAATTTTTTATTTTTATCTAATTCTTTGTTCGTATTTTCAAGTCTTTTTTGCAGTAATTCTTTAGTTTCGTTTTTCTGCTCAGGTTTAGATTTATCAAGATTCTCTTTCATCTTATTAGCAAACTCCTTCATACTTTCGTTTTGCTTTTGCTGTTCATTGATAAAATCATTGATTTTTTGACGGTCTTTAAAATCTAAACTGTTCTTTTCTTTGCCAGTCTTTAGCAGTTTATCCATAGCAGAAAACTGCTTGTCCTGTTTAGATAAAGTTTTCTGTAAACTGTTAATAGCTTTATTTTGCTCTTGAAGCGTATTGTTTTGTTTTTCCTCATCAGACAAAATTCGGTTAGAATAGACAGAAGAACGTGAACTTTTAAAATGATGAATAGCATCATTATCAAAAACCTCAAAATAAAACTCATAGTTTACTCCTTTTTCAACATCAAGATTACTTGGGAAGTTGAAAACAATTTGATCAAAAGTATCATGCTTTACAGCAATTGTTCCACGTTTGGCAGTAAGAGGTTTTCCTGATTCATGATACACAATCTGTAATCTAGACAAACCATAATCATCGGCTATCTGACCAACAAAATAAGAGCTATCAACACTTAAACTATCAGGTGCTTTAGTGATATTGATAGTTGGAAACTGATCTTTAACAACATTTAGTAAATAATTTAATTTTTCGAAGTTTTTTACATTATTATTTGATGTAATTATTTGATATTCTGTATTTTGAACTATATTTTTAGTCAAATTAAAAGCATTATCGCTCTTAGCAAACGGAAAAGCCTGTAAATCATTTTTCCACATCACATTTTGGGTAGCATTCGTATTCATTACCCAAGTAACTTGAGTTCCTTCTGGAATAATTCCGTTACCTGTTCCTTTTACAACAGAGCTTTTTTTATTTAAATAAGCTGGGTATACAAACCTCATTTTGAAATTAGAAATGGTAGGAACTGCAATAACTTTCAGTTCATAATCAGGAGAAACAACATCATTAGCTTCTAAATAAAATGAAAAATTTGTAATAGGTTTAGCAATTTTAAATTGAAATTCTCCTGGACGAAGAGTTTCAAGAAAATAACTTTCATCACCTATATGAATCATAACATTTTCTGGAACAACTGCTCCATCAGATTTGATGCGTAAAACAAAATCTTTTCCTTGTTCAGTAATTAGATTTGGATTTAAAACTGTGAATTTGAAAGGAGCTGGCGGAGCAAATGCAGAATTAAAGTGCACTACCCTATCCAAACTTTGAGATATAATACGACTGTTACCAGACAGAAAAAAGAACAATAAAAAAAGAATTGGTAAAACAGCAAGTGGCAGATACTTTTTATTAGTGCCAAAATCAATAGCTTTTCCAAAAGGAATTGGCTGTAAAGAATTGGCCTTTTGCTCGATGGAAGCTAATAATAATTCGGAATTATAAACAGAAACATTCTCCTTCGAAAGCTGTAAATAATTAGTTAACGTATCATTTACTTCCGAAAAATGACTCCCAATAATCAAAGAAGCCTGAGTATAATCGATTCCTTTTTGAAATTTTAAGATTTTGAAGATTGGAAACAAGATAAAACGTAGCAGTAAAAAGACTTCAACTGTAATAAAAAACGAAAATAAAAAAGTTCTCCCTTGTGGTTTTAACCAAAGGAAATACTCAATAAAGAGTGTAAAAAGAAAATAGATTAATCCCAGACCTATAAAAAATATACTGCCACGAATCAATTCATTTGTATAATACTTCTTTATAAAAACTTCTAACTTTTGATGTATCGAATTTGATTTTTCCAAAATTCACGTATTAATTTAATAACCAATAAAAGTAATAATTTTAATGCTTACGAAAAGGTAAATAAAACATAATATTAAAGCCTTGAAGAAACAGTATTTACAGATACCAAACGACAATTTGAAATTGTATATTTGCAAAAAAATTACAATAATGTCTAAACCAGTTCGTGTGCGTTTTGCACCAAGTCCCACAGGACCTTTACATATTGGCGGCGTACGTACCGCTTTATTTAATTATTTGTTTGCTAAAAAAAATGGAGGAACATTTTATCTACGAATAGAAGATACCGACCAAAACAGATTTGTTCCAGGAGCAGAAGAATACATATTGGAAGCCTTGGAATGGTTAGGAATTGCCCCTGAAGAAACCGTTGGAAAAAATGAAAAATTTGGACCATACAGACAAAGCGAAAGAAAACATCTTTACAAACAATATGCTGATGCATTAATCGAATCTGGCAATGCCTATTATGCATTTGATACTGCCGAAGCTTTAGATGCTCACAGAAAACAGCACGAAGCTGAAGGAAAAACTTTTATTTACAATCATCATAATCGTGAAAAATTAGATACTTCATTAGTTATATCCAAAGAAGAAACTGCTAAAAGAATAGCTAATAATGAAGATTATGTAATCCGTTTTAAAACTCCAGTAAATGAAACACTGCATTTGCAGGATATCATTCGTGGAGAAGTAAAATTTGAAACCAATCTTTTGGATGATAAAGTTTTGTTTAAAAATGACGGAATGCCAACCTATCATTTGGCCAATATTGTAGATGACCATTTAATGGAAACCTCACATGTGATTCGCGGCGAAGAATGGTTACCATCCATGCCGTTACACGTAATGCTGTACCGTGCATTTGGCTGGGATGCTCCAGAATTTGCACACCTTCCATTAATATTGAAACCAATTGGTAACGGTAAATTATCAAAAAGAGATGGAGACAAAATGGGATTTCCAGTGTTTCCATTAGAATGGAAAACTGAAGAAGGAATTTCATCTGGATATAGAGAAAAAGGATTCTTCCCAGAAACAGTTGTTAACTTCTTAGCCCTTTTAGGTTGGAATGACGGAACCGAAAAAGAACTGTTTACATTAGAAGAATTAACAGAAGCTTTTGATTTAAAAAGAGTTCACAAATCAGGAGCTAAATTTGATCCAGAGAAAAACAAATGGTTCAACCATCAGTATTTAATGAAGCAAGATGACTCTTTTTTGGCTAAAGAATTTTCAAAAATTATAGAATCAAAAGATTTAAACAGATATTTCTCTTTGGCTGAAATGACAAAAATTGTTTCATTAATAAAAGAGAGAGCAGACTTTGTTTCTGACTTTTGGGAAATGAGTGATTTCTTTTTTATAGCTCCAACAAGCTATGACGAAAAAGCTAGCAAAAATTGGAAACCTGAAACTCCTGCATTAATGCAAGAATTAATATCGGTACTAGAAGAAATAAGTGATTTTACTTCATTAAATATTGAGAACATCGTAAAAGATTGGATGACTAAAAACGAAATTGGAATGGGCAAAGTAATGCAGCCTTTTCGATTGAGTTTAGTTGGAGTGCTCAAAGGCCCTCACCTATTTGACATTGTAGAGGTCATAGGAAAACAAGAAACAATTTCACGGTTGCAAAAAACAATAGCAACATTATAAAAACTAAGAAGCTCCCAAATTGGGAGCTTTTTTATTTTCTATTTACAAAATAACTAATAAGATAAGGAACTATAGTCTGTAAGATAGATCTGAAGGGATTTGGAATAGCTTCTTTATAAGGAGCTAAAAAACCTGCAACAATGTTTTCGGGTGTGATTGTATCTCTAGTTTTTTGAATACTTAAAACTAATTTTTGATAACTGATTTGCTTTTCTAATTTCAAGATCTCTAAATCACGATCAATAGCTGCATAGGAAGAATACTTTTTGTTTTCCATAATTAATCATTAAAAAAGATTTCTGAGAATTTTTCCAAAATTGGTCCCTCTATTACTTTGTCTTTCACTAAAAATAAAAGTAAAGTAGCTACTAAATAAAGACCGGCAACAGAAACAAAACCTATCGCATAACTGTCAAAATAATTACCAATAAATAAAGCTAAAGCAACAGACACAAATAATAAAACCATACTAAAGCATAATAAAATCAAAGTAAACTTTAAAATCATGGTAGTAGATTTCATTGCAACCTTGAAACCCCATAATTTATAATAAGAAATTGATTTTTCTAAATAAGCTTGAGCTTCATTTTGAACATCTTCTGATTTCTCTTTTATTCTATAAAATGCCATAGACTATAATTTATGACTGAAATTTAGCATTTTTTTCTTTAAGTTCTGCTAATTTGCTTTCCAAATATGAAACTACATCTTCAGTCTTATCAGTCAGGTTAGCAACTATATTATCATAATTGCGGTCAATGTCCTCTTTACTCAAAATACCTTTACCTTTCAATTTTTCTGAAACTTCGTGCAATTTGTCATTTAGATTGTTTTTCACATCATCAAAACCATCTTTGATTTTTTCTCTTGTTTTTGAACCTTTATCCGGCGCAAATAAAATTCCAATCCCTGCTCCTATCGTTGCACCAACTAAAAGTGCTATAATTGTATTTCCTGTGTTGTTTGACATGTTTATTAAATTTTTAAAGTTACTATCTAATAAATTTACAACATTATCAACAAACATGTGTTAACAAGCCGTTAAACTACAAATTAACATCCAAAAAACTCAAATAAAGGCTTTATTTAAACAGAAACTAATAAATGATACACTGATATAAAAAATATATAAAATCAGCTTAAAATGCATTTATGGAAGTCCTTTTTTATAAAAAATATCAATTTAAAAATATTTTATAATAGTTAAAATAAATAATAAATATATTTTATTAAATATTATTTTTAAATAATTAATATTAATAATATAAAAGAAGTAGAAATTTGAAGTAAAAAAATCAGTTAAAAAAAGAAATAAAAGCTAAAAATTAAAATTAAGCTTTTTAATGAATGTAAAAACAAAAAACAAAAATTTGTATAAACAAAATTAAAAAGTGTCTTAAAATTAATTTATGAAAGTCACTTTTTATAAGTATAAATTATTAAAATTTATTTATTAATCAACATTATATATAATAATAAAAGCGCCTTATAAAAAGCGCTTTTGATAGATAAAATTTATAATTTACTTTGATAGAAAATTTTCTATAAATTCCAATTCTCTTTCGGAAGTACTTTTAGAAGGATTTGCTTTTAATTTCAAAATTTCCTCTTTGAATGAATTTACAAAATCCAAATCGTAATCTAAAGTACTTAAATTTAAAAGTGCTCTGGAACGAACAAAAGTAGATTCGCTTCGAAGAGACATTAAATACAACTTTGTCAAATCTTCTTTATCAAAATCTGAAGATTTTAAATTAGCATACTTCAAAATAAAATTTGCAAATAACAAAGAACTCTTATTGTTATTAATATTTTTTCTAAAAGAATTTTGCAATAAACTGTAATTAGAAATACCTGATAAAGTCTCCCCTATTGCTTTTCTAATTCCAATACGCTCTTCTCTTGTAGCAACTTTAAAATATTTGTTAATTTCTTTTAGAGAATTATTAATACTGTTCTCTTCTTTTTTTCCCTTCTCTTCCCAAGCATCTTTAAGTCCAACTGTTTTGTTAAATACTAATTTTGAAGCAGTTGAATCTTTATCAACAACAAAATAACCCAAACGCTGAAATTGGAAATGATCACCGTTTTTAGCTTCAGCTAAACTTGGTTCTACATATCCTTTTACAACTTGTAAAGAAGAAGCATTCATAAATTCCAAGAAACTTTTCTCTTTATGACTGTCTGGTGCTTCATCAATAAACAAGCGATCATACAAACGAACTTCAGCTTCTACTGCGTGAGAAATAGAAACCCAGTGTAATGTTCCAGCAACTTTTCTTTTACTTGCTTCACTCCCACTTCCGCTTAAAGAATCGGTATCATAACTAACTTGAATTTCAGAAATATTACCATTCTCGTCTTTTGTAACACTTTCTCCTTTAATAATATATCCATTTTTAAGGCGCACTTCATTTCCTATACTTAAACGGAAAAACTTAGCTGGAGCCACTTCAAGAAAATCATCTCTTTCTATATATAATTCACGTGAAAAAGGTACTTTTCTATAACCAGCCGATTCATCTTCTTGGTTATTTTCAGCTTCTAGCCACTCCTCTTTTCCTTCTGGATAATTTATAATTACCACTTTTACAGGATCTAAAACAGCCATAACTCTTGGTGCTGTCTTGTTTAAATCTTCTCGCAAACAGAAATCTAAAAGAGATACATCAATAATATTTTCACGTTTGGCTACACCAATAACATCACAAAATTTACGAATAGCCGTTGCAGTATAACCGCGTCTTCTTAGTCCAGAAATGGTTGGCATTCTAGGATCATCCCAACCGCTTACAATGTTTTCCTGAACCAATTGTAAAAGCTTTCGCTTACTCATAACAGTATAGTTCAAGTTCAAACGAGCAAACTCATATTGATGCGGACGTACTTGATTTTCATCATAAATCTGATCCAAAAACCAATCGTATAATTCACGATGCATCACGAATTCTAAAGTACAAATCGAATGTGAAATCTGCTCCACATAATCACTTTCACCATGTGCATAATCATACATTGGATAGATATTCCAATCATTTCCTGTTCTGTGATGGTGTTTATGTAAAATTCTGTACATCAATGGATCACGCATCAGCATATTGGTGGAAGCCATGTCAATTTTTGCTCTCAAAACATGACTGCCTTCTGGAAAATCACCGTTTTTCATTCCTTCAAAAAGATTTAAATTCTCCTCAATAGAACGGTTTCTGTATGGCCCGTCAACTCCTGGCTGTGTTGGAGTTCCTTTTTGAATTGCCATATCTTCTGAAGACTGACTGTCAACATAAGCTTTACCATTTTTAATCATAGCAACAGCCCATTCATGTAACTGCTGAAAATAATCAGATGAATATAATTCTTCAGACCAATTAAAACCTAACCATTTCAAATCTTCTTTAATAGCATCTACATACTCCTGCTCTTCCTTAGCAGGATTTGTATCGTCAAAACGTAGATTTACAGGTGCATTATATTTTAAACCTAAACCAAAATTTAAACATATAGATTTAGCATGACCAATATGTAAATATCCATTAGGTTCTGGAGGAAAACGAAAACGTAATTTATCTTGTGGAAAACCGTTTGCTAAACTGTCTTCTATAATTTGTTCAATAAAATGAAGGGATTTCTCTTCTGATGCCATTTTTTAAAATTTTAGCAAAGATAAAAAATTGAACATAGATAACACCCAATAAGATAATAGACTTTAAAGAAAAAACACTTGTCATATTTTAATACATTTGTATAAGTTATCGATGTTAATAAACACAAAGAAATACTTTCTGATTACTGAAAAATAAAAAAAAATGGGAACAATAAAATTAAAAAACATCCGCACTTTTTCATACCACGGTTGTTTAATTGAAGAAGGAAAAATAGGTTCGGATTACAGTGTTGATTTGGAAATAAAAGCCAATTTGAGACAATCTGCTGCATCTGATAATTTAATAGATACCGTAGATTACGTTCATCTAAACAAGATTGTTGAAGAAGAAATGGCTGTGAGATCCAATTTATTGGAACATGTAACCAAAAGAATTATTGATAGAGCATTCAAAGAAATAGAAATGATTACAAAAATAAAAATAGGTGTTTCAAAGATAAATCCTCCTATTGGCGGTGATGTAGAAGCTGTTACGATAGAAATGGAAGAAGAACGAAATTTCAATTTGTAGTAATTGACATAAAAAAGGAAAAAAGTTAACTTTTAGCTTTTAAACTTTAAAAATTTGAGTTACTTTTGCCATCCGTTCAACAATGGCGTCGTGGCCGAGCGGCTAGGCTGGGCTCTGCAAAAGCTCCTACTCCGGTTCGAATCCGGACGATGCCTCTAAAAGAGATACAGAAATGTGTCTCTTTTTTTTATGCTTATTTTTTAAAATTTAATAAGTTATAATAAAGTAAAATGTTTCAATTATTAGTACAAAAAAAGGAACTGTAATAAGTTCCTTTTGTATTATAATTAATAAAAAATCAATTCTTATCTATCTTCTCAAGTGCATTCTTTACCATCTGTTTTTCTTCAGGAAACCAGCCTTGAAAAATTAATGCAAAACCAAAAATCATTAAAACAATGCTAATTCCTCTTTTAATTTTATAGATATTAGTTGGTGTCATTTTATGCTTTAATTGTTTTGCTAATGCAATTTTAATACAGTCAATTCCTAAATAAGTTAAAATAACTGAGATGAAAAATGTCAATACTCTTGAGGTTTCCATTTCTAATTTTGGTCCTACTGAAATAATTACCGCAAGCCAAAAACCAAGGACACCAATATTAATGACATTCAGAAAAAAACCTTTTAAAAAAAGACCGAGATAATTCTTTTTTATAATCTCATTATCAATTGTTTTGGTGTTTACTTTCTTCTCTTTTTTAATTCCTAGAAAAGAAATAAAACCATAAGCCATCATAATAAAACCTCCAAAAATGAACAAAGATGAATTATCATTAAGACTCTGGATAAGTCTGTAACTTCCTAAATAAGCAATAATTATAAAAAAAACATCACCTAAAACAACTCCTAAATCAAAAACTAAAGCAGCTCTAAATCCCTTAATAATACTTGTTTCTAGCAATATAAAAAAAACAGGGCCAATCATAAAACTTAATAGAACTCCCCAAGGAATACCTGTCAAAATATCGTTTATCATTAAAAAATGACTTTAAAAATTGGTTACAAATTTACTATTTCTGAACTATAGTTCCGCCCATAAAAATTTCTTGTCTTAATTCTTTTGGTTTACCATGAACAGTTACAGTACCTCCAGCTTTTACTTTGGCATCAACAAGTACAGTTGCTTTGACATCAGCACTTCCTCCTGCAGATATACTAACTGTTGTTTGAGAAGTTTCTAAATCGCCAGCTTCTAAAATCCCTCCAGAATTAATCGAAACAGATTGAGTGACTGCTTTCCCTATAATTTTAATAATTCCTCCAGAATAGGCTTTAATTGATGTTTTTTCGACATCTAATACTACTGCAATTGTAGCACCTTCCTGAGTATTTAAATCCAAGGTTGTTTGTTTAAAAACATCAGTACAAATTACACTGCTGCCTTCATTAGCATCAATACTGTGAATTTTCTTAAAGTACAATGTTACTTTAGCTTCATCGCCAGTCATCATTTTTACCAAAGGCATTCTTATTTTCAAAAGCCCATTTTTATTAACAACTTCTACTTTGCTTTGACTTGTGCCAGTTATTTCGGCTTTGTTTTCATTCGAAGCTACTAAAGTTACACTCAATTTATCAAATACTTTAAGATTTGTAAAATCCCCTAAAGCTATAGTGGTTTGTGCGAAAGTAATTTGTGCCAGAAATACTAAAAATACTAAAATTATTCTTTTCATTTTTTCTAAAATTAATTATTAATAAAGACTCTAAGATACTGAGTGTCTAAGATGCTAAGATTTTAAATTAAAATACTCTTTAAATCTTAGTAACTTAGAAACTCAGCAACTTTAAAAATTACTCGTTTCTTTTTATAAAATTAAAATCCAATTGTTTTTTGACTAAATCGGCGTTTTTAACTTTTACATAAATCTCATCACCCAATTGCAGTAAGCGGTTAGATGTAGCACCTACCAAAGCATATTGTTTTTCATCGAATGTGTAATAATCCTCTTTAATATCTCGGGTTCTCACCATTCCTTCACATTTATTTTCGATGATTTCAACATAGATTCCCCATTCTGTAACTCCCGAAATAACACCCAAGAATTCCTGATCCTGATGATTTTGCATGTATTTTACTTGCATGTATTTTATAGAATCTCGTTCGGCGTTAGTAGCTAAAGCTTCCATTGTGGAAGAATGCAGACATTTAGCTTCATATGTTTCTTCATCTACTGATTTGCCTCCATCCAAATAATACTGCAATAATCGGTGCACCATAACATCAGGATAACGGCGGATCGGCGATGTAAAGTGTGAATAATAATCAAATGCCAGTCCGTAATGACCAATGTTATCTGTAGAATATTTGGCTTTACTCATCGATCGGATTGCCAAAGTATCAATTAAATTCTGCTCTTTTTTCCCGTTCACTTCTTCCATTAAAGCATTTAATGATTTCGAAATATCGCCTTTATTTCTAAAATCAATTTTATAACCAAACTTAGCAATCAGATTTTGCATCGCTATTAATTTGTCTTCATTCGGCTCATCATGAATTCTATAAATAAACGTTTTCTTTTGTTTTCCAATGTATTCCGCCACTTTTCTATTCGCCAGAAGCATGAATTCTTCAATCAGATGATTAGCATCTTTTGAAACTTTAAAATAAACACCTTCTGGTTCCCCTTCTGCATCCAAGTTGAATTTTACTTCTACTTTATCAAAAGAAATAGCGCCTTCATTCATTCTGTTTCTTCTGAATATTTTGGCCAACTGATCCATTTTAAGAGTCGCTGATACAATTTCATCTGAAACAACATAAGAACTACCAGTTATAGAAGTTTCGGCTGGAATGGTATTGTCTTTAGTCTCTATGATGTATTGTGCTTCTTCGTAAGCAAAACGCTGATCGGAGAAAATTACGGTTCTTCCAAACCATTGATTCACAACATGACATTTTTCTGTGATTTCAAAAATAGCCGAGAACGTATATTTTTCTTCCTGCGGGCGTAATGAACACGCAAAATTAGAAAGCACTTCCGGCAACATTGGCACTACCCTATCCACCAAATAAACAGATGTTGCTCTTTGAAAAGCTTCATCGTCAAGGATAGTTCCTTCTTCCAGATAATACGAAACATCAGCAATGTGAACTCCTATTTCATAGTTTCCATTTTCTAATTGTTTGAAAGACAATGCATCATCAAAATCCTTAGCATCTTTTGGGTCAATCGTAAAAGTCAGTGTGTCACGCATATCACGGCGTTTGGCTATTTCACTGGCTTCAATCGAAGTATCAATTTTTTGTGCAAAAGTTTCTACTTCAATAGGAAACTCTGCAGGCAAGCCATATTCGGCAAGAATAGCATGAATTTCGGTATCGTGTTCTCCTGGTTTTCCAAGAACTTTCACCACTTTACCAAAAGGGCTATCTGCTCTTGCTGGCCAATCTTCGATATGAACTAAAACTACATCTCCTTGTTCCGCCTCCCCTATTTTATCTTTTGGTATAAAAATATCAGTATACATTTTTGGATTCGCAGTCGAAACAAAAGAAAAATTCTTCTGAATATCAATTACCCCAACAAAATCGGTTTTGTATCTTTCGATAACTTCAATCACTTCACCTTCAGCTCTTCGACCGCTTCTTTTGTTATAAACATACACTTTTACGGTATCTTTATCCAAGGCGTGATTCAAGTTATTCGATGGAATAAAAACGTCTTCTTCAAATTCAGGACAAATAAAATAAGCGGTTTTACGGCCAGTCATATCAATTTTTCCTTCGTAATATTCTTTACTCTCGGCTTTTATCAAATATTTTCCAGGTTCAGATTCTATAATTTTCTTGGAAGCTGCTAAAATCTTTAAATCTTTAATGATCTGATTACGGCTTTGGGTGTCATCTAATTCTAACTTAGCTCCAATTTGCTTATAGTTAAAGGCTTTATTGGCACTTTGCGATAATATTTTTATAATTTTATCTGAGAAATCTTTCTCTTTCTTTATCGGCTTTCTTAATCTTTTACTCATGTATCTTTTCTTAAAAGCCTAAAATTACGAAATTGTATTCACTATTCAGTCTTATCCAATAGTTTTAAAGTAATTATAACTTTACTACATTTATAAAAAATTAAAAATGAAGGGCTTTAAAACAATTGCTATTTTTAATTATCCACATGAAATCGTGGTACTTAGACATATTTTGGATCAGGAAGAAATTCATTATTTTTTCGAAAACGAACACATTGTCTCCATTGACCCGCTGGCGAGCTTTGCTTATGGAGGTATCCAACTCAAAGTACATCCAAATGATTTTGAAAAAGTTCAAGACATTTTAAACCAATTGAAGAATCATTTGAAAATTGTTTAAAAACAAAAAGACCACCGTTACGGTAGTCTTTTAATCTAAAATTTTAATTTTTTTATTGAACTATAATCTGTTTAGTACCTTTTCCTTTATCAGTAATAACTTCAAAAAAATAAGTTCCCTTGGATAAAGTGTTTACACTAATAACATTCTTATTTTCTGTCTTAATCAATTGACCTAAAGTGTTATAAATATTTACTTTTTCTAAACTTAAACCTTTATCTAAACTAATAGTTATCAATTCTGAAGCTGGATTTGGAGATACACTAAAGTTATCCATAACGAATTTATCTGTACTTAACATACCTGTTAAACTAAACACCCTAACTTGACCTGTATAGGGACCTTTTAGTGCATTAGCTACTGCTCCTATAACTAAAACTCTGCCATTTGAAGAAAAAGCAAGACTTCCCCCACTATTATCATCTACAGCTGTGCCATCAATATCAGATCCAAACTTTTTCCAGACACCTGCTACATTTTGATATGTTCTAACATGTCCGGTATTTTTTCCGGCTTTTCCATAATTATAAATTGCACCAACAGCTAAAATTATTCCATCAGAAGAAAGAGCAACATCCTGACCGCTATAATCCCTATATTCTTCTCCATTGATATCACTTCCTATTTGTTTCCAGGTACCGGCATTATTAAAATATACCCTAACATGACCTGAATCTGATCCATTACCATCATTTCTGGGAGCTCCAATTGCTAAAATAGTTCCATCAGAAGACAAGGCTAAATTATTACCACTCAAATCGCCTTCAGCTTCTCCATTAATATCATTTCCTATTTGTGTCCAATTGCCTGAAATATTCTGAAATACTCTTACCTGTCCTGAATCTGATCCATTACCATCACTTTCAGGAGCACCAACTGCTAAAATAGAACCATCAGCCGATATTTTAAGTTCTTTTCCAAATCGTTCAGAGGCTAATTTACCGTTAATTGCATTTCCTATTTGTGTCCAGCTACCGGAAATATTTTGAAAAACGGTTACCTGACCAGATCTTACTGCGCTTCCGTTTTTATTATAAGCGCCAATACCTAAAATTGAACCATCGGAAGAAATTGAAACACTTGTTCCAAAAAAATCTCCCGCTGTTAAACCATACAAATTTCCTATTGTCGTCCAAGTACCACTTACATTTTTATATACATCAACACTTCCTGCATTACTTCCATTATTTGAATTTTCCGGATTACCAATAGCAATAATACTTCCATCACTAGAAAGTGAAATACTAGTACCTGAATTCCAGCTGCTTTTAAGATCTGTTCCAAGCTGTATCCAACTACCACCTTCATTTTTATATACTCTAACTGTATTAAAACCAATGCCACCGCTTGCAAAAATGGTTCCATCTGCTGAAATAGCAACGCTGCTGCCAAATTGATTATTTCCTGCATCTCCGTATATATCATTACCAATTTGACTTTGTGCAAAGCCTGCGATAGGTAACAAAATAAAAAGTAAAATTTTCTTCATAATATAATTTTATTTATAAATTTTTATACAAATATATATTTTAAAAGTCAGAATTTTATATATTTAAAATCAACTGGAAATATATACCGAACCCAAAGTACATCCAAATGATTTTGAAAAAGTTCAAGACATACTCGACAATTTGAATTCAAAACTTTCTATTGTATAAAATGAATTCAAAATCAAATAATTTTTTTGTTTTGAAATTTCAAAGTTGTCAACATATATTAAATACAACAAAAAGAAAATTTAAATTTAATTAAAAAATTTATGGTTATTATAGCTTGTTAATAGTTGCTATAAAATTCTAAAAAATTGTGTTGTAATGAAGTTGTAGGTTTTTATATTGAGTTATTAACATCTATATTGATACTTAAATATTTAGTTTTGAGGGTATTTTTAAGATTAGTTAATAACTGTTAATAATTCAAAAATTATGTAAATTGTAAATAAGTGAATTTTGTTTTCTTGTTGAAAAGCCAATATTAAGTATTGATAACTTTTCTAAAAATTAACTAAACTTTATTTGGATTTCTAATATCAGTTTTGGATTACTTATTTTTTCTTTACAAACTCAAAAAACTTCTAATATTCTATCTAAAGTTATAAACATTTTTTGTTAACGTAAGGTTAACTGAATATCAATTAGTTAGGTTTTGCTATTAACAATACAAAATATTAACATTTTAATTACATTCTGTGTATTGATTTACAGACTATTACAAATACCCTTATTTGTTAATAACCTCTAAATTCTCTTATAGTCAAGGATTTAGAAATTATTCTAAAATTAATTTTCACTTGTACTTATTAATCTAATAGTAATATAAAGCGAAAAGTTTTTTTGTATGCTATCTAAAATACTTTGGTTAAATTTGCAGTTCAAAAACTAATACAAAAAAAATGAAAATTTCAATAGGAAACGACCACGCAGGACCCGATTATAAAAAAGCAATTGTTCAGTATTTAGAATCAAAAGGACATGAAGTGACTAATTATGGAACAGACACAGAAGCCTCTGTAGATTATCCGGATTTTGGACATCCTGTTGCTACAGATGTTGAGGAAGGAAAAGCTGATTTTGGTATTGTGATTTGCGGAAGCGGAAACGGAATAGCAATGACTGTTAACAAACACGCTGGAATTCGTGCTGGTTTGTGCTGGACTAAAGAAATTGCTTATTTGACTCGTTTGCATAACGATGCTAATATTGTAAGTATTCCAGCTCGTTATACATCTATTGAACAAGCAATTGAAATTGTAGATACTTTTTTAACTACTGAATTTGAAGGAGGTAGACATCAAAATAGGGTGAACAAAATCGCTTGTCAATAAAAAAAATTCGCGGGGTGCTTCGCACCAAATATATAGTTTAAGCTCAGTTAAAAAACTGGGCTTTTTTTTGTTTATAATGATATGAAATCAAAATAAAACAAAGAGATAATAATTAAAAACTGGAGAGAAATAATTCCGAAAAATTTTAGCAAATAACTTGTTTTAGCTGTTTTGTGCCGAAAAATCGACATCGCAAGCGATGATCCAATTGTACCACCAATCGCCACCCACATTAAAAGTGTTTTTTCGGAAATTCTTATTTTCTTCTTTTGAGCCAATTTTTTGTCGTACCCTATTAAAACAAAAGCAATTATATTTAAGACCAAAAAAGTGTATAATAAAATCATAATTGAAGTTCAATTGAAATTTAAAGATAGTATTTTAGCATCATTTTTTTCAAATAAAAAAGATTCCTTTTTAAACAGAAATTTACAATGACGAACTTACAATTCATATCAAAGTACGTTGCAACAGCAACAATTAATATCCAAAACACTGTTCAGTTATTACAGGAAGACTGTACGATTCCATTTATTTCGAGATATCGAAAAGATAAAACAGGAAACCTGGACGAAGTTTTTATTGAGCAAATTGCTAAATTTCAAAAAGAGTATGAAGTCATTGTAAAACGAAAGGAAGCGATTTTGAAATCTATCCAGGAACAAAATGCTTTGACACCTGAATTGGATAAAAAAATTCAGCAAAGTTTTGATTTACAGGAATTGGAAGATTTTTATCTGCCGTACAAAAAGAAAAAAAGGACCAAAGCCGATGTCGCTCGTGAAAACGGATTGGAACCTTTGGCTAAGATTATTATGGCGCAAAGCAAGGACGATGTTGATTTCTTGGCGACACAATATCTGAATGAAAATGTAATCAATGAAGAATCAGCTTTGCAAGGCGCAAGGGATATTATCGCCGAATGGATCAATGAAAATATTTACGTTAGAAAACAACTCAGACGTTTGTTTGAACGCAAGGCGACAATCACAACAAAGGTGGTTAAATCCAAAAAAGATGAGGAAGGCGCCCAAAAATTCAATCAGTATTTTGAATGGGCAGAACCGCTGACCAAAGCACCGTCGCACAGATTGCTTGCTATTATGCGTGCCGAAAACGAAGGTTTTATCAAGTTTAAAGTTGATGTGGAGCTGGATGATGCTTACGATATTATTGATGAATTAATCATAAAAGGAGATAACAGCACAACGCCACACATTCAATTGGCGATTGAGGACAGTTATAAACGTTTGCTGAATCCTGCGATTTCGAATGAAACGTTACAAGAAGCCAAAGCCAAAGCAGATGCTAATTCGATTCAGGTATTTGCGAATAATTTGGGACAGTTGTTGTTAGCACCACCATTGGGAGAAAAACGGATTTTAGCCATTGATCCAGGATTTCGTTCAGGCTGTAAAGTAGTTTGTTTGGACGAGAAAGGCGATTTGCTGTATAACGAAACCATTTATCCGCACGCTCCGCAAAAGGAGGAAACAATGTCGATAAAAAAAATCCGCTCGATGGTCAATGCATATCAAATAGATGCGATTTCTATTGGAAACGGAACCGCTTCTAGAGAAACCGAGTTCTTTATCAAGAAAATTGCTTTTGACAAACCGGTTCAGGTTTTTATCGTTTCAGAGGCAGGAGCTTCGGTGTATTCGGCATCGAAGATTGCGAGAGAGGAATTTCCGAATTATGATGTTACGGTTCGTGGATCGGTTTCAATTGGAAGAAGACTTTCAGATCCGTTGGCAGAATTGGTAAAAATTGACCCAAAAGCAATTGGCGTTGGACAATACCAGCACGACGTGGACCAAAATAAACTAAAGGAAGAACTAGATAGTACAGTGATTCGTTGCGTAAACTCGGTTGGAATAAACATCAACACGGCAAGCAAGCATTTGTTGAGTTATGTGAGTGGAATAGGAGAGAAGCTGGCCGAAAACATTGTGGCTTATCGTTCTGAAAATGGTCCATTTACCGACAGAAAACAACTCAAAAAAGTACCTCGTTTGGGTGATAAAGCCTACCAACAAGGAGTTGCTTTTATCCGAATTTCGAATGCTAAAAACCCGTTGGATAATTCGGCTGTGCATCCCGAAGCATATTCGATTGTGGAGAAAATGGCGAAAGATTTAAAACTTTCGGTAAATGATTTTATTGCCAATAAAGAAAAAACGGCTTTGATAAAACCCGAAAATTACATTACTCCCGATATTGGGGTTTTGACCTTGAAAGACATTATAAAAGAGCTTGAAAAACCAGGATTAGACCCAAGAAAATCAGCCACAGTTTTTGAATTTGATCCGAATGTAAAATCAATAAAAGATGTTCGTACAGGCATGATCCTGCCAGGAATTGTCAATAATATTACCAATTTTGGCTGTTTTGTTGACATTGGAGTTAAAGAAAGCGGATTGGTACATATTTCCCAACTCAAAGTCGGTTTTGTGAGCGATGTGAACGAAGTGGTGAAATTGCATCAACACGTTACCGTAAAAGTTGTGGAAGTTGATGAGGACAGGAAACGGATTCAGCTGACGATGGTAATTTAAATAAAAAAACGGGGTTCATTTAATACAAACCCCGTTTTTTTATGTTTCTCATAAATTTTTTAAAGCTCAATAACTCCGCCAACATTAAAACTGCTGCCAGAATTTGAAATATTGTCGTTAGTAATTTTATTAATATTGGTTACACCTGCAAAACCTTGCCAGTCAATTAATATACCAAATTTTTCATTAACTTCTATTTTATAGCCTATTCCATAAGTAAATCCTAATTGAAAAGATTCTATAATATTGTCAGGAACTTTCATACCATTTACTTCAGCGTTTACTAAAAAAGAGGGACTAAATCCAAAATTTAAATTCCATTTTCGGGTACTCCCAAAGTGCCAGTTTGCATTTAAAGGAATAGTTAAATAGTTTAATTTATCTTCGTATGCTTTTCCTTCAGCAATATATTCACCTCCCATTTTGTCGAAAAGCAATCCAGAACGCAAACTCCACCTGTTATTAAGATAGTAATCGGCAGTTGCTCCAAATGGCACTCCTGTAGTAGAGTTAGTACTATCACCTTCATTTACTTCGTTAAAGGAGGAATATCCTATTTTTGGCGTAATTTCAAAAGTTCCTTTTTCTTTTGATTGTGCATTTGTAAACGTAAAGGAAATAAGTGTAATTAATGACAGTAAAATTTTTTTCATAATATATGGTTTTAGTTAAACGAGGCGAATATAACTGTAAAAACCTTATAAAAACCAAAAATAATAAAAACTTTAAAGTATTTAGATTTAGTCTAATCTTTACTTGGAATAAGGCGATTTTTAAATTTATTAAAACTTGAAAATCTGGGTTTCATTGTAATGAATAACTGATTTTTTTAAGTAAAAAACTACAAATCATACAAAAATACGTATTTGTACTTATTTGTAAAGAATTGCGAATATCTAAAAAGTAACTGCTCCAAGTAAATGAAATGATAATTAGCATCATTTTTTGAAGTTCATTTATAAAAAATGCTTAAAAACAGGCTCTTTTTCTAAGCTGATTTGCCGATTGGGCAACTGGTTTAAATTATCGATTATTGTGAAAAACCCATACATTTACTTCAAATAAAGATAGTTACAGTATATTTTACAGATTCTATCATTTGGTTTTGAATGTCTCAAGAACTAAAAACACACAACAATGAGCAAAGATGAAAGATAATCAAGCCATATGCAACAGTTGCAGCAATGAAAATTGTTTTATCAAAAAGCATATTCATTTGCCTAACATGCAAAATTATATAGAGAAAAAACACAGTTTTACCTGCAAGAAGACACAGCAGTTTATTATTGAGGGAGCGCCCATTCAGGGTCTTTATTTTGTGCAAAAAGGTAAGGTGAAAACGGTGAAAACGGGTATTAACGGCAGGGAACAGATTGTTAGGTTTACGACGAATGGGGACACGGTTGGTTTCAGGGGTTTTGGTACTAGCAATCGGTATTTGATAGGGGCTTATGCCTTGGAAGATACGGTTTTGTGTAATTTTAATAACGAAGTGATGATAGACATTTTAAAAAATGTTCCTGAATTCACGTATGATATGATGCTTTTTTATGCCGAGGAATTGAATAAAAGCGAGAACAACATCAGGAAGATTGCGCACATGAACGTGAGAGAGCGCGTGATTGATACCTTATTATACATTCATAGAAAATTTGGCCAGACTAATGATCTTATCAATCTTGATTTGTCCAGAAAAGAGATAGCGGATTTTGCCGGTACCACCGAGGAACAGGTAACCCGTGTGATATCGAGTTTGAAAAAAGAGACATTAATTAAAACCGTTGGAAAGAAAATAGGGCTGCAGCAAATCGGTAAAATGAAAAATGAAATTATGGAACATAAGTACGTATAAGTACTTTCTAGTTATGATAATTATTTAAATGAGCCCTTTTGGGGCTTTTTTTATGGAAATAAATGTCTTTTTCGGGATATTTGGGAGAAAATATTTTTTTGGTATTAAACTAAGTATGGTTTTATTGGAAAACTAAGTGTTGGTTAGTGTTAATAAATATAAGGGTTTACGAAAATTATTTGCGTAAACGCAGTTATTAAGCTGTTTTCATAAATTTTTTTTCTGTGTAAAAAAGAGGTTTCGGACTGTAAAAAACAAATACGTAAGTATTAATACGTATGTATATTTGTTTCATACTAATCGAAACCTATTTATCATGCAAAAGATTACAACTACAATACAAAAAATAAAAGCTTTAAAAGAAGGGAAGAATTCGAAATCTATATTATTAGGTTTGGCTGTTACATTGTTTGGTTATAATACATCAAATGCGCAGCTGACTGCAACAGGACAGTTCAGACCAAGAACAGAATTCAGAGATGGATACAGTACTTTGCAGGCCAAAGATATGGAGGCTGCTGTATTTACTTCACAAAGAACTAGATTGAATGTTGGATTTACAGGATACAGATTCAAATTTTTTGCAGCTGTTCAGGATGTTCATGTTTGGGGGCAGGATGCTTCAACAATTAACAGAGTAACGACTGCTGAGAATAATGGAATACAATTGCACGAAGCTTGGGGTGAAATTATGTTGGTGGATACTACTAGTACCATTCAAAATTTGTCTTTAAAAATTGGACGTCAGGAGATTTCGTATGATGACCAAAAGGTTATTGGAGCTCTTGACTGGTTACAGCAAGCTCGTTACCATGATGCCGTTGTCTTGAAATATTTTAACAAAGGATGGACAGCCGATTTTGGAGCTGCATTCAATCAAAACAAAGAATTGTTGGCCGGAACAATTTATAATGGAGTGCCAGCCGCAACATCTGGTTATACCGCTGGAACGAATGGTTTGGGAACCAATTATAAATCCTTAGAATATTTGTATGTAGCGAAGAAGTTTTTCTTTGGGGACATTTCCTTTTTATTCTTAAGCGATAATTTCAATAAATATACCAATGTAACTTCAGGAACTCCGCCAGTGGTTACCAAAGTAAATGAGCAGGGAATCTGGACCCGCAACACTACTGGTTTCTACTATAATGTGAATGCAACCCGAAAATTGAAATTTGAAGGAAGTGTTTACCATCAATTTGGACACGATAAAAATGGTCGCAGTCTGAGCAGTAATTTGGCTTCGGTAACAACTACTTTACAAGTGGGCAGAAAATTATTTGTAGGGCCTGGAGTTGATTATTTATCAGGAAACGACGGTACAAAAGCAGTTACAGCAACTTCCGAAAACAATCAGTTTGACCCTCTTTACGGGACACCACACAAGTTTTGGGGAACTATGGATTACTTCTATGCCCCAAGCGGATTTGGCGCACAAGGTCTGTTAAATTACTTTTTGAAAGCCAAATATAACTTGAAAGACAACCTGACTCTTTTTGCTGATATACACGGATTTGAATCTGCAAACTCTTTATCTAATGGAGCAGGAGGAAAACAAACCAGCTATTTAGGAACAGAAGTTGACCTAAAAATGTCCTACAATATGACCAAAATGATCAATATAGAAGCAGGTTACTCCATAATGAAAGCTACTAATTCAATGGCATCAGCACAAGTTAAAAATGTTACCAATGCAAATTTAACGCCACAATGGGCTTACGTGATGGTGAATATTAAACCAAACTTTTTGAACAAAAAATAATTGATGCGAATCTTTAAAAACTAAAAAAATGATACAGACTAAAAAACATATAAGTACACTTTTTACGGCCTCGATGTTGGCAGTGTGCGTGGTTTTGTTCTCTTCTTTCAAAACAAATCCAAATCCAAAACCGCCCGTTGCAAATGATCCAATCAAATTAGGTTTTATTCCCTTGACCGATTGTTCACCAATTGTAATGGCCAAAGAATTGGGTTTATTCAAAAAATACGGCGTTGAGGTTATAGTAACCAAAGAAACTTCTTGGGCAAATGTCCGCGACAAAATCTTAACAGGTGAATTGGACGGTGCTCACTGCCTTTACACGATGCCTTTTTCAGTGTACACAGGAGTAGGCGGGAAAGCAGGATCTGAAATGAAAATCGCAATGATGCTTAACGTAAACGGACAAGCAATTACGCTTTCTAATGATTTCTGCGGAAAAGTAGGTTTCAAACAAATGAATAAAGTAACTCCTGTAGTGGCAGCTAAATTGAAAGCCGAAAAAGAAGTAACTTTTGCAATGACTTTCCCTGGCGGAACTCACGATTTATGGTTGAGAAACTGGATGTCATTGGCAGGATTAAATCAAAAAGCGGTAAAAATCATTACGATTCCGCCTCCGCAAATGGTTGCCAACATGAAAGTAGGAAATATGGATGGATACTGCGTGGGTGAACCTTGGGGCGGTGTTGCTGTAAAACAAGGAATTGGTTTTACTCAAATTGCTTCTCAGGATATTTGGAAAGACCACCCGGAAAAAGCGTTGGTTGTCAACAAAGAATTCAGTGCAACCCGTCGAGAAGATTTAAAGAAAGTCATGAAAGCAATTCTGGAAGCCTGCATCTGGCTGGATAATCCTGCTAATCGCAAGAAAGCGGCTGCTATCATTGGGAAAGCACCTTATGTAAACGCTCCAGCCGATGTTATCGAAGGAAGATTGATGGGAGATTATAACTTGGGTTGTAATCAAGGAACTGAAGTTTACGACAAAGATTACATGCTTTTTTACAAAGGAGGAACGGTAAACTATCCTCGTAAATCATACGCTATTTGGGCAATGGCGCAATTTGTACGATTTGGATACTTAAAAGAAGAACCAAATTATCAAGCGATAGCCGATAAATTAATTCTTCAGGATTTATACGAAGAAGTAGCCAAAAGCATGAAAATTAAAATCCCAACTGACGATATGAAACCGTTCTCGCTTACAATGGACAAAACAGTTTTCAACTCTGCAAATCCATCAGCATATTTGAAAGTGGTGAAACGTTAAAATGTTTGGTGGGGCTATTTCGAATGCTATGCCTCTTTGCTCTACTCTGTGGATAACATCGTATTGAAATCCGTAGAAGAGGGGTGGTAAATACCAAAAAAAGAACTAGGCCGTACGAATACTATTAGTAGGAAGTACTAATAAAAGAGGTAGGTCGTAATAATACTATTAGTAGGAGGTACTAATAAAAGAGGTAGGACGTACCAATACTATTAGTAGGACGTACTAATAAAAGAGGTAGGACGTACCAATACTATTAGTAGGACGTACTAATAATAGAGGTAGGACGTACCAATACTATTAGTAGGACGTACCAATAAAAGAGGTAGGTTGTACCAATACTATTAGTACTTCGTAGTAACAATAGAGATAGTAAACACCCGCTTTAAACACAAATATTAAAAATAAAATTAAAATCTATTATCATGTCAAATTCAACTACAGTAACAATCGAACAAGATCAGATAGCAGGAAGCTATTCTCTTCTTAACACTTTTGGTAAAGTAATTAAGAAAAAAAGCCTTAAAAAAGCGTCACGTTATATTTTAGAAAAAGCAAAATCAATTGTGTTTGCTTGTATTGGACTGGCTATTTTTTGCGGATTTTGGAGTGTATTAAGTTTTTATACTAAAGAAGCGCTTCCGGGACCAACGGCTACTTTGAAAGTATTATATGAAATGTTAAGCGATCCATTTTATGATTACGGTCCAAACGACAAAGGAATTGGACTGCAATTGTTTGTTTCCATAAAAACCGTTTTATTAGGATTTAGTTTTGGTTCTTTATTTGCAATCCCTTTCGGAATCTTGATTGGAGCCAGTTCTTTTTTCAAAAAAGTGTTTTATCCTATTGTTCAGTTCTTAAAACCGGTTTCACCTTTGGCTTGGTTTCCTATTGGCTTGGTAGTTTTCAAAGACACAGGTTTGGCAACCATATTCATTGTGTTTATTACTTCGTTATGGTCGACATTGATTAACACTTCTTTCGGAGTGAGTACAATTCCGCAGGATCATAAAAATGTAGCTAAGGCTTTTGGTTTCTCAAAATGGAGGTATCTAACCAAAGTTGTTTTTCCATATACCTTGCCACACATCATCACGGGATTGCGTTTGAGCATCAGCGTAGCTTGGCTGGTAATTGTTGCCGGAGAAATGTTATCAGGCGGTGCAGGAATCGGATTTTTTGTATGGGATAGCTGGAATGCACTGAGCTTAGAAAGAGTGATTTCGGCCATCATCATTATCGGATTTGTGGGAATTATTTTTGATGGATTTTTTACAATGATTGAAAATAAAGTATCGTATAAAGCCTAAAATAGTTTAGAGGTTTAAAGTTGTTTAAAAGTTTAATATAGTTGAAAAACTTAAGCTTAGTTCACAGAAACGTTAAACCATTAAACAACTTTAAACTTTTACCATTAAATTTTAAACAATCTTAAACAAAACTTCCATGAGCTATTTAGAAATAAAAGATTTAGAAATCTCTTTTCCAACTCCAAAAGGAAAATACACTGCAGTAAAAGACATAAACCTTTCGATCAAAAAAGGGGAAATAATATCCATCATTGGGCATTCGGGCTGTGGAAAATCAACCATTATGAACGCGATAGGAGGGATGCTTACCCCAACGGGCGGATCGGTAGTATTAGACAATAAAAACATCAAAGGACCGGGACCGGATCGTGGAATCGTTTTTCAAAACTATTCGTTATTGCCTTGGCTGACGGTGGAGAACAATATTTTTCAGGCGGTAGATTCGGTTATGAATTGTTCCAAAGCCGAGAAACACGAAATCGTGATCAAGAACCTCAAAATGGTTAATCTTTTCCAGCACAAAGATAAACTGCCCGGACAGCTTTCGGGAGGAATGAAACAAAGAGTTGCCATTGCGAGAGCTTTTGCCATTAACCCTGGAGTATTGTTGATGGACGAACCTTTTGGAGCATTGGATGCTTTGACGAAAGGCTCTATGCAGCTGGAAGTTTTGAAATTGTGGAATCTGAATAACAGAGAGAAAACCATCGTGATGATTACACACGATATTGAAGAAGCACTGTTTTTGTCTGACCGAATCGTGGTTTTGCATAATGGTCCTGCTTCGACCATTAGAGAAATTGTAACGGTAAACTTACCAAGACCAAGAAATAAAATCGAAATTGTAAAAACTCCCGAATATATTGAGTTGAGAGATCATTTACTGCATCTGTTAACGGATCATTTTTCCATTGAAGACATGGGAGTAACATATAAAAACTAGTTAATTTTGTTTGTCATAAAAAAGGCTTTTCAACAATTGAAAAGCCTTTTTTTATGTAAAAAAAATTCCAAAATCCATTAAAATATTGGAATTTATAAAATTAGAATTTAGATAATTCTTATTTTGTTTGTTCTTCTTTTTTGTCCGCTGGCTGTTCGTCTTTAGACGCATTTTTAAATTCTTTAATGCCGTTTCCTAAACCTTTCATTAATTCTGGAATTTTTTTACCTCCAAAAAGTAATAAAACGATTGCTAATATAACAAGGATTTCTGTAACTCCAAATCTTCCCATGATTGAATATTTAATGCCGTAGCAAATTTGTAATGAATCTAGTGTGCAAATGTATATAGAATAACTTAATAGACATTCATTTTGACTGATTTATTTGCTTTTGACAGCGTTAAATATTTTATAAAATAGTATGGTCAGTAATGCAACAGCTTAAAAGAGCCTAGTGCTGGCAACGTTTTAATTTGTTATATTTGTGATTAAAAACAAATATCATGTCCAATAAGCAGTTAAAAAAGAAGAAGTTTTTTGACAGATTATTAATCAAAAACCGATTGATCATTTTGAATGAAGAAACTTTTGAGGAAATTTTTTCTTTTAAATTGAATATTATGAGTGTTTTTGTTTCCCTTTCATTGGGTGCAATTTTCTTAATTTCGATTACAACTGTATTGATTGCTTTTACGCCTTTAAGAGAATTCATTCCAGGATATTCTTCTTCTCAGTTAAAAAAAAATGCCACAGTGCTAGCTTTAAAATCTGATTCACTTTCGACAGCTTTGAAGAAAAATGAAGCTTATATAAAATCAATTCAGAAAGTATTGAACGGCGAATTAGAATATGCCAAATTTAGTAAAGATTCCATACTTTCGGCTACTGATGAAGCAAGGGAACCAGTAGATTTGTCTCCTTCGGAAAATGAAACTGAATTGAGAAAAAGAGTGAATGAGGAAGAAAAAGCAGATTCTCAATCTCAAAAGGGAAATTCCAAAAACAAAATAAATTCCAAAAACAAAGCCCAATAGAATGTCAATAAAATCGGTTGCCGCAAAATTATTTGCACAAATAATATATAAAAAGACACAGGCTTGGGCCAATTCTCCTGCTGACACCCAAAAAGCTGTTTTCTTAAATTTAATACAAGACGCAAAACAAACTCAATTTGGAAAAGACCACCATTTTGACCAAATAAAAACATATCAAGATTTTGCCAATCAAGTTCCCATTCGGGATTACGAAGGATTAAAACCTTATGTCGATAGAGTGGTAAAAGGGGAAGAAAACATACTTTGGAAAGGGAAACCATTGTATTTTGCCAAGACATCTGGGACAACTTCGGGAGCCAAGTACATTCCGCTGACAAAGGACTCAATGCCGCATCATATTGAAGCCGCACGAAATGCAATTTTGCTTTACATACATGAAACCAAAAATGCCGATTTTGTAAACGGCAAAATGATTTTCTTGCAGGGAAGCCCTATACTAGAAGAAAAATATGGAATAAAACTGGGACGATTGTCTGGAATTGTGGCGCATTTTGTTCCAAAATATCTGCAAAAGAACAGACTGCCTTCGTGGGAAACCAATTGTATTGAAGATTGGGAAACCAAGGTAAATGCTATCGTTGGGGAAACTATAAATGAAGACATGACCGTGATTTCGGGAATTCCATCTTGGGTGCAAATGTACTTTGAAAAACTACAGCAAAGAGCGAGTAAGCCAGTTGGCGAGATTTTCAAGAATTTCAATCTTTTTATTTACGGAGGCGTTAACTATGAGCCTTACAGAGCTAAATTCGAAAATCTTATTGGCCGTAAAGTTGATAGCATCGAATTGTTTCCAGCGTCCGAAGGTTTTTTTGCCTATCAGGATTCCCAGAAAGAAAAGGGAATGTTACTGTTGCTGAATTCTGGAATCTTTTACGAATTTATAAAAAGCGAAGACTTTTTAACCGAAAACCCAAAACGATATACTATTGGTGAAGTGGAATTGGGCGTAAACTATGTTTTGATTATTTCGACCAATGCTGGACTTTGGGGTTATAATATTGGAGACACCGTTCAGTTTACCTCTTTAAAGCCTTATCGTGTTATTGTTTCAGGCCGAATCAAGCATTATATTTCGGCTTTTGGAGAACATGTCATTGGGAAAGAAGTCGAATGTGCTTTGCAGCAAGCGATGGAAGGCACAAACGTTAGTGTAAATGAGTTTACGGTGGCACCACAAATCACACCATCCGAAGGATTGCCGTATCATGAATGGTTTATCGAATTTGAGAACGAACCTGAGGACAGTAACACTTTTGCGGAAGCGCTAGACAATGCTATGCGTAAACAAAATATTTACTACGACGATTTGATTGTTGGTCATGTTTTAAAGAAACTAGTTATTACCAAAGTGGCCAAAAACGGTTTTCAGGACTATATGAAATCCATAGGGAAATTGGGAGGGCAGAATAAAATTCCGAGACTTTCTAATGACAGGAGCATTGTAAGTGTTTTAAACCAAAAATAAAAATGATACATTTGAGCGTATAAAAGAATCTAAAAATGAAAGAGACTAAAAATATATCCAGATCTAGAGCACAAGAATCATCGGCGGCTATTGAAAAAATGTACATCACGATGCGCCATCTTTTCAATAGAGGATTTTATAAACCTATGGGGATTTCCGGTGATACTTTAAGAGAAGCATTATTGGCTTTAAGACCTGAAATCTATGGAAATATTGCCGAAGAAAAAGTAGAATTAAACGGGCTTTTATATGTTATAGAACGTCTTCCGGTAGGAATTGAGGAGTGCCGTTTTATTAATTTAACCTCGGATGAAGGGTATTCCAAATCGCATTTCAAAGCGATAGTGCCACCAAAAAGACGCCGCAATTGTTACCGAATTGATGAGGAGCAAATGAATGTGGAGATCACTCGTGGTCGATCAGATATTTATGATATTTTGACGCATTTGACCTTTATTTTTATCGAATCGCACAAAATTAGAAACAGAGTTTTACTGGATGATGCCGGAGAGGTTTCCCGTGATTGGACAAAACTGGAAATTGCAGTATCCCAAAGTAAAAAATTGATTTTGGTAGAAAAAGAGAAGGCTATTTCTCATGCGGCCAATATTTTAGGCAGAACTTTCGAAGAAGTTTTGGATATATATGATGCTTTTGGAAGCGAAGCAGCACCCGATCGTTTTTTACACGTGATTTATTGGTTGGGAAAATTGGCTATAGAAGAAGTTATTGACAGCAATAAGAGAACCATAACGTTCAGTCCTATTTTAAGAGAGCGTTTGGGACACCATATCCACGGGGAAGTTTGGGCAACGAACATCAAGGAAGTTTTGAAAGCCAATCAGCTTTTGGATAGACCGATTCACGTGATTAGTGCCAATATGCACTCGGTCATGAATTCAATTTTTGCCACTCCTATTTTGAAAACAAAATTCAAGGATAAGTCTGATTTTTTTATTTATGAAGAACTGAGCAAATCGGGAGCGCATGAAGTTCGCAATCAAGTGGAAGCAGTTGCCCTGAAACAAGGAATGATTTTTTTACCCGATACGTCAGGAACCAATATAGATGTTCAAATTTTTGACACAGCCAAAATTGAATGGTCCAAAACATCTTTTCCAAAGGCCAATTTAGAAGAGAAAAAACCAGTGCTTATTGTGATGGATTATGCCTTTGGGGAACAAGCTTATGAAACAATAGACGAGTTGTTAAAACCCTATAAAAAAGAAATCTTACTTAATGTAAAATCGGTTTCGATTATGGGGAAAGCGGGAATCCTTGAAGGTGGAAAAGGAGATATTATGATTCCGAATGCCCACATTAACGAAGGAACGGCAGACAATTATTTCTTCGAAAATGAATTAACAGCAGACATGTTTGATGGCAATGACATTGCTGTTTTTGCTGGACCAATGGTTACAGTTCTAGGAACGTCTTTGCAAAATCGAGATTTATTAAAGTTCTTCCACGAATCGACTTGGGGCGTTATTGGTCTGGAAATGGAAGGTTCATACTATCAAAAAGCGATTCAATCGGCTTCCAAAATCAGAAAAAGCGTACCACATGATATCAAAGTGAGATACGCATATTATGCATCGGATAATCCACTGGAAACAGGAAGTACTTTGGCTTCTGGAGGACTTGGGACTACTGGCGTAAAGCCTACTTATTTGATAACGATTAAAATATTAGAACAGATTTTCAATATAAAATAGATTAAGAAATGAGTACAAAAGTACCACAAAGTAATGATGAACAGGAAATAGATATTTTCCAACTTTCCAGAAGCATAGGCAGTTTTTTCGATAGAATAAATTTTTTTATTTTTAGATCAATTCAGTTTTTTGTTAGAAACTGGTTTATTGTTATGTTTTTAATTGTCCTCGGATTAGGATTGGGATGGTATTTAGACTCAAATAAAAAATCATTTCAAAACCACCTAATTGTAACGCCAAATTTTGGTAGCGTTGATTATCTTTATTCTAAAATTGATTTAATCGAATCTAAAATTGCTACTGGGGACACGGTTTTTTTGAAAAATGTTGTTGGATTTTCTCATCCCAAAACAATCAAAAAAATTGAAATAAAACCAATCGCCGATGTCTATAAATTTATTGAAGACAAAGAGCAAAATTTTGAGCTTATTAAATTAATGGCTGAGGTTGGAGAAGTCAAAAAAGTTTTAGAGGATAATGTAACGAGTAAAAATTATACTTTTCACACTATTTCGTTTGTATCAAACAAAATTATAGATGAAAAAGACATTGTTGAACCGTTGCTGAAATACTTAAATAGTTCAGAATATTTTAGTGGACTTCAAAAGACAGAGTTTAAAAACCTGCAGCAGCAAATAGTTCAAAACGACTCCATTATTTTTCAAATTAACCAGATTTTAAAAAGCTTTTCAAACACGGTAAAAAGTGGATCTAAAAACGATAAATTGGTGTATTACAATGAGAATACCCAGTTGAATGATGTTATAAAAACAAAACAGTATTTAATTGTTGATCAAGGAAAAAACAGATTGAAACTGATGAATTACGACAAGACAATTAAAGAAATTAACGCAACTTTAAACATCAATAACACTAAAATTACAAGCGAAAATTTTAAATTTTTATTTCCAATTTTCTTCATTTTTATTTTTGTTTTGATTCATTTGTTTCAGAAATTTTATCGAAAACAACTTTTAAAATCGAAAGCTAGCAAAGTTTAAAAACGATATTTTTAACGCAAAAAATCCAATTGAAAACGAGTAACATCTTTGAAAAATTTTCTCAAAACCTATTTCTAAAACAAAGTTTAAGTACTTTGTTTTTACGAATTTTAGGAGTGCTTCTGTTATTTGGATTTACAATCTTTTTAACGAAATCATATACACCAAAATTAGTGGGTCAATATGATTTTGTCCGTTCTTTTCTTCTAGCAATCGGAAGCATTTGTTTACTGGGTTTTGATCAGTCTATTTTATATTTCAAAGGACATTTAATCAGCCAAAATGAGTTTGAGGAATTAAAAAAAATATATGCCAAAATGGTCGCGATGCTTTTTGTGACTTCATTCTTGAGCTTAATTATTATTTTTGCAATTGATGAAAAAACAATAAATGATTACTTTGCTGATGATGAGGTTTATAATTTACTTTTAAAAGGGGCGGCTACTTTATTTTTTTATGGAATTTCAACTTTAAATACTGAAGTTTTTAGAGCTTTAGACAAATTATATGTAGCTGAATTGTTCCGAAATATTCTTAAATATATTCCCCTAATTTTAGGTTCAATCGCATTGTTTTATTGGAACAAGGAAATCTATATGGTTGATGTTTTTTTGCTTGGGTTTGTAGTATTATCGATTTTTAGTTCGATATTACTTTTTAGTTATTTTCGCAAAATGAATGAGGCAATAAAACCGGAAAAGATTTCGCATAAAGAAGTCTTTTTAAAATCCTACCCAATTGCGATCAGCGGAATGGCGATGTTTTTATTAATGTCTTTTGATATTATGTTTTTAAAAAAATACAGAAACGATGAAACTGTCGCTTTTTATTCCGTTGGAGTCAAAATAATGACGATTGTTTCGGTAATAATTATAACTGTAAACATCACAATATCGGCCAAAATAGCAGAGTATTTTTCAAGCCAAGAAATGAATAATCTAAAGAAAGTGACAAGAAACGCTGTTCGATTAATTTTTGGAATTACGTTTCCTGTAATTTTATTACTTTGTGTTTTTTCTGAATATGTCTTGTCTTTTTTTGGACATCAGTATATTGCTGCAAAAAATGCTTTTTTAATTTTAATTATTGGTCAGGGTATTTGTTCGGTATTTGGCTCAACACCTGTTTATTTAAATATGACGGGAAGACAACATGCTTTTCAGCTTATTTTAATAATCGCTGTAATAATTAATTTTATACTAAATCGATTTTTAATTCCAATTTACGGAATGAATGGTGCCGCTATTGCATTTGTTTCGAGCTCTTTTTTCTGGAATTGTATGGTTGCAATAATTATTTATAAAAAAGATAAAATAATAGTTTTTTTGAATTAATAATGAAGGAAGTGAGTATTCATGAGGAAGCTGTTTTTTTTAGCATTATTATTCCCGTTTATAATGTTGAGGATTATCTAAATCAATGTTTAGATAGTATTTTATGCCAAACATACTCTAAATATGAAATTGTTTTGGTTAATGATGGTTCTACAGATTCGTCTTTTCAAATTTGTCAAAAATACCATAAAGATTTCTCTCAGATTAAATTAATTAACAAAGAAAATGGAGGTTTATCTGATGCTAGAAATAGAGGTCTAAATGAATCAGAAGGAGATTATATTATTTTTACGGACAGCGATGATTACTGGATAGGAAATTATGTTTTAAACGATTTAAATAATCTAATAAAAGAATTTGATCCAGATTTGATTATTCATGAAGAAAGCCGCTTTTTTGCTGAGAAAGATGTGATTTGCAAGCATAATCAGCGATTTATAAAAGAAAAAAAAGGAAAATTTGATGATTATGTAATTGACTTGGTTTATTATGATTTATTTGTTGCTTCTGCCTGGGATAAAGTTATCAGAAGATCAATTTTGATAGATAATAAGTTGTTTTTTCCGTTAGGAAGAAAATCAGAGGATATTGAATGGTGTGCCAGATTAATGCATTATATTGACACTTTTAGTATTTATTCAAAATCATTTTACATCTATCGTCAGGTTAGAAAAGGATCTATAACTACGAATATAACCGAAAAACATATTGAAGATGTTTATTTTATGGTGAAAAATGGTTTAAATGCACCAAAATCAAATTCAGAAAGTATAAATCAGGCGATAGAAAATTATTGGGCTTTTAATTATGTTGTAATTTTAAAAGATTTTTACGTACTATCTTCAAAAATAAGAAGTAACATTTGGAACGACATACTTTCCTGGAAGTATTTGCTTCAGAGAAAACGAAACATAAGAGTAGATAAGGTTGTGAAATTTTATCAATTTTTGCCTTTCAAAGCATTAATACTTTTTTTGAACGGATATAGAATTAAAACAATTTTGTTCAAGAAATACAGAGCTTTAAAATAAATTAAGTATGCAGAAAAACATTAAAAAAAGCACCGCAGCGTTTTTACTTATTGCGATGGCCAATTTGGTTGTTGCATTTGTAGCTTTTTTTGTTTTGCCTCCACGGTTTTTTTACGATACAGCAATTATAGTTTATGATAAAGGAAACATAACTGGATATCTTGGGAGTTACCCAGTTTCGATTTTGCTTTATAAAATTTCAGGTTTTCGTTATTTACCTTTTCCTGTAATTGCCTTAATTCAGTTTCCTGTTTTGATGTATGTTTTATACAAAATTGGAATTCCGGACAACTTCGAAAAACTAAACATCAAGAACATTTTGGTTTATATAGCAATTTTAATGATGGCTATTTTTATCTCAATGCCATCGAAAGAATTTATTACTTTTTTATACGTTGCACCAATTGTTTTTATGTGTATAAATGATGAGGTTTCGCTAAAGAAAACAATTATATATACCACTTTAATGTTGCTGTTTTTTGGATTAATTTTTCGTCCGTATTTTGCAATGATTCCTATTATTGGCGGCGGAATGTATTTGCTGAGTCTAATAAGCTTTAAAAACAAAACCGTAACGACAATTTTTTATGGTTTATTGATTGCCTTTTTTTTATCATTCAGCCATGGTGTTATTAAAGGAAGGTATCTTTCCGAAATTAGCCGTGAATTGGTAAATAATAGTCGAATAGGATCTGCTGATGCCAATTCTATGATTGTTTCTCCAATAAAAACAGATACCTGGTACGGAGAAATGGTTAGTATATTTTATGGATTTTTTACTGTTAACGTTCCGGTAAACGGTTTAAAACATCTATTTTCTCCGCAAATTATATCGTTTATAATTTGGCAGCTTTTATTGTTTTACATTTTATTAGTTCGTTTTTCTAAATGTTTAAAAGACAGAAAAAAGTATGCAAAAGAGCTGATGGTTTTATTAATTCTTTTTTCTTTTTTTATTGTGCAAGGCTTATTCGAACCTGACTTAGGTACAGCTGTCCGACATAAAATAGGTGTTTTTCCATTAATTTATTTTGCTTTGTACTATGAACATTTCCGAAAAGAACTTCAATAAAATATTCCATATTTTTCTGTGTTTGATCGCCATTGCGATGATTTTCAGAAAACCGTGTTCGTTGCTCATTATTTTGTTTGGAGTTTTTAATTTGATTTTTGTCCGAAAACTTAAATTTTCCAAAACAGCACTCATTTTAATAACCTGTATTGCTTCACCAATTTTACTGGAATTATTGCTTTTTTGGAATAACGATTCTTTTTCAAAAGGACTAAAAGCAATAGAAAAAAGTACTTCTTTATTGCTATTTCCTATTTTTATTATTGGTAATTTTCAACGTATAAAATTTCTAATATTAATTCAGATTTATAGTATTGTAACAACGCTTTTAATGTTGTTTTTCTTTGTTAGATTTATTCTTGTTTATCCTGAATTATTTAATAAATATTTTAACGGAATCGATTTATGGGAAATGGGATATCAATTTGCAGACAGTATTGGCATTCATGCTCCGGCCTTAAATATGCATTTGGCATTTGTTTCTATTTGTGCGTTGTACTTCGTTTTCTACAGCTTTCAAAAAAATGATAAAACGATGCTAAAAATAAGCCAATTAATTATTTTCCTTTTATCATTTTTCTTCGTGCTTTTGGTAAACACGAGAATGGCATTACTAAATGTTTTACTGGGATTTGGTCTTGTTTTGTTTTTAGAGATAAAATCCAAATTTAACTTAAAAAAAATTGCAATAACATCAATAACGGTTTTAATTTTATTAGCAGGAATTTTGTTTTTCTTCGTTCAAAAAAATCCATACATGAAAGAGAAATATTCTAAAGCAACTTTTGCATACATGGATAAAGTGGGGAAATTAGATGAAATTGATCATCCTGAAATTAAAGTTTTCAATTCTTTTGTAACTCGTTTATCTATCTGGAAATCAGCATGGGAATTGTCTGTAAAAAACCTCCCTTTTGGCGTTGGCGCTTCTGATGGAAAACCCGAATTGAATAAATTTTACAAAGAAACTCATCAGAATTTTTTAGCAAAATATGAATTTCCAACGCACAATCAGTTTCTTGATTTTTTATTAAAGTTTGGAGTTTTAGGTCCTTTAGTTGTTGTGTTGTATATTTTTACCATTGGATATTTGGGTTACGATTTGAATAATGCAATCATAATTTCGTTTTTTCTGATTTTTTTCACTTCAAATCTAACTGATGATTTTTTAATCCGTTTTGACGGAATTGCATTTAGTGGTTTTTGGTCATCTATTTTCGCCAGTTATTGGCTTCAACAAGAAACTATTGTTGATAAAGAGCCAGAAGCTGTTTAAAATTTTGATTTTTATCGAATAGTTCTTTGCATCTTTTCAAGGCATTTTGACCAAAATAAAGCCTCTTTTGAGCGTTTTTTAAAATCTCAAAATAAGAATCTAATTCGTCAATATCATCGAATAAAAATCCGGTTTGATTGGGCAAAACAATGTCTTTATTGCCAATTATATTGGTTGCTATAATTGGTTTTTCTAAAACCATTGCTTCTAATAGCGCAATTGGCAGACCTTCCCATACAGATGTTTGAAGATAAATATCAATGGAGTTTAACTCTTTAAAAACAATGCTTTTATCCAAAATCCAACCTTTAATTTCAATGTTTGGAGCGGTAATTAAATGATTTAATTCGCCATCACCAATCCAAATAAAATTAAAATCAGTGAATTTTAAGGCAATTTCATTAAATAATTTAGGATTTCTTGCTGACGTTATCCGGCCTAAAATTCCAACAGTTAATTTTGTGTTTTGATGAGGTGAAAAATGTTGTCGGATTTCTTGTATGTCGACACCATTTCGGATTAATTTTGACAGTCCAATTTTTTTTGCAATTTCAAATTCGGTATCACCGCAGGCAACGATGATTCCTCCAAATAATAGCTGAAGACTTTTTTCAATTGCTGCATATAATTTTCTTGAGCTGTTTGAAATATCTGTTCTTAGAAAAGCATAACCGTGAGGACTATAAAAAATTTTCTTTTTTTTGAATAAGAAAAAACATGCAATTCTACCTAAAACACCTGCTTTTGAGGAATGAAGATGAACGATGTCAGGATTGATTTTCTTGAGTTCTTTCTTTAATTTTAAAATAGATTTTAGGTCTTGAAATGGTGAAATCTCACGTTCCATACTAATCTGAATCAAGTTAACTCCAATTGAAAAGTCAGATTTTACTTTTAAAGGATCAATACCTTTTCTATTGCCACTATATATAATAGTAGTCAGGACGTTTTCCTGATTTCCAAAGAAAGCAGATAAATCTTTAAAATAACTATAAACGCCGCCTTCAAGTGCTTCAACAACATGTACAACTTTCAAAACAAATAAAATTTAGTTTGGTAAAAATAGAATAAAGCAGATAATAATGAACAAAAAAACTAATTCTAATAATTTAGTAATATTTTTTCTCAATTTAAAAGATCAGATATTTTACATTTGTGCATATTTGCAGTAATTAGCAAAAACAAAAGGTTCAATAAAATCATTATGAAAAGAATACTTATTACCGGAGCAGCGGGTTTTTTAGGATCACATTTGTGCGATCGGTTCATTAAAGAAGGTTATTTTGTTATCGGGATGGATAATTTGATCACAGGAGATCTTAAAAACATAGAGCATTTATTCAAATTAGAACACTTCGAGTTTTATCACCATGATATTACTAAATTCGTTCATATTCCGGGCGATTTAGATTATATATTACATTTTGCCTCTCCGGCAAGTCCAATTGATTATTTAAAAATTCCGATTCAGACTTTAAAAGTTGGGTCTTTAGGAACACATAATTTATTAGGTTTAGCCCGAGTTAAGAAAGCAAGAATTTTGATCGCTTCAACTTCAGAAGTTTATGGAGATCCTTTGGTTCATCCACAAACTGAAGAGTATTATGGAAACGTAAATACAATAGGGCCAAGAGGAGTATATGATGAAGCCAAACGTTTTCAGGAATCAATAACAATGGCTTATCATACTTTTCATGGTGTAGAAACCAGAATCGTGCGTATTTTTAATACTTATGGACCAAGAATGCGTTTGAATGACGGACGTGTAATTCCCGCCTTTATTGGTCAGGCACTTCGAGGTGAAGATTTAACAATTTTTGGAAACGGAATGCAAACTCGGTCATTTTGCTATGTAGATGATCAGGTTGAAGGTATATACAGATTATTGCATTCGGATTATGTTTATCCGGTAAATATTGGGAATCCTGACGAAATTACAATTAAGGATTTTGCAGAGGAAATCATAAAACTTACAGGAACAAATCAAAAAGTAGTATATCATCCGTTGCCAATAAACGATCCTTTACAGCGTCAGCCAGATACTACAAAGGCAAAAGAATTATTGGACTGGGAAGCAAAAGTAAACCGTTCTGAAGGAATGAAAATAACGTATGATTATTTTAAATCTCTTTCAAAAGAAGAACTTTCAAAAGAAGAGCATAAGGACTTTTCAAATTATATAAAATAAAATTATGCAAAATAGCGACATTAAAAGTCCTTTAAAAGTGGCATATTAAGTAAAATGATTGTAGACAGAAGAACACTATGACGGTATTTCAAACAGGAAGATACTCAAAATATATTAGGCCAATAACTATTTTAATAGACCTAATAATTATTGCATTAGTTAGTTTTTTTGCTTTTAAAGGTCAGATTTCAAATATGTTGCTATATATTTTTTATCAATATATTGGTTGGGGTTTAATTGCTTTTTCTACAAAGTTTTATGATATTTACCGATTTACGACTCCTATTGAGATAGCTTCAAAGATTCTTAAACAGGGGATTTTGTTTCTTTTGGTCATAATTGCTTTTTTTCCGTTTTCAAAACAGGCTGTTTTTAGTGAAAATGCAATCGTAATTTTTATTTGCCTGATAGTAGTTTTTGTAGCTATTTTTAAATTTTCATTATTTTTCTATTTAAAAGAATACAGAATGGTAACAGGAAGCAATTATAGAAACGCTGTTATTATTGGGTTTACTCCCGAAGCAATTCGATTAAAAAACCTTTTTGAAACAAGAAAAGATTATGGATACAGGTTTTTAGGATTTTTTTCAGATAAAAAATCGAATCAGGATATTACTGGAAAACTGTGTGATTTGAAACCATTTGTAATGGATAATTTTGTTGATGAAATTTATTGTTCTTTGAATGAAGTTTCTAATAATTACTTAAAAGATGTAATTGATTTTGCAGATGAAAACAAAAAGACCATAAAATTTATTCCAGATACAAAAGAGATTTTTTCAAAGAATTTAAAAATAGATTATTACGATTTTTTCCCTGTACTTTCATTAAAGCAAACAATGCTCAATGAACCGACTGTTAAGTTTTTCAAACGATCTTTTGATATATTTTTCTCTATTTCAGTAATTGTTTTTGTATTATCGTGGCTAGGTCCTTTACTTGCTATTTTAATAAAATTGGAATCTAAAGGTTCCGTTTTTTTTAAACAAGGAAGACCAGGAATGGATGAAAATGAATTTGTTTGTTATAAATTTCGTTCAATGCGAATAAATAAAACTACAGAGAAAGAAGCTTCGAAAGATGATCCTCGAGTAACAAAAATTGGAAGATTTATGAGGAAGACAAGTATTGATGAATTGCCACAATTTATCAATGTTTTATTGGGAGACATGTCGGTTGTAGGGCCAAGACCGCATCTGTGGTCACAAAATAAGGAATACGGAAATAAAGTAAAAAAGTACATGATTCGCCATTGTGTGAAGCCTGGCATTACCGGTTTGGCGCAGGTTAGTGGTTTCAGAGGTGAAATTACCATCGAAAGAGATATGATTAACAGAATAAAGTTTGATGTTTTTTATATTGAAAACTGGTCTCTTATTCTAGATTTGAAGATTATTTTTCAAACCATAATAAATATTTTTAAAGGAGATAAAAAGGCATATTAATGAGCGATTTAGTATCTATAATAACTCCTTCCTTTAACTCTGATAAATTCATCTCAGAAACTATTCAATCGGTACAAAAACAAACCTATCAAAATTGGGAAATGATTATTGCTGATGATTGTTCTACAGACGCAACAGCATCTATTATTGAACAATTTGTTAAAAACGATAACAGAATTCATTTTTTTCAACTGGAAAAGAACTCAGGTGCTGGAATTGCCAGGGAGTTGGCTTTATCGAAAGCAAAAGGAGATTATATTTCTTTTTTGGATGCAGATGACCTCTGGAAACCTTTAAAGTTGGAAAAACAGCTTCAATTTTTAAAAGATAATAAAATTCACTTTACATTCTCTTTTTATGATTGCATCGATGAAGAAGGAAATGCATTAAATAAGCGGGTAGAAGCTCCTAGAAATCTTTCCTACCGTCAATTGTTTTTTTGCAATTATGTTGGGAATCTTACGGGAATCTATAAAGTCAATTATTTTGGAAAAATAGCAATTTCTTCTACCCGAAAACGCCAAGATTGGATAGTATGGCTTACTATTTTAAAAAAAATAAAAAGAGCAAAACCTGTTCCCGAAAGTTTGGCTTTTTATCGCATTCGAAATAATTCACTCTCGGCTTCTAAAGTTGATTTGTTAAAACATAATTTTGCAGTTTACAGAACGTTTCATGGCTTTAATTATGTCGCTTCTTTGTTTATTATGATTGGATTTTTATTTACTCAATTACTAATAAAGCCTCGTTATATAAAGAAAATTTAGTTTAGGATTATTTTTTGTAACCAATTTTTGTTCTGGGATTTTCACTCTCTTTTTTCTCCGTTAATTCATCCAGATAAGAGAAAACTAATTCGATGTTTTTATAATTGTTTTCCAATTTCTTTTGAATTTGGAGAATATCAATTTTCATTTCAGTGGTATCCAATAACATTTGCCTCACTTTAGTAAAAATGCGCATAATCTGAATATTAGTTTGAATGGCTTTGTCGCTTTTTAGAACACTAGACAACATCAAAACACCATGTTCGGTAAATACCATAGGTAAATAACGCAAACTCATCTTGTCTGAATTGGAGGTCGCAAATTGCGACCTCCAATTTGAAAACTCATCTTTAGTAAGTTCAAACATAAAATCCTCGGGAAATCGAGAAATATTACGTTTAACTTGTTCTTTTAATCTTTTGGTTTCAATTCCATAAAGCAAAGCCAAATCACGATCAAGCATCACTTTTTGATTGCGGATAAAGTAAATTTTATTAGAAATAGTTTCTTCAGAAAGTAAAGAATAGTCGCTCATAATTTTTTCAATTAAAAAACCAATATACGATTTTATTTACATTATAAAAAAGAAGTAAATTGCTTCAATTTACCGCGATTACTTCTTTCTAAAGTTTTTTTTCGGCTAAAAGTAAATTGCAGATTGGGTTCTAAGTACAAAGCAACAGCTTGATTTATCTTTCCTATTTGTTCTTGTTTCAATTCAGAATCGCTTACATATTCAACCTCAAATTGGTCTATTTTGGTTTGTTTAATAATAAATTCTTTTACGTTTCCATCGTCTTCAATGATGCTTTTGGTCACATAATAAAAAGTCAATCCGGGTGATTTTTTGCCGCTTGGCAAAACAGCGACATCATTGGTTCTCCCAATCAATTTTTTAAGAATGGGGTTTTTAAGAGTACTTTTTTCGTCTAAAATTCCAATGTCGCCAATATCGTATCTAATAAAAGGATGTGCTTTATTGAAAAGTGAAGTAATTACAATTCGTCCCGAAGTTCCGTTCGGCACTGTCTGATTATTTTCGTCCAAAATCTCTACAAACAGCGTTTCAGAATTAACCTGCCAATGACCGCTTGGATTTTGAAAAGCAATTAAATCCAATTCTGATGCTCCATATTCATTGACAATAGGAATGCCAAATTGCTTTTCCAACAACTGTTTATCTTGTTCAAAAAGCATTTCAGAAGTAACCATACATACTTTTAATGTTGGACAGATTGCTGCTAAAACAATGTTTTTTTTCTGTAAAAATTTGGCAAACAAAACTATCGATGATGTATAGCCGTTGATATAATCGAATTTTTTGGTTTTAAAGTGCTTTAAAAAACCTTCCAAAACATCATCCGATAAATTGAATATTGAAAACCGATACCGATGGGTTAAAAAATCCTTGAACCGTTCTTTTTTGTTTCCAATAAAATCCAGCGGAATTCCATAAAACCGAGCTTGATAGGAAGAATTAAAATCAATTCCGTACCAGCCAAAACGATAAATATTGGAAGCCCAAGTCAAAGCATGGCAAAATTTATCTTTCGCAAACACAAAAGGATGTCCGCTGGAACCGGATGTTTTGTTGAGGTATACTGTTTTTTCATTGTAACCTAGAGAAAGTCTTTCTGCCAAAGGTTTCTGTAAGTTTGTTTTATTCAAAATCGGTAAATCCGACCAGTTTTCAAAAGAATCTATTTGTGCTAATTCTTTATAAAAAGGATTGTTATTTAAATGAAAATTGACAATTTCTGTTTTTTTCTGTTCGATAAAATCACCAAAATTTTCTTCGGGAATGGCAATAATTTTTTGCAATTCGGCTTTGGCTTCCTTCATGGGGAAACCGTTTATTTTAAGCGTTAAGTCAAATAATTTGAACATCTATGCCACTTTTTGATTAACAAAAGGCTTGATGGATTGAATTTCTTCCCCTTTGTTTTCTTGTTCTTCTTCGATGTCATAATCATCTTGCAATCCAAGCCAAAATTTAGCTGAATTTCCAAAATACTGACTCAAACGTATTGCTGTATCTGCCGTAATTCGGCGGTTTCCTTTGGTGATTTCTGAAATTCTGGTTTGTGGAATTTTTAAATCTTTTGATAAACGATACGGAGTTATGTCTAAAGGAATAAGAAATTCTTCCAGCAAAATTTCTCCTGGATGTATGTTTTTTAATTTTTCCATTTCAAATCTTTTTAATGATAATCTACAATTTCTACATTTGAAGCATTTCCGCTTTCCCAATTAAAAATGATGCGCCATTGATTGTTAATCCGAATGCTGTAAAACTCCTTTAAATTTCCGCTTAATTTTTCTAAACGATTAGATGGAGGAATTCTTAAATCTGTCAAATCTTTTGAGTTGTTGAGCATTCTCAGCTTTCTTCTTCCGATTTGCTGAATTTCTATTGAAGGTTTTTTTATAACAAACCCATTCCAAATTTTTTCGGTTTCTTTTGATCCAAATGAAACTATCATATCTTTTACGTTACTAACGTCAAAAGTAAGTAAAAAAAATTATTATTTCACGGCAAAACAAACTATTTTTGCACCGTCTGTCAAAAGGCAGCAACGCAACTAAATAACTACACCATGAATATTTTATTATTAGGATCAGGAGGAAGAGAACATGCTTTTGCATGGAAAATGATCCAAAGTCCGCTTTGTGACATCCTTTTTGTAGCACCAGGAAATGCAGGTACTGCCCAAATTGCCAAAAACATAGATATAAGTGCTACTGATTTTGAAGCTATAAAAGCGTTGGTTATCAAAGAAAATATAGAAATGGTAGTTGTTGGTCCAGAAGATCCTTTGGTAAAAGGGATTTATGACTTTTTCTTAAATGACGAAGATTTAAAAGATATTCCGGTAATTGGACCTTCAAAATTAGGAGCAACATTAGAAGGAAGTAAAGAGTTTGCCAAAGAATTTTTGATAAAACATAAAATTCCAACAGCGGCTTATGATAGTTTTACAGCATCAACGGTTGAAAAAGGATGTAAATTTCTAGAAACTTTACAGCCACCGTATGTTTTGAAAGCAGATGGTTTAGCAGCAGGAAAAGGCGTTTTGATTATTCAGGATTTGACGGAAGCTCAATCCGAATTAAGAAACATGCTAGTTGGTCAAAAATTTGGTGCAGCAAGTTCCAAAGTAGTTATCGAAGAATTTCTTGACGGAATTGAATTGAGCTGTTTTGTGTTGACTGACGGTAAAAGCTACAAAATTTTGCCAACTGCGAAAGATTACAAACGCATTGGCGAAGGCGACACAGGTTTGAACACAGGCGGCATGGGAGCAGTTTCTCCAGTTCCATATGTGGATGCTGTTTTGATGGAAAAAATTGAAACTCGTATTGTAAAACCAACAATTGAAGGTTTTCAAAAAGACAGAATTGCCTATAAAGGCTTTGTTTTTATTGGATTGATCAATGTCAATAATGAGCCAATTGTTATTGAATACAACGTGAGAATGGGCGATCCAGAAACTGAAGTGGTTGTTCCAAGATTAAAATCGGATTTAGTGGAATTATTTTTGGCTGTGGCCAATGAAAAACTGGACGAATTCAATCTAGAAGTGGATGAAAGAAGCGCAACGACTGTTATGATTGTATCTGGCGGATATCCTGAAGATTTTGAAAAAGGAAAAGTAATTACCGGACTTGAAAAAGTTACAGATTCTATCGTTTTTCATGCAGGAACTAAATTGGATAATGGCAATGTGGTAAGTAACGGAGGAAGAGTTATGGCTATTACTTCTTACGGAGATAATTTTCAGGAAGCTTTGAATAAATCATACAAAAATGTAGATCAGATACATTTTGACAAAATGAATTTTAGAAAAGATATTGGATTTGATTTAATCTAAAACAAAAAAACACGAATTGAACTTATTTATTTTGTTCAATTCGTGTTTTAATTTTTATTTGGATTGATTATTTTTCGTCTCCGAAAAAAGAATGTGCTGTTGTATCTTGATACTCTTCACCATTTTCTTTGTGTAATTTTAATTGTTTAATCCAATAAACAATAGCAACTGAACAAATAATCATAAAGATCCAGTTGATAGTATTGGCACCAAACCAAGTTTTAAGTTCTAATGAACGTAAAAAGTCTAAAGGAGCGAATAAAATGTTTACAAATAAATATTGTATTCCTTCAAAAAATGATGTCATAATGTATCTCTTTAATTTTTTATTATTTTTTGTTTTTGGAATTTTAAACATCAAAAAATAGAATTCGTTAGAATCTTTTTTAATCTTGCCCAATTCCTTTTTAAACAAGTATTATATTTACAGTCACAAAAGTATAAAATATCCTTATGATAACAAGTGTTTTTAGAAAATCTACACCATTTAATTTTTCTTTGGTTGTTATTTTAATGCTGGTTTTCTTTTTTCTATATCAGATTCAAGATTCAGCTTGGACAAATTCTACTATACTTATTCTTCAAAAAAGCGGTTTATTTCTGATTTTATTTGCAACAGTTTTTCTGAATAGTTTTATTTCCAAAAAAAATGGATTGAGCAGAGACAGTACTTACACGGCTTTTTTTACTTTTTTATTCCTCATTTTTTTTCCAGACTTATTCAACAATCCTAATTTAATTATATCCAATTTTTTTGTACTGTTGGCCATTAGAAGACTTGTTTCTTTGCAGACTCTTAAAGAATCCAAAGAGAAACTTTTTGATGCTTCATTATGGATTTTTATGGCAGCTTTATTTCAATTTTGGAGTATTTTATATATTCTTTTGGTATTTATATCGGTTATATTCCATGTTTCCAGAGATTATAGAAATTGGATTATTCCATTTATTGCTCTTTTTGCAGTGTCTATTTTGTTTGTTGCCTGCTCTTTAATTTTTGATATCAGCAGTATTTCATTTTTAAAAGAAAGCTGTAAAATTGATTTGAGTCTTGATTATTTTACCAATAATCATCAAAACGCAGCTTTTTCGATATACATTACGGTGGCATTATTTTTTGTAATATCAACGTTTTATACCTTGTCCAGCAGACCTTTGGTATTGCTTTCGTCATATAAAAAAATAATATTTTCATTTTTTATTGGAATCTTAGTTTTTGTTTTATCTGCTAATAAAAGCAATGAAACATTAGTATTTACTTTTGCACCATTGGCAATAATGGCGACAACTCACATCGAAATATCGCCGCCTAAACTAAAAGAAGAAATTGTGATATTTGTGCTTTTAGCCTGTAGTTTATTTGCCTTTTTTTCGCAGTTATAATTTAGTGCCATAAGCCAAATCTCCAGCATCTCCAAGTCCTGGAACAATATAGCTTTTATCATTAAGTTTCTCATCAAGAGAAGCAATCCAAAGATGGCAGGTATTGGGTAAATTTTGTTCCAGATACGCAACGCCTTCTGGAGCAGCAATAATTACAGCAATATGAATTTCTTTGGGAGTTCCCCTTTCCATTAATTTATTATAAACCGAAACTATAGACTGTCCAGTGGCCAGCATTGGATCAACCAGTAGAATATTTTTTGAGTTAATATCAGCAATAGCTTCATATTCAACACAAATATCAAAGTATTCATCATTATTTGGATGATGTCTATAAGCCGAAATAAAACCATTTTCAGCATCGTCAAAATAGTTCAAAAATCCCTGATGCAAAGTCAATCCTGCCCTTAAAATAGAACATACAACCAATTGATCTGCGATTTCAGCCGTTTTTTTAATGCCAAGAGGAGTTGTAATTTCAATTGTTTTGTACTCTAGAGACTGACTCAATTCATACGCCATAATCTCGCCAATACGTTCAATATTTCTGCGAAAGCGCATACTGTCTTTTTGAACATCTATATTCCGAATTTGGCTTAAAAAGTGATTCAGCACACTATTTTTTTCCGATAAATAATGAATTTCCATGGATTTGCTATTAGGAATTTAATTTGCAACGTTTTTTTATACTATCAAAAGTATAAAAAGTATCTTTGTGTTTCTAAAATCATAAGATATGTTTTCAAAATTAGCTTATTCAGTATTTGAGCAAAGTATAAAAGATTATCATCAATTTGATAATGTGGACCAACCAATAAACAATCCTTTTCCAAAAGATAAATTCGAGCATTTGTTGTATCTGAAAAACTGGATTGACACTGTACAATGGCATTTTGAAGATATTATCCGTGACCCTAATATCGATCCTGTAGTTGCTTTGACATTAAAAAGAAGAATTGATGCTTCAAATCAGGAACGTACTGATATGGTAGAATATATCGACAGTTACTTTCTTCAAAAATACAGCCATGTTGTAGTTAAGAACGATGCCAAAATCAATTCCGAAAGTCCAGCTTGGGCTTTTGACCGCTTGTCTATTTTAGCCTTAAAAATTTATCACATGAACGAAGAAGCCACTCGTGCCGAAGCTTCACAAGATCATAGAGACAAATGTCAAGCCAAATTGAACATCCTTTTGGAACAAAGAAGTGATTTGTCTACAGCAATCGAAGATTTATTGACAGACATTGAAAACGGAGATAAATTCATGAAAGTGTACAAACAAATGAAAATGTACAACGACGATGATTTGAACCCGGTTTTGTATCAGAATAAAAAATAGTTTTTGGAGCTGTTTACTTCGTCAGTTCGCTACGTTCGTGTCCAGCTTTCTATTACAATTCCTCACAAAAAAGTATAGTTTCTATTGTTTTAAAAAGAGCTTCCGCTGGTCGCTTTTTTAGAACAGGAAACTTTACTTTTTTGCTCCGGGATTTCCATTTTAATCTGGGCTAGGGAATTCCGAATCCACCGTAAATTAAACGTTTAAAATTGTCAGAAATCAAACATATAGCAGTCATGAGACTTTCCGCAATGGGAGATGTCGCTATGACGGTTCCGGTTTTACGCGCTTTTGTAAATCAGTACCCGGAAGTAAAAATCACGGTAGTTTCCAGATCTTTTTTTAAACCTTTTTTTGAAGGCATTCCAAACCTTTCTTTTTTTGCTTTTGATGAAAAAGAAAAGCACAAAGGATTCCTCGGATTATTGCGGTTGTTCCAAGATTTAAAAACACTTCAGATTGATGCCTTTGCCGATTTGCACAATGTTTTACGTTCAAAAGTAGTGCGGACACTTTTTGCCTTGAGCGGAAAAAAAACTGCATCCGTTGACAAAGGAAGAGAAGATAAAAAAGCCTTAACCCGTTCCGAAAATAAAATATTCAAACCGTTGACCACGATGTTCGCCAGACACGTAAAAGTATTTGAACAACTAGGATTTTCTGTAGATTTATCCAATCCAATATTTCCTAAAAAAGCAATTTTAGACAAAGAAATAATTGATATAGTTGGAGATAATAATCAAAAATTAATTGGGATTGCGCCTTTTGCACAATATTATTCTAAGGTTTATCCTCAGGATTTAGTGCAGGAAGTAATTGATACTTTAGCCTTAGATAAAAATAAAAAAATTCTGCTTTTTGGCGGTGGAAAAAGTGAAATAGAAATTTTAGATACCCTAAGTTCCGGAAAAGCCAATGTTATTAATATGGCAGGAAAAATTAAGTTTCCTCAGGAACTGCAGCTCATCAGCAATCTCGATGTAATGCTTTCTATGGATTCTGGAAACGCTCACATTGCCGCTATGCTGGGAGTAAAAGTAATCACGCTTTGGGGTGCAACACATCCTTATGCAGGATTTTCTACTTTCAATCAGCCCTTGGAAAACGCTTTAGTTTCCGATAGAAATTTGTATCCAAAACTACCAACTTCCGTTTACGGAAATAAAAAAGTGGAGGGTTATGAAGATGCAATGCGAAGTATTGCAGTGGAGAAAGTAGTCTCAAAAATTCAGTCTGATCTTTTGTGAAAATTGCTTAAAAATTCCAATCGTGTCAAGGGGGAATTTTATCTACAAATATATCTTCTCATCCTTACATCTGCCATAAATATATCTTTTTAGATTGGATATGGTTTCTTGGTAATCTGGAGCTTCATAACCAAAACGATCATGCTCCATTTGTTCTTTTTCGATTGCATTACAGCCTTTGATGACTTCTTTTAGCATATCGAGCATTGCCAATTCTTTGTTGTTGGTTTTCTGAAATTTAAATTCTACGATTTCATCCTGCAATTGCTCGCAATAGTCCAAAAGCTGTTTTACCTCTGGTTTGTCAAGAAGCGAAGGGTTATTTTTGAAAATTTCACGTGTTGATTTCATTTCAAAGTCAATTTAAAAAAGAAACTCCAATATCAGAATTTTTAATTTTAATATTGGAGTTTCAGCTTAAGTCATTAAATAATTATTTTAAACATCGTCATAATCCACATGAATATTTTCGGTAGTTGGATGTGCTTGGCAGGTCAGAATTAAACCTTCGGCAATTTCGCTGTCAGTAAGAATGGAGTTTTTCTTCATCTCGGCTGCGCCTTCGGTAACGCGCGCTAAACAGCTGCTGCAGATTCCGCCTTGGCAGGAATAAGGAGCATCTATTCCTTGTTTTAGAGCAGCATCAAGGATGGTTTGTTTTTGAGACATTTCGAAAGTTGTTTCCTCATCATCAACCATAACGGTGATTTTAGAATGACCGCTTAGTGACTCTTTGATAGGATTTTCTTGAGTCGAAGAGGTGAAAAGCTCGAATTTTATTGCCGATTCTTTTACGTTTTTTTCTTTCAAAACATTCGAAACTGTATTGATCATTTCTTCCGGACCGCACAAATAGAATTTGTCAAATTCCAATGAAGAATGCTTGGTACTCAAGGCGTAATTTACCGTGGATTTGTCGATTCTGCCAAATAATGTGTTTTCAACATTGGCTTGACTGTATACAAAATGAACAAAAAGACGGCCTACATACTGCAGCTGTAAGTCGTGCAGTTCCTGATGAAAAATGGTTTGTTCCGGCGTTTTATTTCCATAGACTAAAGCAAAAGAACTTTTAGGCTCACTCTTCAAAACCGATTTTATAATCGACAAAACTGGAGTGATGCCGCTGCCGGCTGCAAAAGCAATATAATTTTTTTGACGGTCAATTTCAGGTTCAAAAATAAATTTTCCTTCTGGTTTTCCTACTTCAAGCACATCACCGGCTTTTAATTTGCTGTTTGCAAATTGAGAAAAAGCACCATCTTTTACTGCTTTCACCGCAATCCGTAATTCACCGCTTCCGGGCGCTGAGCAGATAGAATAAGCACGGCGGATTTCGGTATTATCTAATGTCAGACGTAAATTTATGTATTGACCGGCAATAAAAGTATAATTGGGTTTTAATTCTTCGGGTACATTAAAAAGTATCGAAACGGCATCTTTAGTTTCGCGTTTTACTTCTTTTACAATTAATTTAAGAAAATGTGGCATGAGGCTGTTTTTTTGCAAAGATAGTAAACGATAACGTTTTCTAAAAGTGATGCAGTTTGAAATTTATATACCTAATTTAATTATGTATAAGAATCTTATGTATATTTGTAGAAGAATAGAAGAACTATAAGTACTTCGTAATGAACAAAAAAATGAAAAATTCACAATTGTACAAAGGCAGTCTCAATACCATTATTATGAAATTGTTGGAAGAAAACGGTAAGATGTACGGTTATGAGATTACCCAAAAAGTAAAAGCAATTACTCAGGGAGAATTACAGATTACCGAAGGGGCTTTGTATCCTGCTTTGCACAAACTAGAAGCGGAAGGTATATTGGATGTCGAAATTGAAAAAGTAGATAACAGACTGCGCAAGTATTATAAACTCACGGAAAAAGGCACAACCGAAACCGTTAATAGATTATCTGAATTGGAAGATTTTATTCGAAACATGCAGACTTTAGTAAACCCAAAACTTGAATTTTAATTTTTAAGAAAATGAAATTAACAACTCAACAAATTGAAAAAATAGAAGAAACTTTAGTTTTAAACGGTATTCAATATGAAGATATTAAATTAGAATTAACCGATCATATTGCTTCAGAAATTGAAGAAGTATTAGAGGCAAATAGGTTATCTTTTGAAGAAAATTTAAAAATTGTTTTTGAGAAATGGTCGGAGCAATTACGGCCTAGTTATTCTTTTTGGATTAATAGTACTAGTAATTTATTATGGTTTATTAAAAGTGAATTAAATCCAAGTTTAGTTACTTATAGATGTAATAAATTGGCAAAAAAAGTAATGAAGTTATCAATATTGACGGGCTTATTGATTTCAATTTTATTAACTGTTGGTACAAGAAATTGGCACAGTGAAGTTATGTTGGATTTCTTAAAAGGCGGATTTAAAATTATATGTTTTATTGTACTTATTCTTTTTGTTTTTGCAAGGTTGCGTATTTGGAAATTAGAACTTATTACTACTTATAGCTTTTTATTTAATAGGAATGGCTTTATTCAAATTATAAATCTTTTTTTTCTAAGTATGGGTGTTTTTCCTTTTAGAATATACAATGGGAGTTTTGGTTGGGATTTAATGTTTAATACTCTTTCTGTGAGTATTTTAGTTCTTTCAATGTTTTATTTAAAATTAGCATACAAGCATTTTCAGTTTATTAAGAAAATAAAACTATCCTAGTCATGAAACTCTCAGCCCAGCAAATAGATCAATTATATGCTTTCACTCGTCAGCATTTTGTGGAATGGTATGATTTGCAGTCCGAATTAGTAGATCATCTGGCAAATGCGATTGAGCAGGAATGGGAACAAAATCCCAATCGTACTTTTGAAGAAATCCTGAACAAAGAATTCCAGAAATTTGGCGTCTTTGGTTTTATGGGTGTGGTGGAGGAAAGACAAAAATTTTTGAACAAAAAATACAGCCGGCTCATTTGGAGTTATTACAAGGAATTTTTTGGTTTGCCCAAAATTATATTGACCATGGCATTAGTTTATGGAATTCATACTATAAATCAACTGATTGTTAATCAATATGTTTTTCCAGCTATTGTGTTTCTCTTTTTATTGATTGCTGTAGCTTTTACTTTGAAAAAGAGAAATTACTTTAAGAAGAAAGCTAGGGAAACAGGAGTGAAGTGGCTTTTTGAAGATATTATGATTAATAGAATTTATCTGTTAATTTTTACTCTTCCTTCAGCAGTTATCAATCTGTGTATTCTTTTTCAAAACAATTTTGAACCTTCTGATTGGAGCTTAATCCTTGGGGAAATTGCTTTTGTTTTGGTGGGACTGCTTGTTTTTATTCAGTTGATAATTGTTCCTAAGAGAGTTTCAGAAGATTTAGCAAAAATAGATCCAGAATTTTATTTGCAAAAAACGTAACGTTTCGCTTCTACAAACTACTTACTTACAAAACCAAACAAAAAACCATGATTGCAAAATTTATTTATCTGGAGTGGAAATCCTTTACAAGATCTGCCTCTTTCGCTTCGAGTTTGGCATTGAAAATTCTAATGGGTTTTCTAGTGCTTTATTTTACGGTTCTTTTTTTAGCATTGGGCGTTGGAGCCTTTTACATTCTAAAGAAAATGCATCTCGATCCCTTAGTTACGGTAAACAAATTTCTGATTTATTATTTTGTAACAGATTTGATTGTCCGCCTTTTGCTGCAGGCCATACCGGTAATGAATATCCGTCCATTACTGATTATGCCTTTTAAGCGGCAAACAATTGTGCATTTCTCTTTAGGAAAAACAGCACTTTCTTTTTTTAATTTGGTTCATGCCTTTTTCTTCCTTCCTTTTTCGGCTGTTTTGATTTATGAAGGTTTTGATGTGCTTAGTGTGCTGTTATGGCTTACAGCTCTTTATTCTATTGTGTTTATCAATAATTTTCTAAATATTTTATTGAATAACAAAGACAGTTTATTGGCGATTTTTATTGCGTTCGCAGCAGTATTGGCGGGTTGTCAATATTATAAAATCTTCGATATTACGATTTACGTTTATCCGTTTTTTGAAGCGTTATTTCATACCAAATGGGCTTTTGCAATTCCTGTTTTGGTTTTGTCCGCACTCTATTATTGGACTTATTATTATCTAAAAGGAGACTTGTATCTGGATGCGGGATTATCTGTCAAAAATGATATTGCCAAAACAGAGAATCTGACATGGCTAAACCAATTTGGAACTTTAGGAACGTTTTTAAAAAATGACATTAAATTAATCAAAAGAAATAAACGCTCCAAAACAACAGTTGGTATGAGTGTGATGTTTTTATTTTATGGATTAATATTTTTCACTAATTCTAGTCAGCCACCTGTAATGCAGATTTTTGCTGGGATATTTGTTTCTGGCGGATTTCTATTTACTTTTGGGCAGTTTGTTCCAAGCTGGGACAGTTCGTATTACCAGCTGATGATGACACAAAATATTCCGTATCGAGGTTATTTGAATTCTAAGTGGTGGCTAATTGTTATTGGAACAGTTATTTCGACCATTTTGGCTTCTTTCTATTTGTACTTTGGATGGCATGTATATCTAACAATTGTGGCGGGAGCTATTTATAATATTGGCGTGAATTCACACTTAGTATTATTAGGCGGTGCTTTTACTAAAACACCAATTGATTTATCAATGACAAAAGGTGCTTTTGGAGACAAAAAATCATTTAATGTAAACACGATGCTGCTTACATTGCCTAAATTACTTTTGCCTTTGTTTTTATATTGGTTGGGTTCTTATATAATGGATCCGAAACTAGGATTGGCTTTTGTTGCTCTTGCGGGCGTGTTAGGATTTATGTTTAGAAACACCGTTTTTTCGTTAATAGAAAAAATTTATAAAAAGGAGAAATACAAAACCATTGAAGCGTACAAGCAAAAAAGTTAATTAATAAAGAAACCAAAATTAACAAATCAACGATTAAACTTTAAAAAATGATACAAGTAAATAACCTTTCCAAAGAATATAACGGGACTACCGTATTGAATATAGAATCATTAGAAATTCCAAAAGGGCAAAGCTTTGGTTTAGTGGGGAATAACGGAGCAGGAAAAACAACTTTCTTCAGTTTATTATTAGACTTAATTCACCCTACCACAGGAAGTATTTTGAACAACGGAATTCAGGTGAATGCCAGTGAAGGCTGGAAACCTTTTACCGCTTCTTTTCTGGATGAGAGTTTTCTGATAGGGTATTTAACTCCTGAGGAATACTTCTATTTCATTGGCGATTTGAGAGGACAAAACAAAGCCGATGTGGATGCTTTATTAGTACAGCATGAAGAATTTTTTAATGGTGAAATTCTTAAAAACAAAAAATATCTGCGTGATTTATCCAAAGGAAATCAAAAGAAAGTTGGAATCATTGCGACTTTAATAGGGAATCCCGAAGTCATTATTTTGGACGAACCTTTTGCTAATCTGGATCCGACAACTGTAAATCGATTAAAAAAAATCATCAAAGAATTAGCCGATAATCCAAATGTTACGGTCTTGGTTTCCAGTCATGATTTGCTTCACACTGTTGAAGTTTGTGATAGAATTGTGGCGCTGAATAAAGGCGAATTGGTCAAAGACATGTTGACATCCGAAGAAACCCTGCAGGAATTGGAATTGTTTTTTGCGGTTTAAATTTATATATTTCAAAAAGAAACGTATTTTTACAAGTCATTATACTAAAATACTTTTTAAAAAGTTTAATGACTTAAACGTTTTCCCTTGAACAGCAATATATCGAAATACATTTTAGCCTTAATTTTTATATCTTTCTTGATAGCCTGTTCTACCAAGAAAGATACTTTTTTGGCTAGAAATTCCCATGCGTTAAGTACCAAACTTAATATATTATACAACGGGCAGATTGCTTTAGACAAAGGTGTAAAAGGAATTAACGACAACTCTGTCGAAAATTTCTGGAAACGGCTCCCAGTCGAAAAAATGCAGATTACCGATGATGTGCCAGCCGGAGGAAAATCCAAAAATGCCGATTTTGAATTAGCGGAAGCCAAAGCCACCAAAGCCATTCAAAAACATTCGATGAACATTGGCGGTCATGAAAAAAATTATCAAATAGACGAGGCCTATTTATTGCTGGGAAAATCAAGATATTATGACCAGCGGTTTATTCCGGCCTTAGATGCATTTAATTATATTCTTTATAAATATCCCAACAGCAGCAATATTTATGATGCTAAAATGTGGCGTGAAAAAACAAATGTCCGTTTAGGGAATGAAGCTGTGGCTATAAAGAACATTTCCAAACTCATTAAGGACAATGAATATATAAAAAATGAGACTAAAAGGCAAAAGTTAAAAAAGCAGGAATTTGCCAATGCCAATGCTGTTCTGGCGAGCGCTTTTTTGAATTTGGAAGAAAAAGACAGTGCAGTAGCAAAACTGAAACTGGCAAATCAATTCACCAAAATACCTGAAGAAAAAGAACGGTACTCTTTTTTGCTCGGACAGCTGTATGAAGAAGCAGGCCAAAAAGACAGCGCAGTTTATTTTTATCAAACGGTCATTGATCTGAATAGAAAGGCCGAAAGAAAATTCGTGATTCAGGCTTACGCCAAAAAAGCACAACTCTCCGATTATAAAGATGAGGACTATGATTTATTTGTCAAAAAATCTAAAAAGATTATGGAAGACAGAGAAAACAGACCGTATCTGGATGTGATTTATCATAGTATCGGAATTTTTTATGACCATCATAATGAAAAAGATATGGCATTAGAATTTTATAATGCTTCTTTGGAAACCAAATCTACGGATCCTTATTTGAATGCTTCCAATTATAGAAATATCGGAAACTTATATTTTAAACATACTGAATATATCAGCGCTGCCAAGAGCTATGATAAAAGTTTGGAATTATTAGATCCTAAAACCAGAGAGTATCTTCAGATTTCAAAAATCAGAAAGGATCTGGACGAAGCTATTATTAATGAAACAATCGCCAGCCGAAATGACAGTATAATTTATGTTGCTAATTTAAAAGAGCCTGAGAAGATTGTTTACTATGAGAATTATATTCAAAAATTAAAAAAAAGTGATGAACTTAAAAAATTGTTTGAAGAGAAACAAAAAAAGATAGAAGACAACATTTTGTTAAATGGAGCAACATCTAATCCAGAAACAGAAATTCCCAACCAAAAAGGGCAGTCTTTAAATCCTCCAACAGATGTCCCAACTCCGCAAACTTCAATTGCCAATACATTTTATTTTTATAACCCAAATACAGTGGCTTATGGAAAATTAGAATTCAGAAAAATTTGGGGAAATAGAGTTCAAAACAGTTATTGGAGATTTACATCAGGAGCAAATTCTAGCGCAGACCCGACAGCCAATGTTACGGGAGCAATTGCTGGTGCACCAGATGATAAATTAGTAGCGCCTACAGCTGTGAATGAAAAATACACCACCGATTATTATCTGAAACAATTGCCAAAATCACAAAAAGTGATTGATAGTATTACTAAAGAAAGAAATACTGTTTATTATGAATTAGGAGTTATTTATAAAGAGAAATTCAAAGAATATGATTTGGCTTCCAATAGATTAGAAAAATTACTGTTGTATCAGCCCGAAGAAAAATTAATTCTCCCTACGAAATACAATTTGTACAAAATCTATGAAATTACTAATCCGGCAAAAGCAGAAGTAATTAAACAGGAAATTACAAGCCAGCATCCGAATTCTCGCTATGCACAAATTATTACCAATTCAAATTCAAGCGATGAATCCAGTACAGGAACACCAGAAGGGGAGTACAAAAATTTGTATAGATTGTTCGAACAAGAATATTTTGCATCAGTCTTACAGCAGGTGGATGGTTTAATCAGCAATTTTGTGGGAGAAGCCCTTGTACCTAAATTTGAATTACTAAAAGCAAATACTATTGGTAAATTGTATGGATTGACAGCTTATAAAAAAGCAATAGAATATGTTGCTGATAATTATTCAAATAGTAAAGAGGGAAAAGAAGCGATTGAGATTCTTAAAACCCAAATTCCGTTCTTGGAACAAATGAAATTTAGTACCACAGATAATAAAAACTGGAAAGTTGTTTTTAAAATTGACAAGAATGATATTAAAACTGAGGCAGCTATTGAAAGCAAGGTGATTTTGTTTTTTGCCAATGAAAATGTGGAGATGTTAAAATACACTTGTGATCCGTATACAGAAAAAGAAAGTTTCATTTCGATACAAGGCATACATTCAGAATCGTATGCACAATTCGTTGTGGCTCTTTTTGCAGAGAACGAAAAATATAAAATTAGCCAGTCAGGAATTATCATTTCAAATGAAAATTATAAAATAGTGCAAATCAAGAAAAATTTCGAAGAATATCTTTCATTAAAAAAACTGTAATTATGTTTGATAAAAAACCAAAATCGTACACAGATCTTTTAGGAAAGACTAATAGAATAGTGGAAGGAACAACTATAAACGGTGATATTATTTCACCAGCCGATTTCAGGCTTGATGGGGAACTAATAGGAAATTTTACATCCAGTGGCAAATTGGTTATTGGTCCAGCGGGAAGTATCAAAGGCGATATCATTTGTAATACGGCAGACATAGAGGGAAAATTTGAAGGAAAAATTCAGATTGAGGATACTTTAAATATTAAAGAAACGGCCAGTATTGTAGGAGAAGTTATTATTGGTAAATTATCAGTAGAGCCGGGTGCGATTTTCAATGCATCATGTGTTATGTTATCTAACAGTACTAAAACAGCAAAAAGTGCCGACGAATAACGATCCAAAAAAGAACAATTATAATAAATGGCTGTCCTTAATTAATATCCCGATACAAATGGGAGTTATTATTTTTTTATTTTCATATTTTGGAAACTGGCTGGATGAGAATCACCCCAGTCCAAAAGTATATTATGTAAAAATAATGGTAATGATTGGTGTTGTTTTGGCACTGTATAATGTTATCCGGCAAGTAAACGAAATCAGCAAAAATCAATAAAATAAAAGCATAATGAACCTTAAAAAATTATATCCATTTTTAACTTTATTGGGTATTTCAGGCCTTTTATACGCAATTCATAAAATGGTTTTTTATGGTTTTAGCATCAATCTGGAAAGTTTTCATTATTCACTGGAAACGCTTTATTTGTTTTTCTTTGTTTTATCTGCAGTTATTTTCATGATTTTATTAGTAATAAAAGAAAGAAGCTTTGACAATGTCGGGATGTCTTTTCTTTTGGCAACCAGTGTAAAAATGATTTTTTGTTATTTGGTTTTGAGACCTTTATTGCAAACACCAACTTCCAATAACCCTATCGAAAGAATTAATTTTTTTATACTGTTTATTGTCTTTTTAACAATTGAGACCCTTTTTACCATACGGCTGGTAAACGAAAAGCAATAATCAATATCCTAAGTTGATCAAATTCTCAAAAAAATACTTTTATATGCTTTTGAGTATTAATAAAAAATGTACCTTTGCGCAAATTTTAGAATCGTTAAAAAATAAGATATTTAAGAGATATGGTGATTTCCAACAAAGCACTTAGATTTATTATAGCAACTTACGTTATATGTCTTCCTTTTTCTAGTATGGCAAATCCTGAAAAGGATACTACAACTGTTCAAACGGTAGTAGCACATGAAAGTGTAGAAGCAAGCCACGAAGCACATGCTGAACCAACAGATGTGAAATCTGAAATTAAAGAATTTATCAATCATCACCTCTTAGACGCTCACGATTTTACTTTCAGTGCTAATAAGGAAACAGGAGAACATTATGGTTTTTCTTTACCAATTATTCTTTGGGACAATGGTATTCAATTTTTTATGTCTTCAGAGTTTCACCACGGACCAGCAGAAGGCGTTGCAGAACACAACGGAAATTTCTACAAATTACACCACGAAAAAATTTATAAAACGGATGCTGCAGGGACTTTAACCGAAGAGCACGGTCATCCAACAAATGTTAGACCTTTGGACTTTTCAATTACTAAAAGTGTATTTGGAATTTTATCAGTAGCAATACTAATGTTTTTATTATTTGCAGGTTTGGCTAAATCATACGCTAAAAACGGAGGAATTGCTTCTGGAGCTGGACGTTTCTTCGAACCTCTTGTACTTTATGTAAGAGACGAAATTGCGATTCCAAACATTGGTAAAAAGGCATACAAAAAATACATGAGTTATTTATTGACTATATTTTTCTTTATTTTCTTTTTGAATATATTAGGATTAGCCCCATTTGGATTCAATGTAACAGGTAATATTACAATTACATTATCTTTAGCCGTATTAACTTATTTGATTACTACTTTTACAGCTAATAAAAATTATTGGTCACACATGCTTTGGATGCCAGGAGTTCCTGTAATCTTAAGACCAGTATTGGCATTAATTGAATTGTTAGGAACTGTTATTAAGCCATTTTCATTAATGATTCGTTTATATGCAAATATGATGGCGGGTCACGTAGTATTGATGAGTATCATTGGTTTAATGTTTATTTTCAAAAGCTGGATCGGAAGTTCTTTATCATTTGTATTAGCATTTGCACTTTCTATTCTAGAAATATTAGTAGCATTTTTACAAGCTTATATTTTCACGATGTTATCCTCGCTTTATTTTGGAGCTGGTAACGAAGAGCACCATCACGAAGAAGCTCATCACTAAAATGTTTTACCGTCAATTTGTTTAACCGATTCAAGTATTCAACAAATTACCGATTCAACAACAAACAAAGAATGTTTAATTTTAATTATATATATTATGGAAGGATCTATTGAGATTATTGGAGCTGGATTAATCGTTATTGGAGCAGGTTTAGGTATTGGTAGAATCGGTGGTTCTGCAATGGACGCTATCGCTCGTCAGCCAGAAGCTTCAGGAAAAATCCAAACAGCTATGATTATCGCAGCTGCTCTTATTGAAGGTATTGGTTTCGCAGCTTTGTTCGCGAAATAAGAATCAAAAGCAATGGTTGCAACGGTTGGTTGCAACTATTGTTTTAAAATTAAAACATTAAAATTAAATATATAGATATAAAATGGATAAGTTAATAAATGATTTTTCTTTTGGTTTGTTTATTTGGCAAGTATTAATATTTGTTGGGTTAATTTTTTTATTGAAAAAATTCGCTTGGAAACCAATTCTTGATGCTGTAAATGATAGAGAAGAAGGAATTAAAAATGCATTACTTTCTGCAGCTAACGCTAAAATCGAAATGCAAAATTTACAAGCAGACAACCAGCGTATTTTACAAGAAGCAAGATTAGAGCGTGACAACATGCTTAAAGAAGCTCGTGAAATGAAAGAAAAAATGGTTGACGATGCAAAAAATGAAGCTCAGGCTCAAGGTCTAAAAATGATCGAACAAGCTAAAGCTGCAATCGAAGGCGAAAAAAATGCAGCTATGGCTGAATTGAAATTACAAGTTTCAACTTTGTCACTAAGCATTGCTGAAAAATTATTAAAAGAGGAATTATCTAATAAAGAAGCTCAAACTAAATTGGTTGAGAAATTGTTAGGTGATGTAAAATTGAACTAATCATGGCAAGTACTAGGGCAGCAATTCGTTATGCAACGGCAATTTTAGATTTATCCGATTCAAAAGGTGTAACTGAAATTGTGAATAATGACATGAAATCTATTGCTTCAACGATAAAAGGTAATGAGGAGCTGAATACATTTATTCAAAACCCAACCATAAACGTAGAAGTAAAAGAGAAAGCACTTTTAGAAGTTTTTGCTACTGCTGATAATGTAACCAAAGGTCTGCTTCATTTGTTATTTGAAAACAAAAGATTCGAAATCCTGGATGTTATCGCAACAGAGTATAGCAGATTATTTGATATCAAGAATAATGTTGAAGTTGCAAAAGTAACAACTGCTGTTGCTATGGATGCGGCGCTTGAAGCTAAAGTTTTGGCTAAAATAGCAACACTTTCTGATAAAAAAATCACGATTGAAAACATTGTAGATCCTGCAATCATTGGAGGATTTATATTAAGAATAGGTGACCAGCAGTATAACGCTTCTGTTGCCAACAGATTACAAGTATTAAAAAGAGAGTTAAGTAATTAGTTTTATTACACATTTAAGTGTCTAAATTATAAATTAAGATGGCGGAAATTAAACCTGCTGAAATATCAGCAATATTAAGAAAGCAAGTAGAAGGTTTTGAATCTGGTGCTACGCTAGAGGAAGTTGGAACAGTGCTTCAAGTTGGAGATGGTATTGCTCTTATTTATGGGCTTTCAAATGTTCAATACGGTGAGTTAGTTGAGTTCGAAAACGGATTAGAGGCAATCGTTTTGAACCTTGAACAAGACAATGTTGGGGTGGTACTTTTAGGACCTTCAACAGGAATCAAAGAAGGATCAACTGCAAAAAGAACACAACGTATTGCTTCCCTTAAAACAGGAGAAGGAATGGTAGGACGTGTAGTGAACACGCTTGGTTTTCCAATTGATGGAAAAGGACCAATCGGTGGTGAATTATTCGAAATGCCATTGGAAAGAAAAGCTCCTGGAGTTATCTTCCGTCAGCCAGTAACTGAGCCTTTGCAAACAGGGGTAAAAGCGGTTGATGCTATGATCCCAGTTGGTCGTGGACAACGTGAGCTTGTTATTGGTGACCGTCAAACAGGAAAATCTACTGTTTGTATTGATACCATCTTAAATCAAAAAGAATTCTACGATGCTGGGAAACCAGTATTCTGTATATACGTTGCAATTGGTCAAAAAGCTTCTACTGTTGCAGGAATTGCAAAAATGTTAGAAGAAAAAGGAGCAATGGCTTATACTGTGATCGTTGCAGCAAATGCTTCTGATCCAGCTCCAATGCAAGTTTACGCTCCTTTCGCAGGTGCTGCTATTGGAGAATATTTTAGAGATTCTGGTCGTCCAGCTTTGATTGTTTATGATGATTTATCTAAACAAGCTGTTGCTTACCGTGAGGTTTCTCTTTTATTAAGAAGACCACCGGGACGTGAAGCATATCCTGGAGACGTTTTCTACTTACACTCCCGTTTATTAGAGCGTGCTTGTAAAGTAATTGCCGATGATGGAATCGCAAAAGACATGAACGATTTACCGGATTCTTTAAAAGGAATTGTAAAAGGTGGTGGTTCATTAACAGCATTACCAATTATTGAAACTCAAGCAGGTGACGTATCAGCATATATCCCAACAAACGTAATTTCGATTACAGATGGTCAGATTTTCTTGGATGGAGATTTGTTTAACTCTGGGGTTCGTCCAGCAATTAATGTAGGTATTTCTGTATCTCGTGTTGGAGGTAATGCTCAAATTAAATCAATGAAAAAAGTAGCAGGTACATTAAAACTGGATCAAGCACAATTCCGTGAATTGGAAGCGTTTGCTAAATTTGGTTCTGATCTTGATGCTGTAACATTGAACGTAATTGAAAAAGGAAAAAGAAACGTTGAAATCTTGAAACAAGGTTTGAATGATCCTTATACTGTTGAAGACCAAGTTGCAATTATCTATGCTGGATCTAAAAACTTATTGAGAAATGTTCCTGTGAACAAAGTGAAAGAATTTGAGAAAGATTTCTTGGAATTCTTGAACAACAAGCACAGAGCGACTCTTGATGCTTTGAAAGCAGGAAAATTAACAGATGAAATTACAGATGTACTTGAAACTGTTGCAAAAGAAATTTCAGCGAAATATAACTAATCTAGTGAATAGTAATTAGTGATTAGTAAAGAGCTAATCACTAGTTACTTATTACTATTTACTTAAAAATAAAATGGCAAATTTAAAGGAAATCCGTAATAGAATTACTTCCATTTCGTCTACGATGCAAATAACATCGGCAATGAAAATGGTTTCTGCAGCAAAGCTAAAGAAAGCACAAGATGCGATCACGGCAATGCGCCCTTATGCCGAAAAACTAACGGAATTATTACAAAATCTTTCTGCCTCACTTGATGGTGATATTGGTGGACAATTTACAACACAACGTGAAGTAAAAAAAGTTTTAATTGTTGCTATTACTTCTAATAGAGGTTTGTGTGGAGCTTTTAATACAAATGTAATTAAGGAAGCTAAAAACCGTTCAGAATATTACGCTGGTAAACAAGTAGATATTTTTGCTATCGGAAAAAAAGGAAATGATATTTTATCTAAAACGCTGACTGTAATAGATAATCAAAGTTCAATTTTTGATCATTTGACTTTTGACAATGTTGCCGCTATTGCAGAAACATTAACTCAAAAATTTGTTTCAGGTGAATACGACAGAATAGAATTGGTTTACAATCAGTTTAAAAATGCCGCTACACAAATTGTACAGACTGAACAGTTTTTACCATTAGCGCCTATTCAATCTGACACTCGAGCCAAAGGCGAACAGAGCGAAGCTAAACCAGTTTCAACAGGTGACTATATTTTTGAACCTGCAAAAGACGAAATTGTTTTGACTTTGATTCCAAAAGCTTTGAAAACACAATTGTATAAAGGTATTCGTGACTCATTCGCTTCTGAACACGGAGCACGTATGACTGCAATGCACAAAGCAACAGACAACGCAACCGACTTAAGAGATCAATTAAAATTGACTTACAATAAAGCACGTCAGGCAGCTATTACAAACGAGATCCTTGAGATTGTTGGTGGAGCTGAAGCTTTAAAAGGATAATTTATAAAATGCATAAAATGAAAAAAGAGCCTTTTGGCTCTTTTTTTGTGCTTTGTTTTCAAAGGAACAAATAGCTTTATAGTCCTTGAGCTCTGTGTTTGTAAGGAATCTTAGCTTTTCCTATTGCTTTGTTTAGTGAGGAAACAATTAGCTTTATAAACCTTTATGCTCAGTTTTTTATAGGTAAAACTTAGCTTTGCCTGTTCTTTGTTGGGATTAATTAGCTTAAATCCCTTATCAAATTTTTTGCTTTACAAATATCAGTGATTAATAAGTTTTGTGGAATACCCACTTTTAGTGATTTTTCAAATAATCATTTTTTAAACTAACCCTTGTTTATTCCACAAATCATAATACTTTCCTTTTTTTTCGAATAAATCAGTATGATTGCCGGTTTCGATTATGGTACCGTTTTCCATTACCAAAATTGTATCAGCACTGGCAATAGTACTTAATCGATGAGCAATAACTATTATTGTTTTTCCTTGCGCTTTAAAATCATCAATAACTTTTTTTACAATTTGTTCTGCACTTGTATCTAATGATGATGTAGCTTCATCCATTAATAGGATTTCAGGATTTTTATATAATGCTCTAGCAATGGCTATTCTTTGTTTTTGTCCACCCGAAAGCATGGCACCATTTTCTCCAATTTGCGTTTCAAATCCATTGGGTAATTTTTCTACAAATGTTGTAATTCCTAATTCTTTAGATAAATCTAATATTCTTTGAATATTAGGAAATGAATCTCCTAAAGCGATGTTCTCTATAATATTTCCTGAAAATAAATTAAGTTGTTGTGGAATGACTCCAATACAATTTCGTAAACTTTGATAATGAATAAATTGGGAGTCATAATCGCCAATGTATATTTTTCCTTCTTTTATGGGATATAAATTTTGTAAAAGCGAAATCAACGTTGTTTTACCACTTCCACTTTCTCCAACAATAGCGGTCGTTTCATTTTTCTTGAAAAGAGCATTAAAGTTTTTAAATACTTCTGTTCGAGAACCATATCTAAAGGATACATTTTCAAATTTTATGTCACCAATATTTTCTTTTTGTAAGGCTACTTTGTTTTCGGTTTCCTCACGTTCTAAGTCCATTATTTCAAAAAGGCGATCTGCTGCTATCAATGCATTTTGAGCGGTTTTATTCATCCCTATTAAAGAGGCGACAGGTGAAGTAAAATATCCAATTAAAGCATAGAAAGAAAACAATTCGCCTGGAGTAATTTCTCTATCAATAACATAACCAGAACCAATCCACATTAAAATAACGGTAAAAATTGAAGCTAAAAACTGAGTAGAAGTTGTTGCAAAAATTCCATTTAAACCAGATTTGTAAGTGGTAAACAATAATTTTACAAATTTATTCTCCGTTTTCAAATTGGAAAATTCTTCTATTCCAAATTCTTTTACAGTTCTGATATGCGTTACACTTTCTACTAACTGTGTTTGTAGTTCAGCCGCAGTTTCCATAATGTTCCGTTCTACTTTTTTGTTGAATTTATTCAAAATAAAATAAATTAATCCATAAAAAGGGATTATCAGTAAGATTACTAAAGCCAGTTTCCAATAGTAAGTAAACATTAAAGTAAATGAAAAAATGACAATAAATATATTTACAATCATATCGATTGCGACTTCGTTGATGAAGGATCGAATTTTTACTGCGTCGTTTATTCGCGAGGTTATTTCTCCAATTTGCATAGTATCAAAAAAACGTTGAGGCAAATGTAATAAGTGTTTATAGTAGCCCAAAATTAATTTGGCATCGATAAGTTGTCCGGTTTTCATGACAAAAACACTTTTTTTTGAACCAATGTAGGCTTGCAGTAATATAATGACAATCATAGAAACACTCAATAAATTGAGTAATTTTCTATTGCCTTCGACCAAAACATAATCGGTTATTTTTTGAATATAAATGGACATGGCTAATCCCAAAACGGTAAAAAGTATTGCGCCAACCAAAGCTTGAATTAAAATGGTTTTATGAGGTTGAACTAAATGCCAGAAACGTTTTATTGGAGATATCTTTTCGTTGTATGTTCTAAAATCGTCATTTGGAGCAAATAGTATCAAAACGCCAGACCAAATCTTTTGAAATTCTTCAAAAGTATAGGTTTCCATTTTTCCAAAAGCGGGATCCATCGCTTCAATTTCCCCACCCGACCTCCCCTTCAGGGAGGAGACTTTATAAATTACAATATAATGATGTAATTGTTCTTTTATGACAACATGTGCAATAGCAGGAAGCGGAATTTTATCAATAGCATCCATACCCCCTTTTACACCTTTGGCTGTAAAACCCATTTTTTCCGCAGCTTCTATAACCCCCAATACATTGGTACCTCTTTTATCAGTGTTTGCGTATTGACGAATGCGCGCTATAGGGAGATTAACTTTGTAATGATTTCCAATAGAAGCGAGACAAGCAGCACCACAGTCTTTAATATCATGTTGTTTAATGTTTATTGATGCCATTAATAGAAGATAGATAGGAGATAAAAAGTTTATCTGAATTAATTATTGATTTTTAATATTATATTCTCTATTTGAGAATACGGATTAGTTTTGTAGGTTTGAAGTTAATTGTTTTGGATTCAACCAATCATCAACTTTATCAAACAATAAGTCAAACAAGCTTCTTTTAGTAATGATGTATCGTGTGGTTAATGTCATTCCTTTGGTAACTTGAGTTTTGTAACCCGATTGTAACTTCATGGTGGTTGTATTCAAAGCAGATCGCACTTTAAAAAAAGCTTGCTCACCCTGAATAGTAATATTATGGTCTATGTCGATTACTTTTCCTTCTAATAATCCCCATTGATTGTAGTTGAAAGCATCGATTTGAAATTTTACTTTTTGATTTTTCTGTATCAGACCAATATCGTTTGGCGAAACCGTGCTTTCTACAATTAATTTATCTGTAGCTGATATTGTAGCGATAGACTGCGAAGCATTCAGGAAAGAACCAGTTTGTATTCCGGAATAATTCTCTATCGTACCGGTTAGTGGGGCAATTATATAATAATTTTGTGATTCGACTTTTATATTTTCGAGTTTACCTTCTAAGTTTTTCAGTTGTTCTTCAAGATCTCTTTTTTTGTTTTCCCAAATACTTAGCTGGTTTTTTTCATAAGTTGACACTGCTTGTTTTGAAAAAGTAAGCTCAAAGGTGTATTTTTCAAATTCTGCTTGGGCAATTACTCCTTTGTCATACAGCGTTTTGTTGCGATAAAAATTAGATTTTGCCTGAGTAATTTTACTTTGCAATTCGCTTTTTTTACTCAAATAGCTGTACCATTCCTGTTGGATATCAGGAGTTTTCAGCATTGTGTTTTTTCCTAAAACAACAAGAGATAAATCCCGAATACGTTCCTGTAAATCGATTGACAGTTCCTTATTGGTTGCTTTTTCAGTATCTAAGTTTTCTTGTGTGAGTCGTACCAGTGTATCACCTTGGCGTACCACTTGATTGTTCTTGAGTAGGACAAAAGTAACTTTGCCATTGACCAAACTGCTCAGTGTTACATTATCAGTAGTACTGCGAATCAAGCCACGGCTCTGGCTACTAATATCAATTTTAATTATAGGGAGTAATACCAAAAAAACGACTATAGCCAAAACAATCACTAGGTAGATAGAAATACTCTTGGTTTTGTTTTTGGCGATTAAGTTTTCTAGAGTGTTTATGGGGTCGGTGGAGATGAGCATGGAATATTCTTGGGGATGTGAATTGTGAGGATAAAATTATTTTGTAATTTCTTTTAAATCAGAGTTTAATTGCAGATTAATTGCTGAATTTAAAGGATATATATTTGATAAGTTTTCCCAAAAAGGCTTTGAATAATTAGTGGTGTTTCTGTCAAACTTTAATTTCTTTTTTCGGTGTTCTTTATATTCTTCTTTTGTAAGATATAATACGGTTTGTGGAAAAAACTCCTTTTCAATAAGAATTTCGTTAAATGCGGTTTCTTTTTTATGTTTGAAATTAAATTTTATGAGTGATTTTTTATATTTTAAATCATCTATTTTTAAATTATTCCTATCAATAGAGGTATATTCTTCCATTGCAAGCACTTCTAATAATTGATACCTATAACCTAATAGATTAACGATTTTGTTTATTTTTTCACTTTCGGAGTTAAAAAAGATTCTTGTAGTTTTGTCGGTTATAATTTCACCACAAGGCATTTTTTTTTCATCATAAAGGTCAATTCTTTTAAAAACAGTATTTGGAATGAAAGTACATTTAGTTTGTATTTTGTCGTAAACTGTTTTGCATTTTAATTCATCTACTCCTTTTATCTCTCCCAATGTAGATACTATTTGATTACTATTTTCGTCTTCAATAGGTTTTTTAGAATTTTCTAAAAACCGATAATTTAGGATATTTTCAAAACTATCATCCAAACAATCAATGGCAGTATAATATTCGACTTCTGCATCAACAAAACCCATAAGAATTCCATTTACAAGTTTGTATTTTCTATAATAGCCCGAAATCACTCTATAGTCTTTCTTTACATTCAATATTTTAACCTCGTCTAAAACATTCTCGAAAAGCGATAATTTCAAAACTAAATTGGTTTTAATGCCTGTAATGTCAAATATTTGTTCTTTGTAGAATTCATTTTGAACTATGAATTTAGTATCATGCGATTTTAGGCTGTCGATAGCTATTTCTCCATTAGAGTTGGTGCTTTTTATTACACCTTCTCTTGATATTATTTTCGCATAAGAAATAGGAGCATTGTTATAAGCGTCTAAAACTATTATTTTGGACTGTGAATGAAGTTGAGAGCTTATCAATAAAAGTAAATAGATGATTTTTTTCATTTAGTAATTAGTGTGTTAAAAAACCCTTGAAAATAGTTTAGATTTTTAATTTTGTACTTGCAATAATCAACCCAAAATTAATTCTAAAGTCGTTCTCTAATGAAGGAGAAGCAGGAATAAAACCTTTTGTTTTATAATTTAATCCTAAGTTAAAGAAAACATCACTATTCTTAATATTTATTAAGCGATAGGCTAATTCGGTTTTTATTCCCATACCTAAATCAGCTTGTGATGAAGTAAAACTTAAATCTTTTGGCTGTTGCCAAACTTCTAAAGAACCATTAATAAGAAAGTTTTTGTTCAATATGTAATTATCTAAATTAATTCCTGAACACAAAAAAACAGTATTTTCATTAAAATATTCTCTCACAAAAGGATTGATTTTCCATCGCTTTTGTATATCTAAGTATACATTCTGTTCAATAAAATCACCAAAAGGAGCTAGAGAATAATTTAAAGAAAAATTACCATTGGTGTTTTCGCTTAACTTGTATGACTTTATTTTCCAAATATTTGGATTAGCATAATTTAATAAAGACAAAAAACCTATTCTTTTCCCATAAGTCTTTTCTGTAGCAGTTAAATCATTCCACTCTGTATAACGTTTGAATTCCATTTCAGGTCTATGTAAATGACGAATCATTCCAAAAATATCATGCCCTACAATATCTCTTTTTAGCTCTTCATCATCACTCTCATTAATCCCCGATTTATTATGAAATAAAGTGGTCAAATAGTAGATAGAGACTCCCAATTTCCTAATAAGATAATCTACATACAAAACAGTATAATCTTCTTCTCTAAAATTAAATAAAGCATCTTCTTTTTTTAAATAATCATAATCCGACTCTAATCCACCATTATGCAAACGGATATAAGTAGGTAGTTTTGTATCTCTTAGGCTTTGTAAAGTAGCATCAGTTACACCTGTAACTTCTGCAACTCCTTTTGATGTAATAAATGGCAAATTAATAGAACCAATATTTTCCTCAGTAAGAACCGAACGGTGTCCCTCTTCATGAGTTATAGGGCTTACAAATAATCCAGAAATTAAAACTTGTGAAATGACAACTAGTTTCTGTTCTCTATTTGTTATTTTTTCATAATCAATTTGTCCGTAAACAAAACGATATCCATCTTGTATTAAGTTATTAAATTGATTCATCGTGTATAGACTGCTTCGACCATCTGAAATATCCACACGATAATACTTATTTTGAGAAAACGATGTCAAAGTAATTAACAAAAAAAAAATAAGTGTAATTTTCCTCATATAATTTCATTAAAAAGCATCTTAAAATTTAAGATGCTTAGTTTTCAATCAAAAAACTTAATTTTCAAAAATTATCTAAAAGTTTTTTACTTTAATATTTAGTCTAATAAATACGAAACTAATAGACCAACACCAACTGCAGCCCAAAAAACAAGCCAAGCAAATCCACCAGAAGTTTCTTTTTGGCTTTCTAAGGTCATTTCGGTAACATTATATTCTTGTAAATTTTTCATAATTATCTTTCTTGTAAATAAATTAGAACTCCAATTACTAGACCTAAAAGTAATTCAAATAAAAAACCACCTTCAGTTTCTTTTGCTTCTTGAGCATTTAGCTCGACTAAATTCATTTTTTCTAAATTCATCTTTAGTTTTTTTAAATTGTTAATTAATCATTTATAACAAATTAGTTTCTCGAGAACTTTTTGTTAAAGACAAAATAACCATACTTCCATCCAATATAATTGGACGGAAGTAAAAACCTCCAAAATTTTTTTTAGTTTCTTTTTCAGTAATTGTTTTTAAGGAATACTTAAACACCATATCAAAAGGTTTTTCATAATAAAAATATTTTTTTTCTTGCAATATTTTATGTGTGCATCCATCTCTTTAATTTGTTCCAAGAGATTGTAAAGGTGACTTCGACTTAAATTCATCTGTTGAGCAAATTCGGTAGGATTTCCCATTTTTTGTATCTGAATTAAGGAATGTATTTTTTTGATTCATTCAATTTGATTTATAAAATTCATTGCAGTTTATAATTTAAATTCGAATAAGTTTTTGTTTACAAAAATGATGAAGTTCTACAGAAGCTACAATACCCACTTTTAGTGATATTTCATTTGTTTTTATTTGTGTTCTGAATCGTTTTTAATCTTTGATAAAAGTGTATTGAAATGGATAATTTAGATAAATTGGGTGTAATATTTAAGGCTTTTTACTTATGTATCAGTAGTACTGCAAATCATACCTGGACTCTGACTACTAATTTCAATTTTAATTACAGGAAGTAATGCAAGAAAAACAAGTATAGCCAAAACAATCACCAAATATATAGAAATACTCTTGGTTTTATTTTTGGCGATTAGGTTTTCTATGGTTTTGATGGAATCTTATGAAAGTTGCATTTTGTCTTTATAATCTAATACCCATTTTATTTAATGACGCTACATATCTTTCCCCAAACTTTGATTTTGCTTGACTTATTGCATCATTTAATTCTTTTATTAATTCATCATCAAGAGGATTTCCTATATACGTAATTTGCTTAAAAAGACAAGAATACAGCAGCGTGATTTCCATATCAGAATTGTTTGATTTATAATCTAAAGTCTTTTGCTCAAGCTCAATTTTTATTTGGTTTATTCTGTTTCGTATAATTTCTGGATTTGTTTCCATTTAATTTGTCTATTGATTATTAAAAAGTTCGTTTTCTATATCTGAATATTGATTATTTTCAAAATGTATTATTTTTTTATTTTTCACCAAAAAAATAGCATCGCAGTCTTTGTATAAAATTTCTAAAATATGAGATGATATAAACACAATGCTCTCTTTTGCTATAATTTTAATGTATTTCATCAATAAATAATTGGATTCTAAATCCAATCCGTTGAAGGGTTCATCAAAAATATAAATAGAATATCTTTTTTGTAAAACAGCGTTTAAATATGCTTTTTTTTTCATTCCTGTTGAAAATTCCTTTATTAATCTATCCTTTGGAATTTCAAATAATTCTTTATTTTTGTTGAAGTCAATTTTTAATAGTTCTGCATAAAATTTACTAAATTCTTCTGCTGTTAATTCATTATACAGGGTTGGCTCTGTCGGACACCAAGCTATGTCACTTAATATCGGTTGGTTTTCATTAAAAAGAATTTTACCTTCAAAATTTGTCAATCCCAAAAGACATCTAAAAAAAGTTGTTTTCCCTTCTCCATTTTTACCAATGACCCCATAAATACCATTTTTAAGTATACTCAAATCTATTTTTTCTAAAATCAGATTATCTTTATAAGATTTATTGTTTATTTTGATATTAAGCATGCTGTATGATTTTTATTTTTTTTACTCCGTAATGGTATAAGAACGGGATTAATACTAGTGGTATTCCATATTGAATATTTCCTAAAAATAAAGCAAAAAACACGATATGTAAAAAAGCATTATCAAAAAATGTATATTTAAATAAAATATTGATGACAGGCAATACGACAATTGCTGGTAAAAAATAGATTAATTCCCAATTTCTATAAAATACAATTAATACGATTAAAGGAATTATTAAAAATATTGAGTTGTAAACCACTATGCTCGTATGTTTTTTTAAGTATAAATTCCCTAGATAGGAACTCACTTTAATTTGATCAAGACTTTCCCTTTGAAATGATGGAATTGATGAAATAATAGAGATTACTAATATGCTAAAATAATTTAGATTACTATTATTGCTTTTATTCCCCATAATGCTAATAAAAATAATAATTGGAATGTATAAATAAAGTTTGTTCTTTCTAAAAGAGATTGTCCAAAATGGGTCAAAAAATTTGAATGGAAATTTGATGATTTTGAAACGACATTTTGGAATGATTGTATAGAAAGCCAATAAAACTAAAAATAGTAATAGATTAATAAAATCTTCATTAATCAATATTATAAATAGAGTAGGCAAACTATATAATAAGTATTCTATAAAAATAATTAACAAATAATTTTTTCTTAATTTAAGTAATTCTAAATCCCTTCTATTAGAATGATAAAGCAGTATTTCTAAAGAAAACAATAAGATATATTTTGAAAATTTAAAGTATACACTACTAAAAAAATAGGCTATTACTGTGTAAAAGATAAAGAAAAGCAAATAAGCAAAATAATCATCTTTAGGAAGTATTTTTCTTAAACGTACAGTAATTAATGTCAAAAGTATTTTATGCATACATTTTATAAAAAGTTAAAACAGGTATTCTTCACAAGAACACCTGTTTTAATAGTTTTTCAGTAAATTAATAAGCACTTGTTGAATACAATAATAATGCAGCAACTAAAAACCAAACAATTCCACCTTCAATTTCTACTTGCTCTTGAGCATTAAGCTCTACTAAATTCAAATTTTCTAAATTCATTTTTTAAGTTTTTTAAATTGTTAATTTATCGTTTACAACAAAATAGTTTTCGCGACAATTTTTTGTTAAAGACAAAGTAGTCATACTTCCATCCAATATAATTGGACGGAAGTAAAAACCTCCAAAAATTTCTTTAGTTTCTTTTTCAGTAATCGTTTTTAGGGAATAATTAAACACCATATCAAAAGGTTTTTCATAATAAAAACATTCTTTCTTCTTGCAATATTTTATGTGTGCATCCATCTCCTTGATCTGTTCTATAAGATTATAAAGGTGACTTCGGCTTAAATTCATTTGTTGAGCAAATTCCATAGGATTGCCCGTTTTTTCTGACTGGATTAAGGCATGCATTTTTTTGATTCGTTCAATTTGGGTTATAAAATTCATTGTAGGTTATAATTTGAAACCGAATAAGTTTTTGTTTACAAAAATGATGAAGTTGTAAGGAAATTACAATACCTACTTTTAGTGATATTTCAATTAATTTTTTAATCGTTCATTTTTGAATTATTTTTACCAAATATTTTAAATTCTTTTCAATTGAAAACTGTCGAACTTATTACAATCCCCGAAATGCTTGCTCAAATTAGTACGATGCAACAGCTCTATCCTAAGCTTACTATAGAAAAATACGAATCCTATTTGCAGGAAATGGTTCCTCATAATTACAAGCAAGTTGCCGTTTTTGAAGATGATTTTTGTGTAGGAATTACTGGTTTTTGGACAGCTATAAAACTTTGGACAGGTAAGTATATAGAAATTGATAATTTCATTGTGCATTCTGAACATCGTTCCAAGGGAATTGGCAAATTGATGACTAATTATATTGATGCTAAAGCCAAGTCCGAAGGTTGTAATGCTATTGTTTTGGATGCATTCACTGGAAATTTCACTGCTCATCGTTTTTATTACAATCAAGGATATGAACCAAGAGGTTTTCATTTTTTAAAAATGTTGAATGAGGAGGGATTAACTTAGGATAACTTAAAGCGAATCACATTTCAACTTTATTCAACAGCAAAACATAATAAATAACCAAAGAATTGGTTATTTTTGCTTTATAATAATTAACAGACAATTCATTTTGGGATTATATAAAAAGCTTCTTCAACAGACAGCCATTTACGGACTTGCCACAGTAATACCAAGAATGTTTAGTTTCTTGTTAGTACCGCTTTATACGGGATTATTGCCACAAGCTGAGTACGGAAAGGTATCGATAATATTCGCTTGGATGATTTTTTTCAATGTTATTTTGGCTTACGGAATGGAAACAGCTTTCTTTCGGTTTTATAATTCAGAAAAGAATAAGGAGAGCGTTGTCGAGACGACTATTATCTCAATATTTTGGTCCACCGTCCTTTTTATTTTTGTCGCACTATTATTTCGAAATTCTTTAGCATATTGGTCTGGAATAGAAACGCAATATATCACGTGTTCTATTTGGATTTTGGCATTAGACGCTTTGGTAATTGTCCCTTTTTCAAAATTGAGAGCGAACCAAAGACCAATGTTTTATGCCTTAATTAAAATTGGAAATGTTGTAGTCAATCTGTCTTTCAACCTATTCTTTTTGTTGTATTTACCAAGTATTTCGGTATCGCAACCTGATACTTTTTTAAGTTCTGTATATATTGAAAATTTTCAGATAGGTTATATTTTCCTTGCCAATATCATTGCTAGTTTTCTAACGTTTGTGGTTCTTTTTCCAGACTATTTTGCGATAAAATGGAAATTCGATTACGAACTCTGGAAGCGGATGATGCGTTACGGATTGCCCATAATGGTTGCAGGAATTGCATTTGCGATCAACGAACAATTCGATAAAATCCTTTTGGGTAAATTATTGCCCGCGAATATAGCAGCACAGGAAGTTGGAGTATATTCGGCTTGTTATAAATTAGGACTTTTTATGGTTTTATACAGAACGGCTTATACTTTAGGAATTGAGCCTTTCTTTTTTAGCCACGCTTCTAATGAGAATGCGCAGCAGACCTATGCAACGGTTACTAAATATTTCGTGATTTTTGGTTCTTTTATTTTATTGTCCGTAATCGTTTTTGCTGATCTTTTAAAACAGATAATGATTCCGAATCCTTCCTATTGGGAAGCGATGAAAGTAGTTCCATTAATCATTTTGGCTAATTTTTTCTTGGGGATTTATACCAACCTTTCCGTTTGGTACAAACTTATAGATAAAACGTATGTTGGCGCTTATATTTCAATAGTTGGCGCAGTAGTAACCTTGGTTCTAAACTATTTATTAATTCCAAAATACAGCTATTATGGCTCGGCAATCGCTACACTTGCTGCATACGGAAGCATGATGTTTATATCCTATTATTTTGGGAACAAGTATTATCCAATTCCTTATGATAAGAAAAAAATAGGTTGCTATCTATCATTGTCTATTGGTTTTTCATGCATTTCATTCTATGGATTTAATCAAAATTATTATATTGGAATTTTACTTTTAGCGGTGTTTATGGGCTTTATCCATTACAATGAAAAAGAAACACTTTTGCGGATTTTAAAAAGACCTACTAAAAATTAGGAGCTGTTTCCTGCTATCCGTTGCAATCTTTTTTTCGGCGAAAAGCCTCAAAAAAGGATTTCCACTGCTATCAGGGCTAGGGCATTCCGTAATCAAATACATTTATTTTAAAAATATGACAATCAACATCATCAACAAATCACAGCACGCTTTACCAAACTACGAAACCATTGCTTCGGCAGGAATGGATTTAAGAGCAAACATAACCGAAAGTATTACTTTGGAACCATTAGGAAGAGCGATTGTAAAAACAGGTCTTTTTATAGAATTACCAATAGGTTATGAAGCGCAGGTGAGACCAAGAAGCGGATTGGCTGCTAAAAACGGAATCACAGTTCTAAACGCACCAGGAACAGTCGATGCGGATTATAGAGGTGAAATTGGAGTAATTTTAGTAAATTTATCCAATGTCCCATTTTCTGTAGAAAACGGGGAACGCATTGCACAGCTTATTATCGCTAAACACGAACGAGCCGAATGGATTGAAGTTCAGGAGTTATCTGAGACATCAAGAGGTGAAGGCGGTTTTGGAAGTACGGGAGTGAAATAGTTAGCAGTATTCAGTCTCAGTTTGCAGTAGAATAAAACAGTAAAATAGTATAGAGTATTTTAAACAATACACTTTTTAGTAAAAATAACCAAACCATGAAAATAATAGTACCAATGGCAGGACGCGGATCACGCCTTCGCCCGCATACCTTAACCATTCCAAAACCTTTAATCCCAGTAGCGGGAAAACCAATCGTTCACCGTTTAGTTGAAGACATTGCTGGAGTTTTAAATCAGCCGATTGAAGAAATTGCATTCGTTATCCATGAAAGTTTTGGAAAAAAAGTCGAAGAAGATTTAATAGCCATTGCTGAAAAATTAGGAGCCAAAGGAACCATTTATTATCAAAATGAAGCTCTTGGAACAGGCCACGCGATTATGTGTGCCAAAGATTCTTTGAGCGGACCAGCCGTTATCGCTTATGCTGATACTTTAATTCGTGCCAATTTTGATTTAGATGCAAATGCCGATAGTGTTATTTGGGTAAAGCAGGTAGATCTGCCAGAAGCTTTTGGTGTGGTAAATTTAAACGGAGCTAATGAAATAATTGAATTGGTGGAAAAGCCAAAAGAATTTGTGTCGGATCTTGCCGTTATCGGAATTTATTATTTCAAAGATGTTGCCGTTTTAAAAAATGAACTGCAGTCAGTATTGGATAACAACATTATTCACGGTGGCGAATATCAGATTAACGACGGAATTAAGCAAATGATGGCAAAGGGAATGAAATTTGTTCCTGGAAAAGTTGATGAATGGATGGACTGCGGTAACAAAGATGTTACGGTAGAAACCAATTCCAGAATGCTTAGTTTCCTTCACAGCGATGGAATTAATTTGGTTGATAAAAATGTGAAATTAGAAAACTCAACGATAATTCCCCCTTGTTATATTGGAGAAAATGTAATTTTAATCAACTCAACTGTAGGGCCAAATGTTTCATTAGGAAATGGATGTCATGTACAAAACAGTACAGTGAAAAATAGTTTGGTTCAGACACATTCGCATATAAAAAATGCCAATTTGGATAATGCAATGATTGGGAATCATGCTAGTTTTGATGGAAAATTTACCAGTATTAGCATTGGTGACTATTCGGTTTTAGAATAATTAAAAGAAATATTTAAAAATAGCAAGCAGCATTATTTAAGTTTTTATTATGCTGCTTTCTTGTTTTTTTAATTTATTTTGCATTTGCTGACAAATACCAAATGCATTTGTTTTCAAACAATTTTTTTCAATGATAAAAAAATGGACTTTTATATTTGCTTTTTCTGTTTTGCTTTGCAATACTTTTTCTGTATTGGCACAAACAGAACCAGAGGAAATTAAAGTAGAAGGAGACAAATTTCAGGATTTTTTTTATGAATCGATATTTCAAAAAAGTATCGAAAATTATGATAAATCTTTAGCAGCGCTGGATCAATGTTTAAAATTGAAACCCAATGATGCAACCATTTATTTCGAAATGGGAAAAAATCATTTAGCTTCCAAGGATTATAAAAATGCGTATTCTTCTTTTGAGCGTGCGGCACAAATAGACGCTAATAATAAATGGTTTTGGGTAGGATTGTATGATGTGTGTTATGCAACCAAAGATTTTAATCAGGCTATAATCATTGTCAATAAAATAATTCCTTTTGATGCTGAATATAAGGAAGATCTGGTTTCGCTTTATATGGTAACCAAACAATATGATAAAGCTTTGGCAGGTATCAATGAGTTGAATGAGAAAGTTGGAAAAACTGAAAGAAGAGAAATGTATAAAATGGAAATTTTATCGGAAGGGAAATTTCAAAATACTGAGGTTATTAATCTAAAAGATCTTATTGATAAAAACCCAAAGGAAGAATCCAATTATATCGCTTTAATTTTTTTATATTCGAATAATAACGAAGATGAAAAAGCACAGGAAGTTGCTAAAAAATTAGAAAAAGAAATACCAGAATCAGTTTGGGCACAAGTAAGTCTTTTTAAAAATTATGTCGAAAAAAAGGATGGCTCCGGTGCTGTAAAATCTATGAATGCAGTTTTGGCAAGTCCCAAAGTTGACTCTAAAATAAAACACAGAATTCTGAATGAATTTTTATTTTTCGCCAATGCTAATCCCCAGTTTGTTCCCGATTTGGACAATGCAATTGGTTATTTCAAAAATGATAAAGAAGTAAATGTTGCCAAGGAAATAGGTAAATTTTATCACAATAAAAAGGAATGGGAAAAGGCCGTTAAATATTACGGATTATCGGAGAAAAACAGTTTAGAAACTGATTTAGAAACTAGTTTGCTTTGGCTTCAAGCCAATACTGAACTCAAACAGTTTGAGCCAGTGTTAAAAAAGGCCATGACGATGATCGAAACTTATCCGGCCGAACCTCAATTTTATTATTATGCTGGGCTGGCCAACAATCAGTTGCAGTTTTTTAAGAAAGCAAAGGACATTCTTGAAATGGGTTTAGATTATGTTGTCGAAAATAAAGAGTTAGAAATCAATTTCAATATTCAGCTGGGTGAAGCTAACAGCGGATTAGGAGATACAGCCAAGAAAGAATTATATTTTAGCAAAGCCAATCAATTATTAAAAGAGAAAAAATAATGTATAAATTTATAGTAAGACTGCTTTTTATCTGTATTATTTGCGTGAGCAGTTCATCACTATTGGTGTCGTGTAAAGCGAAGGGGAAAATTGTGGAAGAGACTAAAAAAGAAGATCCAGATAAGATGTCAGCTAACCGTATTCTGAAAAACCATTATGCGAACAAAATTGATTTTAAGACATTATACATAAAATCAAATGTGAAATATGAGGATGCAAAGCAATCTCAAAATTTATCTGCTGAAATTAAGATAAAAAAAGACGAACAAATTTTGGTAAGTATTCGTTTTCTTGGAATTACTATGGCCAAAGCCTTAATAACACCAGCTTCTGTAAGTTATTATGAGAAATTAAACGGGACTTATTTTGAGGGAGATTTTAGCACATTGAGCAAATGGCTGGGAACTGATCTGGATTTTAATAAAGTGCAAAATTTACTTATTGGCCAGACATTGGACGATTTAAACAAAGGAAAGTATCAGGATTCATTATTAGATCAATCCTACCGACTGGAAGATCTTTCGAAGAACAGTACCAAAAAGTATTTCTTTTTTAATAAGGATTCATTTTTATTAAGCAAGCAGGAGATTTCTCAAACAGTCGAAAACAGAAAGATTGAAGTTTTTTATTCGGATTATAAAAAGTACAATGAAAATCAACTGCCATCAGATATCGACATAAAGGCAGAGCAGGATAAAGGAAAAACCGAAATCAATCTGGAATACAACACTATAACCATAAACGAAGAACTTAATTTTCCATATAGTGTGCCAAAAGACTATAAAAGAATTTTAATTAAGTAAATTTGAACCAATATAATTGCAAAATGCGAAAATTTCTCTTAGGACTATTTTTTTTATGCACGACCTCAGTAATTTGGGGACAAGAGTCGCAACAAGAAAAATTAGAAAAGCGTAAAGCCGAAATTCAACAAGAAATTTTGGAAAATGAAAGGTTATTGAAAACGGTAAAGAAAAAAGAAAAATCTGCCGTTAATGTGATTATTTTACAAAGCAATAAAATTAAATTGAAAGAAAAATTGATTCGTACTACTGAGAAACAAACCAAGATTCTCGGGAATGACATGTACATTAATCAATTAAAAATAAACAAGCTGAACAGAGAATTAACGGTCCTCAAGGAAGATTATGCCGAGATGATTGTCAAATCATACAAAAGCAGATCCGAACAGAGCCGAGCTATGTTTTTATTATCGTCTGAGAATTTTTTACAGGCCTATAAAAGAGCCCAGTATATGAAACAATATACGAGTTTTAGAAAAATTCAGGGCGAAGAAATCAAATCAAAAACAAACGATCTTTTAGGTTATAATGAAAAACTGAATATTCAAAAAATAGAGAAGAAGAAATTATTAGCAGAAAATAATAAAGAAAAACAATCCCTTGAAAAAGAAAAAAGGGAACAATTGAAATTGGTCAGTTCGATTAAAAAAGACAAGAAAAAAATCACTGCCGAAATCAAAAGAAGACAAACCGAGGCGAGAGCAATTGACCGTCAGATTGACCGTTTAATTCGGGAAGCTATTGCTGAGGCAAACAGAAAAGCAGCAATTGAAAACCCAAATGCTCCAGCTGCAGCTTATACATCGTCTAGAATAGTATTAACCGCAGAAGCCAAAATAGTAGCAGATAATTTTAGAGCCAATAAAGGAAAACTGCCTTGGCCAGTAGAAAAAGGTTTCGTGTCATTAGGATATGGAGAACAATCACATCCTGTTTATCCAAACCTTATGATTCATAACAGCGGCGTAGAAATCACAACAGAACAGGGATCAAGTGCCAGAGCAATTTTTGCCGGCGAAGTAACGAGTGTTATAGTTTTGTCACCTGTTAACAAAGCGGTAATGATACAGCATGGGGACTGTTTTACGGTATACCAAAATTTAAGCTCTGTTTTTGTAGCCAAAGGAGAGAAAGTTAATATCAAGCAAAGTTTAGGAAAAATCAGAACGAACGGAGAAGGTAAAACGATTTTAAAGTTCACAATTTCACAAAACACAACCTACAATAATCCAGCAAGCTGGCTGTATAATATGTAGATTTTCTACAAAAATATAAACAGCACTATCTTATTTACAAAATGAAATAGTGCTGTCTTGTAACAAAGTCATTCATTAAGTTTGCATTATATATAATTTGCGATGTTAAAATATTTTCTAAGTTTTATTTTTCTGACAACAACTGCTGTACTTTGGAGCCAAGACAATCAGCAAAAAAAATTAGAAGAGCGTAAAATCAAAATCCAGCAGGAGATTCGAGAGAACGAAACCAAACTTCAAACAGTAAAGAAGAAAGAAAAAACAGCAGCCAAAGCCATTGTTCTGCAAAGCAATAAAATTAAGCTGAAAGAAGAATTAATTGCAACTACCGAAAAACAGAAGGTACTTCTTAGCAATTCAATTTCTGTTAATCAATCGCAAATTAATAAATTAGAAAAGGAACTCGAAGCACTCAAAGCAGATTATGCTAAGATGATTGTTCAATCCTATAAAAGCCGTTCTGAAGAGAGCCGGGCTATGTTTTTATTATCCTCAGAAAGTTTTTTACAGGCCTATAAAAGAGCACAGTATATGAAACAGTATACAAATTATAGGAGGATTCAAGGTAAAGAAATACAATCTAAAACATATTCACTATACACATTTAATGCTAAATTGGATGTTCAAAAAAGTGCCAAAGAACAGCTTATTGCCGAGAATGATAAAGAAAAAAAGTCTTTGGAAAAAGAAAAACTAGAACAAGAAAAGCTTGTTGCTTCTTTGAAGAAAGACAAAAAACAAATCGCAGCCGACATCAAGAAAAAACAGCAAGAAGCCAAATCGATCGACAAAAAAATTGACAAATTAATCCGTGCGGCTATTGCCGAAGCCAATAGAAAAGCAGCTATAGAAAAAGCAGCAAAGGAGAAAGCGAAAGCTGAAGCTATTGCAAAAGCTAATGCGCTGGCAAAAGCCAAAGCTTTAGAAAAGAAAAAAGAAATCGAGAAGGCAAATGCATTAGCAGCAGCAAAGGCAAAAGCAGCATCTAAACCAGCTCCAAAACCGATTCCGGTTCCAAAGGAAGTTGAAAAAGCTATTGCAAAAGCTGATCATGTTCCCGCACCTGAAGCTGTTTCCAGCACAAAAATGGATTTGTCATATGGCGGAAAAGTTGATTCGGATAATTTTAAAGCAAATAAAGGTAAATTGCCTTGGCCGGTAGAGAGAGGATTTATTTCTTTGGGCTTTGGTAATCAGGCTCATCCGGTGTATAAAGCTTTGGTAATTCACAATAGCGGCTTAGAATTCACCACCGATTCTGGCGGACAGGCTCGGGCAGTTTTTGGAGGAACAGTGGCAAGTGTCATTATCATTTCTCCGGTAAATAAATTGGTAATGTTACAGCATGGAGATTTTTTTACCATATACCAAAACTTGAGTTCGGTAAATGTAAGTAAAGGCGATAAAGTGACTATCAAGCAATCATTGGGTAAAATCAGAAGCAATGGTGACGGAAAAACTATACTAAAATTTGCAATTACTCAAAACACTACATATGCCAATCCAAGAGGATGGCTGGCGGGTAAATAACAGAAAAAATTAATAAAATTTTAAATCATCGTATCAAAATTATAAATTATATTTGGTAAAATTTAAACCAGAAAATTATGAAATGAGCATGATTGTAAATTGGTAGTAAACACCAATGACGATATGCGAATTACATATGACCAATATAAAACAATAAACATCTCCATATGAATTCGAATAACCCTTTTTTAAATAACAAAACATTTTCAACAGCTGTTTCTAGAAAAAATGATACGTTCAATGCAGTCAGTATTGCTGACAATCAAGACATGACTTTGTCTGGAACTATTAACAGAAGTTTAATTCTTTTTTTGTTATTGATTGCTTCAGCAACAGTAATTTGGTGGGCTACTGATAATCAGATAATAAATCCAATCGTTCCAGTAATTGGTGGTGCAGTTGTTGGATTGATTTTGGTTCTAATAGCATCATTCAAACCAGAATATTCGCCATATTTAGCGCCTGGATATGCTCTTTTTGAAGGATTGTTTATTGGTGGAATTTCAGTTATTTTCGAAGCCATGTACCCAGGAATTGTAACTCAGGCAGTAGGAGCAACCTTTGTCACTTTTGGTGTTTGTTTAGGTTTATATAAGTATAAAATTGTCAAAGTAACGGAGCAGTTCAAATCGATTGTTATCGCTGCAACATTAGCCATTGCAACCTATTATTTATTTTCTTGGCTGTTTTCGCTTTTTACAAGTTTTACTCCGGTACACTATGGAAATTCTATGATGAGTATTGGTATCAGCGTATTTGTTATTATAATTGCTGCGCTAAATTTGTTCTTAGATTTTGACAGAATAGAAAAAGGAGTAGAACAAAAAATGCCGAAGTACATGGAATGGTACGGAGCAATGGGATTGATGATAACTCTTGTTTGGCTGTACATTGAATTTTTGAGATTGTTATCCAAACTATCCAAAAAATAATCAGCAAATTTTATAAAAATGCCTTTCAGAAATGAAGGGCTTTTTTTGTACTCTAATGACCTGATTTTGATTACTGTTTTTTGGAGCAGAAAAACTAGGCATTTTCAGGAAATATAGTCCCGCTATTCGTTACAATCTTGTAAGCCGAACCCCGGCTTACAAGGATTTTCACTGCTATCGGGGCTAACGGGAGAGATTTTGTTTTTTTGTCATTATTCCCAAAAAAAGTAAACAGTAATGATAATAGTGTAACTTTTAAGAAATATTTTATAACGGCATTAAAAGGATTGTAGCTTTCAAATCATTAAATTTGCATTCTTATTTAAAGACATGCTAGAAAAAGAAACAATAAATTTCGAAAAAACAGCCATTGTTGGTATTGTAACCCAAAACCAAAGTGAAGAAAAACTCAATGAATATCTTGATGAATTGGAGTTTTTGACATTTACCGCAGGCGGTGAAGTGGTAAAGCGTTTTTCGCAAAAAATGGAACGTCCGAATCCTAAAACTTTTGTTGGAACAGGAAAGTTGGAAGAGATTTGTCTTTTTGTAAAAGAGAACGATATATCGACTTTGGTATTTGATGATGAATTGTCACCTTCACAGCAAAAGAATATTTCTAAAATAATTGATTGTAAGATCCTAGATAGAACCCACCTTATCCTTGATATTTTTGCTCAAAGAGCCGAAACCTCTTACGCAAGAACGCAGGTAGAATTGGCACAATGCCAATATTTATTACCGAGACTTTCTGGAATGTGGACACACTTGGAACGTCAAAAAGGTGGTATAGGAATGCGTGGTCCTGGAGAAACCGAGATTGAAACTGACAGACGTATCGTTCGTGATCGAATAGCATTGCTGAAAGAGAAGATTAAAACCATAGACAAACAAATGGGAGTACAGCGCAGTAATCGCGGTGCAATGGTGCGTGTGGCTTTGGTTGGCTATACCAATGTTGGTAAATCTACTTTGATGAATGCTATAGGGAAAAGCGATGTATTTGTAGAAAACAAACTTTTTGCGACACTTGACACAACAGTTAGAAAAGTAGTCATTAAAAATTTGCCGTTCTTACTTTCGGATACCGTTGGGTTTATTCGAAAACTGCCTACTCAATTGGTAGATTCCTTTAAAAGTACATTGGATGAAGTCCGTGAAGCCGATTTGTTATTGCACGTTGTCGATATTTCGCATCCTGAATTTGAAGATCATATTGAGTCGGTAAACCAAACTTTGCTGGATATTAAAGCTCATGATAAGCCCGTTATTATGGTTTTCAATAAAATCGACGCCTACAAACATTTGACGATTGATGAAGATGATTTGATGACGGAGAAAACTCCAAGACATTTTACCCTGGAAGAGTGGAAACAGACCTGGATGCACCGATTAGGAGAACAAAATGCTTTGTTTATTTCGGCATCTAAAAAAGAAAATTTTGAAGAATTCAGGGAGCGAGTTTATGAAGCCGTTCGCCAAATACACATTACCCGTTTTCCATACAATAAATTTTTATATCCCGATTATAAAGATGCTGTGGAGAAAGAGGAAAAAGAAGATGAAGATAATGAATAAAAAAAGACCTTTTAGCAATTGTTAAAAGGTCTTTTTGTTTGTTCTAAAAACTGTAATTCAGTCCTACACCAAAAACTTCTTTGGTTTGGAAACCGGCAAAGGCATCATCATCATAAATGGCTTGGAAATTTAGATTGGCCGATAATATTTTGTTGATTTTCATCACTATATTTAAAGTATAATTGATGTCAATATTTTGTGGGTCTTTTAGATAATTAGAATATAAATTTAAAAGATTTTCCGCACTCACATTTTCCATTATATTGAATTTATAATAGGCACTGGCATTAAAACCCAGTTGATACAGCATGCTTTTATTGGCATCCACTCCAAAATAGCTACCGTCCACATATCCAAGAATCGAAGTATATTGATTATCCACAAAAGTGATTTTTGAAGTTAATGGTGCAAGATTTATTTTAAAGTTATCATTCTTTTTCCAATACATTCCAGGACCAAAGAGTAAATAACCAGGTGACATAAAGTTGGTATTTTCTTCCCTTATTTCGGCTCCATTCACATCTTTGGAATACAAATATCCTTTTGTAAATTGGGTTCTAAAATTTGCCAAAAATGAATAATACCAATATCCTTTTGTCTTTTTCGCTACAATGGAATTGATTTCAAGCTGGTCGTCCGTTTTCTTTTCAAAACTAGAATTTTGTGTCTGTAGCAAACCATAAGAAGCCAAAATTCTATTTTCCCATGAAAAAGCATCTTTTTTATAATCGATTTTATAATCCAATCCTAAGTTACCGGAAAAACTATTCTCACCACCTGCAATCCAGTTGTTGAAGCTGGCTTGGTTAAAAAGAAAAGTGGCTTTACCCTTAGATTTCCAGCCATTCTTAATGGTATCATCTATAGTTTTGGCAGCATCCTCTGTTTTTTTGATTAAATCTTTTTCAGCAGATTGAGCACACAGCAACGTTGAAAGCGGAAGCATGCAGACTAACAGTATAATTTTTTTCATTGTAAGAGTATTAGTTGTAATACAAATATAATAAAAAAGAATAAATGATTAGATTTTGGTATTTTAAAAAAAGATTACTTTTTAGGCGATTTATATAAAGGGACAGCGGAGCAAGCTTCTCCATACATTATGCTTCTGGCGTAGGGCTGCAGGTATTGTGCGGCCAAAACATAGGCACTCATAGGTACTGGTTTTCTGGAACATCCTTTTATGATGACAGGTTTGTCCTGATAAGCGGTATAATCAACTTTTGGAAGCATTTGCTCGTATAAAGCCGAATCCAAATCTTCCAAATAACCATTTACAATTTTCTTTGCATACGGAGCTAAATGCATAGTAACTAAAATGATTGCCCATTTGGGAATTATCGCATCCGTGCCACAAGAAACGGCAACATACTGGTCTTGATATTGTGACCAATCTTGCTTATTAAGCTGTTCTCTAAAATCTTTTTCTTTTAATAAAAAACCATCATGAAGCCACTGCGAAATATCAATTTGCGTACGGATTCCAGCTGGATAATAGTCTTCAAGATCGAAAACTTCCAGAACGCTATTCGCTACTTTATTGATTATTTCTTCCATAATTGTGTCTTAAAGTCGAAAGTCATAAAGTCATAAGGCCAAATTTTATGACTCAACTTTATGACTTAATTTTTAAAGCATTCCTAATTCTAATTTTGCTTCTTCACTCATCAAATCTTTACTCCAAGGCGGATCAAAAGTGATTTCGACTTCAGCATCTTTTATGTGTTCGATGGATTTCACTTTTTCTTCTACTTCTCTTGGCAAACTTTCCGCTACCGGACAGTTTGGAGAAGTAAGAGTCATTAATATTTTTACCTCATAATCGGTATTGACCATTACGTCATATATTAATCCCAATTCGTAAATGTCTACAGGAATTTCTGGATCGTAAATGGTTTTCAATTTTTTTACGATTGCTTCTCCTAATTCTGCGGTGTTTATTTCTTGTTCCATAATTTTAATTTTTCTTAGCATCAAATGCCAAAGCATACATTTTAATATTTTTTATCATCGAAACCAAACCATTAGCTCTTGTTGGCGAAAGATGTTCTTTCAAACCAATTTCATCAATAAAATCCGTATCGGCATTTAATATATCAATTGCCTTTTGGTTCGAAAAAGCACGGATTAAAATTGCGATTATTCCTTTGGTCAAAATCGCATCACTATCGGCAGTAAAGACAATTTTATCGTCGTTTTGTTCTCCCTGCAGCCATACTTTCGACTGACATCCTTTAATCAAATTGTCCTCAGTTTTGGATTTTTCCTTTATTAACGGAAGATTTTTGCCTAAATCAATAATGTATTCATAACGCTGCATCCAGTCGTCAAACATCGAGAATTCATCTATGATTTCGTTTTGTATTTCTTTTATTGTCATTCTTTTTCTTTTGAAAAGGATAGTACCTTATTTACTAAGTTTTTTATTTTCTCTGGTGGGAATCCATTATCGAAAGTCTGGCTTTCATAAGTTTTCCCTTTGTATATGATTTTTAAATTGGCCATTGCTGCACCATCGTGAAATCGTTTTTGGGTAGGAGCTTCCAAACTCGTAATTTCTTGCAGATTTACTTTTTGAAATTCAGTTATCAAAGCATTCCATTGCGCATCGGTGAGTGAACTTGTAACAGGTTTCCCGTCTCTTGTTTTCGTCACAGACACTGTTTTTTTTTCTACGACTATACTATTGTATAATCCTCTTGAATTAGCAGTGTACTCAATTTTAGCAGTGCTTAAATCCATATTGCTTTGGCTTTGGCAGTTTTTTCCAAGTAGGAGCGTCAAAAATAAAAGAGATATAATTTTCATAATTTTAGTTTTAAGACAGCATCATTTGTGCTTTTTTGACCGCTTCGACCAATGAGTCAATTTCTTCTTTGGTATTATAGAAAGAAAAAGAAGCTCTAATCGTTCCGGGAATACAGAAAAAATTCATAATAGGCTGAGCACAATGGTGACCCGTTCTTACAGCAATTCCCAACTTATCTATTATTGTTCCAATGTCATACGGATGAATGCCTTCAATATTAAAGGAAACAACCGAAGTTTTTTCCTTGGAAGTACCAAAAATTTTCAATCCTTCGATTTCCAACAATCGTTTTGTGGCGTACTCCAATAATTCCAGCTCTTGCTTTTGGATGTTTTCAAAACCAATTTCATTCATATAATCAATTGCTGTTCCTAGAACAATTCCGCCCGCAATATTGGGTGTTCCTGCTTCAAACTTATGAGGTAAATCGGCATAAGTTGTTTTTTCGAAAGTCACTTCCTTGATCATTTCGCCACCACCTTGATACGGAGGCAATTTATTTAGCCAAGCTTCTTTTCCGTACAAAATCCCGGTTCCTGTCGGCCCGCACATTTTATGTCCCGAAAAAACGTAGAAATCACAATCCAAAGCCTGAACATCCGGTTTTAAATGCGGTACTGCCTGTGCACCGTCAATCAAAATGGCAGCTCCAGCTTCGTGGGCTTTGTCAATCATGTATTTGATCGGATTGATAGTTCCCAACGCATTCGAAATGTGGTTTACCGCAACAATCTTGGTTTTTGGAGAAAGTAATTTGTCATATTCACTCATTATCAATTCCCCGTTTTCATCCATCGGAATGACTTTGAGCGCAGCTCCTGTTTTTTCACAGAGCATCTGCCAAGGCACAATATTACTGTGGTGTTCCAATGAGGAAACTAATACTTCGTCACTTGGTTTTAGAATTGAAGCAAATCCATTGGCTACCAAGTTGATGCCAAAAGTAGTTCCAGAAGTAAAAAGCACTTCGTGAGCAAATTTAGCATTAATATGATTCTGCACTTTTCCTCGAGAAACTTCATAAGCATCTGTTGCCAATTGGCTTAAAGTATGAACACCTCTGTGAATATTGGCATTGATTTCCTGATAATACTTTGTAATCGCATCAATAACCACTTGTGGTTTTTGTGAAGTCGCACCGTTATCGAAATATACTAAAGGCTTTCCGTTTACTTTTTGCGAAAGAATGGGAAAGTCGGCTCTTATTTTCTGAATATCTAACATATTTTATTTAGAATTTTTCTAAATACAAAAGTAATACAATAGATTTAGTTTTCTAAGAAACAATAGTTAATAATTGTGAAAACAGTTCTGAAGAGAAATTTGCTGTTGATAAAAGTGTAATGAAATTTAACAGACTGAGTTTTGGATTCTTTTTTTTACTAAATTAGAGTAAATTATTTACATTATGAAAAGATTTTTCAAAATTTCGGTCTTTATCTTTTTCTTGTTTTTGGGATATTTTGTGTTTATAACTTATTCAAAACTAGAATTGATATCTGGATTTTCGGCTAAAAATGTTGCGTCTGCACATTTTATAGATCATCGTTCACTGGATATTATTGAGAAAAGCGATAATGATTTTGATGTAATAGGCTGGGCCGATAACCAAATCAATGATTCGAGAAAATTTGCCACGGCGAATGTTTTGGGCTTCAAAGAACGAAAAGCTATTTATCGAAAAGGCCTTGGTGCTACTTTAATCAATGATGATTTTGATGTTGCTAAACCTTATGAAGTTCCCAAAAGGATACAGTTAAAAAGCAATTTGCCTTTTCCTTATGGGGATGCAGAACCGAAAGACACAGTTTTTGCCAATGTGGATTATGCCAAATTGAATAGGGCAGTGGCAAACGCATTTGATACTAATGGAGAAGATGCCAAAAGAACACGCTCCGTTTTGGTAATTTATAAAGACCGAATCATTGCTGAGAAATATTCCGATGGCTTTACAAAAAACAGCATTATTTTGGGCTGGTCAATGACCAAGAGCATAACTGGAACTCTTTTTGGAATACTTCAAAAGCAGAGACGGTTTAACATTTACAAACCCGCTCCGATAGCCGAATGGCAAAATGACAGCCGAAAAAATATTACGACCAATGACCTGCTTCATATGAATTCGGGTTTGGAATGGGAAGAGGAATACGATAAAATCTGTGATGCCACCAAAATGCTTTTTCAGACCAATGATATGGCCCGGTCACAATTGCTAAAACCAGCCGTTTTTAAACCTAATACCCATTGGAATTATTCTTCGGGAACGACTAATTTACTCTCGGGAATTTTGCGTAAGCAGTTCAAGACGTATCAGGAATATTTGGACTTTTGGTATTCGGCTTTGATTGATAAAATTGGAATGCATTCGATGATTATTGAAACCGATATGGCTGGAAATTATGTTGGTTCGTCCTATGGCTGGGCCACAACTAGGGATTGGTCCAAATTAGGATTATTGTATTTACACAAAGGAAATTGGAATGGTGAACAACTATTTGATGCGAGTTGGGCAAAGTATGTATCAACGCCAACAAATACTTCAGAAGGTAAATATGGTGCGCAATTTTGGCTCAATGCAGGAGGCTTCTATCCAGATGCTCCAAGAGACATGTATTCTTGTAATGGCTATCAAGGACAAAAAGTATATATCATTCCATCACAGAATTTGGTCATTGTGAGATTGGGGTTGACTGGTGATTCCAAATTTGATTTTAATGGATTGTTGAAGGGGATTGTGGGGAGTGTTAATCGTAAATTGTAATATTTGTCGTATATTGGCTATGTAAATTTAATTAAATTATGATAACTGAATGCACTTTAATAAAAGAACTAGCGCAAGGAGGTCAAAAAAAAGTCTACCTCGCTGAACATCCAAAACATGGTAAAATTGTCATAAAAAGAGGAATTATTAAAAGTTTTGCTTCTTTAGAGAGAATTAAGCGGGAAGTTAAATTACTTGATGAACTAGTTTCAGAATATTATCCTAAACAATATCACTTTAATATAGATTTTAAAACTAATGAGTTTGAAATAGTTGAAGAATATATCGAAGGATTAACCTTAAGAGAGAATTTTCATCAATTCATAAACCCTGAAAGTATTTTTATTTTATTGGATTCTTTGATAGATGGATTATCAATAATTTGGGATAAAAATGTTGTACATAGAGATTTAAAACCTGAAAATATTATAATTAGAGAAAATGGAAAACCTTGTATAATTGATCTTGGAATTGCCCGCTTTTTAGATTTAGATGCTTTAACTAGAACAGTATCTCCAATTGGGCCATGTACTCCTATTTATGCGTCACCTGAGCAATTAAATAATAGTAAAAATTCAATAGATTCAAGAACTGATTTTTTTGCTTTAGGGATAATTGCCTTAGAACTTTATTTAGGTCAACATCCTTTTGATCAGCCGAAAGAAAAATATTCAATAGTTGAAAATATTCTAAAAAATAATTATCTTGTAGAAACCGAATCAGTAAAAGAAAACAAACAAATCTCTGATTTAGCAAGTAAAGTATTGCGTAATCAGCCGTATATGAGATTGAGAAATTATGAATTATTCAAAGAATTTTTAAAAAATATTAATAAATGAAAGTATATCATCAAACCGGATTTAGATATAATTGGAATATAGAAAGCTTTGAAAAAGGCATAGGTGATGGCTTAATATTTTCACCAATAAATATTGATTCTGATAAACTTGTTTCTTTTAAAGAAAATATAAAAAAGACAAGTTTTTTAGATCCTCAATTATATTTATTAAATGAAGCCAAAAGTACATTAGATACTTATTCCTATTTTCCAGGTAACTTAAAAGCAGATTATAGTACTCCTGATTTAGATAATACTCATAATGAATTGGCTAAATTGTGTTTAGATTTTCAAATAGATAATAATTTTGATTATCTAGTAATTCCTAATAGATACTATACCGATAACCCAACAAATTATTTTATTGATTCTACGGATTTTTTTGTAGAACCTTTTTGTGAATATATTAAAGAGATAAAGAATTCAAAAAAAATTTTACTTTCAGTAATAATTAAAACAATAATGTTAACTGACGAGGAAAGAAGTAATGAGGTTCTTAATTGGATTACAAGCCATCAGAAGATAGATGGTGTATATATAATTTTTGAAAACAACTTTACTTCTAAACAAATTAAAGATTTTGATTATCTATTGAATGTTTTAAAATTTATAAATATTTTAAAAATGAACCAATTAGAAGTCCATATTGGATATTGTAACACGGAAGCTTTATTGTATTCGATTGCAATGCCGGATTCAATAACAATTGGGTCATATGAAAATTTGCGTTCCTTTGGTATCAAAAGATTTCAAAATTTAGAAAATGCACCTATGAGAGGTCCAAATGCAAGATTATATAGTAGTCAGCTATTACAGTGGGTAGATTATGTCTATATTCAAGCAATGGAAAAACTTATTGCCAATTATGATAAGTTTTTTGATGAATCTGAATTTAAACCTCTTATGTTTAATCCGAGTTTCAAATGGCATTTTGCTAAGGCCGAGCCATATAAGCATTATTTTTATGTGTTTAATAACCAGATTAAACAATTGCCTGAATTACAAAATGATAGAATTCGATATGTAAAAGAAAAAATAAAAAGCGCAATAAATTTATTTAATATAATAGAAAACGATGTACTTTTGGACAATGATAGCAATGGTTCACACCTGTCTACTTGGTTTAATGTTATAAATTCTTTTGAAAAAGAAATCTAAATATTATGTTTGAAAGCGAACAAGATATGTCCAAAATTTTTGAAAAATTTTTGAAAGATAATTTTGGAAATACTTATGTTAAGGAATATAAAGGATTATTTGGTGTTCCTGATTTTGTTTATTATGATAAGCGAGATGAAAAAATTGAACTAATTGCTTTTGAACTTAAATTAAAGAACTGGAAACAAGCAATCAAACAAGCTTTTAGATATAAAAGTTTTTCAAATCTATCTTATGTTGTGATACCTTCTGTAAGTGTGGATCCTGCTTTTAAGAATATAGAATTATTTAAAAAATACAATATTGGTCTTGCAGGGTTTAATTCTTTGAGGGAATTTGAAATTTTATTTAAGCCAACAAGTGAGATTCCGTATTCGGAAAATTTAAATAATAAAATACTTGAGTCGATTAAATTATGTAAAAAGAAATCAAAAAAAATTGATTTTTTGGTTTAGATTAATAGTTATTCTGATATATTGAATATGCTATGAAGTTCATTAGAATAGCTAATTACAAGTTTAATGTTTTGATTAAATTTGCATATAAATTATAACTTATGAAAGTAGTACTATCAATTAAGCCCCAATTTGCAAATAAAATATTTGATGGAACGAAAAAATTTGAATTTAGAAAAGCTATTTTCAAAAATCAAAATGTTACTTCGGTTTTAGTTTATGCTTCTTCTCCTGTACAAAAAGTAATTGGTGAGTTTGAAATTGGTGAAATTTTTAATTTTGATCTTAAAACACTTTGGGATAAGACCAAAGAACATTCAGGAATAACAGAAGATTATTTCTATGAATATTTTGAGAATCGTGAACAAGGATTTGCGATTCAAATTAAAAACCAGGTTAGATTTACAAAACCAAAATGTCTAAGAGAAGATTATGATTTAACTCCACCCCAATCTTTTGCCTATTGGAATTCAAAAGAATAATTTCAACAAAATTAATCTCTAATAATTTCTTCCACATTAAAACTCAATTCGGGAAACAGCGGGCTGTGTACTAATCCTTCTTCGGCGATTGGCTTTAGTCCTATGTATTTGTCATTTTGTAGGGTATAAATTAAGATTGATTTTTGAAAAGGTTCTACTATCCAATATTCTTTAACGCCTGCTTTTTCATAGATTTCAAATTTATGTTTTAGTTCGTTGTCGTAATTCTCGGATAATGGAGATAGAATTTCAATTGCTAATAATGGGGCGTCAATTCCTCCTCTTTCCTCTAATTTTGTTTCAGAATCAAAAACACTAAAATCGGGTTGAAGAACTGTAAATGTTTTATCATCAGCTATATTTTTACTTTGATTAAATATCCTAACATCGAAAGGAGCCTGATAAAGAAATAACTTTTTAGTTTTTGTATAATGGTTTAGAAGAAGCATTAGTCTTCCAAAAATGCTTTGGTGTAAAGTTCCTGTATTGTCTAGAACGACTATTTTTCCATAATGCAGTTCGGTTCTTTCGTAGAAATCCCATGTAAGATAATCGGAGTAAGTATATGATTTAGTTTGATCTAAATCGTTTACGTCGGTTATAATTGTTGTCATAATACGGTGATTTGATATTCAAAGATACTGAGTTTTATGCAGTTGTTTTTAGCCCCGATAGAAATGGAAATCCTTTTTATTTTTTCTTTAAAAATAAAAAGATTGCAATGAATAGCGGGAATAGCTCCAAAAAAAAACCTAATAGTCTAGAAACTATTAGGTTTTATTATTTTAACTAAAAATAAATATTTACAAATCAAATCCAATTTTAACACCCAATTTATTAGCGATAATGGAGGTAATTCGTTGTTTCAATTCCGGTATTTTGATGTTTTCGATAACTGCGTTTGAGAAAGCGTACATTAATAATGCTTTGGCTTCTTTCTTAGGAATTCCTCGTTGCTGCATGTAGAACATAGCAGTTTCGTCTAGTTGTCCGATGGTGCAACCGTGAGAACATTTTACGTCATCGGCAAAAATTTCCAATTGCGGTTTGGCATTAATGGTTGCTTTGTCACTCAAAAGAATATTATTGCTTTTTTGGAAAGCATTTGTTTTTTGGGCTTCTCTTTCGACATATACTTTTCCGTTGAAAACACCGGTAGAACGGTCAGTGAAAATTCCTTTGTAATCTTGAAAACTTTCACAGTTTGGCGTTGCGTGGTTCACTAATGTATAATGATCAACGTGCTGTTTATCGCCAATAATGGTAATTCCGTTTAAAGTACTTGTCAAACGTTCTCCAAAATGATAGAAATTCAAATTGTTTCTAGTTAGATTTCCTCCAAAAGAGAAAGTGTGTACCGAAACGTGACTTTCCTGTTTTTGGGAAACGTACGTATTGTCGATTAAATTCGCTTCAAGATTGTCATTTTGAATTTTGTAATAATCCACAATGGCTCTTTTTTGAGCAAAAATCTCGGTAACCGAATTGGTCAAAACAGGATTGTTGTTCAAACTTTGATGACGTTCTATGATTTGTACATGTGAGTTTTCGCCAACAATAACCAAGTTTCTCGGCTGAACCAAAAGAGCTGTTTCGCTTCCTGTAGAGAAATACATTATCTCGATAGGCTTATCGGCAACTTTGCTTTTTGGGATGTTGATGTAAGCACCTTCATTTGCAAAAGCAGTATTTAGAGAAGTCAAGCTTTCGTCTTTACTGGCGATTTGATTGAAATATGTATCAATAACCATTTTATATTTTGGCTTGTTTAATGCTGATGACATTAAGCAGACATCAATTCCCTCGTGAGTGGTTGAAGATAAATGTGAACTAAAAACACCGTCAACAAAAACTACTTTGTAGGTGTCTATTTCGTGTAAAAAATATTTTTTTACATCGCTGTATTGAATAGCATTATCTGTTTTTGGAAAAACGCTAAAGTCATTTTTTAAAATGGCGCTTAGTGAAGTATATTTCCAGCTTTCTTCTTTCTTAGTCGGAAAACCTTTATTTTCAAAGTTTTTTATAGCTAAAGTTCGCACATCATGAAGTTCAGAGTGAACATCAACACGTTCTTCAAAAGCCATAAAAGACGATAGTAATTTTTCTTTTAAATCCATTTTAGGTAGTTATAAGTTATGAGTTATAAGTTATGAGTTTTGCAAACTGCAAACTGTAACTGCAAACTAATTTACGCTTCTTGTTCTTGTTTAATCCAGTCGTATCCTTTGTCTTCCAATTCATGAGCAAGTGAAGCATCACCAGATTTCACGATTTTTCCATTGTAAAGAACATGGACAAAATCAGGAACGATATAATCTAACAATCTTTGGTAGTGTGTAATTACTAATACTGCGTTTTTATCGCTTTTCAATTTGTTTACACCATTTGCAACAATACGAAGTGCATCAATATCTAATCCAGAATCGGTTTCGTCAAGGATAGCCAATTTTGGTTCTAACATTGCCATTTGAAAAATCTCGTTACGTTTTTTCTCTCCTCCAGAAAATCCTTCGTTTAAGGAACGGGATAAAAATTTTCTGTCGATTTCTAACAATTCTGATTTTTCACGAATCAATTTCAGCATTTCATTAGCTGGCATTTCTTCTTGGCCTTTGGCTTTACGAGTTTCGTTAATTGCCGATCTCATGAAATTGGTTACCGAAACTCCAGGAATTTCCACTGGATATTGGAACGAAAGAAAAACACCTTTGTGTGCTCTTTCTTCTGGAGCTAATTCGGCAAGATCTTCTCCGTCCAAAATTACTTCTCCGTCCGTTACTTCATAATTTTCGTTTCCAGCAATTACAGCTGACAAAGTACTTTTTCCAGCACCATTAGGCCCCATGATAGCATGTACTTCTCCTGCTTTTATTTCAAGGTTAATTCCTTTTAATATTTCTTTGTCACCTATAGAGGCGTGTAAATTTTTTATACTTAACATTTGTTTTTTTTAATTTTAAAAGAATTATGAATTCTCTTTATGACAAAATACTATTTATATGTTCTTGGTCTTTCATTGTTTGATAGGAAAAATGTTTTCCTCCTAAATATTTCATGCCTAAATAATCTGCGGATAATCGAAAAGGTAAATAAAAATCATAATCTAATTTATCGTCATCAGAATTTGAAATCACAAACATATTTTTACCTCTTAACATTCTCCCTGTTTCTTTTTCTATTCGAATTAAATCAGAAAACCTATCAAAAAATACTTTCATAATTCCACTCATATTATACCAATATATAGGTGTTGCAAAAATTAATGTATCATATTTTTCCAGAATTGATTTTATCAAAGGTAAAAAATCATCTCCTATATTTGTACTTTCATAATCATAATAGGAAATAGAATAATCTCTTAGATCAATAATATCAGCGTTTATTTGAATAGAAATTTTTTCAGCAATTTTTGATGTGTTCCCTTTGCTTCTGGAAGATCCTACTATAATAACTTTATTGTTTTCCATTATGATATTATCCTACAGAACCTTCTAAACTTATTTCCAATAATTTTTGGGCTTCAACAGCAAATTCCATTGGTAATTTATTCAGTACATCTTTACTGAATCCGTTTACGATAAGCGCAATTGCTTTTTCGGTTGGGATTCCACGCTGGTTGCAATAGAAAACTTGATCTTCACCAATTTTACTGGTTGTTGCCTCGTGTTCTATTTTAGCTGATGGATTTTTGCTTTCGATGTATGGAAATGTATGCGCTCCACAATGATTCCCCATTAATAAAGAGTCACATTGCGAAAAGTTTCTGGCGTTTTCGGCTCTTGCTCCAATTTGTACCAAACCTCTATAACTGTTTTGTGATTTTCCTGCAGAAATTCCTTTAGAAATAATAGTTGATTTACTGTTTTTACCCAAATGAATCATTTTAGTTCCTGTATCGGCCTGCTGGTAATTATTGGTAACGGCAATCGAATAAAATTCTCCGATAGAATTATCACCTTTTAAAATAACAGATGGATATTTCCAGGTAATTGCAGATCCAGTTTCTACCTGCGTCCAAGAGATTTTAGCATTGTTCTCACACAATCCTCTTTTGGTAACAAAATTGAAAACTCCGCCTTTACCTTCTTTGTTCCCTGGATACCAGTTTTGAACGGTAGAATATTTAATTTCAGCACCTTCTAAAGCGATTAATTCTACAACAGCAGCGTGCAATTGGTTTTCGTCACGAGTTGGAGCAGTACATCCTTCTAAGTACGAAACATAACTGCCTTCGTCAGCAACTAATAAGGTTCTTTCGAATTGTCCTGTTCCAGCTTGATTGATTCTAAAGTAAGTCGATAGTTCCATTGGACAGCGAACACCTTTTGGAATATAACAGAAAGATCCGTCTGAGAATACAGCCGAATTTAAAGCTGCATAAAAGTTGTCTTTTTGAGGAACAACAGTACCTAAGTGTTTACGAACTAATTCAGGGTGTTCTTTAATAGCTTCGGAAATACTCATGAAGATTATTCCTTTTTCGCCTAATGTTTTTTTGAATGTTGTAGCTACCGAAACTGAGTCAACTACAATATCCATAGCGACATTGTTCATCATTTTTTGCTCATCAACAGAGATCCCTAACTTTTTGTACATTTCCAAAAGTTCAGGATCTACATCATCCAATGTTTTATTAGGATCTACAGATTTCGGAGCTGAGTAATATGAAATGGCTTGAAAATCTGGTTTTATATAATTTACATTTGCCCATTCTGGTTCAATCATTTCCTGCCAAGCGCGGAATGCCTCAATGCGCCAATCGGTCATCCATTGCGGTTCATCTTTCTTTTTGGAAATAGCGCGAACAATATCTTCATTTAAACCAATAGGAAAAGTTTCAGATTCTAATTCTGTATAGAATCCGTACTCATATTCTTTGGTCTCTAATTCGATTTTTAAATCGTCTTCGGTGTATTTTGACATTTTTTAAGTCTTAAAGTTTGAAAGCCTAAAGTCTGAAAGTCATGTCAGCCTTTCGACTTTATGACTTTCAACATTTTGGCTATAGTGAGAATGATTCCCCGCAACCGCAAGTTCTATTTGCATTTGGATTGTTAAAAACGAATCCTTTTCCGTTTAATCCTCCAGAAAATTCTAATATTGTTCCGGCTAAATAAAGGAATGACTTTTTTTCGACAGCGATTGTAATTTCGTTGTCAACGAATATTTTGTCATCTTCGCCTTTGGTTTTGTCAAATTTCAAATCATAAGACAAACCAGAGCATCCGCCGCTTTTTACTCCGACTCTCACGTAGTCTATAGCGGCATCAAAACCATCGTCTTTCATTAGATCGATGATTTTCTTTTTGGCAGTATCAGAAACTTGTATCATGTTTAATTACTATTTGTTTTGTGTTTTGGACATAAATCGCTTAAAATGAATCTCTAAAAAGAGAACATAATTCTGTAAAGCTTTTTCACCCTCTATCTTTATTTCGTCTAAATTAACTGCAAAGATACTATATAAAATGCTTTTTTCCATAGCGGATAACATTTATATAACTAATGTCAAAATAGAAATTTGTTATATAACTAATAGAATTAATGATTAAAATGATATATTTATAGCCTATTAACAAATTAAATAGTATTAAATAATTATGGAAGAAACATTAAAGACCCCCACAAACTACCAGCTTGAATTTAATGGAAAAGGAAGCGAATTTTTTAGCGTTATTATTGTCAATTGGCTATTGACAGTTCTTACTTTAGGGTTTTATTACCCATGGGCCAAAGCAAGAAAACTGCAGTTTTTATATGGTGAAACGTCTTTGAATGGCGATTCTTTTTCATTTCATGGCACGGGAAAGGAAATGTTTAAGGGCTTTATAAAAGCATTGCTTATAATTGGAGTTCTGTATGCCGCATTCTTTTTATTCATTTATCTTGAACTGCCAGTATTAGGAATTGGAATACTTTATTTAGGCATTTTGGCGCTATTGCCATTTGCTATACATGGATCTTATAGGTATAGGATGTCCAGAACATCTTGGAGAGGAATTCGTTTTGGATATAGAGGAGATCGTAAAGAATTTAGCATAAATTTTTTCAAATGGCTTTTCTTTACTATCTGTACTTTTGGAATATACGGCTCTTGGATGTCTATTAATGTGAGAAATTATATATTAGGAAATATTAGATTCGGAGATGTTGAATTTAATAGTGATGGTGACGGTGGAGATTATTTTATGTTGAACCTTAAAGGTTATTTCTTAACGGTATTTACTTTAGGAATATATTCTTTTTGGTGGCAAAAGGATCTTTTCGAATATTACATCAATAATTTAAGCTTTAGAAAAGAGGATAAAGAAATAGCTTTAAATTCAACCGTGACAGGTGAGGGTTTTTTTAGTCTTGCAATTGTAAATCTAGTAATCATAATTGCTACACTAGGTGTAGGTTATGCATGGGTTGTAACAAGAACAATGAAATATATTTTTGAGAACATAGAAATGGAAGGGAATATCGATTTGAACTCATTACTGCAGACAGAAGATAACTATAAGGATGCTACTGGAGAAGATATTGGTGATTTCCTCGACATGGATTTTGTGATGTAATAGGATGAAAGAAAAAACTAATGCCGTCTTCTTTGACGGAGAATCAGCTATTCCTAAGGATATTGAATTAATTCTCGACATGGAGAAAAAGGTTCTTGTTTTTGAAACCGTGAATAATCAACAGCACTCTTGGAATCTGGATGAAATTGATATTCAAACAAAATCAAAAAGTATGTACATTGAATATGGAAATGATCCTGTTCAAAACATCAAAATTAATAACAGTGATTTTACAGCCAGGCTTCAGGATTTTAGAAAAAAGAAAGGAAATCTGAGCTGGTATAATAAATTAATGGATATGGGAATCAAAGCCCATATCCTTTTTACCGTTTTAATTTTTGCGATTATTGGATTGAGTTATTTTTATGCCATTCCGTGGGTTGCAGAAAAAGCGGTTGTAATCATTCCGGAAGATTATGATTCTAAGTTGGGAGCAGCCTTTTTTGATCAAAATATGCTGTTTAGCGAAGTTGATGCCGAAAAGACAAAAGCATTGAATTTATTTGCGAAAGAGCTGCATTTAAAAAACACAAAAAAATTAAAATTTACGGTTGTAGATTCACCAATTGTTAATGCTTATGCACTTCCAGACGGGAATGTTGTTGTTTTTTCGGGGATACTTAAAACCATGAAAAATTATGATGAATTAGTGGGACTTATTGGTCATGAAGTTGCCCACGTAAATCATCGGCATTCGATGAAAATGGTATGCCGAAATTTATCTGGTTACATATTTATATCCGCTATTTTGGGAGATGCCAATGGTATTATGGCAACAATTGGAGATAATGTAAACAATTTGCAATCACTTTCATATTCCAGAAATTTTGAGCATGAAGCAGATGTGGAAGGCTTTGAAATTGTTGCTTTGAATAAAACAAATCCAAAAGGCATGTCTAATTTATTTAAACGATTGCAGGATGAAGAGATTGTCACTATTCCTGAATTTTTAAGTTCGCATCCTGTTACAACGGAAAGAATAAAGGATGTCAATGAATTGATAAAAACAAAACCTTTTCAGTTTGTGGACAATTTAAAATTAAAGAAACTGTTCACAGTTATTAAAAATTAAATTAGGCCTGAATTCAAAATGGATTCAGGCTTTTTTTTTAGGTTTGATTTTTGAATTCGTTCCAAAATAGTTTTAGATTATTTTTGAATCGCATACATTTGGGCATAAATTCAATTCTAAGACTATGAAACTTTATCCAATAGAAACAGGCAATTTTAAACTCGATGGTGGTGCTATGTTTGGTGTGGTACCCAAAACCATTTGGAATAAAACCAATCCAGCTGACGAAAACAATCTGATTGATATTGCTGCCCGCTGTCTGCTGATTGAAGATGGTAATCGATTGATTTTGATTGACACCGGAATGGGGAATAAACAATCAGAGAAGTTTTTTGGATATTACTCGCTTTGGGGAACTCATTCTATGGACAAATCTTTGGCTAAATATGGTTTTCACCGCGATGATATTACCGATGTTTTTATGACGCATTTGCATTTTGACCACTGCGGTGGAAGCGTACAATGGAATAAAGATAAAACTGGTTATGAACCCGCTTTTAAAAATGCAAAATTCTGGAGTAACGAAAATCATTGGGAATGGGCCACAAAACCAAATGCTAGAGAAAAAGCATCCTTTTTATCCGAAAATATTTTGCCGATGCAGGAAAGCGGGCAATTGCAGTTTATTGAAAGACCCGAAGGAGATTTTTGCATTTCAAATGAATTGGGATTTGGGATTTTTTATGCCGATGGACATACCGAAAAGCAAATGATTCCCCATATTCAGTATCAGGATAAAACAATTGTTTTTTGTGCCGATTTATTGGCAACAGCTGGACACTTGCCATTACCTTATGTGATGGGATATGATACGAGACCTTTATTGACGATGCCTGAGAAATCAAAATTTCTAAATGCCGCTGCGGATAATAACTATTATTTGTTTTTGGAACACGATGCTCATAATCAAATCATAACCGTTGAACATACCGAGAAGGGCGTTCGATTGAAAGAGCGATTTAGCTGCTCGGATATTTTTTAAAACATAAAAAAAACCACATTTTCAAACTATGAAAATGTGGTTTTTTGTTTAGAAAAAATAATTTATTCTACTATAACTTTTTTGACAGAAGCCGCGTCCTGATTAATTAGGTACACGAAGTAAACTCCTTTTGGAAGACCTGATAAATTAATAGTATTGTTTGTATTTGCAGAATCTAGAACAAAGGTTTTTACTAATTGTCCCAATACATTATAAACTGTTGCTTTTTCTAATGCAATATTTAGAATGTTTATCTCTCCTTTTGTTGGATTTGGATATACAATAGCTTTATTAAATTCAGAATCTTCGAGACCTAAAGTACAGGTTTCAGAATAGATAGTGGTTGTTTCTTTGATTTTGGACCAATTGGTATCTGAATAAGAAACGTTATCTACTTTTACGCAACCTAGAGCAGTAAGTCCTAAGAAACTTGTACCTTGTACGTTTGCCGTTTTTCTGCCTGTTTGTGATTCCACAATAAGGTTCTGGTTGTTTCCATTTTTCAAATTTATGTATACAAGCGGATTACCTGTAACATATAGAATTTGAAGATTACTGTTTTTAGAAAGATCTAAAGCAGTAAGCTGGTTGTTGCTGCAGTCTAAAATGTTTAATGCAGTAAAGTTTTCAATTCCGGTCAAATCTTTAATATTACTGTTTGAAAGATCCAAAGTGGTAATTGTGCTGATGTCTGCAATAGTGATTTTTCCGTTTAAGCCATCGGTGTCGATTCCTAAATCGATTAGCTTTTGTTCGAAATTTGAATCGGGAATTAAAGTATATGGATTTGAATCTAGACAATCTGTATTAAAGTTAGCCATCGCATCTTTTTTACTAGACCAATTTGTATTAAAATAATCAATATCATCAACTTGAATACAACTTAAATTAGGGTTATTTATAAGATTTAAATATCCAATTTTAACATTATTTCCATTCTTCAAATTTAGATTCTTTAATTGATTAGAATTAGAATATAAACCGACTAAGGCTGTATTTATGCTTACATCCAAAGTGGTTAACTGATTTTTTGAACAATTTAAAAATTCCAAAGCTTTATTTTTGCTTATATCCAAATTTGTCAATTGGTTAGACTGGCAATATAACTCTGTTAGAGCAGTTATTTGAGAAACATCCAAGGAGGTTAATTTGTTTTCGCGACAATCAAGGAGAGTCAATGCAGTATTTTTGCTTACATCTAAAGTGGTTAATAGACTGGTATTGCATCCCAAAAATGTTAAAGCAGTATTTTCACTTACATCCAAAGTACTGATCTGGTTTGAACCACAATCTAATTTTTTTAAAGTCTTATTTATTTTTACATCTAAAGCCGTTAATCGATTTGTATAACAGCTTAAAGTATCTAATGCTGTGTTTTTACTTACATCTAAATTCGTTAATTGATTTTCAGGACAATTTAAAACCATTAAAGAGGTGTTCATTGAAACATCAAGACTCTTTAATTGGTTATTATCACAATATAAGTCGAGTAAACTAGGATTATTTGAGACATCTAACTGCGTTAATAAATTAGTATGGCAAAATAAATTGGTCAGAGCAGTGTTTTTGGAAATATCTAAATTGGTTAATTTGTTAATTGAACATGATAAATAGGTTAGCTCTATATTTTTAGAAATATCCAAATTTGTCAATTGATTAGATCCGCATGATAACTGTTTTAAATTCGTATTCTTAGAAACATCTAAATTCGTTAATTGATTACTTCCACAAAATAAATTGGTTATAGATAAAAAACCCTGAATACCGGTTAAATCAGCTATATTACTATTAGAAACATCTAAATTAGTTTCTAAAGCTATATTGGCAGTAAGCACTTTTCCATCAGGAACACCAGAATCAATTCCTAAAGTTATTAATTTGTTTTCAAAATTTGAATCTGGAATTAATGTAAAAAAATCATTATTTGCTGGGGTATATAAGCCTTTTATTTCTTCCTGAGTAAGCACACGATTCCAAATCCCGATATCATCAATTGAGCCTTCAAAATAGTTGTTTAATTTATTTCGTCCTATTCTAAAAAGATTATCAAAACCGTTTGTATATAAACTGGCTACTCCGCCCATCTTATATACTCCGTTTATATATAAGGAGTAAGTGTTATTTTTTTCATCAAAAGTCATTGCAAAAAATGTCCATTCATTATTAAAATAATTTTCTTGGGATGAAAAAGTTTTAGAATCAAATTGCATGTCTAAGTATCCTTTGCTATATAAACTAATTTTAAACCAATAAGTAGGGTCATTAATATTTCCATAATTTAGAAGACAAAAATCTGATTCGTTAGAAACAGTTGGAACATCCGCTTTGAACCATCCGGTAATGGTTCGCGATCCGCCTTTAAGAGGATAATTAGCTATAGTGGATTCAATATTACTGCTTGTTCCATTAAAAGAGTACGCACTATTGCTAATTCCGAATCTATCTTCCGTTAGCGTAACATCTGTAGCAATTCCATTATTTCCTTTTCCACTTGTGTCATTCGCATTTCCAGTAAAAGGATAATAAGCAAGCAAACCATCCTTTGGAATTGGTTCATTTGCTGAAACTGGTGTAATTATTATATCAACTGCTGTTCTTGAACTTTCGCATCCGTTGATGGTTTGCGAAGCATAATATTTACCAGTTTGCAATGCAGTTGATGAATCTAAAACTGTCCCTCCAGTAATATCATTATACCATTGAATATTAGATCCAGTAGCTTGTAAATTTGCAACCGTGGCGCCAATATTGAATGTTTGTTCACTTGTTGTTGGAGGTGGTGTATTATTTACAGTAACAATTACATGAACTAAAACCAGACATCCATTAGCGTCTTTTACGTATAGCTCATAAACTCCTGCTGATAAATTAGTAAATACACTTGAAGGTTGAAAAACCAAATTCGAAAGTCCATATTGGTAGGGTGACGTCCCACCTATTGCCGTAATGGTTATAATTCCGTTATTGCCATTACAGCCAGTATTTATACTTGTTGTTGTGGCGATAAGAGGAATAGGCTCTGTAATGACAAAACTATTAGTGATTGATAATAAAGAGGCATCTGTCACAGTGCAAGAATAAGTCCCAGGAGGCAGTCCCGTAATTGTTTCTGTCGTTGCTCCATTAGACCAAAGATAAGTATATGGAGCTGTTCCGCCCGAAACAGATGTTATTGAAGCCGAACCGTCGGTTAAACCGTTACAATGCACATTGGTTGTATTTCCAATTAACGAGAATTCCCCCGGACAATCTATGAGTGTCGGCACATTTTTATCTTTATAAGTACCGTCACCCAATTGGCCATCGGAATTTCTTCCCCAAGTCGATATGGAGTTATCTGTATTTAAGGCAACCGTATGAAAAGTGCCTGCTGTCACAATTTGCCAATTTTTTGCTGTTCCTATTTGTATCGGAATAAAATTATTCACGTTTGTGCCATTTCCTAATTCGCCATCTATATTGTATCCCCATGCCCACAAAGAACCATCTGTTTTTAAAGCAATTGTATGATCTCCTCCTACTGCAACATTTTTCCAGCCAGCCGATGTCCCTATTTGTGTTGGAACATATTTATCTGATGCAGAACCATTTCCTAAATTGCCATAGGCGCTTTCGCCCCAACCCCATATAGTACCATCAGTTTTTATAGCAACCGTATGATGGTAGCCAGAAGCTATAGTTTTCCAATCAGTTGTAGTTCCGATTTTTGTTGGTACATTTCTGCTTGTAGTGGTGTTGTCGCCTAATTGACCACTAGGATTATCTCCCCAAGCCCATAAAGTACCATCTGATTTAATGGCAAATGTACAAGAAAAACCTGTTTGAATTGTTTGCCAATCGGTGGCAGTCCCTATCTGTGTGGGGGTGTTTTTATTTGTGATTGTTCCATCACCTACTTGTCCCCAATAATTATTTCCCCAAGCCCACAAAGTCCCATCTCTTTTTAAAGCAACTGCATGACTATCCCCAGTAGCAATCGTTTGCCAGTCATTTGCTGTTCCTATCTGTGTTGGAATGTTGTTATCTATGGTTGTACCATCGCAAAGTTGCCCATAATAATTATCTCCCCAAGCCCACAAAGTGCCATCTGTTTTTAAAGCAATTGTAAATTTCTGTCCTGTAGCTACTGTTTTCCAATCATTAGCTGTTCCTATCTTTTCTGGAAGATTCCTTCTTGTTAATGAGTAACCACTTAATTGTCCTTGTGAATTGTCTCCCCATCCCCATAAGGTTCCATCGGTTCTTAACCCAATAGTATGACTGGTTCCAGAAGCTATTGTTTTCCAGCATTGTGCCTTTGTCTGAGTGCATGAAAGGGTTATCAGAAGTAATAGTAAAGTTTTTTTCATATAATAATATTTTGGGTTTTTAATTAAAATCCATTTTAAGGATTTGTTTAAATACAAGATGAAAATAGATGTTTGGTAGATTGGTCAAATGGATATTGTTTCAAATACGAGTATTAGGTATTAATATCATTTTTGAAGGACAATATCTTAGGATAATTTTTTTCAGGAACAGATATGGAAATAATAAGAGTCTGTCTATAAGAAGATAAATTTGCTAAAAACAGCAAAAAAAGTAGTTTTTTTTCCATAAATAAACCGCAGTTTTGTATCACACAATAATACAATTAATATTACTTTTCTACTAATATATTGCGATAGAATTCACTGTATTTTACAATAAAAATAAACCCCCATTTTCATTTACTTGAAAATGGGGATTCTTAATTATATCATGAAAAAATTACTCAATTATAACTTTTTTAGCAGTCGAAGCTCCTTCACTTTGCAAATACACATAATAGATTCCTTTTGGCATTCCAGTTAAATGAACAGTATTGTTATTTGCTCCGGAAGTAAATATTGATGTTTTTACTAATTTTCCTAAAGCATCATATACTGTTGCTTTTTCGAGAACAACATTATCAATATGTAATTCTCCCTTGGTAGGATTTGGATAAATAGCTATTTTATTAAAAACAGAATCTTCTATTCCTAATATAGAACAATCTGTTGAATAAGTTGCTGTAGTATCTTTGTAAAAGGGTGCGTCAAAAGAATCTGCATAGTCAGCATCGTCTACTTGAATACAGGATAAACTTGGATTTTTGGTTGCTATAAATGCAATTATATTTGTGTTATTTCCATTTTTAATATTCAGTTTTACTAGATTACCATCAGTGCAATATAAACTTGTTAGCTTTATGTTTTTCGAAACATCCAAATTGGTCATTTGGTTTAATCCGCATGATAAATAGGTTAGTGCTAAATTGCTGGAAACATCCAAATTTGTTAATTGATTAGTATGACATACTAAATAATCAAGATTAGTGTTTTTCGAAACATCTAAATTAGTCAGTTGATTTTTTTCACAGAATAAAGTAATTAAAGCTGTATTTTTGGATAGATCTATCTGGGTTAACAAATTATCACTGCAAACTAAAATTTTTAATGCTGTAAAATCTTCAATTCCAGTTAAATCAGATACTGATGAACTCCTAATATCTAAATCAATTTGAGTATTAATGCTGGATGTGAGAACTTTTCCATTTTTCCCGTCCGTGTCTATTCCTATTGCAATCAGTTTGTCTTCGAAATTCGAATCTGGAATCAATGTATAAGGCAAACAAACAGTGTTATAGGATGCAATAGCGTCTTTTGCTAGACCCCAATTATCTTTAGAATATGAGACATCATCTACAAGGATGCATGTTAGTTTTGGATTTTTTGTGAAATTTCCAAAAAACATACTTTGCATGTTGGCATTATTTCCATTTTGAACATTCAAATAAGTTAAGCTGTTATTAGAACATTCTAACTGTTTCAGTGATTTGTTTACTGAGACATTCAGTGTAGTCAATAGATTAAAACTACAGCTCAAAACTGTCAAAGCAGTATTCTGCGTAAGGTCTAAATTTGAAATTTTATTGGAACTGCAGTATAATTTGTCCAAAGATTGGTTTTTGGAAATATCCAAAGCTGAAATGGTATTATTATTGCAGGTTAAAGAAGTTAACATTTTAAAATCTTCGATTCCTGTTAAGTCAGTAATTCGGCTATTGGATACGTCTAATATTCCAACATTAAATATACTAGAAGTAAGAACTTTATTGTTTTTGCCGTCTTTGTCAATGCCAAGAGCAATTAATTTATCTTCAAAATTGGAATCAGGAATAATAGTATAAGTATTGGCTAAAGCGGCACAATCTGAAGAATAACCTGCTGAAGCATCTTTGGCTTCCCAATTATCATTGCAATAAGCAGCATTATCTACTTGAATACATTTCAGGTCAGGATTTTGTGCCAAATTAGAAAAATACATACGCACCATGTTGGCATTATTCCCATTTTTCAAATTCAAAGAAGTCAAGCTGTTACTATAACATTTAATTTCTGTTAAGCTGGTATTTGTAGAGACGTCTAACGTAGTAAGTAGATTTTCTGAACAGTTTAATTTACTCAATGTAAGATTATTCGAAACATCAAGACTTGCTAATTTATTAGCATTACAATACAAATCGGTTAAACCCGTGTTTTTCGAAACATCCAAAGCCGTAATAGAATTAGTATTGCAGTCTAAGTAAGTTAAAGCGGTATTTTTCGAAACATCCAATGCAGTTAATGCATTTCCGCTGCAGTCCAGATTAGTTAGAGAAACAAAATCTTCAATTCCGCTGATATTAGCGATATTACTGTTGTAAATTTCTAGAGAAGTAAGTGAAGATACATTAGCAGTAATTACTTTACCATTTTTGCCGTCTGTATCAATTCCTAAAGCAATCAGTTTGTCTTCAAAATTAGAATCTGGAATCAAAGTATAAGGAGTGCAATCAATATTAAAAGTTGCTGTAGCATCTTTTTTGCTTGACCAATTTGTATCGGCATAAGAGACATCATCTACCAGAATACATTTTAAATCTGGATTATAATTCAGTGTAATTTTGTCATTGGTTATTAAATTGTTTTTTCCATTTTTCAAATTCAAACTAGTAAGTTTATTACCGCTGCAATTTAAAGATGTTAAAGCCGTATTCTTAGAAATATCTAGTGACGCCAATTGATTGTATCTACAATTGATAAAAGTTAAAACGACATTTGCAGAAACATCTAAAGCTGTTATTTTATTAAAATCACATCCAAAACTAGTTAAAGCAGTGTTTTTTGAAATATCTACAGACGTTAATTTATTACTGCCACAGCCCAAATAAGTCAAAGCAGTATTTTTTGAAACATCTAGTGTTGTTATTTGATTATTGTAGCAATGTAATTCAGTTAGTGATTTAAAGTCTTGTATTCCAGTTAAATCAGTAATGGAGCTAAAGGCAACATGCAGATAAGTTACTGACGCTATACTTTCTGTTGCAACTTTACCGTTTTTACCGTCTTGGTCAATTCCAAGAGCGATTAGTCTGTCTTCAAATTTAGAGTCCGGAAGTAAAGTATATATGGTACAGTCTAAACTAAAACTAGCTGTTGCATCTTTTATGGTAGCCCAATTTGTAGTTGCATAATCAACATCAGCTACTTGAATGCATATTAATGCTGGATTATTTGAGCAATTTAAATTTGTTAAAGCAGCATTTTTAGAAAGGTCTATTTTTTTTAATAAATTTCCTAAGCAATTTAATGAAGTCAATGCTGTGAATCCTTCAATACCTTTTAAATTAGCAATGGAACTGTTCGAAACATCTAAGGAAGTTATTGCGGCAATACTTGTGTTTAATATTATACCATTTTTTCCATCGGTATCAATTCCAAGCGCTATTAACTTGTCTTCAAAATTAGCATTAGGAATTTTTGTAATTGTTGAGCATTCATAAGCGGAGAAAATTGCAATAGGATCTTTTTTGTTTTCCCAATTAGTATTTGAATAAGTAATATTGTCAACAGATATACAGGTTAGAAATGGATTTCCTGTAAGACTAACGCTGCTGTTTGTTAATAAATTGTTTCCGCCATTTTTCAGATTAAGACTTCTTAATTTATTTGAACTGCAATCTAAACTTGTCAATGTGGCATTTTTAGAAATATCCAGAGCTGTCAACAGATTGTATTTGCAGTTTAAAACTTTTAAAGATAAGCTCTTAGATACATCTAAAGCTGTTAATTGATTTGTATAACAATTTAAGTTAATCAATGCCGTATTTTGAGATACATCCAGTGTTGTTAACTGATTAGAATCACAATATAAGTTTGCTAACATTACATTTTTAGAAAAATCCAGACTTTTCAAATTATTATATCTGCAATCAAGGTAGGTCAGAGAAATATTTTTTGAAAGATCCAAGTTTGTTAATTGATTACTATAACATGTTAACTGGCTCAAAGAAACAAAATCCTGAATTCCTGTTAAGTCAGTAATTGAGCTACTGTTAACATTCAGGAAAGTTAAGGAAGAGATACTTTGGGTAGTTACTTTTCCATTTTTTCCATCAATATCAATTCCAAGGGCGATTAGTTTTTCTTCGAACTTTGTGTCTGGAATTAGCGTATAAATTGTACAGTCTGTATTAAAACTTGCTGTCGCATCTTTGATAGTAGTCCAATTAGCTGCACCAGCAACATCGGCTACCTGAATACATATTAGCTCTGGATTATTAGAGCAATCTAAAGTTGAAAAAGCTGTGTTTTTAGAAAGATCTATTTTTTTTAATAAGTTACCTGAACAATTTAAAGTAGTCAAAGCAAGGAATCCTTGAATTCCTTGCAAGTCTGTGATAGAACTATTGGACACATCCAGAGAAGTAACCGTTGCTATACTAGAATTTAAAACCACTCCATTTTTTCCGTCCGTATCAATACCAAATGATATTAACTTGTCTTCAAAATTAGCATCTGGAATTTGTGTAACTGCAGAACAGTCAATTGGTGAATAAAATGCTTGAAAATCTTTTTTATCCGCCCATTTGGTATTTGAATAGAAGGCATCATCTACTTGAATACATTTTAAATCAGGGTTGTTGTTAAAACTTACCCCTCCATTATCATTAGTATTGATAAGCGTGTTTTTTCCGTTTTTTAAATTCACACTTACTAAGTTATTAGTCGCGCAAAGTACTTGTGTCAACAATGGGTGTTTAGAAAAGTCTAATGTTTTTATTTTATTATTATCACACCATACTTGGAATAATTTGATATTGTTGGAAACATCTAAGGCTGTCAGTTGATTTTTATTGCATAGCAAATAATCTAAGTTTGTATTGTTTGAAATATCTAAAACAGTTAATACATTATTACGGCATAATAAGGCAGTTAAAGTCATATTTTGCGTTACATCTAAACTGCTTAATTGATTAAAACCACAATCTAATCTTTTCAAAGCCGTGTTTTTGGAAACATCAATACTTGTCAATGTATTGCTGCTGCAATTTAACTGTGTCAAAGAAACAAAATCCTGAATTCCTGTTAAATCGGTAATTGAACTATAGGATACATCTAATGATGTTAAATTATTGATTTTAGAAGTCAAAACTTGTCCATCAGCAACATCATCAATACCCAGGGTAATAAGTTTCTTTTCAAAATTCGCATCAGGAATAGTTGTATACTGAGCAAAAGTGGTTGCTCCCATCAATAACAGTAAAAATAAAAGTAATTTTGTTTTCATAGATTTATGGTTTTTGTAATGGATTACAATGATATGAAAAATATCTGATTTTCTTACAAAATATTTTATTCATAACTATTAGGATATATTTTTATAACAAAACCTGCTTCTAAAAGCATTTTTTCATAAAAAACCGTTAATGATTGCGTAATTTTTAATTTACTTCCACTATTTTTGGAGTTGATTATTAAAACCGAAAAACTACATACAGAATGAAAAGAATAAACTTAACTTCATTAACATTATTGACAGCTTTGTCTGTATGCCTTTCGGCAAATGCGCAGACAGCAGCAGCTTATGCTGGTAAAAAAGGAAAACTTAGCGAACCAGAACTGCAAAGATGGTCACATTTGGATTTAGTAAAAGACAGTGTTCCTGGAATGAGTGTGGATAAAGCCTATGCCGAACTATTAAAAGGTAAAAAAAATGTCAAAGTAATCGTTGGAATTGTGGATTCTGGTGTAGATATTGATCATGAAGATTTAAAGTCAGTTGTTTGGACTAATAAAAAAGAAATAGCAGGAAACGGAATTGATGACGATAAAAACGGTTTTATCGATGACATCCACGGATGGAATTTTCTGGGAGATGCAGTACATGAAACTCTTGAAATGACTAGAATCGTTAAAAAAGGAGATGACGGATCTACAGTTTATAAAAGCGCTTTGGCAGCTTATGATGAAAAAAACAACAAAGCTTTGAAAGACAAGCAGCAAGTTGATTTTCTGATGGCTACTGATAAAGCGATTCAAACACATTTAGGAAAAGAGAATTATACTATCGAAGAGTTAAACGCAATTGTTACTACAGATGCCGATTTGACCAAAAGTAAAATGATTATGACTCGTATTCTGACTAATGCGGGACCAACTTTTAGAGATGGAATTAAAGAGTACAGTGATTATGTTGACGGGCAGATGAAATATAACCTGAACAAAGAGTTTGATGGCCGAAAAATAGTTGGAGACAATGTTGAGGACATTAAAAACACCAAATACGGAAATAACACCGTTTATGGACCAGACAAAGAAGAATCACTTCACGGAACTCACGTAGCAGGAATTATTGCACAAGTAAGAGGTAATAACATTGGCGGAGACGGAGTTGCTGATAATGTTGAAATTATGGCTGTAAGAGCTGTACCAGACGGAGATGAGTACGATAAAGACATTGCTTTAGCTATTCGTTACGCAGTAGATAATGGTGCCAAAGTAATCAACGGTAGTTTTGGAAAGAGTTATTCTCCACATAAGCAATGGGTTTATGATGCTATAAAATATGCCGAAAAGAAAGATGTATTATTTGTTCATGCAGCTGGAAATGACGGAGATAATATTGATTTGCCAGAACATGCAAACTATCCAAATGACGCTGATGATAATGCAAAAGAATTTGCATCAAATGTATTGACTGTAGGTGCTTTGAATAATCAATACGGAAATGGTGTAATCGCTCCATTTTCAAATTATGGTACTTTCAATGTAGATGTTTTTGCACCTGGTGACGAAATTTATGCTACTATCCCAAACAACAAATACAAATATCTTCAGGGAACTTCAATGGCTTCGCCAAATGCAGCGGGAGTAGCTGTTTTGATTCGTTCCTATTATCCAAAATTATCTGCCAAACAAGTTAAACAAATCTTGATGGATTCAGGGACACCGCTTCCGGCTGATGTTGTTTTGGGAGAAAAACAGGATATTAACGTTAAGTCTGATAAAACATCAAAATCGGCCAAAATGGTAAATGCCTATAACGCACTTTTGATGGCAGAAAAAATGTCTAAAAAATAATTTTAACTTTTATTAATACAATGGAAGAGTTTTTCGCTCTTCCATTTTTTATTTTAAAACCCCATGCGAAAACTTTATTTACTCCTACTATTTGCTATAAGTTTTGGTAAGCTGTCCGCTCAAAAGCAAGGTTATTGGCAGCAGCATGCCGATTACAAAATGGATGTCACCATGGATGTCAAAAATTATCAGTACAAAGGAAAACAAGAACTGATTTATACCAATAACTCTTCGGATACATTAAAAAAAGTGTATTACCATTTGTATAATAATGCTTTCCAGCCAGGAAGCGAAATGGATGCCAGAGTGCAGTCTATCAAAGATCCAGATCCTCGTATGGCTGTCAAAACAAAAATCGATGGCAAGGATGTAAAAGAAAGCCGAATCAAAAATCTTAAGCCAAATGAAATTGGATATTTAAAAATTTCAAATTTCAAGCAGGACGGCGTTGCAGCCGTTGTCAAAGAAGTAGGGACTATCCTTGAAGTAACTTTGGCTAAACCAATTCTGCCAAATTCAAAAACAACTTTCACACTGGATTTTGATGGTCAGGTTCCTGTACAGATTCGCCGTTCAGGCCGAAATAATTCAGAAGGAATTGAATTGTCAATGGCACAATGGTATCCAAAATTGGCCGAATTTGATTTTGAAGGCTGGCATGCCGATCCCTATATCGCCAGAGAATTTCACGGAGTTTGGGGAAATTTTGATGTAAAAATCACCATTGAAAAAGAATACACTTTAGGAGGTTCCGGTTATCTGCAGAATCCGAACGAAATAGGGCATGGTTATCAAGACACAGGAGTTACTGTAGTATATCCTAAAAAAACAAAAACGCTGACTTGGCATTTTGTGGCACCAATGGTTCATGATTTTGCTTGGGCTGCCGATAAAAATTACCAGCATGATATTGTAAAAGGACCTAATAATGTCGATTTGCATTTCCTTTTCAAAAACACGCCGTCAGTAGTTGAAAACTGGAGAAAAGTAGAGCCTTTATTGGTAAAGGTGATGGATTATTACAATAAAGAAGTTGGAGATTATCCATACAAGCAGTATTCGTTTATACAAGGCGGAGATGGCGGTATGGAATATGCTATGTGTACACTGATGCTGGGTAACGGAACTCCCGATGGAATTCTAGGCACAGCATCACATGAAATGGGACATTCTTGGTTCCAGCATATTTTAGGGTCAAATGAATCGAAACATCCCTGGATGGACGAAGGCTTTACTACTTATATAGAAGACTTAGCTTTGAATGAGCTAAAAGAGAAAAAAGAAGAAAACCCATTCAAAGGAAATTATGCCAGTTATTATAAATTAGTAGAATCAGGTAAGGAACAGCCACAAACTACACATGGAGACCGCTATGACGAAAACCGCCCGTATAGTATTTCATCTTATGTAAAAGGAAGTATTTTCCTGTCGCAGTTGGGTTATGTAATCGGGCAGGAGGACTTGAGAAAAACAGTAAAAAAATACTATCAGGATTTCAAATTCAAACACCCGTCGCCAAACGATATTAAGAGAACTGCCGAGCGTGTTTCGGGAGCTAATCTGGATTGGTATTTGGTAGACTGGACTCAAACTTTGAACACAATTGACTACGGAATCAAAGACGTCAAAGAAAACGCAGACAAAACAACCGTATCTTTAGAGAGAATCGGCAGAATGCCAATGCCTATTGACCTTTTGATAGAATACACAGACGGAACCAAAGAAAGTTTTTACATTCCGTTGCGCATGATGAGTTTCGAAAAAGAAAACCCAACTCCTGCAATTAAGAGAACCGTTCTTAACGATTGGACTTGGGCGCAAGCTTCTTATGAGTTCAACATTTCAAAACCCAAAACGGCTATAAAGAAAATCACCATCGACCCAAGCGGTTTAATGGCGGACGTCAAACAAAACAATAACGTTTACGAAAACAAGTAAATAGTTTATCAGGGCGTGCCACCATAAAGAAAAGGGACTAACTCACTATACTGTGAGTTAGTCCCTTTTCTTTATGGTGGCACGCTCAAGTGATAAATATTTGGTGTGTTATTCTAAATTGGTACTGTATTGAGGGGCAAGATTTTTCAGCATTTCGGCGGTCATCGTTTCGAGATCGAATTGGTGATTCCATCCCCAGTCTTCTCTGGCTAGGCTGTCATCTATGCTGGCAGGCCAACTGTCGGCAATTTTTTGGCGGAAGTCGGGTGCGTAGGTTACTTCGAGCTGCGGAATGTGCTTCTTGATTTCGGCAGCAACCTCGGTTGGAGTAAAGCTCATTGCGGCAAGATTGTAGGAAGAGCGGATCTTAATTTTTTCAGCGGGCGCTTTCATGATATTGATCGTGGCAGCAATAGCATCGTCCATGTACATCATCGGCATTTTGGTTTCGGAAGACAAGAAGCACTCATATTTTCCATCGCTTAGGGCTTTGTGATAAATATCTACGGCATAATCGGTAGTGCCGCCACCGGGAAGCGTAGTCCAGCTGATTAACCCAGGATAGCGGATGCTTCGAACATCGACTCCAAAAAGATTATGATAGTATTCGCACCATCTTTCGCCGGCTTGTTTGCTGATACCATATACAGTGGAAGGTTCCATGATGGTGTATTGTGGCGTGTTTTCCTTGGGAGTTGTTGGTCCAAAAACAGCAATGCTGGATGGCCAGAATATCTTTTTTATTTTTTTGGCTTTCGCCAAATTCAAAACGTGAAACAGCGAATTCATATTTAGATCCCAAGCAAAAGCTGGGTTTTTTTCGGCTGTTGCCGATAGTAAAGCGGCCATCAGATAGACATCGGTGATTTGGTGGACTTCGACCAAATGTTCAATTTGGTTAAAATCTAAGGCATTGACTACTTCGAATGGACCAGAATTGACCACATCGTTATTCAGCTTTCGAATGTCTGAAGCGATTACATTATCGGTTCCATAAATGTTACGGAGCTGATGAGTTAATTCGGTACCTATTTGACCGCAAGCACCTATTATTAAGATCTTTGGATTCATACTTTCATTGTTTTGAATGACAAAGATAACGATTTCGGTAAATATCACATTTTCGCAAATAAAGTTATAAAAATCACAAAATTATTTTTAAAATGAAGAAGATTGATCCTTTTTGATTGATTAAATTCAAACAAAAAGAAGAATTATTAACGGATTGTTATTCTGATGCTGAAATTCGGTATTGTAAATTTACTTTGTAACTTTGTGGTTCAAATAATTTGGAAAATGAACAATAAATTAGCGTTGCTTTTTTTGGTGATTTTAATGCAGTTTTCGTGTAATAACAATAACGACAAGCGTCTTGCTGACCAGTTAAAAGATGCAAAAAAGAAAGAATTGATTTTTACCAATATAAAGAAAGGGTGGAACTTTTTTGACACACCAATCAATGAAACTTCTGAAGCTACTATAAAGACATGGCAGCAATGGCGGGAGTTTATGGATGAATTAGCCAAAAAACCAAAGAAAACAATTGGTGATTTCCAGAAGAAATCCAAGGCCTTATCAACAAAAGTAATGGCTTTGAACTCTAATATTCCTGCTCAATTTGACACACCTCAGATAAGAAGTAGAATCGCTACTTTGATTACACAAGTCCGAATGCTGGATTTGTATATAAGCCTTACTGATATTTCGGATAAAAAAGTAGTAAAATTGGTTGCCGAAATCAATATTGAGCTGGTTTCTTTGCAAAGACAAATGGATAAAATTGTAGAGAAAAGCAAGATCCCAATGGAGACAGGTGAGTCTGAATTGTTGCAGATGATTATGGATACCACGAGAGCAATATCGGGAGCAACGCCTGTATCTATTACGCCAAACAGTACGAGTAGTTTTATGAATAGCAAAAATCCAAACGGAGCAAAACCTTGAGTAAAGCCACTACTATATATTCAGTTTATGATTCTTCTCCAAAAACGGCTCAGATTGTAGCCAGTCTGCAGGAGAATAATCAGGTAAAAATGCATTTGGAAGGCTTGCTGGGATCGGCGGTTTCCTTTGTAATTCATTCCGTTTTCAAGAAAGCGGAATTTCCAATTTTGTTAGTTTTGAACAATAAGGAAGAAGCGGCGTATTATTTGAACGATTTGGAACAAATGATAGGCGAGCAGGATGTTTTATTTTATCCAGGTTCTTTCCGCCGTCCGTACCAAATTGAAGAAACGGATAATGCCAATGTTCTGCTTCGCTCCGAAGTACTCAACAGAATCAATTCCCGCAAAAAACCTGCCGTAATTGTAACGTATCCAGAAGCACTTTTTGAAAAAGTGGTTACGAGACAAAATTTGGATAAAAACACTTTGAAAGTTACTGTTGGCGATAAAATTTCGATTGATTTCCTGAACGAAGTTTTGTTCGAATACGAATTCAAAAGAGTCGATTTTATTACAGAACCCGGCGAATTCTCTGTGCGTGGTGGAATTGTCGATGTGTTTTCGTTTTCGAATGACAATCCTTACCGAATAGAATTTTTTGGCAATGAAGTCGAAAGCATCCGAAGTTTTGCTGTCGATACACAATTGTCGTTAGAGAAACAGAAAAAAATCACCATTATTCCGAATGTCGAGAATAAAGTTTTTCAGGAAAACAGAGAGAGTTTTTTAGATTATATCAATGAAAGAACGGTTTTGTTTTTTCAAAATACCGAGAATCTTTTATACGAATTGGATAAACAATTTGCGAGAGCTGAAGAAGCTTTTGAGAAATTGTCCAAAGATATTAAACACGCCACGCCAGAACAATTGTTTTTGAACCAAAAAACATTTGTAAAAAGAGCATTGGATTTTTCGGTAGTAGAATTCAATTCCAAGCCTGTTTTTAAAATTGCGAAAAAATTTGAGTTTCACATTCAGCCACAGCCTTCGTTTAATAAGCAGTTTGATTTACTGCTGAATAATTTGAGTGACAATCATTTTAACGGATATCAAAATTATTTATTTTGTTCGAATGAAGCGCAAACCAAACGTTTTCATGATATTTTCGAATCGCTGGATGAAGCCAATTCCGAGAATATCCGTAAGCAGTACAAGACAATTGTTTTGCCGATGTACCAAGGTTTCATTGATCAGGAAAACCAGATTTGCTGTTATACCGATCATCAGATTTTTGAACGTTATCATAAATTCAGCATTAAAAACGGTTATTCGAAGAAACAGAATTTAACCTTAAAAGAACTCACAACTTTATCCGTTGGCGATTATGTAACGCATATCGATCACGGAATCGGGAAGTTTGGCGGACTGCAAAAAATACAGGTCGAAGGCAAAACTCAGGAAGCAATCAAACTGGTGTATGCCGATAATGACATTGTGTATGTGAGCATTCACTCGCTGCACAAGATTTCGAAATACAACGGAAAAGACGGAACGCCTCCCAAAATTTATAAATTGGGTTCGAATGCCTGGAAAGCTTTAAAGCAAAAAACCAAAGCAAGAGTCAAAAATATTGCCTTCAATTTGATTCAGTTATATGCCAAACGCCGATTAGAAAAAGGATTTCAATTCGCGCCTGATAGTTACCTGCAAAACGAGTTGGAGAGTTCTTTTATTTACGAAGACACTCCGGACCAAATAAAATCAACGCAGGAAGTCAAAGCCGATATGGAAAGCGAACGACCTATGGATCGTTTAGTTTGCGGGGATGTAGGATTTGGTAAAACCGAAGTTGCGATTCGTGCGGCTTTCAAGGCTGTGGATAATTCAAAACAAGTGGCGATTCTAGTTCCAACGACTATTTTGGCGTACCAGCATTACCGTACGTTTAGCGAAAGGTTGAAAGATATGCCGGTTTCTATTGGTTATCTGAACCGTTTTAGAACCGCGAAACAAAAAGCAGAAACCCTCAAGCAATTGGCTGAAGGGAAATTGGATATCGTTATTGGAACACATCAATTGGTTAATAAAAATGTAGTTTTCAAAGACCTTGGGTTGCTGATTGTCGATGAGGAACAAAAATTTGGTGTAAACGTAAAAGATAAATTGAAAACCATTGCGGCCAATGTGGATACCTTGACTTTGACGGCAACTCCGATCCCGAGAACTTTGCAGTTTTCGTTGATGGCAGCACGGGATTTATCGGTAATTACAACACCTCCACCAAACCGATATCCCATTGAAACGAATGTTGTCGGTTTTAATGAAGAACTGATTCGCGATGCGATTTCGTATGAAATTCAGCGGAATGGACAGGTTTTCTTTATCAATAACCGAATCGAAAATATCAAGGAATTTGCCGGAATGATTCAGCGCTTGGTGCCAAACGCCCGAGTAGGAATTGGCCATGGACAAATGGATGGTTCCAAATTAGAAGAATTGATGCTTGCCTTTATGAACGGTGAATTTGATGTTCTAGTAGCGACAACCATTATCGAAAGCGGATTGGACGTTCCAAATGCGAATACTATTTTTATCAACAATGCGAATAATTTCGGTTTGTCTGATTTGCATCAAATGCGAGGCAGGGTAGGGCGTAGCAACAAGAAAGCATTTTGTTATTTCATCTGTCCGCCGTATTCTCACATGACCGAAGATGCAAGGAAACGAATTCAGGCTTTGGAACAGTTCAGCGAGTTGGGAAGCGGTTTGAACATCGCGATGAAAGATCTTGAGATTCGTGGCGCCGGAGATTTATTGGGAGGAGAACAAAGTGGTTTCATCAACGACATTGGTTTTGACACCTACCAAAAAATCATGAACGAGGCCATCGAGGAATTGAAGGAAAACGAGTTCAAGGATTTATACCCAGAAGAAAACAATATCGAAACCAAGGAATACGTAAAAGATCTGCAGATCGACACTGATTTTGAGTTGTTGTTTTCAGATGAATATATTAATAATGTCACGGAGCGTTTGAGTTTATACAACGAATTAGCCGATGTGAAAAACGAGGAAGAACTGGTTGTTTTCCAAAACAAATTAATTGACCGTTTTGGACCAATGCCTCCTAGAGCACTTGCCTTAATGAACAGCATTCGCATCAAATGGATTGCAACTCGCGTGGGAATAGAGAAATTGGTAATGAAAAAAGGCAAGATGATTGGTTATTTTGTGTCTGATCAGCAATCTGATTATTACCATTCTGCACGTTTCCATAAAGTGATTCAGTTTGTGCAGACGCACAGCAGTATCTGCGTCATGAAAGAAAAGCAGACTCCAGCTGGTTTACGATTATTGCTGACTTTTGATAATGTGAAATCGACTAGGAGAGCTTTGGAATTGATGGAGCTGTTGGGAGGGGAGTAAATTTCTATAACAGAAAATAAAACGCGAGTTTAAGGTTAAAATTTTTGTGCAATGAGTTTATTGTCAAATTACATCAAGCTTAAAAAAAACTACTTATTTTCTTGATAAGAACTTCAAATTTAATTATGTATTAGTATAACATATGTATTACTATTCATAACAAATCTAAAAAGCAGAACATGTGTTTTCATACAATTTAATCTGTTAATTTTTGTACCTTTGACCTAAATTAACCTAATGACAAAATTTATGAAAAAAATCCTACTTTATTTATTTCTATTAACTTCTGTAGTTTCAAAAGCTCAGATAAATGTTAATTTCTATGGAGATCCTGATGAACTTAAACAATTAAAAACCCGTCCTTTACTTGTTGAAGTTTTAGAAGAAGATACAGATGTTTTAAAGAAATTAAGTAAGCCAAAAAAAGCTGAAGAATTAGAAGACTACAAAAAATTTATTGCTGATTTTAATAGAGATTTTAAAGTTTATGCTCAAAAATATTGGATTTATACTGATAAAATGGAATTTAAAACCGCTACTGAAATTGAAGCTTTACAAAAAGCTAAGAATAAATCGTATGCAGTTTTAAGACTAGTTCAATTAAATGATAAAGGTTATTGGGGAATTAAAACAAATCAAAATGTTCCTGCAATTGCATTTACTAGAATTGAAAGCAATATTGTTAAAACAGATTCTAAGATTTATCTACCGTCAAGACATTTAAATAATGATAAATCTTTATCAGAAGCTGACTATAAATACGCTTTATCAATTTTACAGGCGAATGTGGATTGGATTATTGCTAATAACAAAGTTTTAAATTTTGACAAATATGCTGAAAAAATGGCTAAAGAAAATGTGTCAAAATTAAAAGGAAAAACATTGTTGGTTGAAGATAATATGTTGGCTAAGGGTAGAACAAAAGAGGCAGCAATAAAAAATTACGGTGGAGATTTAAAATTTGTTCCTGAATCTGAATTAAACGATGCGCTTGTTAACAAATCGAAAAATTGTGCTGTTTTATATACAGCCCCTTACGGAATTGTTAAGTCAAATATGGCGGTTGTACAGCTTTCTACAATAGTATATTTTAAAATAATTGTAGATTGTGAAACAAATGAAATACTTTGGCTGTACATGCCTGGAGCAATGAATTGGGGAGCAAATGTGTCAAATCAATTGACTGAAGGGGAATTTAAAGTCATGGCAGATTTAAAAATTATATAACAAAAAAGCTCCCAATTTGGGAGCTTTTTTTTAACCAAAGTTTTCGAGAATAAAGACAAGAAAATGGAATTTGAAGTCATTGGAGGTTTTTAAATGAAAGTAAAATATTGATTAATGCAATAGTTTAGTTTATAATTATGTAAAAATACAGGTTAATGCTTATATTTGATTTTTACAAATTCATTCTCAATGAAATCAAAATCAATAGAGGAGTTCTATCAGGAAATTTCTGGCGACTCTGGTACGGAACCAACTACATTATTGCCAAAGGACATTCGAAAAGAAATTGGACATTTTAATGTTTTCAGCATTAAAGAACTTTATGAAAGGCTAAAGGAAAAGTCTTTCATGCCTTATGATCGTAGAGCCTATTATAAAATAAGTTTGATTCGGGGAAAAAATAGAGTAGAGTATGCGGACCGAATAATTGAGATTGAAGAAAATGCTCTTTTATTTGCCACTCCAAAAATTCCTTATAATTATGTTCCGGTAGACACCCAGCAGTCGGGTCATTTTTGTGTTTTTACAACTGAGTTTTTGACTAAGGACAAAAGCGGAATCGACTTGGATAAACTACCTATTTTTCAAACAGATGGTTATCCTGTTTTTCAGCTGACAAAAGAGGAGACTATTGCAATTGATTTAATTTTCAAAAAGATACATCAAGAAATTAATTCAGATTATGCCTATAAATACGACTTGATTCGGAACTATGTTGCGGAGCTGATTCATTTTGGTCAAAAACTGCAGCCCGTGACGGCTTTATATTCTAAACATAATTCTGCTGCCAGAATTTCTTCTTTATTTGTAGAATTACTTGAAAGACAATTTCCTATTGAGTCACCCCGCCAGCGATTGGAATTGAAATCGGCGAAAGATTTTGCTACACGTTTGTCTGTTCATGTCAACCACCTCAATAAAGTTTTAAAGGAAAATACAGGGAAGACTACCACCGAATTAATCAGCGACCGATTGATTCATGAGGCCAAGATTTTATTAAAGGAAACGGACTGGAACATTTCAGAAATCGCTTACTCGCTCGGGTTTGAAGAGCTGGCACATTTTTCTAATTTTTTCAAAAAACAAACTGCTTCATCTCCATTGTCTTTTCGAGTTTAAATAGTTTGATTTGAATTTTGCAAACTCTGGATTGATATTTACAATAGCAGAACTTTAGATCTCAACTAATTTTGTGGTATTAATTTAAAACAAAATTTAAGATGGAAAATAAAATAGTTCTGGTTACAGGTGGAAGCCGAGGATTAGGTAAAAATATGGCTTTGAGTCTTGCTAAAAAAGGACTTGATGTAGTGATAACGTATCACAGCAAAAAAGCGGAAGCGGAAGAAGTTGTCAATGAAATCGAAAAACTGGGACAAAAAGCAGTTGCAATTCAACTGAATGTGGCTGAAGTAAGCAGTTTTGATTCATTTTTTCAAAATGTAAAGACGATTTTGCAAAACACTTTTAGTACAGATAAAATTGATTTTTTAATTAACAATGCAGGTGTTGGAGTTTATGAAAGTTTCGCCAAAACCACCGAAGCTCAATTTGATAACATGGTTAATATTCATTTCAAAGGGGCATTTTTCTTAACTCAAAAAGCTTTGGATGTACTAAATGATGGTGGCGGGATTGTAAATATTTCATCTGGATTGGCTCGTTTTTCTTATGCAGGATATGCAGCTTATGCCAGTATGAAAGGTGCAATTGAAACATTGACGAAATACCAGGCACAGGAATTAGGTGCTAGAAAAATCAGAGTAAATATTGTTGCTCCTGGTGCTATTGAAACAGATTTTGGCGGCGGTGCAGTTCGTGATAACGAACAGTTAAATCAACAAATTGCTTCTATGACTGCATTGGGAAGAGTGGGTTTACCAGATGATATTGGAAGCGTTGTAGCCTTTTTGTGTACAGACGATTCAAAATGGGTAAATGGACAGCGCATAGAAGTAGCTGGAGGAATTCATTTGTAAATCTTTTATAGACAGTAAACAAAAAAAAGAAGCTTCAAAAGCTTCTTTTTTTGTTTTATTCTGTTGCAACGGCTGTAACCCAACCCAAGTAATTACTCTTGCAGCAGTTGTATTACCAGAGCTGAAGTTACATTAGTCTGTTGCAATTTGTTCTGTAAAACTTCTGTATAATGTTTCAGATTTACAATTTTTTTAATCCCTTCATCTCTGAATCAGTTGCTTCTTTAATACTGATAGCAACTCCTCCGCCCGGAGCTAAATACTGTTTTAAAATTGTTTTTGAGGTTACAACAACTTTAGTAACAGTATAATTTTGTGGTTTTTCATTCCAATTGGCATCTTTTGCATCAGCATAAATAGCTGCGATGAATTTTTTGCCAACAGGAAGATAGTCGAAAGTAATGTTTGCTGTTCTAGAATTTTCATCGGTAATTCCGCCAATGAACCAAGTGTTTTTCCCTTTGGCTTTACGTGCAATCGTGATATAGTCTCCCGGCTCGGCTTCCAGAATATAACTGTTGTCCCAATCTACAGCAACATCTTTGATGAATTGAAAAGCATCTGGAAAACGCTCATAATTCCCTGGAATATCAGCAGCCATTTGCAATGGACTGTACATCGTGACATAATATGCCAGTTGTTTTACTAGAGTTGTATTGGCACGCTGTTTGCTTCCCGTACCGTAATAGGAAAGATCAGTTTGAAAAATTCCCGGTGTAAAATCCATTGGACCTCCCATTAATCTAGTAAAAGGTAAAATGGTGGTGTGATCTGGAGTTAATCCTCCCATAGATTCAAACTCAGTTCCTCGAGCAGATTCCTGTGCAACCCAGTTAGGGAAAGTTCTGTGTAAACCCGTTGGGCGAACTGCTTCGTGACTGTCAATCATAATTTTATAATCGGCAGCGCGTTTAGCTACATTGATATAATGATTTACCATCCATTGCCCGTCATGATGTTCTCCACGCGGAATAATTTTACCTACATAACCTGTTTTTACAGCATCGTAACCATTGTCGTTCATGAATTGAAAAGCACGATCCAATCGGCGTTCATAGTTCGTTGCAGATCCCGATGTTTCGTGATGCATTATTATTTTAACTGCTTTTGAAGAGGCATATGCATGAACTGCTTTGACATCAAAATCTGGATAAGCTGTTACAAAATCAAAAACCTCTTCTTTCCAATTACCAATCCAGTCTTCCCAGCCAACGTTCCATCCTTCAATAAGGATTGCATCAAAACCATTTTTTGCAGCAAAGTCAATATATTCTTTGGCACGTTCGGTTGTCGCCCCGTGTTTTCCGTTTGAGGTTAATTTCGAAAAATCATCAGTCAATTTTACGTTATTTTCTTTTCCGAAAGCCCAAGTGCTTTTTCCGGCAACAAAATATTCCCACCAGATTCCAATATATTTTACGGGTTTTATCCAAGAAACATCTTTGTAGCTTGTTGGTTCATTGAGGTTCAGAATTAATTTTGAAGCCAAAATATCAGTGGCTTTATCGCTTACTACTATCGTTCTCCAAGGTGATTGTGAATCAGTCTGAACATAACCTTTATTTCCTACCGCATCAGGTGCTAAATGACTTCGCATTTTATAAGAAGAAGCATCAAGTTCTAGATACATTGCAGGATAATTGATTAATCCAGCTTCATGAATGTTAATGTATAAACCATAATCGGATTTCATCATCGTTGGAGTCTGAACTGACAATTCTTTTATTGGATACTGTGCGTTGATTTCGATAGTGGCTTTTTTCATCAGCGAAGGAACTTCTGAAATTTTCGAAGTCGTGTAGGCATATTCATTGGTGTCATAATCTCCCGGAATCCAGAAAATTTTATGATCTCCAGCCAAATTAAATTCAGAGCGTTCTTCTTTTATTACAAAATAACTTAAATTATTCTGCTTTGGAAATTCATATCTAAAACCTAATCCGTCATTGAATAATCTGAAACGGATGCGGATGTATCTGTTGTTATTTTTGGACTGTGCCAAAGTAACTACCAATTCATTGTAATTATTGCGAATAGTTTTTTCCTCTCCCATAACTGGATTCCATGATTCATCTACCGATTTTTGTTCGGTATTTGTAATCGAAAAAGCGTCCATAAATGAAGGAGAATCTTTAATCTCTAACCCCAAAGTACTGGGTTTGATTACTGATTTTCCTTTATAGGATAATTGATATGAAGGAACTCCGTTTTCTTTTAATTCAAATTTTAGAACAAGATTTTTATTAGGCGAATTTATTTCCTGCGCCTGGATAAAAAAAGGAGCAAGACAAATGAATAAGAATACATGGAGGTGTATTTTTTGTAGTTTAAAAATCATTTTGTAGTTTTTAATTTTTTGTTTTAAAGAAAGTAATGCAAAGGCACACAAAGACAAATAGTTTCGAAGTATTAAAAATTTAAACAACCATACAATTAATTTAAACAAAAAGTTATATGAATTAAATCTTAGGAGTCTTTGTGGCTTTGCAATAATATGTTTAAGTGTTACAAACTGCCTTAGCAAATATCAATCTGTGTGATATTTCGTTACAAATATAAGCAACAAGATTTGATAAGACTATTTGAAAATACTTATAAAATTAAATTTTTGACTCCATATAAATGATAGTGTAGCAATGTGATTTCTGGTTGGATAGTTGCTAAAATTTCCAAAAAGTATTTTTCTAAGTTATTCTAGAAGTGAAATAGGTATTTTAAAAAGCTGTTTATGATTTTTGAAATATGTATCCTTTATAAAAATTAAAAATTTCAGGGTTTTATAAATCTCTTTTTATATGTTTAATATTACTCCTGAAATTAAATTTCTGGCAAAAATAGAGGTTGATTTACTGCTATATGGATTTAATGACTTTTTGATTTTGGCAGCCTTATTAGTAGAAGTAAAAAAAATGTTATTCTTGTAATAATGTTTCAATACTTTTTATATGTATTCCAATAAAACAATCGTCCTGACAATTATTTTGAGCATATCCGCAAGTTGATATTAACCCATTGTTTTTGGTTTCAAAGTATATTTCGGCATTATCTCTTTTTATTAGCCATTCCTGTTCGGCTTTATTATATATTTCGTCCAACGTTAGAGCAGTAGCAGCTATATTTTTATGACTGCCTATTTCACTTCCGTTTTCAGTCCATTCTAATTCTTCTATAGGAATATCATTACCTAATACTTGGGTATTAGTGTATCTAAAATGTCTTTGAATTACTTTTCCATTTGAAACAATTATAGTAGTTTCCCATGCTGGACCAACCCAAGTCATACCAGTTACGATGTATTTATAAGTGTTATTGGTTGATTTTTTGAAATCAGACAAGGTCTTCTTGCTATTTTGGAATTCATTTTGATCATCATTATCCGATTCACAAGAAGAAATTAAACCACCAATCAATAATAATACAATAAGATAAATTTTATTTTTCATGTTTCTATGTTTTATTATCATAGATGTAGTTTTATGCATTTGGTTGCGTATTAATTGGTTATAATTATAAAAGTAAATAATCAATGTTTGACCTTTACTTGTTCTTTTACCTCGTCACTTCCTCAATTAAATAAAAAATAGATTTAAAATCAATACCGCTCATTTTTTCTAAACCAATTTCGCAGGTTCTGCTGGTGGAATAGCCTTCTTTGCAATTGGTTGGGATTTGCGCTTTTAATTCACGCAATCCGTGTTCGTTCAATTCTGGTATCAGGAAGCCTCTGTCTCCTGCAAAACCGCAACAATTGCTGTCTATAATTGTAACATTATTGGCACAGAGCAGGGACAGTGCCAGAAGCTGATCCATTTTTCCAATTTTTTTAACCGAGCAGACGGGAAAAATTGCTACTGTTTCTTTTTTATTTTTGACCGTTAAATTTGGCATCACATAATCCAGCATAAATTCGATGGGATCTACGATTTTTAAAGTTTTTGAAAATTCTTCTTTTGAATGATAAAAACAGGGGCTCATGTCATATAAAACAGGATATTTTCCGTTTTCAGATGCTTTTAAAAGTGCCGTTTCCAATGCTTTCGATTGTGAATGGTTAGCTTCGTCAAAACCTTTGCTCGAAAATGGCATGCCACAGCAATGGCTGTCTATTGATTCGGGATAAATTATTGTAAAACCGGCACGTAGCAATAATTTATGTGTTAGTTCAGTCAATTGAAGATTATCCGCATTTTGAAAACTATTTTTCCCCATGCTTCTGTTAATGCAGGAAGGAAAGTAAACGACTTTTAAATCAGAGGTTGTATTCATTTTTTTTAATTAAAAGGCTACCGCAGATTCGCAGATTATTTTTTAGAATTTAAATTAATAATCTGCGAATCTGCGGTCAATTTTTCGTATTTATTTTGTTGGCTCCATTTGGCATTTCGGAAATCCATTTTGGAACTTTTCCAAAGCTTATAAAATGGAAACCATTTGATAAAGCGGTCATAATTTTTGTTCCAAATAGGGAATGAAAAAAGGAAACTGATTTCAAACCAATTCTCAAAACGGCTGTTGTTCCAGCCATGTGAGAACCAATGTATGCGGCAGTTTTTTTGTCACTGGCATTTAGTTCATTGGCACGCCATTCTTTTACAAATTTTCCAGTATCTATATGAACTGGGCATGCCAAAGCACAAAGACCGTCAGTCGCACAGGTTTCATCCAGCTGATAGGTGACATCTTTTCGAATGTCGGCCAATCGTTGCGTATCATCTTTGGATTCTTCCAATCGGCTGATTTCTCTCGCAATGACAATGCGCTGTCTTGGAGACAAAGTTAAACCTTCGGAAACGCAATGCGGTTCACAAAATCCGCACTCCATACATTTATCAACAATGGCGTGGGATGCTGGCATTGGTTTTAAATTTTTGAGATGCGCTTTGGGATCCGGATTAATTAAAACATCGGGATTGATTTTATTATGAGGATCAAAAATATTTTTGATGCGTTTCATAATATCGTAAGCTTTTGATCCCCATTCTTTTTCCACAAATGGAGCCATATTACGGCCTGTTCCGTGTTCCGCTTTCAAGGAACCGTCGAAACGATCTACAACCAAAATTGCCAATTCCGACATCAGTTTTTCGTAACGGTCGATTTCGGCTTGATTCGAAAAGTCTTGGGAAAACACAAAATGCAGATTTCCTTCCAGAGCATGTCCAAATAAAACAGCATCATAATATTCATATTTTTTAAACAAATCTTTCAATGCAATGCAGGCATCTGCAAGTTGAGGTAAGGGGAAAGCAACATCTTCAATGATTACTGTTGTGCCGTTTTTTCGAAGTCCTCCAACCGTTGGCAACAAACCTTTTCGGGCTTTCCAGTTAAAATAATATTCTTGGGGATTGGAAGTGAATTCATATTTCGAATAGGTGGGAATAGATTGAATTTGAAATCTAATCAGCTCTTGTTTCTGATGTAAAACAACCAAATCATTGTCTCGGCATTCGACCAATAAAGCGCAAGCTGATTCGGGTAAAGTTTTGAAGTATGCTGGTGCATCAGGATCATTTTCTACCGAACGGATGGATTCTCTATCCAATAATTCTACTGCAGCAACTGGAGCAGATTTTAATAAAATTGTCGCATTACAAGCATCCTGAATCGTATTGAAAATAAGTAAAGAACAGGATTTATGCTTTTCGTCAATGACAGTTTTGAAAGTCACATTCGAGATAAAAGCCAAAGTTCCTTCAGAGCCAACCATCAAATGTTTGATGATTTCAATCGGATCCTGATAATCAACCAAGGCATTGATGCTGTAACCAGTCGTATTTTTTATTTTGAATTTATTTTTGATGAAATGAAATAAGACATCATCATTTTTGATTGTGTCTCTAAGGCTTTCTATTTCCTGAATCAAAGCTCTTTTGTTATTCTTGAAATCGGTAATACTCTCTTCACTTCCGGTGTCAAGAACAGTTCCGTCGTTAAGTATAATACGAATATCGGCTATGGTTTGATACGAATTTTGTGCCGTTCCACAGCACATACCACTAGCGTTATTGGCTACTATTCCGCCTATCATCGCCGCTCCGATCGATGCTGGGTCCGGGCCGATTTTTAGTCCGTGAGGGGCCAAAAAAATATTGGCTCGTGCGCCCACAATTCCAGGTTCTAATTTGATTTTTTGATTGTTTTCCAAAAGTTCAAAACTTTTCCAGCCATGGGCAGCGACTACCAAAACAGAGTCCGTTATTGCTTGACCAGACAAACTGGTTCCAGCTGCACGAAAAGTCAAAGCAATATCTAATGCTTTGGCTTGTTTTATAATTTCGATTATTTCCGTTTCGTTGTGCGCTAAAATTACAATTTTGGGAATAAGTCTGTAAAAACTAGCATCGGTCCCGTATGCAAGTGTCTGTAGCGGATTATCTAAGATTCTTTTGGGATTAATAGATGCTGATAAAATCTCTTTTAACTTTTGATATGAAGGGGCTAGCATAGCGATTGTATTTATGAATAGACTGATTATAAATCAGAAGCGAAAACTTTAATGTCTTTTACTTAAAATGTAAAATTAGGGATTAGTCAATGTTAATTCTAGATTCGAACAAAAAAAAACGAAGCCATAGGCCTCGTTTTTTTATAAAATATTTTTTCTTTTAATTTTTCAAATCTTTAATCACCTTGAAAGCAACATCTACTTCATTTTCACTTACTAAAATCGTAAATTCATTTGATGTTGAAATTACTTCATTGATAATAATTCCTTCCCAAGCTAGACGCTGGAAAATGAAATAATAAATACCAGGAACAACAATATTTTCTTTTGGTAATTTTACCGTAATTGAAGCCAGATTTTCCAGTTTTTGAATCAGTTTTTCAGAAGTAAAATGCTTTTCAACCAAATGATTTACACTGTTGCTAACCACAATATTAGTTTCATTTACCCCTTTAGACGATGTATAAAAAATATCTGGTAATGAATTAATGTCGGTGATCAAATCAGCTTGTTTATTCAAAACAGTATCCGAAACAACATAAGTGTAATCAGTTAAAGCAGATCGAACAGTGATTTCACCTATGTTTTTTATTACTTTATTGATTTTGTGATTGAGTCTAAAATCAAGCTCTTCGGTCAATCGTTTCAGAGCCATCACTACAGCTCCTTGTTTTACTTCTTTCCCAAATTCACTTTCCAATTCGGTCATAATGTTTCTAGACAAAGAAGTCAGGTTGATGATTCCAAGTGACAATGCATTCAATAAAAATGGTTTTGTTTTGATGTAATTTTCAACAATTGAGGAAACTGTTTTCATGATGAGTAGTGGTTTGTACGTAGTTAATACTTAGTTTTTGATTCTAAATCCGTTACAAATATACATAAAAAACAATTTGTTACAAATATAACATTGTTAAATTTCTTTAAAAATGAAAAAAAGCATCTATAAGGTGTTCAATTGCAAAGGATTTGTTTTCTTTATGGATTGCAATAATATCAAAACGTACTGCCAAATCTAAATCTTTCTGGTTTACGTATGCGTCAACTGCTTTTACCAAAAGCTGGATTTTTTTTGGTTTCACAAAATCCTGTGGCAATCCAAAATCTAGAGACGAACGGGTTTTAACTTCTATGATGGCAAGCGTATTTTCTATTTTGGCAATAATGTCAATTTCGGCTTTCTGAAAAGTCCAATTGGTGTCGAGAATAGTGTATCCGTTTTTTCTAAGGTAATCTACAGCAAGATCCTCTCCCAATTTTCCCAATTCGTTGTGTGCAGCCATTTTTGAAGTTAGAAATTAAAGGTTACATTTTAGAAGATAGAAAAAGAGAAGAGAACATAGAATATAGATGGTGATTGTGGTCTATTCTCTATCCTCTATATTCTTTTGATTCAAAAACTACCGTATTGCAGTTTTCATTCACATCCATAGTCACGGTATTTCCCATAATCAAGGCTCTGTTATCGTGAACATGTCCTGCAGGGAAATTATAAAGTATCGGAATGTTGTATTTTTTGGTTACATCCTGAACAATTTCATTGGCGTTTTTTCCCCACGGAATGTCATTGTCTTTCATTTTGGTCATTCCGCCCACAATAATTCCTTTGATGCTTTCGAGACAGCCGTTGCGTTTCAGGTTCATCATCATTCGGTCAATGTGATACAGATATTCGTCCAGATCTTCAATGAACAAAATTTTATCAGTGCAGTCAATCGCAGATTTAGAACCAAATAAACTATATAAAATAGACAAATTTCCACCCACTAATTCGCCAGTAGCTTTCCCAAAACGGTTCATCGGGAATGGATCGATTTGATAGGCTAAAGGTTTTCCAAATAAGGCCGTTTTCAAAGTCTCTATTGATTCTGGAGCTGTTCTTTCTATGCTTACCGGCATTGTTCCATGAATCGATTTGTAGCCCATGGTGTTGAGATGGTTGTGTAAAACCGTAACATCGCTAAAGCCTACAATCCATTTTGGATGCTGTTTAAATTTTGTAAAATCCAATAAATCAATCATTCGAACTGTACCATATCCGCCACGGGCACACCAAATTGCTTTGATATTCGGGTTGTCCAGCTGTTGCTGAAAATCATAAGCGCGCTGTTCATCGGTTCCGGCCAATTGATTTAAATCCAGCCCGATGGTGCTTCCAATAACAACTTCCAATCCCCAAGAGCGCAATAAATTTATTGTGGGTTTTAGATTGTCATCAACATTTTTTCTGGCGGTGGCAACAATGGCAATGGTGTCTCCTTTTTGTAAATAAGGCGGTGTAATCATAGTGGTTTGAGCTTTACTGTTTATAGACTGCAAAACAAAAATAAACAATAGCATTGGATACAAAACACATTGTTTTTGAATAAAAGAAAATGGATTGATCTGCATGCAGTACTTTTTTGAAAAATGAATTGTGATTTGGATTAAAGCAAAGATATGCATTTCTTGAAGACAACAAATAATTGTAATCAAATTACTATATTTACAAAGCAAAACCCATTTTAAAAAAAATAATAATGACCAGAAAAATTTGTTTTTATCTAATTCTATTCTTTTTAATTAGCAAAGGAAATGCCCAAACTAAGGCTTTTTCGGTTCATACTGTTGCTTTTTACAATTTTGAAAATCTCTTTGATACCATTAATGATCCGATTACCAATGATGAGGAATGGACACCTAAGGGAAATCAGCATTGGAACACCAAAAAATACCATCAGAAACTGGAAAATTTAGCACGGGTTTTATCCGAAATTGGTACTGCCGAAAATTCCAATTCTCCAACATTCATTGGCGGTGTTGAAATTGAAAACCGAAATGTTCTTGAAGATTTAGTTAAGCAGCCTAAGTTGATTGACAAAGAATATGGAATTATACATTTTGATTCCCCCGATAAAAGGGGAATTGACGTGGCATTATTGTATCAAAAAAAGCAGTTTCAGCCCACGAGTTATATCAATATACCGCTTTATGTCTATAGAGAAGTACAGCCAGTTAAAGAAATGCCAAAAGAGGATGCCACAGCCAATTTAGAAACCGAAGATGTTATTGAAGTTAGCACTAAAAACTATCGAGTTTACACCAGAGACCAATTGCTGGTAACGGGTTTTTTGAATGGAGAAGAGATTCATATTATTGTCAACCACTGGCCGTCACGATCTGGAGGCGAAAAGAAATCAAGCCCATATCGGGAATTGGCGGGAGCTTTAAACAGAAAAATTATTGATTCTTTACAGCAGATTAATCCCAATGCCAAAGTGATAACAATGGGAGATTTGAACGACAGCCCTTTTAATAACAGCGTTAAAAAAGCATTGGGAGCTAAAGGCAAAATACAGGAAGTTAAACCATTTGAGATTTACAATCCGTTTGAGGAAATGGCCAACAAAGGATTGGGAACAATTGCTTTTCGGGATTCTTGGGATATTTTTGACCAAATTCTAATTTCGGAATCGCTTTTGCAAAAAAATTACAAAACGTATCAATATTGGAAAGCTGGAATTTACAACAAACCTTTTTTAATCCAAAAAAGCGGTAAATATAAAGGATATCCATTACGCCATTCACTAACCGAAATTGGTTTTAGCGACCACTTTCCAGTTTATATTTATTTGATAAAAGAGAAAAAATAAAGTTTTAACTGCAAGGACGCAAAGGCGCGAATTTTGAAAAGGGTTTGTTTAATTAGGTTCAGTTTTTTGCGTCCTTGCGGTTTTTTACAATTCAAATTTTTTCCCCTGTTCTGGGAATATAAGATCAACGCCTAGATAGTTATCTTTTTTTAGCTGTTCTTTAATTTTCAGCATGTTTTTTGATGGCGGTTTTCTATGAGTGATAATAATTTTAAAATCTTGTAAGCTTCCTTTTCCAGCGAATTCTTCCAATTTAAGGAGTTCTTTCATTAAATGATTGGGAGTTAAATGTCCATACAAAGCATTGTCAGGCTGTTCATTTGGGAACGAAACCTCAATAAAAATTCCTCTTAACTGTTTTTCCTTAATCAAAGGAGCAACAGCTTGCCATAATATTCGCAGATCATTGCTTTTTTCAATTTCATCAGGGCCGGTATCGCCTAAATATAAGACATAATTTTCTTTGTTTTTCACTAAAAAAGCTGTGCTTTCAAAGGGATTCACATGACTTAAAGGAAACACTTTTACAGTCATTTCAGTATTGGTTAATTGGATTTCTTCTCTAAAAGGAAGTGTTTCAAAATGATATTTTTTTATCTGAAAACCCACACCTTCATCACCAAAGTTCGCCCAAGTTTCTCCATTAAAATAATGGTCTTTCATCATCTCCATGCTTTTTTTTGTGGCATAAACAGTCTTGGAAGAATCAGCTGGAGAGTTGATAATCAAACCCGAAACATGGTCGAGATGAGCATGAGAAATAAGATACCCTTTGATATATTTTCGTAAAACTTCATCAGACGAAACTGTGAACACATTATTTTCAATTGCTTTTTCAATCCCAGCATTTATAGTACCTGCATCGAGACAGATAAAAGTATTAGTATTTTTGGGAGCAACTAAATAGGCCGAAAGATTGGTTTCGTCAACACCGCCTTTAACACCCAAAGGAACCACATCAAAAACTTTTTTCTGAGCGAGTAATGGTGAAGAAATCAAAAATAAAGCAGTAAAAAATAGTAGGATGGACTTCATGTTAAAATAGGATTATGAAATTATTTTAGATTATAAAATTACTTCCTTCTTTTTTAATGGCTGTGTTTTTTTGTAAAAATTGATAGTTGCACATTAGAAAACTATAATTTTACTGATGTAATTGCAATTAAAGAGTATTTTGATTTTTTACTTCAAGAGTATCAAAATTGAGCTTAAAATAATATCTTTACGCAAAAATATAACAATTTTAACCAAAAAAGTTACAATGACAACAATAGCAAATCAATTTGGGATGAAAGAGGCATTAACGCAATTGGGAGTTAAAGCCATAAACGAAGGAACTTCGACAGGAATTAATCATTTTTCAAACGGAGCAATCCTTGAAAGTTTTTCGCCAGTAGATGGTCAATTAATTGCTTCTGTAAAAACGAGTACACCGGCAGATTACGAAAAAGTAATGCAAACGGCTACCGAAGCTTTCAAAACATTTAGATTGATGCCAGCACCGCAACGTGGCGAAATTGTACGTCAGTTTGGAGATAAATTACGTCAAAATAAAGAAGCTTTAGGCAAATTGGTTTCTTACGAAATGGGGAAATCATTGCAGGAAGGATATGGCGAAGTACAGGAAATGATTGACATCTGTGATTTTGCAGTAGGATTGTCACGTCAGTTGCATGGATTAACCATGCACTCGGAACGTCCAGGACACAGAATGTATGAGCAATACCATTCTTTGGGAATTGTTGGAATCATTTCAGCGTTTAATTTTCCAGTTGCTGTTTGGGCTTGGAATACAGCTTTGGCTTGGATATGTGGTGATGTTTGCGTTTGGAAACCATCAGAGAAAACACCATTGTGTGGCATCGCCTGTCAAAATATTATTGCTGAAGTAATCAGAGAAAACAATCTTCCTGAAGGAATTTCTTGTTTGATTAATGGCGATTATACAATTGGTCAATTAATGACTGCCGACAAACGTGTGCCTTTAATTTCGGCTACTGGTTCTACTCGTATGGGTAAAATTGTTGCACAAACTGTTGCAGGTCGTTTAGGAAGATCATTATTGGAATTAGGTGGAAACAATGCAATCATTGTCACGCCAGATGCGGATATCAAAATGACTGTTATCGGTGCTGTTTTTGGAGCTGTAGGAACTGCAGGTCAACGTTGTACTTCGACTCGTCGTTTAATCATTCACGAAAGTATTTATGATAAAGTGAAAGATGCTGTTGTATCGGCTTACGGACAATTAAGAATTGGAAATCCATTAGACGAAAAAAATCACGTTGGACCTTTAATTGATATGCAAGCAGTTGAAATGTATAAAAATGCTTTAACTAAAGTCGTAGCCGAAGGCGGAAAAATCCTTGTTGAAGGAGGTGTACTTTCGGGCGAAGGATACGAAAGCGGTTGTTATGTAAAACCAGCAATTGCCGAAGCACAAAATTCATTTGAAATTGTACAGCACGAAACTTTTGCCCCAGTTTTATATTTGATTAAATATTCTGGAACTGTAGAAAATGCAATTGATGTTCAAAACGGAGTGGCACAGGGATTATCATCAGCAATTATGACTAACAATTTGCGTGAAGCAGAGCATTTCTTGTCTGTAGTAGGATCCGACTGTGGAATTGCCAATGTCAATATAGGAACTTCCGGAGCCGAAATCGGTGGTGCTTTTGGAGGAGAAAAAGAAACAGGAGGAGGAAGAGAGTCTGGTTCTGATGCTTGGAAAGTTTATATGAGAAGACAAACTAATACAATCAATTATACTACGAGTCTGCCATTGGCACAAGGAATAAAATTTGATTTGTAGACAATTATAATTCATAAAAAAAGAGGCTGTCCGAAAAGGGCAGCTTTTTTATGCAGCAAATTTCAGGAATCGATTTTGAGTTTGTTGATTTATGAAAAAATATTCTGTTACGGTTTTAAAAAGGTAAATTTCGACTTCTATAACTCTATTTCG
>CAUPJC010000008.1:0-148599 GCA_963511475.1 uncultured Flavobacterium sp.
GAAGTGAGTTCAAAATAGTCAACTATGATTTCAGGTAATAATAATTTGAGTAGATCGATAAAAGAGGCTTTCATTTTTGAATATTTAGAAATACAAAAATCTGATTTTTAATATTTCTCCACAACTTTTCGTATTGATCCGTTTTTTCGTTTCTAGGATAATCAAATTATTCATTTAATCTCAAAGTTTTGGTGTCTTTCAAGGTGTCACTTAATTATAAAAAAATTAGTGACACCTATCATAGAAAACCACCAGTACAGCAAGGTGTTCAATACATATTCAAATTATGTACATCTTGTCTGTAATTATTAGAAATTTTAAATTTAATAATAACGAAAAGGTTACCACTTATGAACACAACTGTATCCGTTCTCTTTTACATTAAGAGATCAAAAGCCAACAATCAAGGTATCTGCCCTATTTATGCAAGAGTAACCATCCAATCCAAACGATTTGAGTTTAGTAGTAATAAGTATGTAAATCCCGACAGATGGTCAGGAGAAGGCACTAGGGTCAAGGGTACTAATGAAGAAGCTAGAACAATAAATAATCATCTAGATTATTTGAAAAATCAAGTTTTAGAAGCAGAAAAAAGATTATTCAAAAAAGACATCAAAGTTACATCCGAAAGCTTAAAGAATGAACTGTTGGGGATTAATGAAACTAAACGAATGCTTATCCCAATCTTCAAAGACCACAACAACAAAATCAAAGAATTAGTTGGCAAAGAATACGCTCCAGGAACATTAGAACGCTATAAAACATCTTTAAGTCATACCGTAGAATTTTTACAGTGGAAATATAAAGTTTCGGATATTGATATTAATAAAATAGATCATGCTTTTATAAGCGATTATGAATTTTGGTTGAGAAGTGTAAGGAACTGCGCCAATAATACAGCAGTAAAATACATCAAGAACTTCAATAAAATAATCAAAATCTGTCTGGCCAATGACTGGCTGGATAAAAATCCATTTGCAAACTACAAATCAAAAGTAAAAGAGGTTGAAAGAGTTTATTTATCTAAAGAAGAAATTCAAAACATTATTAACAAGGATTTAAAAATAGAGAGATTATCCTTAGTGCGAGATATTTTCTTTTTTAGCTGTTTTACAGGTTTACTAATCCTTCTGAAGAAACTTTTTATGGTAACCCAATAGATGTCAGCAATTACAAAAACCATTTTACAGAACAAAAAATAAAGAGAATAGCCGTAAATCAACAAAATAGATGTAGGGAGTGTAAATAAGTGAAAAAGTAAAACCAAATACCAGATTTTATTCCAGTATTAGGTTTTCAATATTGCATTCAAAATTATGGATTCTTACTTTATTTCGATTTTATTTAACTGTCTTAATTGTTTCATTTTTAGTTGCAATTCCTTAAATGGGACGTTTTATCATAAAAGAATTGTGATAGTAGCATTGCAACAAAAAAATGGCAACAAAAAAAGGAACCGAATTAATTTGGTTCCTTTTTTACAAGGAATAGCTCTTGGATTATGTCATGTCGATAAATAAAATATAGATACCTGTAATCCTGATGTGCTCATGTTTTCAATTGTATGACTTTCCAGTTTTAAAAACTGCCTTAGAACTCACAAGTGAACAAAAATGATCCATTTTTAGTATTACATGTACTTCTCATCATTTAGATCTTCTTCATCTGGTTTTTTAAAGTAGTTTAAATCCTTTTCAATTTTCTTTTCATCTTTCCAGTTTTGCTTTATTAGTATAACAATTAACACAATAGCACCAATAAAGATAACCGATAATATAAACCAGTTTATTTCCATGATATTTGTATTTGAGTATTATTTTGTTAAGAATTGAACGAAATTATTATGTTGTTCCATACTTTTGGCAGTAAATAAATTCATTTGTAATTGCGGTAGTTTTAAATTTATCGATGGTATAAAAATTCATCGTTTATGAGCGTGGATTTATGTGATAATTTTATCACATAAAGATAAGTATAAATAATCATTTAAAATATAATGTATTGATAATAAGGAGTTCTATATTTTATTATTATCAGATAGAATTAAAATGAATCTAATGAAGCAGCTGAAGATCAACTATGTGTTATAGATAGAAAATACCCATCTTCAATAAGAAAGTAAGTAAGGATATGAAGATTTTAAAAGAAAAATTTCATTCTATAAATCTATTAAGTTAACTAAAAACAGCAAACAATTAATACCTTTAAACCTTAAAAAATTAATGTCTAATTTTACTTAAATTAAATTCCTTATTCTTTTGAAAAACATATTAATTATTGATGATGAAGACAAGCTAAGAGGTTTACTCTCCAGAATTGTAAAAGCCGAAGGTTTTGATGTTTTTGAAGCTGCTGATTTAAAGTCTGGTTTTAAGAAATTGGAAACAAATGATATTGATGTTGTATTATGTGATGTCAAACTTCCCGATGGCAATGGAGTTGATTTTCTTCAAAAAATAAAGCCGGTTTTGCCTTTAACTGAAGTGATTTTATTGACAGCTTTCGGCAAAATATCTGATGGTGTTCAAGCGATGAAAAACGGTGCTTTTGATTATATTGTAAAAGGTGATGACAATGATAAAATTATACCGCTGTTGTACAAAGCCTTGGAGAAAGTACAACTGCAAAAGAAAGTCAAACAGCTCGAAAAACGAATCTCCGATAAATATTCTTTTGACAATATAATTGGAAAGTCAAAGGGATTGGAACAGGTTATTGATTTGGCTAAAAAAGTGGCTAAAACAGATTCTACAGTACTTTTAACAGGAGAAACCGGAACTGGAAAAGAAGTTTTTGCTCAAGCTATTCATGAAAACAGTAATAGAGTAGGTAAGTCATTCGTGGCATTAAATTGCAGCACTTTCAGCAAGGAAATTTTGGAAAGTGAATTATTTGGACACAAGCAAGGTGCTTTTACGGGAGCCATAAAAGACAAAAAGGGTTTTGTTGAAGAAGCAAATGGCGGAACTTTATTTCTTGATGAAATAGGGGAAATGCCACTTGAACTGCAGGCCAGATTATTACGTGTTTTGGAAACCAATCAATATATTCAAATAGGTGATACCACACCTAGAAAATCAAATTTTCGTCTCATTGCGGCTACCAATCGCGATTTAAAAACAGAAAGTGACGAACATCGTTTTCGATCGGATTTGTATTTTAGGCTGAATATTTTCGAAATAAAAATCCCTCCATTGCGGGAAAGAGTAAAAGATATTGCACCTTTAGTATACTATTTTGTGAAAGAATTTTCATTGCGAAGCAATAAAAAGGAACTAACCATTTCTCCTGATTTCCTTCAAAAATTGGAAACATACCACTGGCCGGGAAATGTCCGTGAATTGAAAAACGTGATTGAGCGTTCTGTGATTCTGGTGAATGGTGATGTTTTGACGCAGGATGTATTGCCTTATGAAATGCAGCATCAAGTAGATAATACCAATAAAACATTATCAGCCTTTTCAATGCAAAGCGTTGAGAAACTGCATATTCAAAAAGTGTTGAATTATACCAAAGGAAATAAAGCCGAAACGGCTCGTTTACTGGAGATAGGAATTGCTACTTTGTATCGAAAAATTGATGATTTCGGATTATAAATTTTTTATATAATAAAACTATGACCAGTAAAATAGCAGTTATTAAAAGGTATTTAAAAACCGTTCTCAATCTGAAAAGCGATCAAGAATCAGAGCAGATTACTTACGAAGAAATAAAATCCGGTGTCACTTTTAAAGGTACCAATTTTTGGATTATGGCTTTTGCTATTTTTATTTCCTGTATTGGTTTAAATATAAATTCTAAAGCAGCCGTAATTGGGGCAATGATAATTTCTCCTTTAATGGGACCCATTTTTGGCATTGGTTTTTCACTAGGAACTTTAAATAGCAGTCTTTTGAAATTGAGTTTACGAAACGTTTTTCGTATAGTAATGGTTTCTATCTTATGCTCAACAATGTATTATTTATTGTCGCCTTATCACATTGCAACAGACGAATTATTATCGTTTTCAAAACCTACAATTTTTGATATTTTGTTAGCTTTTATGGGCGGAATGGCTGGCATGATTGCGATTTCCCGTCATGATGGCAATCGGGTTTTAGTTGGAATTGCAGTGGCCACAGCCTGTATTCCGCCACTTTGCACCGCTGGTTACGGAATTGCAACTTTGCAATGGCAATACATTTTAGGTGGATTATATACTTATTTTATCAATGCACTTTTTATTTGTTTGGGCTGTTATATAATTACAAAGTATTTAAAATTCGCTCAATTTTCTAACAATAACATTCAGCATATCAATAGTTATTTTGGTGTTTTAAGTTTTATAGCCGTTATTCCAGCACTTTATTTGGCCTATAATCTTTGGGCGATAAATGTTTATAGCGATAAAATAAAATACTTTGTAGTTAATGAAGTCGGAAAATTATATCACGTTACTCACACGGAAACGAATGCAGAAACTAAGACCATCACCATCGATATTATTGTTGACGAATATCAAGAAAATCTGGATAAAATCATTCTTTCAAAACTTAAAAAATATGATTTACAAGACAGTAAAGTTGAAGTTTTTCAAACATTAAAAGCAATAGATAATAAATCAGAAATTGAAACCCTGCAAAAACAAATGGTTGATATTAAAAAAGAACTAGAAAAATTGAAATAAAAAACCCTTCCATTTCAATAAAAGCCTATCATTTTGATAGGCTTTTTTTTATGGATTTTTATGGCACGTGTATGGAAACGTCATAGAAGACAGTGCTTTGTGTTTTTTTTTTATTTTTTGGAATGCTTTTTGGCATAAGGGAGAAAAACAAAATACTTTACCAATGAAAAATAAAATCGCTACGATATATGAACAGGCAGAACGCTTTGCCGAAATCACAAAATCAGCAATTATTATCGGAAATATTAGCCGGGCCAAAAAATGTCTTGCGCTGGCCGAACGATTATTCGAAACAGGAAGCAACGAAACAAAGAATGTTATTTCGAATGTGTATGTTTTTTCAGTTTCCTCTTTTATGGAACTGCGTCATTGCAGTATTTCAAATCTGTTTCCAAAATCGTTGAAGGCAGAATATATCAAGCAAATAAATGCTTCAGGCGTTTGAATTTTATTTGTTTAAAAGTTTCCAAATAATCCACTAATCTAAATATTTAATAAACTATGTTAATCTCTATTCTATTACTCGCATTAGGTATTCTACTATTTGCAATTTGTTTTAAATCCGTCGAATTTTTTGAAAAAATCTAGATCATGACAGCACTATTTATTGTCGCACTTGCCGTTTTCGGTTATTTGGTTTATGTATTAATCAAACCCGAAAAATTTTAAAAATGAAAAAGGCAGAATCTAAAAAATATCAATAGCAATTATGGCTTGGGCATTAGTCTTAATAACGCTTATTATTTTTTTATAAAAGCCCAAAATTTATTTAATTTCTAACAAATAAAATATGAACACAGAATTTTTTGGAGTCATCAGTATTTTTATCATCTCGATAGTTTTGGCCGTTCCTGTTGGAAGGTATATAGCCAAAGTATATTTGGGAGATAAAACATTTTTTGACCCAATTTTTAATCCAATTGAAAAATTTATTTTTAAAATCAGCGGTATTAATTCCACCGAAGAAATGAACTGGAAACAGCATCTCAAAGCACTTTTAAGTGTAAACATGGTTTGGTTCATTCTTTGCTTTTTTGTTTTATTGTTCCAAGGTTCATTGCCTTTAAATCCGGATAATAATCCAAATATGTCTCCCGATTTGGCCTTTAACACCGCCATTTCATTTGTCGTGAACTGTAATCTGCAACACTATTCGGGTGAAACAGGACTCTCTTATTTAGGACAATTGTTTTTGATGTTCCTGCAGTTTGTTTCTGCTGGTACAGGAATGGCTGCTGCTGCTATGGTGTTTGTTGCCATGAAAGAAAAAACAACCGATAAACTAGGGAATTTCTACAATTTTTTCATCAAAAGCTGTACCCGTGTTTTATTGCCTCTTTCTGCTGTTGTAGCTGTTGTTCTGTTGTTTAGCGGCACTCCAATGACATTTGAAGGGAAAGACAAAATTGTGACTTTGCAAGGTGATACGGTTGAAGTTTCAAGAGGTCCAGCTGCTGCATTTATTGGTATCAAGCATATTGGTACAAATGGTGGTGGTTTTTTTGGAGCCAATTCAGCACATCCTTTGGAAAATCCAACTTATTTAACCAATGCGGTTGAGTTGTGGGCACAGTTAATCATTCCGTTTGCGATGATTTTTGCTCTTGGATTTTTCTTAAACAAAAGAAAATTCTCTTATATCGTTTTTGGTGTCATGACAGCTGGTTTTTTAATGCTGGTTATACCAACAATTATAAGTGAAATTAATGGAAACCCAGCTATCGAAAGAATGGTAATTACTCAAGCCACTGGTGCCATGGAAGGTAAGGAAGTCCGTTTTGGTCCCGCAATTTCAGGTTTTTGGAGTATTGCTACTACCGTAATTTCTACAGGATCTGTTAATAGCATGCACGATAGTTCGATGCCGGTTTCTGGAACGATGCAATTATTGGCAATGATGGTCAATGCCTTTTATGGCGGCTGTGGAGTTGGATGGCTTAATTTTTATGTTTTCATTATTCTCGCAGTATTTATATCAGGTTTAATGGTAGGTAGAACGCCAGAGTTTCTAGGAAAGAAAATTGAAGCCCGCGAAGTAAAAATTGCTGCTTTTATTGCTATTCTTCATCCTTTATTAATATTGTCAGGAACGGCTTTGGCTTCTTATTTTGCCGCTAATGATACGGCAATGGGCTATTGGTTTAGCGGAAACGCAACGGGTTGGCTAAATAACCCTGGAAATCATGGCTTCTCCGAAATGTTATACGAATATACTTCGAGTGCAGCCAATAACGGTTCTGGTTTTGAAGGTTTAGGTGATAACAATCCGTTTTGGAATATCACAACTGGAATTGTATTGTTATTTAGCCGATTCATTCCAATCATCGGACCAATTGCTATAGCAGGATTATTAGCCAATAAAAAATACATTCCAGAAAGTGCAGGAACTTTAAAAACGGATACTACTATTTTCGGTGTGATGGTTTTTGCTGTGATTGCGATTATTGCCGCGTTGTCTTTCTTTCCAGCTTTAGCGCTTGGACCTTTAGCGGAGTACTTTACATTAAAATAATATAAAAAATGACTAACAATAAATCCAATTCATTGTTTGAAAGTAAGCAGGTAAAAGATGCCTTAGTGCAGTCTTTTGTGAAGCTTAACCCGAAAACAATGTTCAAAAATCCGGTAATGTTTACCGTAGAAATAGGGACTGCTATAATGTTTGCTGTGTGTATTGCCATTTTGTTTGGCGCACAGGATCAAGGGAGTTTCGTTTATAATCTCATTGTGTTTTTAATTTTATTAGCGACGCTTTTGTTTGCCAATTTTGCCGAAGCCATTGCCGAAGCTCGTGGAAAAGCACAAGCGGACAGTTTAAGAAAAACTCGTGAGGAAACGCCTGCTAAACAACTTTTGCCGAATGGCGAAATAAAAAACATAAGCTCGTCAGAATTAAAGAAAAGTGATGTTTTTGTTTGCGAAGCTGGCGATTTAATTGCCACTGATGGTGAAATTATCGAAGGTTTGGCTACCATTGACGAAAGTGCAATTACAGGTGAAAGCGCTCCTGTAATCAGGGAAGCGGGCGGTGATAAATCATCTGTAACCGGAGGAACAAAAGTATTGTCGGATAAAATTAAAGTAATTGTAACATCAGAACCAGGAGAAAGCTTTCTGGACAAAATGATTGCTTTGGTAGAAGGAGCAAGCCGTCAGAAAACACCAAACGAAATTGCTTTGACGATTTTGTTAGCTGCGTTTACCTTAATATTCGTGATAGTTTGTGTGACCTTAAAACCATTTGCAGATTATGCCAATGCACCAATCACCATTGCTGCTTTTATTTCGCTTTTTGTTTGTTTGATTCCAACGACTATTGGAGGTTTGTTATCTGCCATTGGGATTGCCGGAATGGACAGAGCGCTGCGCGCTAATGTAATTACCAAATCTGGAAAAGCGGTAGAAACTGCCGGAGATATTGATGTGCTGCTTTTGGATAAAACAGGAACAATTACTATTGGAAATAGAAAAGCGACAAGTTTTTATGCAACCAAGGGAGTTTCCGAAGAAGATTTTATCAAATCGGCTGTATTGAGTTCGCTTGCAGACGATACTCCCGAAGGAAAAAGTATTGTAGAATTGGCTGGAGTGGATGTCGCCCAAAAGTTATCTATTGAAGGCGCTACTTTAATCAAATTCACTGCTGAAACCCGAACTTCTGGAGTGGTTTTAAAAGATGGAACCAATATTAGAAAAGGAGCTCAAGATGCGGCGAAAAATATAGCTCTTCAAGCGGGTAATGTTTTTCCAGAAGATACCGCCCAAAAAGTAATTGAGATTTCTTCGAATGGAGGAACGCCTTTGATAGTGATTAAAAACAACCATGTGCAGGGTGTTATCGAATTGCAGGATATTATCAAAACGGGAATGAAAGAACGTTTTGAACGTTTGAGAAAAATGGGTGTAAAAACGGTAATGGTTACCGGCGATAATCCTTTGACAGCCAAATATATTGCCGAAGCAGCCGGTGTTGATGATTTTATAGCCGAAGCCAAACCGGAGGATAAGATGAACTACATTAAAAATGAACAGCAAAACGGTAAGCTTGTAGCGATGATGGGTGACGGTACGAATGATGCACCCGCTCTTGCGCAAGCCGATGTTGGTGTTGCAATGAACAGCGGAACACAAGCGGCAAAAGAAGCAGGAAATATGGTCGATTTAGACAATGATCCAACCAAATTAATTGAGATTATCGAAATTGGAAAACAACTGCTGATGACCAGAGGGACACTAACTACGTTCTCGATTGCGAATGATGTTGCTAAATATTTCGCTATAGTTCCTGCACTTTTCATAGCGTCGATTCCAGCTTTGCAAGGTTTGAATATCATGCAGCTGCACAGCCCAGAAAGTGCCATTTTATCGGCAGTCATTTTCAACGCAATTATCATTCCGATATTGATTCCGCTGGCGTTGAGAGGTGTTGATTATAAACCGATTGGTGCAGAGGCTATCTTGAAAAGAAACTTGCTCATTTATGGTTTGGGCGGAATAATTATTCCTTTTATCGGAATCAAATTAATTGATTTGATCGTAACATTATTTATTTAGTGAAATGTGATCTGTAAAATGTTAGATGTAAAAAGTGACATAATGAAATCAAAAAAGCCACAGACAACAATTCATATCTAATAATTTATAGATCACATCTAACATTTCACATCTAACATTTCACACTAAAAACATGAAAAATACATTTTCAATATTAAAATTCACCCTTTTATTGGTGGTTTTATTCTCGGTTATTTATACTATGGCAATTTTAGGAATTGCACAGCTTGCCCCAAATAAAGGAAAAGGGGAAACAATTTCTGTAAACGGAAAAGTGGTAGGCTATCAAAAGATTGGACAAAAATTTGACAAGCCTAATTATTTCTGGGGAAGACCTTCGGCGGTGGACTATAATGCAGCGGGAAGTGCGGGAAGCAACAAGGGACCTAGCAATCCGGAGTATTTGGCTTTGGTACAAAAAAGAATCGACACGTTTTTGATTGTTCATCCGTATTTGAAAAAATCAGAGATTCCATCTGATATGGTGACAGCTTCGGGTAGTGGTTTAGATCCCAATATTTCACCGGAAGGCGCTTTGATTCAAGTGAAAAGAGTGGCAAAAGTTAGAAACTTGTCTGAAGATAAAGTAAAAGCATTGGTGGAAACCAAAATCAACAGACCATCATTAATGGGAACTTCAACGGTTAATGTATTGGAGTTGAATGTTGCTTTGGATGGGTTGAAATAAAAGAAAAATCAATTTCAATGGCAATTTCAATGGCAATTTCAATGGCAATTGGAATGTCAGTTTTAAATGATGAGTGCTAAGAATAAAAAAAATCTTAAAAAAAGAGATGTCCTAGCCAAGATGGAAACGGCATCCTTTCCTTGCCTCCTTTAGGCAAGGAAAGATATAGTGTACAGCTGGATTAGCTCCTAAAAATAATAAAATGAAAAGAATACTAATTACTGTTTTAATGGCTTTCGGTTTTACAGCAATTAATGCGCAAGAAGAGTCAAAAAGTCCAATTACGTTTTCTGGTTATGTAGATATTTATTACAGTTATGATACGGCAAAACCTGAAAATCATACCAAACCAGGATTTATTTACAATTATAATAAGTCCAATGAAGTGAATCTGAATTTGGGTATGGCCAAAGTGAATTATTCGAAAGAGAATGTTCGTGGTAATTTGGCACTAATGGCAGGAACTTACGCCGAATATAATATGGCTGCGGAACAAGATTTATTGAAGCATGTTTATGAAGCCAATGTTGGGGTTAAAATTTCCAAAGAACACAATCTTTGGGTTGATGCGGGAGTTATGCCCTCGCATATTGGTTACGAAAGTGCGATTGGGAAAGACTGCATGAACTTGACCCGAAGTATTGGTGCAGAAAACTCGCCTTATTATGAAGCGGAAGTGAAAGTAGGATATACTTCTGATTCTGAAAAATGGTATTTGGCGGTAATGTATTTGAACGGCTGGCAGCGAATTCAGAAGATAGACGGGAATCAGACGCCTGCTTTTGGAACTCAATTGACTTTTAAACCAACTGCAAAAGTCTCATTAAACTGGAGTACTTATGCAGGTAACGAACAACCGGATGTTGACAAGAAATGGCGTTATTTTAACGATTTTTACGGAACATTTAAATTGACAGATAAAACAAGTATAATTGCCGGTTTTGATATCGGAGCGCAGCAATCTGCAAAAGGAAGCAGCGATTACGATGTTTGGTACACTCCATCTGCAGTTGTTCAATATAAGCCGACGGATAAAATCCAATTGGCTGCAAGAGGGGAATATTATCAAGATGAAAAAGGCGTAATCATCCCGATAGCTATCGGGACTGGAACGCCAAATGGTTTTAAAACCTATGGTTTCTCTGCAAATTTTGATTATTTGCCTGTAGAAAATGTAATGTTTAGAATAGAAGCCCGAACTTTGAATAGTAAAGATGATATCTTTTTGAAGGATAATAGTCCTGCGGACAACAATATATTTGTTACTACATCTTTGGCGATTTCTATTTAAAAAAAGGTCAATAGATGTAAATTTTTTATTGAAAACCATTAAGGAATTATGTTTTATGAAGCTTAATTTCTTAATGGTTTAACGAGTTTTAAAATGATTCAACGGTTAGTTTAATTTTATGAACAGCGAAAAAGAAAATAATGTCAAACACTTTCTTGATTTAATTCAAAAATCACGGAGGGGAAAGTTTAAAGTCTATATTGGGATGAGTGCCGGTGTGGGCAAAACTTTCAGGATGCTTCAGGAAGCCCATACGCTGTTGCGAAATGGGATTGATGTGAAAATTGGTTATATCGAAACACATAATCGGAAGGAAACCCATGAGTTATTAGATGGCTTACCTGTAATTCCGCGTCGGTCTATTTTTTATAAAGGAAAACAGCTCGAAGAAATGGATGTGCAGGCGATTATTAATTTGCGCCCTGAAGTGGTGATTGTGGACGAATTGGCGCACACCAATATTGAAGGAAGCAAAAACGAAAAACGCTGGCAGGATGTTTTGGAGATTCTGGAAGCGGGAATCAATGTTATTTCGGCGGTAAATATTCAGCATATTGAGAGTTTGAACGAGAGCGTAAAACAGATTACCAATGTGGATGTCAAGGAAAGAGTTCCTGATAACGTGCTGCGGTTGGCCGATGAGGTGGTTAATATCGATTTGACTGCCGATGAACTCATAACCCGATTAAAGGAAGGGAAAATTTATACTTCCGATAAAATTCAGACTGCGCTGGGGAATTTTTTCAAGTCGGATCAAATTTTGCAGTTGCGTGAACTGGCATTGAAAGAAGTTGCCAGTCAGGTGGTTAGAAAAGTTGAAAATGAAGTTCCAAAGAATCAGGCTTTGCGTCACGAAAAGTTATTGGCCTGCATCAGCAGTAATGATCGAACGGCCAAAATTGTGATTCGGAAAACCGCCCGATTAGCCAGTTATTACAATAGCGACTGGTATGTTCTTTATGTAGAAACTCCCAAAGAAAGTCCTGATAAAATAGCACTTGACAAGCAACGGCATTTGATTAATAATTATAAATTAGCAACACAATTAGGCGCTGAGGTAATTAAAATTGAAAGTAAGAATATCGCGGACGGCATACTCAAAATAGTGGAGCAAAAACAAATTACAACGGTTTGTGTCGGGAAACCTCATTTTAGTCTGTTTAAAGTGATTTTATCGACTACGATTTTTAACCGATTGCTGAATAATTTATCTTTATCTAATATTGACCTTGTAATTCTTTCGTAAAATGAAGATTAAAACTAAATTAAATCTAGGTGTCGGATTGTTGTTTTTAATGATAATTATCCTGACGTTAGTGAGTGCTTTTTATATTTTTTCGATAAAAAAAGACACTGAAAATATCCTGAAAGCCAATTATAATACATTGGAATATTCGCGAAATATGCTGCTTTCATTAGACGATATAAATGCAGATGCTGAGAAAGCGATAATCACATTTGAATCCAATCTCAATAAGCAGAACCGTAATGTTACCGAAGTTGGAGAGGATAGTGTAACCCGAAGTTTACTGAAAAATTTTGAGCTTTTGAAAATAAACAGCACCGATGAAAGACTGAAAAGTCAAATTCGGCAGGATATTTTTGAGATAATGAAGCTGAATATGGCTGCTATTAAACAAAAAAGTGATATTGCAAAACACACTGCCGAGACAGCCAATTTGTGGATCGCCATAACGGGAACATTTTGCTTTCTGATAGCTTTTAATTTATTGGTGAATCTGCCCAATAATATAGCCGATCCAATAAAGGAACTTACTGCAAGTATCAAAGAAATTGCGAATAAAAATTACTCAGAACGCGTGCATTTTATGAACCATAATGAGTTTGGTGATTTAGCAAAATCATTCAATACGATGGCTCAAAAACTAGAAGAATACCATGACAGCAATCTCTATAAATTGTTGTTTGAAAAGAAAAGACTTGAAACTTTAATCAACAATATGAACGATCCGATTATAGGATTGGACAATCAAGGAATAGTTTTGTTTGTTAATGATGAAGCTTTGAAAATCTTCAATCTAAAATCGGAAGATGTACTTGGAAGAACAGCCACAACGTTAGCATTGACAAATGATTTGATGAAATCATTAATTACAAAAAACCTTGAAATCGAATCTAAAAAATCTAGTCAAAAAATACTTCCGATGAAAATTTTTGCCAATGGAAAAGAAAGTTATTTTGAAAAAGAAAATGTAAATATAACGATCCAGCCCACAGGCGAAGACCAAACGATTGATATTGGAGATGTAATTATTCTGCGGAACATCACTCCATTCAAAGAATTGGATTTTGCAAAAACCAATTTTATTGCAACTATTTCCCATGAGTTAAAGACACCGATTTCGACTATGAAATTGAGTTTGAATTTACTTGAAAATGAAAAAACAGGTCCAATAAATGAAGAGCAAAAGCATCTGATAGAAAGTATTAAAGATGATGGAGAACGTCTGCTGAAAATTACGGGAGAGCTATTGGAACTGTCGCAAGTTGAAACGGGTAATATTAAACTGAATATTGAAAAAAGCAATCCTTATGAAATAGTTCATTATGCTGCAGAAGCTGTTAAAGTAAAAGCAGAACAAAAACAAATTGAAATAATTATTGATGCTGAAGCAGATTTGCCTAATGTAAAAGCAGATACCGAAAAAACGAGTTGGGTTTTAATTAATTTTTTAACAAACGCCATTACCTATTCTTCGGAGAACAGCAAAATTTCAGTTAGATTAAAACAAAAAAACAAGCAGATTACGTTTCAGATTATTGACACTGGAAAAGGCATAGACAGCCGTTACAAAACGAAAGTCTTCGATAAATATTTCCAAATACCTGGAAGCAATAAATCTGGAACTGGACTTGGATTAGCGATCAGCAAAGAATTTATTGAAGCTCAAAATGGGAGTATTAATGTTGAAAGTGAACTGGGTTTGGGAAGTACTTTTAGTATAAGCTTAAATATTGTTTGACATATTTTTGCAATTATAATCAGCGATTACAAATGGTGTTGTTTTTATAGGTAAAAACTTTTAAATAAAAAAAGAAGAATATAGCCAAGCATCAAACTGGTTTCAGAAGCAGATTCACATAACATATTGCTCTAATAAAAAAAACCAAGAAATTGACCTATGATAAAAGCTATCAATTTTCATAAATAGTAATATTCTAAACCTTAGGATTTTTAAATAATTTACTTTTTGATGGCAAATGCATTTATATTATGTGAGAAATCGGTTTAAACTTTGCTTCTTGGTGAGAAAAGCAAAGCTTAACTTAATGGCTTGCCTAAAATAAAAAAACGCAACCCATTATAGATTGCGTTTTTAAAATGCTTGTATAGTATTCTATTTGTCGATAGATCCTAATACACGTTTCATGAAAGTGTTTAGGGCTTCTTTCTTGTCAGTGCCTTGCTGTGTCATTTTGTGAACTTCAAGAGCACCGTACATGTTCGAAATTAATTCTCCTATAACATCTAATTCTTCGTCTTTCAATGAAGGGATTTCAGTCATAGCTTCCAGTACTTCGATCGTTTCGATGAGGTAATCCTGATCATTTTCTTCGATGAACTGTGTCAAGTGTTTTATTACTGGTAACTTCATTGTTTGTTTTTTATTTGTTTAATCGTTTATGTGTTAATTAGTTTATCGTTTTGTCAATGATTTATTAGTCCATTAAACAAATCAACGATTGACCGATTTAACGGTTAAACAATCTCGTTTACCAATTCGATCAAAACTTCCTGCTTGTTGGTTTGGGTTTCGTTTACTAATTTTCCGTTTACGAAAGTCGCAAAAGTAGGTAGGTTGCTTACGTTAGCCAGTTTTCTTGACTCTGGAAAATTTTCAGCATCTACCAAAACAAATGAAATCCCTTCATTCTCTGAAGCCAGTTTTTTGAATTTTGGTTTCATGATTCTGCAGTTACCGCACCATGAAGCCGAAAATTGCACTACCACTTTTTCATTCTGAGCCACTACGGTTCCTAATGTATCTTCGTTTAATTCGATTAACATAGATTTTTATTTTAGGTTGCTAAGATTCTAAGTCTCTAAGTTACTAAGTTTTAAAGCTCAGATTATTAGTAACTTAGTAGCTTAGAGTCTTTTTTTATTAGTTTAGGCTTAAATATTCAGCAGTACTTTTTCTGTCAGCGCTCATAGCTTCTTTACCAGCTTCCCAGTTTGCAGGACAAACTTCACCTTTTTCTTGAATATGAGTATAAGCATCAACCATACGTAAATATTCGTTTACGTTACGTCCTAATGGCATATCGTTTACGCTTTCGTGGAAGATTTTTCCAGTTTCGTCAATTAAGTAAGTTGCTCTGAAAGTAACATTAGATCCTTCAATGATTACTGAATCAGTTTCTTCGCTATATTCAGTTGAATCGATATCAAGAATTCCTAAAATGTTAGCTAAGTTTCTGTTAGTGTCAGCAAGGATTGGATACGTTACGCCTTCAATTCCACCGTTGTTTTTTGGAGTGTTTAACCAAGCAAAGTGAACTTCGTTAGTATCGCAAGAAGCTCCGATTACGATTGTGTTTCTTTTTTCAAATTCCGGTAAAGCAGCCTGAAAAGCGTGCAATTCAGTTGGGCATACAAAAGTGAAATCTTTTGGGTACCAAAATAAAAGCACTTTTTTGTTGTTGTTTACCGCTTCTTCGAAAATGTTGATTTTTAAATTATCACCCATTTCTGAGATAGCGTCTACTGTAATACTTGGGAATTTTTTACCTACTAATGACATATAAATTAATTTTAGTTATTTAATATTTTTAATGCTGCAAATATAGGGCATATAAAAAGTGGTATTAAATAAATTTTTATTATTAATATTTATTAAGCAATAGTATACGATTATGATTGTTTTTAAATACCTGTTAAAGAAACAGGTAGGCTTCCTTTTCCTTTTTTGTCTTCCAATAATTGTTCGGCTGCACTTTCTTGAAACTCCACAAAATCCTGATACATCTCGACAATTCCAATGGTTTTTTCCAGATTTGGAATCACCTGCAGTGCATACGGATTACCAAAAACATAGAGAATGCATTTTTTGGTTTGAAATAATTCACCTAAAAATTCTAAAACTGCATCTTCCAATTCAAAATTATTCAATGGCTTTGCTTTTGGAACAAATAATGAAATGAGTATGGTGTCAAATGGTGCAAGATCTTCCTTTATAGTTGTATCTAATAAATCGGATGCGTTTTCAACAGTATATTCAGGAGACGGTAAGATGGGAGCTAATGTTTTGAAAAACGGATTGTCAATCGTTTTGTAAATACTCAATTTAGCTAGCCGCTCTCTGTTTTTGGCATCAAAAAGTATCACAGAACTGTTGTTATCCTTAATCTCTGTGATGCAATAATTGGCTATTTTTCGGTTAAGTTCGGAAGTAATTTCGAAGTTAAAATCACGGGTAATAATTGGCTTTACATCAAAAAGGCCAGCTTTTTGTTTGCATTTCATAATGCGGTTTAAGCTCGCTTCGATGCGCTCTTTACTTGTATTTTTTAGTATTTCCTGAATACCTTCGGGAACATTTTCGGCAAAACAAAGGACATCATTCCCTGCATTGAAGGCTTCCCATTCCAGATGGCCTTTTACATCGTATAATTTGGAAACACTGTGCATATTCAAAGCATCAGAAATAATCAGGCCATCATAACCCAAACGCTCTCGCAAAAGTGACTCAATTATATTTTTGGATAAAGTCGCTGAGGTTTCTTTTCCGTTGTTTAGAGCGGGAACGGCCAAATGTCCTATCATTATAGAATCAACTTGGTTTTCAATTCCTCTTATAAACGGAACCAATTCGTTTTCGAGTAATTCCTCCAGATTTTCCTGTAAAACAGGCAGTCCTAAATGTGAATCGACGCTCGTATTCCCATGTCCAGGAAAGTGTTTCAAACAGCCCAGGATCCCTACATCTGACATTCCTCGAAGGTATTCTAATGCATATTGGGCTACTTTTTCTTTGTTGGAACCAAAAGAACGATAGCCAATTACAGGATTATTCGGATTGTTGTTGATATCTGCCAACGGTGCCAGATTATAATGTATTCCAGCCGATTTTAAATCCAATCCAATTTGTTTTCCGACTTCATATACCAAATCGATTTTTCTTTCGGGCAAAGCTCCAAGAGTAATGGGATAAGGATATTGCGGTGTTTTTTCGACACGCATCGCCAAGCCCCATTCGGCATCAATGCTCATCAATAGGGGAGTTGTGGCACATTTTTGATAGCGAACAATCAGGTCTTTTAGACGCTGAAAGCTATCGTCGTTAAATTCTACTTTTTTCTTACTCTCATAGTTGGTTGCCGCACTGGCCCTGCTATGAAAAAAAGTCAATCCACCGATGTTGTAGTCTTTGATTAAACGTTCTGTTTCCTGAATGTTTTCCTCCGTGTCGTTTATGAAAACGGCTGGAAAAAAGAATTGTCCTATTTTTTGTTCTAGTGTCATTTTGAAATGAATATGATGTTAATTTTAAACATATAAGACATATAAGTAAAGAATATAAAATATAGATTAGAATTAAAGCTAATGTGTTTATTTCTCTTCGGATTTCTTCCCGAAATCAGCTGGATATTTTAGTAATTGGGATAAAATCAAACCAGGAATAGTTGCCAAAAACACCCAAATAAAGAAATTTCCATAACCTAAATATTGCTGTATATAACCGCTTAACATTCCTGGTACCATCATTCCAAGAGCCATAAAGCCTGTTGCAATCGAATAGTGTGAAGTTTTTGATTCGCCTTCTGCAACGTAAATTAAGTACATCATAAAAGCTGCAAAACCAAAACCATATCCAAATTGTTCCGCTATAACCGTTACATAAATATAATAAATTGATGTTGGATGAAAATGAGCCAGTAAGACAAAACCAATTATCGGCAGGTGCATCGCCAAGAACATTGGCAGCATCCATTTTCGTAATCCTCCTTTTGAGATGGCTATACCGCCAAGAATTCCGCCGACAACCAGCGCCGCAACTCCAAACGTTCCATATACAATCCCAACATCTTCGGTTGTAAGACCCATTCCTCCTTTGGCTTTTTCATCAATCAAAAAAGGAGTCAGCATTTTTAATAATTGCGATTCACCCAATCTGAAAAGTAAAATGAAAGCCAGTATAATACCAATTTGTTTCTTTTGGAAAAAAGTAGCAAACACTTCACCGAAGCTCACTTTATGAGTGCTTTCGGTTTCTTTAGTTTCTTCTACTTTTGGAGTGGTGAAAAAGTTGTAAATAGTCAAAAATGCCATAATCAGTGCCACAACTATCATTGTGTAAGACCAAGCTTTGCTTTTATCTCCAAATTTTTGTTCTAAATATCCTCCCAATATTACGATTAATCCATTTGCGGTAAGCATCGAAAGCCTGTAGAACGTACTGCGGATTCCTAAGAAAAATGACTGCTGTTCTTTTTCTAATGCCAGCATATAAAAACCGTCACTCGCCACATCATTGGAGGCTGAAGCAAAAGCTGCAACCCAAAACAATGCCAAACTCAGCATAAAGAAATGACTCATAGGAATGGTCAACCCCACAATCAAAAACGCAATTGCAATCACTAACTGCATTGCCAAAAACCATTTTCTTTTGGTGGCATACAAATCAATAAACGGACTCCAAAGCGGTTTGATTACCCAAGGTAAATACAATAAACTGGTGTAGACTCCAATGTCTTCATTGGCAATACCCAGATTTTTGTACATAATCACCGAAACTGAAATAATAATGGCATACGGAAATCCTGAAGCAAAATTTAAAAATGGAATCCAATACCAAGGTTTGCTGTTTTTCATTATTTAAGGAGGTTTAAGAGTTTGAGAGTTTAATGTTGTTTAAAATAGTTTAAGGTTGTTTAAGAGTTTAAAGGTTTAATCGATTAGCTGTTTAATCGTTTAAGGGGTTAATCTTGTTTTAAAGGTTTAAGAATTTAAAGTTAAAACCAATTAAACTATTTTAAACAACATTAAACCATCTTCTAAACCTTTACTTCGTTTGCGTTTCTACTTCCAGATCAATTACAGTTTCTGGACTTTCGTTAGCATAATAATCTATGAAAGTAAAAGCAAAAGCGGCTTTACCAATCATTTTATAAGCTGGAACTTCAATATTGAATTCGTTGTTTTCTTCATTAACAGCAATTTTTTCCATGATTTGGCTTGGATCATTGGTCTTTATTTTGGCTGAATTTTTAGCAGCATATACAATGATATAGCGTACTTGTGAAGGAAGATTTGGCTTTTGGAAAGAAATATAATAACTTGATGTATCCTTAGTTATCGAATTAATAAGCAGTCTTTCGGTAATAGTTTTTTTTAAGTTAGGAACAGGCAGTGGCAAAGCAGGATATTTGTATTGGTTCTCTTTTAAGATTTTAACCACATCCTGATTTTTGTTTATAAACCATTTGGCACTGAAATAACCATTTCCATGCACATTTGGATAATTACGGGCAAAGTCAACCTGATTTGGAATTTCATTAATATTATTCCATCGCTTATCTGAATCGCCTCTAATTTTATATGTACTGTTCCCTATATATAAGGCAGTATTGTTTGGGGTGTTTTCTGACCACCATTTTAATAATTTATAATAGTTAACTGCCGATTGGGATTTATAATCAATACTCCAATACAATTGAGGGATTATATAATCGATCCAATTGTTGTTCATCCAGTCCATAGGATCTGCAAACAAATCATCATAATTACTTGTTCCGTAAGTTTCTGATCCTTTCGGGTCTAATGTTTTGTTGCGCCAAACGCCAAATGGGCTGATGCCAAACTGTACCCAAGGCTTCAGCTTTTTAATTCCAAATGAAATGTTTTTGACAAAAGCGGTTACATTAGAACGTCTCCAGTCATCCACAGAAAGTCCGTTACCATATTTTTGATATGAGGCAGTATCATTAAAATCAATTCCTTTTACTTTATACGGGTAAAAATAATCATCAAAGTGTATGGCATCAATATCGTATTTTATAACTACTTCTTCCACTATAGCCGTTAAATGTTTTTGGACTTCGGGAAGAGCAGGATTATAATAGTATTTGCCGCCATATTCAATCATCCATTCATGGTGCTTGTTGTAGTCATGATCTATACTTAAGGTTTCAGTCTTTAAATCCATAGTAGCACGATAGGGATTCATCCAAGCGTGAAATTCAAAACCGCGCTCGTGACTTTCGGTAATCATCCATTCGAGAGGATCAAAATCAGGACTGGGAGCTTTTCCTTCAATTCCAGTCAAATAACGGGACCAAGGAGCTAATATCGTTGGATATAAAGCATCGCCAACCGAACGAATTTGTACCACAACTGCATTATAATTGAGTTTTTGATAGGTATCTAAAATCTGAATAAAGTCGGCTTTTTGTTTTTCTACCGAATCCGAACTGTTTTTTGGCCAGTCAATATTGACAACAGTAGCAATCCAGACAGCTCGAAATTCATTTTTGGGATGCATTTCTCTTTGTTGGGCAAATCCCATAATCGCAGAAAGCAGTAAATATATAGTCGGGTATAGTAAGGACTTCTTTATATACATTATTAATTCTTTTTTATAAAGGAATCAAAAGTAGTTTTTTTAGCTAAGTTTATTCAATTAATTGCCAATAAAATTCGGATTACCGTTGTAGTTCTGCATTATGTTAAAAGAATAATGCGCCTGATCCAGCTATCCGCTATAGTCCTCGATAGGAACTCTTTTTTACTAGCCGTTACAGGAGCTTCCGCTGGTCGCTCTGTCCAGGCTCTAAAAAATAGAGTTCCAATTTTCGGGGCTGTCGCTTTTATCTGGGGCGTATTTTGTGTATCGAAGGAATTTTTTAATGTTCAGAAAATCATATAACTCTAAGAATTTTAACAAAGAAAGGCGATACGTTTTACCATGAAAGTTAGATTCTAGAAAAAATCACTCAAAATTTTCCTTAAATCTATTATAGTCTGATTGGGCAAGTCCAGATTTACGAAGCCTCTTCGGGGTCTGTCCAAATCCAGCGTAAACAAAACAAGTAAAGACACCAAAAGACAAAATCCAATTTGAACCAGCCAGTCAATCTGTCCTTTGCGTCCTGCTGAATAACCGCTATAAAAAAAGCACTTATCAAAGCCAGAAAAAACAGCATGACTAAGATGCTTTCAGGAACTTTTGCTTTCTCCCCTGCAAGACGGGTTGAGGTTACATCAATCATAGTGTTTAAAGCGGGAATCATCTGCTGGGTGGCTGCCAAGTTTGCAGGATCTTTAGCCAGGCTGCAGGCAAGTTTCCATAATTTTGCAGAAATTACCCGAGATAAACTGTCGGCTTTTAAAACCCCTTTTACATCAGCACCCGCTTCGTAAAAGGATATTCTTGTCTCTATATATTCCTTAAAATCTTTACGGAATAAAGTACGTGTTGAGTCTGGTTATAAATCGCTGCTTAATAGGGCAGTGCCAATGTTATTTGCCTCTTCAACAACGATTTTTCTCCGCGTATCATAGCGTTCATCGCTCATCCCAAATGTAAACGCCAGTAAGAAAAAAGCAATGCCAAAAGCCTGGAAGTTTCAACCGTTTTTTCGCTTGCATTTTTATAGTCCGAATATAATTTCCCTTCAGTTTCCCAGCTAAGCATGCCGTAATCATTAATATAAACAGTAAAAGAGCGATTACCCAAGCTTCCGTCTGATTTAGTATACTTATTTTCATATTTTTTTGGTTTCGAATATCGTACACCAATTTAAGTAAAAAAACAGAACTACAGAAAATTTATAGTTTAAGGGCTTAATTTTTTTTAATGTTTAAGGCAATTATGAAGAGATTACTGCTGAAAATTCAAAAAATTCAGAATCAATTGCTGATGGTTTAAACTCAAATTCTTTTATGAAATTCAGTTTGTATTGCTCGTTAGGATTAATCTTTACAGTTTATAAAGAACTACCAGCTGCGCTTTTTTGAGTATGATGCCAAATTTATATTCGGAAGATATTTTTAAAATAGCTGCATTGACTACGATTGGAGTCATAGTAAGTTTTGTATATCCATGTTTTTTGAAATTATCGTTAAAAGGTACAAGATATAATTTGAAGAGAGTCATCCAGACTGGAATGATATGAAAGAGAGTCCAATCCGGATGAATGGGCTTTCTCTGAGCAAAATTAAAAGAGATGTTATTAAATTATTTGAATAATCTTGTTAATTATATTTAATGCGAAATGTTTTTTTAACATAAAAAAGTATACTAAAACAATATTTCGTTGTTTTTCTTTGTTCTTTTTATGAAATATATTTTATTTTTTGATTGTAATTTCTTAAAAAATTATATTTTTACACTTGAAAAATTAACAAGTTATTTGTGCTTAAAAATATACCTTCCTTTCAGTTTTTGGTTAATGCTTTTTTAGTAAGTGTGTTAACTGTTTTCTTGCTCTTTTACTTTTTTAAATCAAATAAAGAGATTGTCTATGTTGATAATGTTAAATTATTCGATGGTTTTATAATGACGAAAGAGATGAAAAGGGCAGGAGAAAAAGAATTCAATTCCAGAAAATCAGTTTTAGATAACTTGTATTCCGATTTGCAGTCTCCAGCAATTTCTGCTTCTGAGAAAAAACAGCTAATGCAGCAATTCATTCAGGGAAAGGAAGAATTAGAGCAGTTTAATCAAGTTTTCGGTTCTGAGCAAACGGCAAAAATCTGGTCGAGAATAAAAAGCTATACTGCTGAATTTTCAAAAGATAAAAACTATCAGTTAATTATTGGGTCAGATAACAAACAGACTGTTTTGTTTGCTGATGATAAAATAGACGTTACTAATGAGCTTCTTACCTATTTAAACAAAAAGTATGAAGGTCTCTAATATATTAGGTTCTATTTTTTTTATGCTTCTTTTTGTTTCTTGTGGTAAAGAGCAAAAAAACAGCCAAAAGGTTTCCGAAATTAAAGAACGTTATTTCAATCTGGAAAAAATTGGCTGGAAATCACGCTCCTATACACAAGTAGTAGATGATATTGGCTTTACTGCGACCGAAGTTCCCATTCAATATTATTTATTAAAAGATCAAGGAGTCGAAAACCTTCAGCATGTTGATTCTCTTTATGAAGAAAATAAAAGAGAGCGCGTGATAGAGTTTGTTTTTCAGCAAGATGAAGAGAATGATTTGCTGGGCAAAGATTTTACTGGCATGGATTACACGGAAGCTGTAAAGTATATGTCTTTTGGCCTTGATAAAGATTTTTATTTGGTGACTTCAAAGAAAGACACAATCCTTTGCTCTGGCGTTAATTTTGAGCGCAATTATAAAATCGCCCCTTTCCAAAAAGTACTGTTATTCTTCTCAGGAATAGACTCCAACGATAAAATACAATTAGTTTACACTGACTACCTTTTTAGAAAAGGTACCCTGAAATTTAAATTCAAAGATCCCTTTACCCCTATAGCCTTATGATTAAGCCAAAAAAAACAAGTAAATTTAAAAAAGCTGTTGCTATTTATTTAGCTATGATGATTCTTCTGGAAACCGTGCAGCCGATGCAGATGTATGCATTAACCAGCGGTCCTTCCCAACCTGAATTTAATGCTTTTACCCCTATTGGGACTTCGGATATGGTGGATCTGGCAAGCGGTGATTTTAATTACAATATTCCAATAATGGACGTGGGCGGATATCCATTGAATTTATCTTATGCTTCGGGAATAACTATGGATCAAGAGGCCTCTTGGGTTGGCTTAGGCTGGAATCTAAACGTAGGTCAGATTGAACGCCAAGTTCGAGGATTACCTGATGACTTTAATGGTGATGAAATGATTTATGAAAATAACCTAAAGAAGAATATTACGGTTGGTACTCATTTAGGAGTTAACGTCGCATTTGCAGGAACTGATAGTAAACAATTTACTGCTGGGCTTGGCCTCGGTGTTGAATATAATAATTATGAGGGTATTTCTTTTAAGCCCTCTTTTGGCGTAGGTTTTAATTTAAGTGACAATGTTTCAGTAGGCCTAAACTTTACAAGTTCTGTAACCGAAGGCGCTACTGTTAATCCTTCAGTTAGTATTTCTCAAAAATTGACAACAACAGCAAATCATACTACCAATAATATTGATGGTTCGGGAACAATTGGTCTTGGTATAAATAGCAGAAAAGGAGTTGAGAATTTAAATTTATCGGCCAGTGTAAAAAACAGCACTTATGTACAACATTGTGAACCAAATAATAATGTTGATGAAAGTTTTGAATCAAAAGGAAGTGTTGGAGGAAGTATTTCATTTAATAATCAAAGTTTTACGCCCAGCAAAAGAATCGGGTTTAATAATTATAGCTTTAGTTTTAATGGGGCTATAGGGCTTGAAACATGGTTTTTGGAACCACAAGTTCAAATTACCGGATATGGATCATATCAAGAAATAGCGCCAGAATATAAGTATAGAATAGAAAAAGCATTTGGTTATGAATATACTGAGCATAAAAAAAGCCAAACTGGTATTTTAGATTTTAACAGAGAAAATGAAAAAACAGTTACTGAAAATACGACTTCACTTCCAGTAACAAATTACACTTACGATACTTACAATATTGAAGGGCAGGGTGTTTCAGGAATGTTCAGGCCTTACCGATCGAAAGTGAGTTATGTTTACAACGATGCAGTTGTTGATAGAGGTACTGGTATCAGTGCAGGAGCTGAATTTGGAGTTGGGGCACTCTATCATGGAGGGTATGATTTCAAGAAAACAACTACAGTTAGTTCTACAGACGGATGGGTAGAAAACAATAATTCATTGAAATATTTATCAGAAAAAAATACAGATAAAAAAACTGTTTTGTATGAACCAGTTAGTTTTAGACTAGTCGGTAGTAAATCTGTTGATCCAGAAATCAGCCTATATGACGGAATTCAAAATACAAGTCCATTGCGTTTTGGTATTGGGGGAGTATCCAAAAGCAGAACTGTAATACCTAAATATTTTAATGAGTCTCCAAAAGTAAGTCTTATTCCAAATCAAAGAACCAAACGGTTTATGAGAAACCAGTTAGTCCAAAAAATAACATATAAAGAAGCTCTAAAAGATCCGCTTATTGAAAAGAATCCATTTGCAGAGCTTCATCCTCATCATACAGCCGCAATAAAAGTATTACAGAATGATGGTACTACTTACGTGTATGGTACTACTGTCTATAATACAAAAAAAATTGAAGCAACTTTTGACGTATCAGGTAAAAATGGAAATAATACTAATGGGTTAGTTTCTTATGATGCAACATTAAAGAACAATTACAGCAATAATAGTGATCAATATTTGAATAAAATAACTACGAATGCATATGCGCATTCTTATCTGTTAACCTCAGTATTATCATCAGATTATCAGGATATTGACGATAACGGGCCAACAATAAATGATTTAGGGAGTTATACTAAATTTGATTACGTAATCAAAAACGCTAATTATAAGTGGAGAATTCCTTATGGTTCAAATCAAGCAAGCTATAATGGCGGTCTTATCTCTAAAAAAGAGGATCAAAAAGGGACTTACATATATGGTGAAAAAGAGCTAAAATATTTAACCAGGATAATTACCAAAACACATGTTGCTTTTTTTGATTTAGATGAAAGAAAAGATGGGCGAGGTGCACTCGGTGAAAACGGCGGTTTGGGAGCAAGCACTCAAAAAATGTATAAAATAAAATCGATAAGACTGTATGCACTGCCGGAGGTAACTAATTCATCAGGTGTTATTATAGATCCAGGCGAAAATGGAGCAGTAAAACCTATAAAAACGGCTTTTTTTGTTTATAATTATAGCTTATGCAAAGGGATGCCAAATAATGATGGGACTAATGTGACTGTTTCGGGTGATAATGCGAAAGGGAAGTTAACATTAGCGAAAGTTTATTTTACTTATAGAGGTTCGCAAATGGGGAAATATACTCCTTATGTTTTCGATTATGATGTGACTACAAATAATCCAAATTATGACGCAGACAATATTCTAAATTATAATCCGGCTTATAATCCAAAAGGCTTTGATATTTGGGGTAATTACAAAATAAACCCACTTGCGAGCGGAAATAGCGAAGTCGCTTCATCACCACTATCTACTGCAGAATTTCCTTTTGTAGAACAAAATACAGTTAGCGCTAATTTAAACACAGGCGCATGGACATTAAAAATGATTACTTTGCCATCAGGCGGGAAAATCGCAGTTGAAACTGAAAGTGACGATTATCAGTATGTCCAAAATAAAAAAGCCATGCAGATGTTTAAGGTTTTAGGATGTGGTGATAATCCAGCTGCGCCAACGACTTTTACTAATCAATTATATGGTAAAAAATACTTGTACGTTAAATTAGACAATGAATCTTCGGGTTTAAGCAGAGAGCAGTTTGTCGACAAATATTTGAGAGAAAATTATAATAAGCCGATTCAGTTCCGATTTTTATTGAATATGACAAGCAAGAGCTGGCAAAAAGAATATGTTTCCGGCTATTTTAAAATTAATGAAAACCAGGATGGAACAGCTACTCCAATAACAATAACATACCCATCGGCATCATCAATTCCTATTGTTTCAATACCCTTAGAATTTTTAAAACTAGACGGAGGAGTTTCGAGCAGTTCCACTGTCAATCCTATAGCAAAAGCCGGCTGGGGATTTGGAAGAACTTATCTTAACAGAGAAGTATACAGCATTGGCGGCGATAGCGCAAACGATGATTTCTCTTCAATTGTTAAAGATTTGGTTGGAAGCATTAAAGCCATTTCAGAAATATTTAACGGGCCTAACAAAGCACTTCAGGATAAAGGCTGTGCTAATAATTTTGACCCCAATAAATCATGGATACGGTTAGAAAATCCTACTGGACGAAAATTAGGCGGTGGTTTGCGAGTAAAATCAATAAAATTAATTGACAGCTGGGGGGATATGCTCGGTAACAATACACTCTCTGGGACAGAAGACCCAGATACTATGCAATATGGCCAGACGTATTCTTATAATGACGAAGTCGGGAAATCTAGCGGTGTAGCTACTTTTGAGCCTAATTCATGTGCAGAGAATCCGTTGGTAGAACCTTTTTATAATAATAAAGGAGGTTATGCAGAAAACATTGCAGCGCCTAAAGAAAATAATTATGTTGAGAAACCATTTGGACAAAACTTTTTTCCCGCACCAAGAATTACTTATTCAAGAGTTTTGGTGAAGAATTTAGAAAGAAAAGATTCTGTTACGGGTTTTAAAGTAAAAAAACACGCTACAGGAACAGTTGTTACGGAACATTATACAAGTTATGATTTTCCAACAAAAGTTAGTTATACAAAATTAGATACAAAAGTTGATCTGGTTCCTAATGATAAAATAGGATCATTAATAAAATTGGCAAATATAAGAGTGCGGAATCATCTCACAATGTCTCAGGGATATTCAATTGAAACTAATGACATGAATGGCAAGATAAAATTTCAGAAAGTGTACGCTGAAGAAAACCCTTCTATTCCTGTTCCTGCTCCTGATCCCATTCCATTTAAAAACCAGACTAACCTTATCTCCTACGTAGAATACAAATATAATGTAGGTTCAGATGGAAATTTAGATAATAAGCTTACAACCATAAATGCTGTTGGAGAAGTTGAAACTAGTTTATTTGGTGTCGATTATGACTTAATTAATGATTTTAATGAAAGCCGCTCAGAAACGACTGTAGCAGGATTTGATGCTAATTTAGCAACAGTAATATTTGGAATTTTCCCTGCATTTGTTCCTAAAGTTCTTCCAAAATTATCATATCATGAAAATTTACTGCGAACAGCTGTCACAACAAAACACGTTCATAAAACAGGGATTTTAGCTGAAAAAATTGCATACGATCTGGGTTCCACAATAAGTACTAAAAATATAGCCTGGGATGCTAATACCGGAGAAGTTATTTTGACTCAAACACAAAATGAGTATAATGATAACTATTATTCTTTTACCTATCCAGCCTATTGGATGTATGATGGAATGGGCATGGCGAGTCAAAATATTGGAATTGAAGGTGAATTAATTCCAAAAAGTCCAAGTGCTCCAGCCAGTATGTCCCCAATACCGATAGATGCAGGATACACTTTAAAAGATTATATAGGATCTTTAGCGAGCATATTTCATGTAGGTGATGAACTTTATATAAAAGATGGATTATTATTATCTGGAATTAACTTTCCGCCTGTATACAAACTGTGGATTATTGCAGTAAATAATAATGGTGTCATATTAATGGATCGGAAGGGAAACTATGTCAATCCATGTGCTGACCATGAGAATATTAAATTTAAAGTTATGCGATCAGGATATCGAAATCAACAATCGTCAACTATGTCGACCATAATATCCATGACAAATCCGATCGCGGACGGCAATTTAAATGCAAATAGTTTTATGTATTCAGGTTCCTTGTTTAACCCTAGAATTATAAACGCAAGTGCAATAGCATATAGAGATTTTTGGAGTCCCCAGCAAGAAGCTGATTTGCCATCTTACCCTGAGAAAAATCCAGTAGAATATCACACGTATATTGATGCCGGAGGCTCTCCCTACATAAGATATGATGGCCGTATTTATACTGACGAAAATGGAAATCCGACTTATCCAATCGATATTAAAACAAATCCTTATTTATGGAATATTAAAGGAAATTGGAAAGCAGAGAAATCGTATTCCTATTTAGCTGGAAGAAACTCAACTCCAGTCGCTAATTCCAATAATCCTCGGGATGAGGGTTTTTTTAACAATTTTTCACCATTTTATCAGTTGGTTAATGGCATATGGACCGCTAATACAACCAATTGGACCTATGCTAACAGCGTTACAAAAATAAGTCCGTATGGACCAGAATTGGAAAACAAGGATGCTTTAGAGCGTTATAGTGCTGCCCAATATGGTTATAACTATAAGTTGCCAATGGCGGTAGCTTCTAATTCAAAATACCAGCAAATGGGATTTGAAGGGTTCGAGGAAGTCAAGACGGGAACAATCAATAAACATTTTAATTTCAATACGGTTCCGGCGGATTTTGTTTCAACGGAATCCCATACAGGAAAAAACAGTTTAAAAGTAGTTAATGGCCAGACTAAATCATTAACCAGAAAGCTACTCAAGACTTATAAAATGTATTCAAGAGTCAGTTGTCCCGTTGATCCTAACTTGTTTTGCCCAGTTGTATCAATTGGAGTGACATATCCTCCGATGTCTGGTATGAAAGTAGTAAAACTTACTTATCCAAGTGTAAATGGTGTTATTCCAGATATCAGAAACTATCCAAACTACAATTTTGGGAATTTACCCCAAAATTTATATAAGGTTGAGATAGTTGATAATATAGTCTATGTGGGTTTTAATAGTGCAGAAGTTATGAAACATCAAAATGGAGGATCTTTAGCTGGGCAACCTTTCTATACTATAATTGATTATTATATGGATGGAACTTTCTTGATCGGCACTCAAGTGGGATGCAAAGTAAGTTCAGATTTAACGACTCAATGTCCAATGGCTAATTGGTAAATATCGAAAAAATGATAAAAACAATATATACCTTCATTCTATTTCTGATCATTATGTCAGTTTCTTTTGCCCAAAGTGATGGCGAGGGATCTTTCATGCCTCTTACTTCAACTATTGCGCCAACAAAATATATTGTAAGCGGCTGGGTTAAAGAAGCGCAAACGGTATTGCCTCTAGCCTATACCAACAGTGCTATTATTGTTACTGTTACCAATTTCTCCGTAATCCGTACCGTATACTGCAATCCATCCGGGACCATTATCGACGGATGGCAGCGTATTATTGGCATACTGGAAATTCCTGCGACAATCTTAACTGGAGATGCAAAAATCCAAATTGATTTAAAATGTAATGGAAGTGTGCCATGTTATTTTGATGATATTCGATTTTATCCGTATGATGGAAGCCTTAAAAGTTTTGTTTATGATGAGGACACTCAACGTCTTATGGCCGAATTGGACGAAAACAACTACGCTACTTTTTATGAATATGACTTAGAAGGAGGACTCATTCGAGTAAAAAAGGAAACCGAAAAAGGAGTGTACACTATACAGGAAACTAGAAGCAATACAGCCAAGCAAAATTAAAACTTAGTTTTAAAGGGAATTGCTTTCTTTTAAAAGAGACAAGCTTTTAGAAAATTAAAAAAATATCAATTAACAAATTATATATGAGCATTATATTCAAAAATTGGGTTAAGAAATTCTGTTTGCTTATACTATTCTGTTTTTCGTCAATTTCGCAGGCTCAAATTCAAGAAAAAGAATATAGCAGTTTTGTACCTAAACCGTTAACGAGCTTTACTACTGGAACCGTTCAGGATTCAGAATATAATCTCCCGAATCAAAAAAACATAGAAACCTATTGTTATTTTTCATTGGCAATAGACAATAACAAAGCGCCTTATACAGCATATAGCGTAACAGCAAATTTTCAGATTACGCCTTATGATCAAGCCAGAAACCCGCTTTTAGCCGAAATGGTAACAAAAAGCATGACAGTTAATTATATTAATAGTTTTAGTTCTGTAGGTGCAAATTTTAGTGACTTTAATTACTTTAAAATCAAGAATAAATTTGGTATTCTCGTTACATTGGATCCAAGCAGTATTGTTGTAAAAAATAGTGCAGGTGTTCCAATCACACCTACAACGGCATATACAGATAATGTAACTGTCAGCATGGGTTTTAAAGCCAAAAGATATTATCCTTTGGCAACGACTTTAATCAGTCCTACAGCAACACCAAATACTGCAGCAACAGCTGTTACAATTGGATGGGGAGCTTTGGCAGGGGCCGTTGAATATGAATTGGAATGGACATGGGTTGATAATTATAATGCTGCAAGCAGTACGGCTATTACTGCACCGCAAGATATTCTGTTTACAGACAGGAATTTTGATTTAAACAATACCCGTATTGTTGTAAAAGCCAATCCAACAGCTAATGCTTATGAAATTCCACAGATATACAGTCGGGGATATTTATTATATAGAATACGTGGAATAGGAAGAAATCCAGCCAACGAAAATGCTAAAGTATTTGGAAACTGGAGTTCAGGAACAACAGCTAAAGTAACTGTTGCCGATTGGCTTCATAAAATTACAATTGCCGAACATGAAAGCACAAAAAACTGGCAGTTTCAAGCCAGCTATGCTGAAGATGGGAAAAAAAAGGAAGTGGTAAGTTATTTTGATGGTTCATTACGAAATCGACAAACGGTTACCAAAATAAACACCAGTAATACAGCTGTAGTTGGTGAGGTAATATATGATACTCAGGGAAGACCGGCAATTGAGGTATTGCCAACACCTACTGCCGACAATACAATACATTATTATCCAAATTATAATTTATTTAACCCGACAACAAAGTATTCTAATAAAAACTTTGATTACGATTCAAATGCTTGTGTTACTAATACGGCTTCTATGGACAATACAGTCTCAGGATCCAGTAAATATTATTCATCTAATAATACCTTTACATCTTCAATTAACAGAAATTTCATTCCAGATGCTAAACTGTATCCATTTTCTCAAATAGAATACACTCCGGATAATACAGGACGAATTTCCCGTAAAGGCGGTGTTGGCAATCAACATCAGTTAGGTTCTAATCATGAAATGAAATATTTTTATGCAACACCAATAGATTTAGAATTGAACAGGCTTTTTGGCTATAAGGTAGGTGACGTTTCACATTACAAAAAAAATACAGTAATTGATCCCAATGGGCAAATATCAGTAAGTTATCTTGATCCGCAGGGAAGAACAATAGCAACTGCATTAGCTGGAGAAAATCCATTAAACTTAGAAGGTCTCCTTGACGAAACACCTGCATCAAGTGATTTAATCAGCAATTTGATAAAATCTAATACTTCAAAGTCTACAGGATTGTTCTATAACAATATGGACATGAAAAGTATAAATAAACAAATTACTTCAGCAGAAAATAACTTAAAATACGAGTTTAATTATACACTAAACCAAACTAATTCTTTTAAACCTGAATGCCAAACTCCCGCTTTTTCTTATCCTTTTGTTTATGATTTAGAGATAAGCCTTAAGGATAATTGCGGTGAGGAACAATTGGTGACTTTGATTGATGAGGCTGTGGGTACTGAAAAATTAGATGGGATAGCAAAAGCGGCATCTGTAACCAAAACTAAATTTGTTTCCAAATTACTTCTGGCAGGCAGTTATAGTCTTGTAAAAGAATTAAAAGTTAATGAGAAGACATTAAATAGGTATGTTGCTCATTATATGGGAAAAATAACGACTAAAGGTTCAACCTGCTACGAAGATCCTGATAAATATAAGGTCGATGCAAGTTTACCTGTTACAAGCTGTGATTTTTCCTGTGCTTCTTGTACTGCTGCATTAGGTACTAAAGCAGTATATGTTCAAAATGCATTTAATGCTTTTTATTCAAGCACTAAGATTACTGCGACTGGTACAACAATGATTACAGTATTGCTTAATGGAGCAACTAATATAGATAATACTGCAATTGATCCAATTGAACTTAATGGGTTAAATACCCGTTTTTCTAAGGAATGGGAATTATTAAAAGCAGAATGTGATAAATCATGCCTGCCATCTGCAGAAGTGTTTACACCTTCATGTGCTGTAAACGAGCAAATGCTGTATAGTGATGTAAGCCCAAATGGCCAGTACGGAGCTACTATTGAAAATATTGTCAATCCTGACAATACCACTATGCCAAACCCATTATATAGAGTAAGCGTCTTTAATAATATAAGTACTGAAAGTACAACTGGCAATAAATTATTTTATAACAATACAACAACAGGAAATAATTGGAAAAAACCTATAGAAGATTATAAGGATGAAGATGATGTTGTTTCCTGGATTGATGTTGAGACAATAGATAATGAAAGTACATTCAGTCCGAAGATAGATCGCCCTTGGAATTCTATACCCTTATCAGGGAATGATAAAATCACAAATCCAGATGGTAAAACTTTTAGTTATAAAGTAAAACCTCAATATCTGGCAAACAGTAAAGATTTTATTGCCAATTGGAACGATGGATGGGCTAAATCACTAGTGAAGTACCATCCGGAATATATTTATTTGGAATATAGTAATAAACTTTGCGGAATTTTAAAAAGTGGTATTACATCCGATGATTATGATAGCCGTATTCAAAACACCGAAACATTTGCAGATGCAGTGTCAAAAGGATATATTGATGCCGCAGGAACTGGTATCCTTATTTACAGCAACGATCCCTATTTTCAACCTTTGGGTGCTATTGAGACCACAACATTGCCAGCCTTACGATATAACACAGGTACTAGCAGTATAATGTATCAGGCATTAAGATCCAATTATTCAGGCAGTTTAACTTTATTTAAAAATGCAATGAATGTTGTTTTGTGTTCTCCTATAACCACCTGCACTTCAACTTTTAGTTCAGCATCAGTAACACAAAAAGATGCTATCTGGAATGTTTATAAAGCAATGTATCTGGGTTTAAAAGCCAATATCCAGCATATTTATATGAATCTGTATGCTATGGAGAAAAAAACATATAATGGCTGTATTGGTATTCCAACATCTAAAAATTTAGGGGATGTTCTAGGCAGTGCTTTTACTACTCAAAAAACGGCTATAAATACAGCTATTCAGGGTATGTCTACTGCAGGCACATTATGCGCCAGTACGAGTGCCCCATTGTATGAAAAATTAGAGAAACGTTTCATTCCTGCCGATTTTGGTTATGACTCCTCGATAGATCCCAATGTTGCAGTTGCTAATCTAAAGGCAGTAAATAATTATCAGGTTTATGCTCAAACAGGTAATTGTCCGCTATTGTCCGATTTGGATCTTTTTTTAAACAGTTTTTTTAAAGATCCCAGTCCTCATGTGTTTACAACTACCAATGCAACTTACACTCCATTCAGCAAACAATATTTAAGTTCAAATTTATTAATATCATTATCCCCGGGTGTAACAATACCAACTGCTGCTTTAACCCTAAATACTACTTCGACAGGGACAAAGTTAGAGTTTAAATTTAATGCATCAGGTATACCTAGCGGGGTTACAAGTTTAACAACACCATCATATAAGTGGTATGATTATGGCACTGCCTGGAAAATTATAGGTCTGAAACAATTTTTCTATGACAAAGTAATTTCTACCCCAGGAAGTGGTATTTTCAGTTTTAAGGTAATTGCCGAAATCAGCAATGGGGCTAATAATACCAAAAGTGGCGAAATCCTCTTAACAGGTACAACCGCTGCAAAAATTGGAGAATGTGGAGTAGTCGGCAGTGGTGGTATTGGAGAAGTATTGAACCCCAATGCTACTATTTATAGTCAAAATAATAGTCAAAATGTATGCGATAAACAAACTAAATTTAGTGACGCAATTGCAGTCTTTTTAACTCAGTTAGTCAATAATTATGCTTTAAACAGTACGACACCTATTAGTTTATCAAGCTATACTTCTTATAGAGACACATTTTTAGAAGAGTTTTTCGGTGCCGATCCTTCAACTGTTTGGGTTAAAGATCTAAATGTTGCACAGAATATTTTTTACATAAAAAAAGGAAATGCAATAGTTGCAACCTTAGATTTTGAGGAGAATCCCCCTTCTACCCTTATAAGCAATATAATAGGTGGCGGCACATTTTCCAATTTTATATTTATGTCTCATTTAGGACACTTTACAGTAAATTATAATGGACAACTGTATACATTTCCTGGGGTTATGACCTTTCCAGGCTATAGTTTAAGTTGTCCAACTTCACCAACTTCACCAACTTCACCAACTTTAGTCCAAAAATGTATCCCGCAGCCGGTATCACCCGTTGCCTGCGAAAATGCCAAAAAAACGGAATATATCGAATTTATAAATGGCAAAAGTGGGGTTCCTGCTGCCCTGTCCAATTACGGTATAGATCCTGCCACGGTGCAGTTTTGCGAAAACAATTATCAGTATATTTTTGAGAGCTATAGAACATATATAACCGAAATGAAGCGAATAGGATTAACATCTGCTTACGATATTCGTTTTAGAACCATTTCTGAATTTGGAAATACTTATCTCAATTACGGTTTTGCAGCTATTGGAACTGCTATAGCCAAATATTCAGAATATTATGTTCTTAATGCCACCAGTCCCGATTTATTAAACTGGAATAACTGGGTAAATACTGAGTTTCGAAAAACCAATACTTTATGTCCGCCTGCGCCAATATCAAATAACTACTCAATGCCATATCCTCCAGATGATGAAATAGCCTGTGAGCATTTTTATCTAAATGTAGATGGCTCTTTTGGGAATGATATTTATAACAGTGTTATTGAAGCTAAGAGGCAAAAATTCATAAAAGATTATATCACTCAGGCAATGGCGGCTACTGAGACTTTTGATATGACTTATAAGGATAAAGAATATCAGTATACGCTATATTATTATGATCAGGCAGGAAATTTAACCCAAACCATTGCTCCGGAAGGCGTAAAACGCATGGCTTTGACTGCAGCGATAAATGATAATATAAATAATTATAGAATAGCTAATAATCCTGTAGAAAATACCAGTTACCAGCCGGCGCATACTTTTAAAACACAGTATAGATATAATTCTTTAAACCAGCTCGTATGGCAGAAAACACCCGATGGAGGGGAAACCCGATTTGCTTATGACAAACTGGGACGCATCATTGCTTCACAGAATGCCAAACAGGCTAAGCCGATATCAGGAACTGTTAAATTAAGTTATACTTCGTACGATGGATTAGGCCGAATTATCGAAGCTGGGGAAGTATTGAATCCAAATGGATCAGTGGCCACAACTTACACTATCAATAATGAAGGAAAATTAGTTTATGGAGGTACTGCAATTGTTGATGCTTTTACCATGAATGTTGCTTCCAGAACAGAAGTAACCAGAACTGTTTATTCTGATGACCCTGATGTAGATATCTGGAGTCCCTATTCACCTCCTGGTGGAGGAACACCTCCTGTAATTACACGAAGCGCATCCTTTTTCTTTTCGGATAAAACCACAACACCTACTTATAATAATGTCAATAGAGTAACTGCTATTTTCTATTATGATACTTATATGGCGGCCTCTCCTTTAAGCTTCAATAATGCGATCTTATATAATTACGATATTCACGGCAATGTCAAAGAAGTGGTCAATTATTATCCGGGACTCAAGGACGCAGGCTGCGTTTTGTCTTCAAAAAATGACTGTGAAGCATATATTAAAAGAATTGTATACGATTACGATCTCATTAGCGGTAATGTGAATACGGTGACTTTTCAGCCAAACAAGCCTGACTTATTCATACATAAATACAATTATGATGCAGACAACAGGATTGTCGATGTACAAACCTCCTCAGACAATGTGGTTTGGGAAAAAGAAGCCAATTATCAATACTATCTTCACGGACCATTAGCGAGAGCTGAATTAGGGAACAAGAAAGTGCAGGGTATTGATTATGCCTATACTTTACAGGGATGGCTCAAAGCGGTAAATGGAGAAAATCTAGCAGCTGCAGCCAATGATATAGGGCAGGACGGTTTAACAGCTGGAAGCACCAAAACCTTTGATGCCTTTGGATATTCGTTGAACTATTATGACAAAGATTATAAATCCATTGGCACCACAGATGAAACTAAGGCTTTTAAACCTTTAATGTACAGCAGGGATACTGCTATCGAGCCAAGCACAAGAGATTTATACAATGGCAACATAAAGCAAATGACGACTGCGATACGCAAAAGAGACGGGTCATTGCTAAATATTCAAAAAAACAGTTATACTTATGATCAGCTCAATCGTTTAAAAATAATGACGTCCAGCGCCATTGTTCCAAATGCAGCTACGGGAACCACCAGCTACGATTCGAACTATTCCTATGATCGAAACGGAAATTTATTGACATTAAACAGAAAAGCACCAAACAGCTCTGGAACACCTATCGATATGGATAAACTCACCTATGATTATCCTAATGAATCCGGTAAAACATATCGAAACAATAATAAATTAGCTTTGGTAAAGGATGCCACACCAGCTTCAGCAACATTTAATGGAGATATAGATGATCAGGTTGCTAAATTAGCAGCATTGATACCACCTGTAGTTTACAACATTGATATGCCAGCAACTCACAACTATATTTATGATGAAATAGGGCAGCTGATTGAAGATAAATCAGAAGGGCTAAAAATAAATTGGCGTGTTGACGGAAAAGTAAAAAACATAGTAAAAGGAACAACCACCTATTATTTTGAGTACGACGGTTTAGGTAACCGAATCGCCAAAAAAGAGGTTAAACCAGGCATTACTACGAGTACTTATTATGTACGTGATGCACAAGGCAATGAGCTTGGGGTATATCGTTATGATGTTCCTTCCAGTAACATAAAAACATTAACCTTAACAGAGCATCATATTTTTGGAAGCAGCCGGCTTGGGTTAGAAAGCAAAAGCCTGCTTGTTTACATTAGCAGTAATACAAGTACGTTTCAAGAACCAGTTCAAACAAATTTTCTATCTTTGATTGGTGATAAACGTTTTGAATTAAGCAATCACTTAGGCAATGTGTTAGCCGTAATAAGTGACAAAAAAATACCTACGGCCACTGCGGGCGTTTTTAATCCTGACGTTCTTAGTTATTCTGATTATTATCCTTTTGGAATGCTAGTGCCGAATAGACATGGAACTAGTATTCCTGACGGTCACCGTTATGGTTTCCAAGGACAGGAAATGGATAACGAAATTAAAGGCGAAGGGAACTCGTTGAATTATACCTTTAGGATGCATGACCCGAGGATTGGTAGGTTTTTTGCTCCTGACCCGCTTGAAAAGAAATATCCTAATTACACACCATATAGTTTTAGTGGTAATAAAGTAATTAATAGTGTTGAAATTGAGGGATTAGAAGATTCTTTTTATATGCTTGGAAAGAAAGAGTATAAAGGAGAAACTTATTTTGAATTAGTAAATGTTTTAGAGATAGGTGGGAATGTTGAATTGATTACTGGGACAAAAATGAAAACCGCTACTGCGGATAGGGCTTATGTCTATGGCTCAGATGGACACTGGCATGCAATGTCAGATAAGTTGAGAGGCACAAGTCTTAACAATCTAGGTAACGGGCGAGAAATATTTAAGCAGCTTAATAAAGGAGATAATGCAGATGCTCAATATGAAATGGCTTCAAAGTTAAAATCATTAGAAAGTATTGGAAATACTGCGTCAGCTGCTATCGGTTTAGCATATCTAGGACAAGCTTTAAAAGACATAAAGGGAATAAAGTCAATAATAAGAGCTTTTAAAAGAGAAGAATCAAGCGTAACTACTGGAATTGCTGGTTCTGGTCGAGTTGCTGGAGTTTTAGAAGTCAGTTCGGAAGTTAAATCAGTTAAACAGTTTAATAATTATAAACCTAAGAATGCAATTGAATTTGTATTTGACCCAAAAACAGAAACGTTTGTAGTTGGAAAAGTGAAAAATTCAGTACCAGGATTATCTCCTCATCAAAATTTAGCAAAATCTATTAATGCGGACAATAATGTAGTCGGAGGAATGTTTAAAAGAAGCCCTACAGGCGAAATACTAACTAACGAAGCTTCTGGGCATTATTACAAGAATTGGACTCCTGAAATAAGAGCAAAATTCGAAAATTTTCTTGAATCTCATACTGGTCAACAGGTAAAACATACTGCGGCTCCAAGTTTTTAATTGATATGATTATGATAGAATTAATAGAAAGTACAAATACAACAACTAAGATAAATGATGTCGAATTTAAATATTTTCATATTTTAGATTTTAATGATATAGGATTTAGTTATGGAATTTGTGAGGAAGGTTGGGTAATTAACGATAGTGGTGTATTAAGTTTAATTTCTTGGAAGGATTCTAATTTTATTGGATTTGTTAGATTATTAGAAATGCCATTCAGTGATTTGGTTTTTAAGATTGAAGAATCCTTAAAAGTCAAAAAAACGATGAATTGTAAATGGGTAGACTTATTCCCTATTAGTAAAATAACACAGACCACATTTGATATGGAATCGCCTTATTGGGTAGGGCTGAGTTTAGATTTTTTATTTAAAGCAGATTTTCATTCTACGGAATTAGTATCGTTTTTTAAAAAAAATATAAATGAAAAATGGATTTCACAAATACTAAAACATAAAATGCAGAAATATATCAATGTGAATAAATCCAGTTCTTCTAAGTCTACGTAAAAGTGGCATTATACTCTGCTCTTAACAGAATTCTTTTATAAAAAGCGTTCCATTTATTGAATTTTTTTGAAAATGAAAGAGCTATTTTATCGAAATAAAGTAGTAATACAAATAAAACCTAATACTGGATATGATTCTGGTATTAGGTTTTTGTTTTTTTTATGCACTCTTTATAAAGCTTTCGGATACATAACAGGCTTCTGGATTCTGCTTATCATGAATTTTCAGCACCTTATCCAGCATCGTATCATTTTTGCCAAATTCAATGACCGCATCGACAAAAATCAGTTCCTCACCGTTTTTCATTCTTTCCAAAATCTGGACTTTGACTCCAGCTCTTCGAAGAGTAAATAGGTTGTCGTTCGGGCTACGCAAATATCTCTACTTTACGTTTTTAAAAAGTTCTTGAAAACGTTAAATATGATAAAAGTCTCCCGACTTTTTCCGTGATGATTTTTATAGAAGCAGCTAGTACTCATAAAAAACAATAAAGAAACCTCTTAACTGGCTTACTTTTGTTATTTCATAGCATCGCTACATTTTTATAAAAATTTCCCCTAAACATCTCATGATAACTGAGCCGTTTTTTTGTCAAGGTGTTAGGATTCGAAATCAGATGGCTTGGATTTGCAACCCCGATGGCTCCAAATGAAAAAAAAAGTCGTGAACGATAGCGTATATTTGCAATCTGAATCTAGAAAGTTATTTCATACTGGAGTGTCTTTTTTTTTTGTGAATCATAGTGTAAAGAAATTTTATACTAAGAAACCAACACATAAGACTCCACAGAAAAAATATTAGATTATGTAAAGTCAATTAAGAGAGCATAGTATATTTTATATCATTAAGCTTATATTTGTGATATATGTGATTTTGTTTTTTTTTAAATAAAAAATGAGTTTTATTTTGTTTTTTAATGATTTTAGAGTGTATATTTGACTTTTTTTTGGTTTAAAAAGAGAAATATTATTTTTATATCCCAATATTGTAAAAAATCAAAATCATAACTTTAAAGATTGAATTTGTTTTATATATTTGGGCTTTACTATTTTTTTTATTGAAAATAGTATTGAAAAGAACACTAAATAATGGTTATTTAATAATAAATTTTACAACATGGCATTAAAAGGACTTTTTAGAAAAAAAACAGTTCAAGATATCTTAAAGCAGGTCGAAAAAAATAATCTGGAGGGACATGAAGCGTTAGGAAAACATTTGACGACTAGGGATTTAACTGCTTTTGGGATTGCCGCCATCGTTGGAGCCGGTATTTTCAGCACCATCGGGAAAGCTAGTTTTGACGGAGGTCCAGCAGTAATCTTCCTTTTTTTATTTACCGCTGTTGCCTGTAGTTTTGCCGCTTTTGCTTATGCTGAATTTGCATCAATGGTTCCAGTTTCCGGGAGTGCTTATACCTATTCGTATGTTGCTTTTGGAGAATTAATAGCCTGGATTATCGGCTGGGCCTTGATTATGGAGTATTCGGTCGGGAATATAACGGTCGCCATCTCATGGAGCGATTACTTTACCGGGCTGCTCTCCAGCGGCGGAATAGATTTACCGCAATGGGTACAAATGGATTATTTGACAGCTTCAAATGGTTTTCGAGACGCCACTGCCCTGATGGAAGGAGGGAAGTCTTTTGAAAATCTAAGTTCAGGAATGCAAAGTGCCTACACGGCTTGGACAACATCCCCGGTTATTGGTTCTTTTCATTTTGTTGCCGATTTGCCTGCGTTACTAATTATTATTCTGATTACTGCATTGATTTATAGAGGGATGAAAGAATCCCGAAACGCCAGTAATATAATGGTGGTTGTAAAAGTATGTATAGTACTTTTGGTAATCGCTGTCGGTATATTTTATGTAGATACAACCAATTGGCATCCGTTTGCTCCAAATGGAGTGTCGGGAGTGTTGAAAGGAGTTTCAGCGGTGTTTTTTGCCTATATTGGTTTTGATGCTATTTCAACTACTGCAGAAGAATGTAAAGATCCGCAGCGTGACCTGCCAAGAGGAATGATGTGGGCGATTATTATCTGTACTATTCTTTATATAGCTATTGCGTTAGTCCTTACCGGAATGGTAAGCTACGATAAATTGAATGTTGGTGATCCATTGGCTTTTGTATTTGATCAATTGGATTTAAAATGGATGTCGGGAATTATTGCTGTAAGTGCTGTAGTTGCTATGGCGAGCGTATTGCTGGTTTTCCAAATGGGACAGCCCCGTATCTGGATGAGCATGAGCCGTGACGGTCTGCTGCCAAAGAAATTCTCTACTGTGCATCCAAAGTTTAAAACACCTTCTTTTGCTACAATAGTTGTTGGTTTTGTTGTGGCGGTTCCTGCTTTGTTTATGAACCTGACCATGGTTACCGATTTATGCAGTATCGGGACCTTGTTTGCTTTTGTTTTGGTTTGCGCAGGAGTTTTGGCTCTGCAAAACAGAACTGATATTCCAAGGGGAAAATTCAAAACGCCTTATGTAAATTCAAAATTTATATTTCCAATATTGATTATTGCTGCTTTGGTTTTGGCTTTTACTTATAATAAAAAAGCCACTATGGATTTTATTACTAATGAAACTAAAATCAATGATTCGGAATTTATAATTACTTCATTAAATAAAGAAGAAACACAAAAAGTGTATGCTTATTTGGTAAGCATTGAAGGAAAAGCCAGCGCTGCCGAAAAATTGGATGTAGAGCATCTGCTGAGCCAATATCAGGAAGATGATGCCAAGTATGCCAGCGTAGTTGCCGGTCTGCCAATTTCGGATTCCATTAAATATGAGAGCGGTTTTGATTTATTCAAACATAAAATACCAATGTGGATTTTCCTGATTGTAATTGTTGGACTGGTTTTTTGGTCTTACAAAGAAAATTTGTCCTTGATTCCGCTTTTGGGACTAATCTGCTGTTTGTATATGATGGCAGAATTAAGCGTCTGGAACTGGATTTACTTCACTATCTGGCTATTGATTGGATTAGTGATTTACTTTGGCTTCAGCAGAAAAAACAGTAAGCTGAATTTGGAAAAAAAATAATAAAATATAAAAATCCGTTCTGAAACTCAGAACGGATTTTGTTTTAAAAGGCATTGTATTAAAATTTAAGACTCTATTTTTTAATTATTTTCTGCATGGTTTCCTGCCCGTTTTCCAATCGAATAACAATAAAATAGATACCAATGTTTAAACGGCTTACATCAATTGTGCTGTTATTTAATTTCCCTTCCTGAACAATACTTCCCTGTGCCGAAATAATACTGTAATTATTTATTGGACTCGTCGAACTAATCTGTAATGTCTCGTTTACGGGATTTGGGTATAGACGAATAAGATAGGTTTCTTCTTCTGCCGGTGCTATTTCTGCTTTGGCAGCTGTTTTAGCGGTAGCTGAACCCCAAGTATAGGAGTAGCCATTTGTTTTGTTCAATAAATCAGCTGTTTGATTTGCAGAACCGCTTGAGCCGTTATTGAAAATTATATTTACAGATGTTGGGCCCGTAATGGTATATTTATAAAAGCCATTTGTATCGGCAGTCATTGTTACTCCCGGCCAAGTAGTATTGGCAGCGCTTCCTGACGGAACAGCATTCCAATAATGCAGTTTTGGAGCAGATGTCCAGCTTGCTGGCGGTTTAAAGTAAACGGTAAGAGCCGTTACAGCATTAAAAGTATAAGTCTCAGTTTTAACTGCTGATGAAACTCCGGCAGTATTGACTACGAATGCTTTTAGGGTCGTATTTGAAGTAAAAGCAAATGATTTACTTCCAATCGCAGAAGACGAAGCGGTAGTTGGTACTGTACCGTCTAAAGTGTAATAAATTGCTGAAGTAGTTTCATTGGCTGTCAAAACAACATTAACAGTTGTTCCAGTTGTAAAGGTGCCTCCAGTTCTTGAGTTGGTAAAGTCAGGCGCAATAACAGGACATCTATTGACTGGCTCTGCGCTTAACCATCCAGAATCATAATATTTAATTCCAGCTGTAGTGCTTAGGTCGGCTGTTTTAAGGTTTCCGTCGTTAAATAATAAATTTGCAGCACTTACAGTCGATGGGAAAGTATATTTATACCAGCCTCCGCAATCTTGGGTCATTGCGACTCCTGGATAAGTTACTGTCGGCGCAGTTCCGGTTGGAGACCAATAATATACTTTTACGGCAGTATTCCAATTGGACGGTTTTTTGAAATAAACTGTGAATGTACTTGGAGCGTTAAAAGTATAGGTTTCGGTTTTGACGGCAGAACTAACTCCTACAGTATTTTTGACAAAAGCCTTAAGCGTTGTTGTGCTGGTTATTGCTAATGTTTTGGTTCCTACTGAAGATGATGAAGCTGCTGTTGGCGTGGTTCCGTCTAATGTGTAAAAAATTGTTGAGGTGCTTTCGTTTGCTGTTAATATAACATTTACAGTTGTTCCGGCTGTAAAAGTTCCTCCTGTCTGTGAGTTAGTAAAATCGGGAGCTATAACAGGGCATCTATTAGCAGGTTCCGCACTTAGCCAAGCCGAGTCATAATATTTAATTCCTGCAGTGGCAGTTAAGTCTCCTGTTTTTAGGCTTCCATCATTGAATAATAAATTTGAAGCTGTCACTCCTGATGGAAAAGTATATTTATACCAGCCTCCGCAATCCTGAGTCATTGCTACACCTGGATAAACGACTGCAGGCGCAGTTCCTGTTGGAGACCAATAGTATATTTTTACGGCAGCATTCCAATTAGATGGTTTTTTGAAATATACCGTGAATTCTGGAACTGCTCCAATGGTGTACGTTTTTGTAATAATTTCAGATTGGTTTCCTTCATTATCTACAGCAAAAACTTTAACGGTTGTGGTTTGAGCAATGGTAATTGTTTTTGCAGACTCAGCAGATGTTGATGAAAGAGTAGGGGTTGAGCCATCTGTAGTGTAATACAATTTAGGTTTTGGATCCGTGCTGTCTGTAGCCGTAATAGTTACATCAAATGCTGTTGGCGAGTTAGCGGTGTCTGGAGTAAAAGCAACTTTTGGTGCTACATCCAGATTTTTTCCAACCCATACGTGCTGAATTTTAGACTTGGTTATGTTTCCTTTTTTATCCGTTACTTCAACGTAATAATCTAATAATTTTTCTGAAATTCCAGCGATTTCAGCGTAATATTGATTGGCAATTACGTCTGGAAGCATATATAAATCTGCCTGCGTGCTATTGGTAAAATTTCCTTTTGGGAAAACTCTTTCAGTCATTGGCAGTGATACCCATGTTCCAACTTCGCTGCCACCAGCATAAATTTCATTTTGATTTGAACCAACAGTGTTTTTTCCGTCAACATCAACTCGGTATTTTAATTCTGATTTTTGAATACCGCTCACGTCATAAGCAAAAGTATAAACAGTAAAATCGGCTGAATTTAAAAAATCCTTGTAGGCATAAGGTGCGCCATATCCTTTTTCACCAGGATTATAAGGCCAGCGCTGCGGAATAAATACTGAAGGTTTTGTGGCGTCAACACCAGGGTGGGCATCAAGGGTGGGTTTTGCATATTGTACACATCTGTTAACTGCAAGCGTAGTTTTTATTTCCAAATCTTCGGCTAGACCATAATACGCATTACCGCTGTCATAACCAGCCATCAAAAAATGCCAGGCTTTTTCGGCAGGACTCACAGCTGCAGTCGGGTTTACAATTTCACTCATTCTTAGGTTGTTTCCTTCCAACTGTTCAGCCATGATGGCGTGGTTTTCACCAGCTGTAGTAATGGCTTGGTTCATCATGTCTTCGGTCCAGCCGTTTGGGTTGAATTTTTTCGTAACGGGATCAAAGAACGGCCAAAGCCAGTTTGTAAATTGCGGATGCCCAAAATCGCCATCGGCATTTACCCAGGCACCGTCTTCAACATGGACTATTTCTGATTCGGGAACGGGGTTGTCTTGCAGGTACTGAGGTATTGTGGTTGGAATATTTCCGTTGCTAGCAGATGCGTGTGAAAATCCCGTAACTGATTCATTGTAATACGAAGAACCGCCACCCCAGGCATTATCGCCATCATGAGCAAATAAAACCAAAGGTGGTCTTGGAGAGGTTGAAGCTTTGGTAACAATAGGAGCTATTAACGAAGTTCCAATTGCAGCATATCCATCTTCGTAACTTTCATAATCGGCCATAGGAACTACTGTGATTTTGTATTCTTGCGCCGTTTCTGGGTCAACATATTTTGCTTTATATGGAAGGTAAGAATAGGGAACGGCAAACTGACCGCCACGGGCATCTTTTTGAGCCGAAAACCATGTATTCCCTTTAGTATCTACTTGATCTGCTTTGTTGGGAACATCACACATAGTGCCACCAGAGCCATATTTTACAGGATAATCGGACAATGTTCTGGATAAATGACTATTGGCTATCACGGACCATTCGATACCGCATTCGGTTAATGTTTTTATAATCCTTTCAGAAAAACCACATTCTGCCGGCCAATATCCTTTAGATTCATGTGATCCAAATAATTGCGCTGTGTAATATTGGTGCGCTTTGATTTCTTTTTTTAGGGCTTCGTCACTTAGTAACGGAGAAAGTGCATGGTGCATTGTAAAGGAAACCATTTCCATTCGGGGAAATCCGCCAGAAGTTTTCCATGACTTTGCATCTTTAATGTTTTGAATCCAAGAATTGGAGTAGCCCCATTGATTGGCTTGAGCGAGTTCGTTTACGTTTTCCAGCAAGGAACCGCCATAGGTAATTTGTGCTCCGGCTTTGGGTAAATCCCGAATAGAGTTTATGGAATTTTTAGGTGCAAATTGATAAGCAGCAACACGGTCGCCTGTGCCAAAAATTTCTTCCAAGTTGTTTGTTGGATGAGCTAGTCCGTTTTTGTCATTATTGGCACCAGAAACTTTTAGATCCTGTGATTCTTTTACAATCTGATACCGATTTGGATTTTTTTTGCTGACATCTCCCCAATAAGTGGGCTGATGCAAATGCCATAGATAGGTTGTATTCACTTGTGCTTTTACAAAAGCAAAAGGAATTAATAGTGCATAAAATAACAGCAGTTTTTTTTTTTTCATGGTTTGGTTTTTTTGTTAGTTTATAATGTACATTTTTAATAAATGTATATTTTATTAACATAAAAATTATCATATTAATTTTTTGTACAGATACTATTACGATGTAGTGTTTGTAACTTTTTTATATTTAACAAAAAATGAAAAACTATTTATATTTTTATGTAATTAATTGCTGTTTAGTTATTTGTGTTATTTTTTTCATGGTGTGTTAGTTTCTTAAGCAAAAAATAATTGGATGCTAAAATTGATTCTAAGTCTTAGCGTTTTTTTTAGCGATACATTATGATCTGTTGTTTTATTTAAAGTGTTTGGTTATAATCCTTGATGAAATCGTTATAATTCGAACAAAAAACCTAGAAAATTAAACTTTAAACAAAACTTTATTCCTTAATTTTGCATCACTAAAATAAAAAATCACATACTATGAGTTCATTTGACGTAGTCATTATAGGTTCTGGGCCAGGCGGATATGTTTCAGCTATTCGTTGTGCACAATTGGGTTTCAAAACAGCAATTATAGAAAAATATTCAACTTTGGGAGGAACCTGTTTAAATGTAGGGTGTATTCCATCGAAAGCATTGTTGTCATCTTCGCATCATTATGCTGAAATCAAACATTTTGCTGATCATGGAATTGAAGTTTCAGGAGAAGTAAAAGTAAATTTAGAAAAAATGATTGCCCGCAAACAAGCAGTTGTTGATCAAACATCGGGAGGAGTAAATTTCTTGATGGAAAAAAATAAAATCACTGTTTTTAATGGTTTAGGATCTTTTGTAGATGCCACTCACGTAGCTATTGCAAAAGCAGATGGAACATCAGAAACTATTGAAGCTAAAAATATTATTATTGCTACTGGTTCAAAACCATCGTCTTTGCCTTTTATCAAAATTGATAAAGAAAGAATCATCACTTCGACTGAAGCATTGGCCCTTAAAGAAGTGCCGAAACACCTTGTTATTATTGGCGGTGGTGTTATTGGTATTGAATTAGGTCAAGTTTATTTACGATTGGGAGCGCAGGTTTCGGTTGTGGAATTTATGGACAGAATTATTCCTGGAATGGACGGTGCTTTGTCTAAAGAATTGACCAAAGTATTGAAAAAACAGGGAATGAAATTCTACACTTCTCAAAAAGTGCAGTCGGTAGAGAGAAATGGAGATGCTGTAATTGTTCAAGCTGAAAATGCTAAAGGAGAAACAATCACTTTAGAAGGAGATTATTCTTTGGTTTCTGTTGGGCGTCGTCCTTACACAGATGGATTGAATGCAGATAAAGCAGGAGTGAAAATTTCGGATAGAGGACAAGTTGAAGTGAATGATCATCTGCAGACTTCGGTTCCAAATATCTATGCTATCGGAGATGTTGTTCGTGGTGCAATGCTTGCACACAAAGCCGAAGAAGAGGGAACTATGGTTGCCGAAATCTTAGCTGGTCAAAAACCGCATATTGATTATAATCTGATTCCAGGTGTTGTTTACACTTGGCCAGAGGTTGCTGCTGTTGGTCAAACAGAAGAGCAGTTGAAAGCATCTGGAACTGAATATAAAGTGGGAAGTTTTCCATTCAAAGCTTTAGGACGTGCTCGAGCGAGCGGAGATCTTGACGGATTTGTAAAAATTCTTGCTGATGCTAAAACTGATGAGGTTCTTGGTGTACACATGATTGGTGCCAGAACTGCTGATTTGATTGCAGAAGCAGTTACTGCAATGGAATATAAAGCTTCTGCTGAAGATATTTCCAGAATGTCACATGCTCATCCAACATTTGCGGAAGCAGTAAAAGAAGCGGCATTGGCAGCTACAGATAACAGAGCTTTGCACGTATAATATATTATGCATCGTAGAAGTATTGCGAAGAGATGCACTGCAGTGCATCTTTACAAATAAAAAAACCGATAGATTTTTCTATCGGTTTTTTTGTGTTTTTTAATTGGCTGTGAATAAACCTTTGTAGCTATCCCATTTGCTATAAATCAAGAAGATATTGCCCACTAATAAAAATATTGCTACAGGAAGACCTTCGGGAGCCAAACAAATATGAACGAAAAAAATATTTATTGAAATTGGCAACAGAATAATATTTGCAATTTTATTGAATTTACCAGTTATATAAGATATTCCGCAAAGAAGCTTAACAGTTTTTACCAATGGCATTAGATAACCCGATGCTTTCATCCCATCATTGAAGATTTTCATATCTCCTGTTAAAACCGGTTCTGGAAACAAATGGAAAAAGAAACTTATTGAGGCAAAAAGTAATAGTAATCCAATTAATGAACGGATAATAATAGTAGTAATTTTCATAGGTTTGTATTTATTTATTTATTTGTTTTAGTTTTTTGTAGATTTTTTCAATAAGCTATTATTAATCAAAATGCATTACGGATTTTCTGGTAAAAAGATTTTTGTAACTTTTTCGATGGGCATATATTAAAAATATATTTCCTGAAAAAATAAATATGGCAAGCGGCAATCCATTTGGATTTAGAAAGAAATCGATGAATAATATATTTGTACTTACCGGTAAAATAATAATATTGGATAACACCACGTATTGACCAAGCAGATACGAAATTCCACACAATAGTACGATTGTTTTGATTAATGGCATTAGGTAAACTGAAGAAATTAATCCAACATTGAAAGCTTTAAAGTTTTCTGTGCTTTCTAGTTCCGGCATTAAATTAAAAAAATAGGCAAGCGATACTAAAATTAGCAATATGCCAATTATTGTACGGATAAAGAAGGTTGCGGTTTTCATATTTTTTATTTTTTGGTTAAATGTTAAGTGATAACTCAAGGACAGCGGGGAGCTGTTGTTGTAAAACCTTATTCATCCATTTACCATTGATAGTTTTCAGAGACCGAAAAACTAAGTCCTTATCTTGATAACAAATTTAGTTAAAATTTTTAAAATTATTTATTTTTCAATAGGTAATATTATGGATAATATCTTAAAATTGAGTTAAATATAGTTTTTTTATTATTTGGAATCAAACAAAACGGGTAAAACCGCTAACCTTTTGGTTAGTTTTTTACCCGTTTAACTAAAGAATTTTAGAGATATTTGGATTTATTCCTTTTTGTTATATTTTTTATAAAGGAAATAACCGCCAATGGTTAGTAAAATCAGCCACCAAATTTCAAATAATAAAACAATAAGATTAAGAAGGACGTACCAGCCCGATTTTAGAGAATCCAGTATACGAATACCTATGTTGGGCTTGTAATAATTAGAGTCTTTTGTACTGGCAGTGATTTCTTGTTTTACGGATTCATTTTGATAGATTTTGATGGTCAGCGTGCTAAAATTGACTTGATCTTCAATAGATAAGTTTTCTAGTTTTGCATTGTCGTTTTGTTCTTTTTTGTTGGCCAAAGTATTTTCGGCTTCCATGATGTCATTTATTTTTTTACCTTTTGTATCAATTGCTTTTTCTATTCTTTTTTCATTGCTGGCACCTCTTGTCTGTGAAAGCTGATTTGAAAGCATTTTTAGGGAAACATCGTCTGCCTTTATGATTCGGTAATCTAGAAAATCAATTTGCTTTGCGATCGATTTAATTACCGTATCAAGTCGTTTATTGGGTACCCGAATGGTAATGTCGTTTTCTACATTGTATCGAATTGTCTGGATCGTGCTGTCAAGGCTTATTTTGTTTTCAAATTCATCAATAATTGTGCTCTGCAGATTAGTATAAGTAACAAAACCGCCAAATTTATTGGTGATGTTTTCAATTTTATAGGTGGATTGGGTAACGTTTTTTACTTTGAATTTGATGTCGGCTGTACGAATAAATTTTCGGGTACTGCCTTCTTTTTCTACAGCTGCAGAAGATGAAATAGTGTCTGCAGATATTTTTACATCAGTAGATTCTTCTTCGTAAGCTTCACTTTTTTTACAGCTGATTAATAAAGCAGTAACGGTTAACAGCACTAAGCAGCGTTTCGCAATTTTGTTCATAGAATTAATTTTAGGGGTTGAAAAAAATAAATTTTTGACTGATTGATTTTTGAATTTTCAAGCTTGAATTCGGTATCAAATATATGATGTTTTAACAAGTAAAAACTTTTTTAATATTTATTTAACTAAGGAGTAGTTTTATGAAACTTCTTCTTGAGAACCCATATTTTTTATTGTAATTTTGAAGTCCATAAACAGATTTATTTTTGAGAACTTCCATTTACAAATTTATTGAGGACCCAATAACTTTCAAGCAGCAGCTTGTGGAGTGGGGACAGCAGTTTCGTGAAATAATTTTTCTGGACAGCAATTCATTTTCCAATGAATATTCCACCTTTGACTGTGTTCTGGCAGCTGATGCTTTTACATCAATAAAAACGGATCATCACAATGCTTTTGAGGATTTAAAGCAATACCAGCAAACGTCTAAAGACTGGCTGTTTGGTTATTTAGCATATGATTTAAAAAATAATGTAGAGCATTTAGAGTCGAATAATTTTGACGGTTTAGATTTTCCTGATTTGTTCTTTTTTCAGCCTAAAAAAATATTTTTATTGAAAGGAAATCAGCTCGAAATCCAATATCTCAATATGTGTGATGACGAAGCGGAAGATGATTTTAAAGAAATAGTTGAAAGGCGAAAGGCGAAAGTCGAAAGTCATTCGAAAATAACTATTGAACAGCGTATTCCGAAGCAAGATTACATAGCGAAAGTTTCCAGATTATTGGAACATATTCATCATGGTGATTTGTATGAAGCTAATTTCTGCATGGAGTTTTTTGCCGAAAATGTCAAAATAAATCCTTTGGAAAAATTCCTGAAACTTAATGAAATTTCACAAGCGCCGTTTACTGTCTTTTTTAAAAACAACATACATTTTCTGCTTTCGGCTTCGCCAGAAAGATACTTGAAAAAAGAAGGTGAAAATCTTATTTCGCAGCCTATAAAAGGAACTTCTAAACGATTTGCTGATCCTGTTGAAGATGAAATTTCCAAAAGATATTTGGCAGAAGACCCTAAAGAAAGAGCCGAAAACATTATGATAACCGACTTGGTTCGAAATGATTTGTCCCGAACGGCTAAAAAAGCGACAGTCGAAGTTAAAGAATTATGCGGTATTTATTCTTTCCTGCAGGTACACCAGATGATTTCGACCATAACCTCAAAAATAGATTCCCAATATTCGGCGGTAGATGTTCTTAGAACTACGTTTCCGATGGGAAGCATGACGGGAGCTCCCAAGTATGCAGCCATGAAAATCATTGAAGAACTAGAGGAAACTAAACGGGGATTGTACAGTGGGGCAGTGGGCTATTTTTCGCCCGATGGAGACTTCGACTTCAATGTAGTAATCCGCAGTATTCTTTACAATCAGGAAAATGAATACGTATCTTTTTCAGTAGGAAGCGCTATTACTTCATTATCGGTTCCGGAAAAAGAATATGAGGAATGTCTGCTTAAGGCCAAGGCAATGCATGAAGTTTTATTGTAATTTGAATCATGTAAATTCAAAATTTAAGTTATAATTACTAAATAAATACTTTGCATATTTTAAATTTGATGCATGAAAAATACACTTCAAAATCATATCGATAAAGAAATTCCTTATTTGAATAAAAAAAAACTGCTGCTTGCTGTAAGCGGAGGTCTGGATAGCATGGTTTTACTGCATTTGTTTCAGGAGTTGAAATTTGATATCGCTATAGCGCATTGTAATTTTCAGCTTCGAGGTGTGGAGAGTTTTGGAGATCAAAAGTTCATACAAGACTATTCAGATGCTAACGGAATTCCAATTTATGTAACGCAATTTGATACTGAGGCTTTCGCCAAAGATTATAAATTATCTACACAAGTGGCGGCAAGAGCCCTACGTTACAATTGGTTTTATGAGTTGCTCGAAGAAGAAAAATTCGATTACATACTCACGGCACATCATGCTGATGACAATCTGGAAACTTTTTTGATCAATTTTACACGAGGAACAGGGTTGGAAGGACTGACTGGCATTCCGGTGGAAAATGACAAAATAATCAGACCTTTACTTTTTTTGACCCGCAATGAAATTGATGAGTATGCTAAAGAGTATGAAATTAAATGGAGAGAAGACAGCAGTAACGCATCGGATAAGTATGTGAGAAATAAAATACGTCATCATCTGGTTCCTATTTTGAAGGAGTTGAATCCTAATTTCATGACTTCATTTTTGAAAACCGAAAATTATCTGCAGCAATCACAATCTATGGTAGAGGATGCAGCTTCGATGATCTATCAGCAGGTTGCTAATGAGGTTGATGATCAAATTCATTTTGACTTAAGAATGCTGCTGCAATTATCAAATTATCAGTCTTATTTGTACCAATGGCTGAAAGAATTTGGGTTTACCGCTTGGGATGATATTTATGATTTGGTAAATGGTCAGTCTGGAAAACAGGTGTTTGCATCCGGTTATCGATTATTAAAAGACAGAGATTCATTAATTGTATATCCTGTTACTGAGGAGGAAACTACAGCTGAATTTCATATTTCCGAAAATCAGACGGAAGTTAATATTCCCTTAAAATTGAGCTTATGTAAAGTGTCTGACATTTCGATTGAATCAAATAAAACTATCTTTGTCGACGGTGATCAGCTTGTTTATCCTCTGGTGATTCGGAAATGGAAAACAGGCGATATTTTTATGCCTTTTGGTATGAACGGAAAGTCGAAGAAAGTGAGTAAGCTTTTTAAAGATGAGAAATTATCATTGATAGAAAAGGAAAATACTTGGATTTTGTGTTCGGGAGAGCAAATAGTCTGGGTAATTGGAATGCGGGCAGATCACCGATTCAGAACAGTGAACGCAACAAAGAATATACTTAAAATAGAATTAATTTAGATATAAATAATGAAGAAACTACTTTTTATACTGTTTGCTTTTTTAGCTTTCGCCAAAGTAAATGCTCAGGTTTTGGATCCTGCAAAATGGACAACAGCAATCGAAAAAAAATCGGAGACAAATTATATTTTAACTTTTAATGCAGTAATAGAAAAGGATTGGCATATTTATTCGCAATTCACTCCTGATGGAGGACCGTTGCCTTTGGAAATTGTTTTTAAAGATCAAAAAGGAAATTTTGAGCTAGTTGGCAAAGCCAAAGAAAGCAAAACAACAACGGCTTTTAATGATGTTTTTGGAGTGAACGAAACTTTTTTTCATGATAAAGCTCAAATTCAGCAGGAAATTAAAGTTACTAATCCTAAAGTTGCAGCTATTCAGGCAGAACTGAATTATCAAATATGTAAAGAGGTTTGTATCAATCTGGAAAAGAAATTTACTTTTAAAATACCTGGAACAGCAATATCAGCAACGAATACTGCGGTTGAAATTGTTCCGGTAGTAGCTGCCTCGCCGGACAGTACTCAGATTGATACTGCGGGTATTGTTCCAATAGCAGAAGAAAAAAATGTTCCAGATGTAAGTACTAAGGCTATTGAACAGCCGAAATCAGAACCAGCCTCAGAAAGAGGTTTATGGTCTATTTTCTTTATCGCTTTTTTCTCTGGATTCGCAGCTTTGCTGACACCTTGTGTGTTTCCTATGATTCCTATGACAGTAAGCTTTTTTACCAAACAAAGCAAAACTAATGCTGCAGGAATTAGAAACGCCATTATTTATGGAGTGTCAATTATTTTGATTTACGTGTTGTTAGGATTTGTTGTTACTTGGGTTTTTGGTGCCGATGCATTGAATGCTTTATCAACCAATGTGTATTTCAATATTATATTCTTTATTTTGCTGGTTGTTTTTGCAACTTCATTCTTGGGAGCTTTTGAAATTATGTTGCCTAATTCGTGGGCAAATAAAGTGGACAGTCAGGCTGACAGAGGCGGTATAATAGGAATTTTATTCATGGCATTAGCTTTGGCAATTGTTTCCTTTTCATGTACTGGGCCTATTGTTGGTACGCTTTTAGTCGATGCCGCTTCCAAAGGAGGAATTGCACCAATAGTTGGAATGTTTGGATTCTCATTAGCATTAGCACTGCCTTTTATGCTTTTTGCTATGTTCCCTGGATGGCTGAATTCTTTACCAAAATCAGGCGGATGGCTTAATACTGTAAAAGTTGTTTTAGGATTTTTGGAATTGGCTTTGGCGTTTAAATTTTTGTCCAATGCAGACTTGGTTTTGCAATTGCATTTGCTGGAAAGAGAGGTGTTTTTGGTGATTTGGATTGCTATTTTTGGAACATTAGCATATTATTTGTTCGGAAAAATTACTTTGCCGCATGATAGTCCTATAGCACATATTTCGGTAGGAAGATTGTCTCTGGGGCTGTTGGTTTTGTCTTTTACTATTTATTTAATACCCGGACTTTGGGGAGCTCCTCTTAAATTGATAAGTGCATTTCCGCCGCCAATGGAATACAGTGAAAGTCCTTTTGGTGTAGGTGGTTCTAATTCTGGAAATACTTCATTGCCTGAAGGGGCAAAATCAGGTCCTCACCAAATTGCTATTTTTGATGATTATGATAAAGGTTTGGCTTATGCCAAAACAGTTAACAAACCTATAATGCTTGATTTTACAGGACATGCCTGTGTGAACTGTCGAAAAATGGAAAACAATGTTTGGTCGGATAAGAGTGTACTTCCAATTCTTAAAAATGAAGTTGTTTTGATTTCTTTATATGTAGATGATCAGAGATCATTGCCGAAAAGTGAACAGTTTATTTCTAAAACGACAGGTGCTGAAATTGAAACAATAGGGGATAAATGGACTGATTTTATGATCACAAAATACAATACAAATACGCAACCATTGTATGTTTTGACTGATTTAGAAGGTAATAATCTGAATAAAAAACAGCCGACGATAAGTTATGTGAGTGTAGAAGAATATGAAAGCTGGCTGAAAACTGGTATTTCAAATTTTAAGAAATAATTTGCTAAGAATCTTAATTTTAAAAATCCCTCAAAAAGTAATTTGATATACTTTTTGAGGGACTTTTTTAGTTGTTAATTGTTAGTCCTCTAAAAGCATCAATAAATTTTAACAACTCTTCTTTAGTTTTGTTATCTATTAATTCTCCTTGCTCGTTAATTTTTCCTTTTGCACCTTGTGTTGACACGGCATTTTTATTTGGGAACATTTTAAACAGTGGTAAATTTTTGTCTTTTTAAAAATTTGATTTTATATGTTTTAATACAGCCTAAGCAAATCTGCGATAATACAAATTCAATTTTTTGAGTTTTCGCTTTTACATCACTATATTTAGCTTTTAAAAATAATGAAAATAATTAATTTTAATAGTTAAATAAAAAAAGATGGTTAGTATTACATATAGATTTCTTATTCCTATTCTATTGATGATTCAATTTGTATTCTGTCAGAATTCAATTCCTAAGCTTCAAAAAAAAGGAAATAAAACGCAATTATTTGTCAACGGAAATCCTTTTCTTATTCGGGGTGGAGAGCTAGGAAATTCCTCAGCAACTAGCTTAGAAAGTATGGAACCAATTTGGTCTAAGTTGACTGATATGAATCTTAATACTGTGCTCACACCAATATATTGGGAACTTATTGAAAAAGAAGAAGGTAAATTTGATTTTGCTTTAGTTGATGATTTAATTCTTCGAGCGAGAAAGGAAAATTTAAAATTAGTTTTTCTTTGGTTTGGATCTTGGAAAAATAGTATGTCAAGTCACGCTCCTGCCTGGGTCAAATTAAATCAGAAAAAATACCCTAGAATCAAAGATGATAAGAATAAAAGTCATGAGATTCTAACGCCTTTTAGTGAAAATAATTTGGAAGCAGATTTAAAAGCATTCAAAAAATTAATGTCACATATTAAGGATTTTGACAAAAAAGAGCAAACCGTTATAATGATTCAAGTGGAGAATGAAATCGGGATGCTCCCAACAGCAAGAGATTATGACCCTTTAGCTAATGATGCCTTTAAGAAAGAGGTGCCAAAAGATTTAGTGCAGTATATGCAAAAAAATAAAGAGCAACTAGTACCCGAATTTTTAGAACTTTGGAAAAATAATGGTTTTAAAACTTCAGGAAACTGGGAAGCTATTTTTGGTAAAGGTTTGCAAACGGATGAAATTTTTATGGCTTGGTTTTTTGCAAAATTCACCAATACCATTGCTAAAGCAGGAAAGGACAATTACGAAATACCAATGTTTGTAAATTCGGCGCTGAATACTCCCGGAAAAAAACCAGGCGAATATCCAAGTGCTGGACCTTTACCACATCTAATGGATGTTTGGAAAGCTGCAGGAAAAACTATTGATTTTTTAGCCCCAGATTTTTATAATCCTTCTTTTAAACAATGGAATGATTTGTTTACCCGTCAAGGAGATCCATTATTTATTCCAGAACATAAGTTTGATGCTACAGCACCATTCAAAGGTTTGTATGCCATTGGTCATTATGAAGCTATTGGCTTTTCGCCTTTTTCTATTGAATCTGTTGATGTTGCGAAAAATGAACCTTTGGGAAAAATATACGATTTGGTTAAACAATTAACTCCAGTTATCGAACAGTACAAAGGACTTGGGAAAATTGATGGTGTCCTTTTAGATAAAGAAAATACAACGCAAGTTATCACATTAGGCAATTACGAATTTATGTTTAAACACGATTATACTTTAAATTGGTCAGAAGGTGCTAAAGAGGAAGTGTGGCCAATGGTTAGTGCAATTATCATAGAGATTGCGCCTGATGAGTTTTATGTTACTGGTTCAGGTATCGTAGTGACTTTTCAACCATTAAAAAATAAAGAGGCAAACGCAGGGATTTTAAAAGTAGATCAAGGTAGATTTGATAATAACGTTTGGAAAACAATTCGTCATTTTAACGGAGATCAAACGCATCAAGGAAGACATCTGAGAATTGCTGTTGGAGATTACGAAATTCAAAAATTAAAATTATATACATACGAATAACGAGATTCAATAACTTGAGAAAGCCTAAGAATTTTAAAAACTATTGATTTTGTTTATATAAATTTAATTTTACAGTATGCAGTTTTGAAAACTTGTATGTTTTCTAATGAATTTATATATTCACTACTAATTTTTTTATACAGTATAAAACAGTCCATTTTTTTACTTGACAAATTGAATAAAAACGTAATTAGTATATTAAGTTTTACTAAAAAAATAAAATAAAAAAACACTCTAAAATAAATTCTAGAGTGTTTTGGTATTTGGAAATTGAATTGAATTTTATAAGAATTCTCCGTGTTGAGAGATATCTAATCCTAGTTCTTCTTTTTCTTCAGTTACTCTTAGCGGAGTAATTTTGTTTACGATAAAGAACAATGCATAAGAAGCACAGAAAGCAAATATAGAAACTAATACTAATGCTTTCAATTGGATTAAAAATAAGGTAGCGTCACCAAAAATTAAACCTTGGTTGTCTCCTACAATTGAGTTTACAGATTTTGATGCAAAAACACCAGTTAACAGCATACCTACCATACCTCCAACTCCGTGACAAGCAAATACGTCAAGAGCATCGTCAATTTTTCCTTTAGGGAATTTGCTGACAACAAGATTACTTACGATACTTGCAATAATACCAATTGCTATAGCGTGAGGAATGCTTACAAATCCAGCAGCAGGAGTGATAGCAACCAATCCTACTACAGCTCCGATAGAAGCTCCCATTGCCGAAAGTTTATGTCCCATAATTTTGTCAAGAAATACCCATGCCATTGCAGCAGCAGCAGCAGCTACAGTAGTAGTTCCTAAAGCTTGAGCAGCTAGACTTCCAGCTCCTACAGCTGATCCAGCGTTGAAACCGAACCAACCGAACCATAATAAACCAGTTCCTAATAATACATAAGTAATACGAGCTGGGTTTGCTTTTTGAACTTTTCTTTTGCCTAAGAAGATAGCTCCTGCAAGAGCGGCCCAACCAGCACTCATGTGTACTACAGTTCCACCTGCAAAATCCAATACTCCCCATCCGAAGAATAAGCCATCAGGATGCCAAGTCATGTGGCATAATGGCGCATATATAACTAATATGAATAATACCATAAATAATAGGTAAGCCCAAAAACGTACTCTTTCTGCAAAAGCTCCAGTGATTAATGCTGGGGTGATGATGGCGAATTTTGCTTGAAACAATGCAAATAAAATCATTGGAATTGTTGGTGCTAATTCCCAAGCGGTGTTTGCACTTACGTTATTAAAAAATAAGTTTGATGATGGGTCACCAATGAAACCTCCTATTGAAGGACCAAAACATAATCCAAATCCAACAAGAACCCATAATACTGTTACTACAACCATTGCCATGTAGCTTTGTAACATTGTACTGATAACGTTTTTCTTGCCTACCATTCCACCATAAAAGAATCCAAGTCCCGGAGTCATTAATAATACAAGAGCTGAGGCAACAATCATCCAAGCTGTGTCTCCTGTGTCTAATTTTAATTCAACAACATGAGCTCCTAATGTTGGTGATTCAACAAGAAAATGAATTGAAAAAATGGATAATACCAAGATTGTGATTAGTATCACACTTAAAATAATTTTTCGCATAGTTTTTGATTTTTAATTTTTTATAAATGTATCAAATGATTTAATACCCTCCAAAAAATATGGGGTAGTGTGATGATTTTTATGAATTTTTTATTTAGTACCATTGTATTTTGTGGGGTGTACAATATTTTTAACGAAAATAAAGAATGTGTTAACGCAATTTTAAGTTTTTTTTAAGTTTTGTTCTTGAATTTTCACACTTTTTATTAAATTACCGACTGTTTTAGTAGTTGGGCGATGTTTTTGTTAATGATAACTTAAATTGTATGCTGAAAAGTAATAGAATTGAGTTTTTAATTTGCAGTGCTGAAGATGCTTGTGTGATTGGTTTTATTACTTATGAATGTAGTTTTGTTGCAGTTGCCTTGTCTTTTTAGCCGTCTAAAAAATGATAGTTTCTTGTTTCAATCTGGAGTTCGATTAATCCTGTTTTCTTTTTCTTAAATAATAACTAAAAATGCCTCAACCTCAACTCTTAGCCCCGATTGAAGAGAAAATCCTTATGTCCCGGGTTTGGGATATAAGATTGCAACGAAAAGCGGGACGATATTTCCTGAAATACTTAATCTTTTTGCTCCAAAAATTAAAATTAAGAACAAAAAAAAACACCCTAAACAAATTAGAGTGTTTTAATTTTTGGTAAAAAGAATTTATAAATATTCTCCGTGTTGTGTAATGTCTAATCCTAATTCTTCTTTTTCCTCTGATACTCTCAATGGAGTGATTTTGTTTACGATATAGAAAAGGAAGTATGACATCGCAAAAGCAAATATTGAAACTCCTATTAGAGCAATTACTTGGGTGGTAAATAATTTGGTTTCCCCAAAAGCAAGACCTTGATCGATAACGGCAGGGTTGATGTCTTTGGAAGCAAAAACGCCAGTTAATACCATTCCGACCATTCCGCCTACACCATGACAGGCAAATACATCTAAGGCATCGTCGATTTTGAATTTATGGAATTTACTAACCGTAATATTGCTAATAACACTTCCTATAATTCCCATAGTGATTGCGTGAGGCATGCTTACAAATCCAGCGGCTGGAGTGATGGTTACCAGTCCTACTACTGCGCCAATACAAGCACCCATAGCTGAAAGTTTGTGTCCCATGATTTTATCAAGAAATACCCAGGTCATAGACGCGACTGCGGCTGCCACAGTTGTTGTTCCAAGTGCTTGTGCAGCAAGACCGTTTGCTCCCATAGCTGAACCTGCGTTGAAACCAAACCATCCAAACCATAATAAGCCGGTACCTAATAATACATAAGTAATGCGTGCAGGAGTTGGTTTTGGTGATTTGCGTTTTCCTAGAAAGATAGCTCCCGCAAGCGCAGCCCATCCTGCGCTCATGTGCACTACTGTTCCTCCAGCAAAATCCAATACTCCAAAATTAAATAATAATCCATCCGGATGCCATGTCATGTGTGCTAGTGGAGCGTATACAAAAAGTATGAAAAGCACCATAAATAATAAGTAAGCCCAAAAACGGATACGTTCGGCAAAAGCTCCTGTTACAATAGCGGGAGTTATAATCGCAAATTTAGCCTGAAATAGTGCAAATAATAAAAAAGGAATTGTTGGAGCTAATTTCCATGAGGAGCCGATTCCTACTCCTTGAAAAAAGATATAGGGTATTGGGTTTCCAATGATGCCTCCAATTGAAGGTCCAAAAGATAATCCAAAAGCAATCAGTACCCATAAAACGGTTACAATAATCATAGCCATAAAACTTTGTAGCATGGTGCTGATTACATTTTTTTTGCCTACCATACCGCCATAAAAGAATCCCAGTCCTGGTGTCATCAATAGTACCAGTGCAGAGGCTACTATCATCCATGCGATATCACCAGTGTCAAATTTTGAAATTTCGGAAAGGTCTGTTGTGTGGCTTGTTAAAAAGTAATTAGAGAAATAAGATAGTACCAAAATTGTGATAAGTATCACGCTTAAAACTATTTTTCGCATTTTGTAGTAATTTTATTTTTTTTTATGCAAAAATAAAAAATCATTTCAAACACCTTGTTAAAATGGGTGTGGATGTGCTATTTTTATCATTTTTGTATTTTACCTCCTTTAAAATTGGGGGAGGTGATGTAAAAATGATTTTAAAATAACAATAATTTAAATTAATGCATTTTTTGAGTGATATAGTAATTAGCCTTTTTTGCAAATTGTAGCTGTTAACTTTAATTTATCAGACATCGACAGTCTTGCGTTATAAATCAAATAAGTATGTGTTGTATTGTTATAAAAAACTGAATCATGTTTCAAGCCGGTTTTGTGAATTATAGCACAAACCGTATGTCACCTTCAAAGTCTGAATTCATTTGGGTAAAAATATTTAGCTGCTGTATCATTTTGTCTAAATCGGCTTTAGTATGATGCGCACTAATTACAATCCGGCTCAATTTTCCCGATGCTGTTGGATAAGGAAAAGAGGTTGGAATAATATTGTTTTCCAAAAGTAATTGAAGTAACTCGTCTTGGTCGAAATAAATAACCGGATAGTCTTTGGTAAAAGTCAAAGCGGTATTAGATACTAAATGCTGGTTAACATAATTCAGATTATCTTTTAACTGTTGTCTTTGCAGTTGATAAAGTTCTTGCGCATGTACAAAAGTTTCCAAAAAAGCAGGATTCATACCGGAGGCACCGATAAAATTTTGCTGTTTTTTTATTTCATTTATGAATTGAGAATCACCAGTAATGAACCCTCCGGTGAGCCCAATGGCTTTTCCCAGCGAAGCAATAGCTATTTTTTGATGTATGTTTGGAAGCTGATATTGATTTAAAACTCCTTGTCCTTCGTCTCCAAGTAAACCAAAACTATGTGATTCGTCAAGTAACAAAGTAATGATTTTAGAGCTTGGAATATCTTTCAAGATACTTAAATCAATTGGACTAACTTCCAGTGATGGAATGGCATCGGCAACAATTCCAATTCTTGAAACAGTTGGGTCTAGAAGAAAAGGATTCAGCTTCCCGTTTTGAATTAGCGGAATCGAAAATGGATGCATTAAAGCTGGATGCGTATTAGGGAAATGAAAAAGTAGATCAGTAGTATGCTGTAATTGTTCCAAAGCCAGTTTTCCGGCCAGCATTCCGGATGAAACTGTAACGACAGCTTCGGTTCCAATCTGTTTAGCTAATAAATCTTCGGCAGTTTTGTAAATTTCTAATTGAATATTAGCGGATCGTGAACTTCCGTAACTTGTTCCCCATTTTTGGAAACCAGCCAAAAGAATCTTCTGAAACTCAGGCAGAGTAGTTACTCCCAAATAATTGGTTCCGCCAAAGTACAGAAACTCTTCGGCGTCTTTGTAAAATACTCTGTTTGGAATTTCGTTTACCCGCATTGGTTTAGGTTATTAAATTGGCGCCAATCCCATTCGAATCTGCATAATGAACAATTCCATCTGTAATGGTAACTCCAGTAGCAATATCTTCAGAGAGCAATAAAGCACCATCCATGTCCACATAATCCAGCTCCGGCAATAAATGTGCAATTGCCGAAATCCCAACTGTAGATTCCGTCATACAGCCCACCATGGTTTTCATACCAAAGTGTTTGGCTTCTGCGATCATTCTTCGGGCAGGAGTAAGACCACCGCATTTTACCAGTTTTACATTTACACCGTGAAAATGATTATGACATTTAGCAACATCTTCTTCAATAATACAGCTTTCATCAGCAATAATCGGCAGAACGGAGTGTTTGAAAACCTCTTTATGTGCCGCCCATTGGTCGGCTTTCATTGGCTGTTCCAAGAATTCAACGCCTAATTTTTTTAAAGCAACAGCATTGTTAATTGTTTCGGTTACCGTCCAGCCACAGTTGGCATCAATTCTAAAACGTGCATCGGTATGTTTTCGCAATTCGGTAACAATCGCAATATCGTCTTTGGTTCCCAATTTAATTTTATAAATGGGCCAAGGCATTTCTTTTAACTTCATGACCATTTTATCGATTTTATCAATTCCAATAGTGTAATCGGTTTTAGGATTGTGCAAAGGAGAATTCCCCCAAAGCTCGTATAATTTTTTGCCTTTTTTCTTGGCATATAAATCATTGTAAGCCATATCCAAAGCACACAGTGCAAACATATCATTCTTTAATAAAACCGATGCGCTGTCCCAAAATTCCTCAGGAGTTTCATCATTATGCACTTCAATAAACGGAATAATGGCTTCCAGATTGGCTCTCATGCTGTCAACCGTAATATTGTAATACGGATTCGAAGTAGCTTCTCCAAATCCCGAAAAACCTTCACTTTGCAGTTCTACAATCAATGTAGGCTGTACATCGTGCGACTCCCTCGAAATCGTGAAAGTGTGCTTTAATTGGAGCTTAAAAGTGCGGATGATTATTTTCATAGTGTAGGTTTTTTTAAAGAAGTATCAAGAATTAAGTATCAAGTATTAAGAATTCCAATCTACAATCCAATAAATCTTTATTCTTGTTTCTTACTTCTTTATTCTAAAATTACTTCAAAATATGCTGACTCAATATTTGATACACTTCATTGATATTATTCCCTCCTTTACCAAATTGTTTTGAAATTGGGCTTGGTTCTCCAGTTAACCAAATCTTCAATTCGGCATCCATGTCAAGGATTCCGGCACTTTCCTTAGAGAATTTTTTAATAGAAGTATATGGAATCGAAAGATGATCTACTTTACTTCCCACCAATTGTTTTTCGACCAAAATCAGTCTTTTGTTGGTAAAAACAAACATATCTTTTATCACTTTGTATCCCTTTTCGATTCTTTCGCCTTCAATCAATAAAGGTTCAAAATCCTTCGAAAGATTTTCAATATTTACTTCCGATGCATTACCAAGTATGGCATTAAATAGTCCCATGATTTTCTCTTTAAATTGTGAAAATCAAATTTAAAGAATTTACTTGTCACGGCATTATAATTTATTTGCTAAATCATAAAAATCATTTACTTCGTCAGTTCGCAAAGCTTTGCGGACTTTGCGTAATTCTTTGCGAACCTTGCGGTTAATTTTAAGACATACATTATCAAATACAGTTTTTGTTTTTCTTTAAAACACTTATATTTACTTATTAAAAGAAAAACTGTAATGGAAAATAACATAAAAATAAAATGGGGAATTGTAGGTTTGGGAAATATTGCCCAGCAGTTTGCAAGTGAATTGCAGTTGATTGAATCAGCAGAATTGTATGCAGTAGCTTCCAGAAATATCATCAAAGCTCAAGATTTTGCCAATCAGTTTCAATGTCCAAAAGCTTATGGCTCATATGACGAACTTTTTCAAGACGATAATATTGATATTCTTTATATAGCAACACCGCATGATTCGCATGCAGAATTAACCATCAAAGCATTGCAAAACAACAAAAATGTGTTGTGCGAAAAACCGTTAGCCTTGCATTATGCTGATGTAGAACAAATGATTGCTACTGCCAAAAAGCAGAATAAATTTTTCATGGAAGCCTTTTGGACACGTTTCAATCCTTCGATACGAGAAACTTTAGAGCATATTCAAAACGGTTCGATAGGAGAGGTAAAATATGTTAATGCCGATTTTTCCATTAAATTCGAAAATCCAGATAATACCAGAATGACCGATATGAAACTGGGAGGTGGAGCACTAATGGATATTGGTGTTTATCCATTGTTTCTGGCCTATTTAATATTAGGAAAGCCTAAAGAAATTTTAGCAAAATCCAATTTTTATTCCACTGGAGCTGATACACAAACGTCTATTATTTTGCAATATGAAAATGCACAAGCTGTATTGCATTGCAGTTTTTTATACACTTGCAATGTCGAAGCAATAATAAGCGGTACAAAAGGACGAATCAATCTGGATCCGCTTTGGTTCATGACCGAATCCTATAGCTTGACTCTTGGCACTTTGGTAGAAGGTGTGGAAAAGACAAAATATGAAAAGCCAACATTGGGTAAAGGTTACACTTATGAAATCGAAGAATGCCATGCGTGTCTTAGAGCGAATAAAACGGAAAGCGGACTTTGGTCACATCAAAACAGCTTAGAACTTGCTAAAATAATAGAAGAAGTCAAAAATCAAATAGGTTTGATGTATTCTTGATCTGCGTTTCAAATTGTATAAAAGCAACATTATTTTGTGATATAAACGGTGTTAAGTAAGAATTCAGTTAAATGTTTTTGGTTTAAAGTAAAATAGTATTTACATTTAGAAAAACTATTTTATATGTTAATTAAAGTTTACGGAAGTGCCGTTTTTGGGGTAGAGGCAACGACAATCACCGTCGAGGTGAACATGGATAAAGGGATTGGCTATCATTTGGTCGGATTGCCGGATAACGCCATTAAAGAAAGCAGTTATCGTATAGCCGCTGCTCTTAAGAATAATGGCTACGAAATGCCAGGCAAAAAAATCATCATCAATATGGCACCCGCCGATTTGCGCAAGGAAGGTTCAGCCTATGACCTGACATTGGCAATCGGGATTTTAGTAGCTTCGGCACAAATTAAAACGGAAATTTATGAACAATATATTATCATGGGAGAGCTTTCTCTTGATGGCAGTTTACAGCCTATTCGAGGTGCTTTGCCTATTGCCATAAAAGCCAAAGAGGAGGGATTTAAAGGTTTCTTTTTGCCTATTCAAAATGCCAAAGAAGCGGCGATTGTTGCCGGACTTGATGTGTATGGCGTTTCGAATGTGCAGGAAGTGATTGACTTTTTGGAAGGAAAAGGGACTTTAGAACCCACAATTATCGACACCAGAGCTGAATTTTATAAAACACTCGATTTCCCTGAATTCGATTTCAGTGATGTCAAAGGTCAGGAAAGTATAAAGCGATGCATGGAAATTGCGGCAGCTGGAGGTCATAATATAATTTTGATTGGACCACCCGGAGCTGGAAAAACAATGTTAGCCAAAAGACTGCCGAGTATTTTACCGCCCATGACTTTGCGCGAGGCCTTAGAAACTACCAAAATTCACAGCGTGGCAGGAAAGCTGAAAGAAGTGGGATTGATGAACCAGCGGCCGTTTCGTAGTCCGCACCATACTATTTCGAATGTTGCGCTTGTCGGGGGAGGCAGTTATCCGCAGCCGGGTGAAATTTCGATGGCGCACAACGGTGTTTTGTTTTTGGATGAACTGCCAGAATTCAAACGTGATGTTTTGGAAGTAATGCGCCAGCCGCTGGAAGATCGGGAAGTGACGATTTCCAGAGCCAAGTTTACGGTGACTTATCCTTCTTCTTTTATGCTGGTAGCGAGTATGAATCCAAGTCCAAGCGGTTTTTTTAATGATCCAGACTCTCCTCAAACGTCTTCACCACATGAAATGCAGCGGTATTTAAGCAAAATTTCGGGACCATTATTAGACAGAATTGATATTCATATTGAAGTAACTCCCGTTCCTTTCGAAAAATTATCCGATGACCGAAAAGCAGAAAGCAGCGTTGATATTCGCAAAAGAGTAACAACCGCAAGAGAAATACAGTCTAAAAGATTTGAACAAATGGATCACATTCATTACAATGCCCAGATGAATACCAAACACATTCGGGAATACTGCGCTCTTGATGATGATTCTAAGCAATTATTAAAAACCGCCATGGAACGACTGAATCTTTCGGCCAGAGCCTATGACAGAATCTTGAAAGTGGCCAGAACCATCGCTGATTTGGACAATGCACCTCAGGTTGTTTCAGGACATATTGCCGAAGCGATTCAGTATAGAAGTTTGGATCGTGATGGTTGGTTGGGATGATATTTATTGTGTTTAAATTGGAACGGGTAAGGATTGCAAATCCTCTATCGAAATGCTGAGATATCACACAATACTTACACCCATTATTGTCATTTCGACGGAGGAGAAATCTCATCAAGTAGCTCCGCGATCAAAAGTGTCAATCTTTGTCGATTTAGCAAGTGAGATTTCTCCTCTGTCGAAATGACAAGTTTGAGCTGAGTTGGGATGTTAAAGTAGTTATTTAAGGCAGAAGTTTAGAACGGAATGATATTTATTACTGTTTAAATTGAATGGACACGGATTGCAAATATGTAAAGAATGGAATACTAAGCTATATGATAATAAGATATATTTAAATATATGAAAACTTTAATCAACTTGAAGATGGAATTGGTAAGGAAATGAAATATATACTTATTGGTGAACAATATGAACTAAGTACTGATAGAATAAAACAGATAATTTATAATATGAATACGGTTATCAAGTAGAAAAGTGTGGTATACAATTTCTAAAAATATTAAAGCCTTGCCTAATTGCACGCTAGGTAGTTACTTTGTATTAAGAAAATTAACTATTTATGAAAATTGGTCAATTTCAAAGGAAAAATGAGGTTTTAAATACCAGAGTTATTAACAAATTCAGTGTTTATCTTGATTTACTAGTTATTTTCAATAAGCATTACCTAATACAATATAATACATTTATATCAGATATAACAATATATAACTATATGTAATAAAGTTTTTTTCCTATAGTTATATTGAGATTAGAAAAAGAAAATACAGCAAATAGATGTTAATAAAAAAGTCAGTTAATTACCAAAGAATGGTTTAAATTTGTACTTGTCGGATACGCTAAACGTCCAACAAAAAAACCGAAACGGTCGAGGTTTCGGTTTCATTAATAGTTTAGCATAAAAACAAACAAAAATGGAATACCTGTTGACTGGTTACCTTTTGTTGCTTGGAGCAACAGAATTTTTGAAAGTTTATAAGAAAAAGTAAAATCTTAGTAAACTAAAATTTAATATTAATCTTTAAAAAAAATTCCACTTGAAACTATTACAGGGTCAGGTGGTTATTTTTTGATATAGCAAATGTAAAATTTTTTATTTTATAAAGCACTCTTTTATAAAAATATTTAGTACTAAATTTTAATAATTAGAACCATCATTACTAAGACCTTCTTTTCTAATAATTTTTACGTCTTAATTAAAAGCTATCCAAAATATCCTTCAAGAAATACATGCAATCCACGTAAAAAAGTTGAAATCTGGAAAAATCCACCTTTTATTTGATTTTTCACTTGCTGGTTCTCCTTGTCAGGCTATTTTCTTAAAAACCGTATGTAAATAGAGTGTACTTTATTTATATACAATTTTTGTCATAGTATATCTGTCTTCCAGTGTAGCTAAAGTATTTGTTATTAATGTGTGCATTGATATTTTGAGAAAGCTTTGTCCATAAACGCTAGAACAATTTTTTTAAAACATCTGAATGCAAAGATCTTTAGAAAGGTAGAACTTGTATATTAGCCCCGATAGAAACGAAAATCCTTGTGGGGGCTGGCATTTTGCCCCCATAAGATTATAGTGGATAGCGGGAGAAATCTTCAAAAGAAACGAAAATTTCTGGTACTAAAAATAAATAAAAAACTCAGTTTCTTAGATGAAATTATCTATTAGAACGCCTGTCATTATTTTGGCTAGGACGTCTCGGACCAAAACTATTATTACCGCTTCTGCTTGAAGTTGTAGTGGTTGTTTTTTTTGGAGCTGCATTGCGCTGTTGTCTTCCTTGACCCTGCTTAATAGGTTCGGTGGATGCGTTGGGATCAGGTTCAAAACCTTTGATGTTTTCTTTCGGTAATTTCAGGCCAACTAGTTTTTCTATATCGCGTAAAAAAACGGTTTCGTCCGGGCTGACTAACGAAATAGCTTCGCCGCTTGCTCCGGCTCTTCCAGTTCGTCCAATTCGGTGAACATAATCTTCAGGAATATTAGGTAATTCAAAATTAATTACATGCGGTAACAGCGGGATATCCAGACCTCGAGCTGCAATATCTGTAGCGACCAAAGCGGTTAGGCTTCCGTCTTTGAAACCTGCTAGGGCTTTGGTTCGTGCGCCCTGACCTTTATTACCATGAATAGCGGCCGCTTTGATACCGGAACTAATCATGCTTTCCGTCAGTTTATTGGCACCTTGTTTGGTTCGGGTAAAAACTAAAATCTGTTTCCAGTTGCCATCGGTAATCAATTTAATGATCAATTCTGTTTTTTTCTCTTTGGCAACAGGATATATTTTTTGAGCAATAGCATCAACAGTTGTATTTTCCGGAGTAGCTTCAACCTGCACTGGGTGGTGCAGAATGCCCATTGCCAATTTCTTAATGTCTTTTGAAAAAGTTGCCGAAAAAAGTAAGTTTTGTCTTTTTGGAGGCAATACTTTCATCACGCGTTCAATGTCTTTAAGAAAACCCATGTCCAGCATGCGGTCTGCTTCGTCCAAAACTAAAATTTCTACTTTTGAAAGTGAAATTAAACCTTGATTCTGAAGATCGATTAATCGGCCGGGAGTTGCTACTAAAATGTCAACACCCTGACGCAACTGACTAACCTGCGGGTTCTGGTTTACACCGCCAAAAATAACGGTACTGCGTAAATCTAAAAACTCACTGTATTCCTTTATATTGGCTAATATTTGTGCCGCCAATTCTCGAGTTGGGGTCAGTATTAAGGCACGAATGGGTCTTTGTCTTAAATGCTGTCCCTGTGATAATAATTGTAATATTGGAAGTGTAAAACCTGCTGTTTTTCCTGTTCCTGTCTGTGCAGATGCCAATACATCTTTACCTTCTAAAATTGGGGGGATTGCTTTTTGCTGTATTGGAGAAGGAGTAGTATATCCTTTTTTGCTGATGGCTTTTAATAAAGCATCAGATAAGCCTAATGAGTTAAATGACATAAATTGTTGTTATGAAGTAAACGTTAATTATGTAGTTTACTCCTTTTAAGTTGGCGCAAAGGTACTGTTAATTTTTAGATGTGGGTTGATTGATTTACTTTGTTCACTTTAAGACTGACTGTATGCTGTTTTTTAGGTTTTATTTTTGAATTGAAATTGCCATTGAAATTGCCATTGAAATTGCCATTGAAATTGTTTTATTCTATCTCCGAAAAGGTATCTCCTTGTCTAATATCGCCAGTAGTATATCCTTTCATAAACCAATATTTACGCTGTTCTGATGTGCCATGTGTAAATGACTCTGGAACGATGTGTCCTTGCATTCTTTTTTGAATGGCATCATCTCCAACTGCTTGTGCTGCACTCAATGCTTCTTCAATATCGCCAATATCAAGATTTTCCTGATTGTATTTAGCCCAGACTCCAGCATAAAAATCAGCTTGTAATTCCAGTGCAACAGATAATCTATTGGCTTCCGCTTCACTTTTTCCTTGTTGTGCCTGACGCATTTTGGCGGATGTTCCTAATAATGTTTGTATGTGATGTCCTACTTCGTGAGCGATAACGTAAGCCGTTGCAAAATCCCCACCCGAAGCTCCAAATTTAGTTTGCAATTCATCAAAAAAAGCCAAATCCATGTAAACTTTTTGATCTCCTGGACAATAAAATGGACCTGATGCAGACGATGCTCCGCCACAAGCAGTTTCTACAGAACCAGTAAACAAGACCATTTTAGGTTTTTCATATTGCATATTGTTTTCTTCAAATATTTTGGTCCAAATATCTTCTGTATCTTTAAAAACAACTTTAGGGAATTTTCCCAATTTTTCTTCTTCCTCGGTTAAAGGTCTTGATTCAGTTTGTGTAGTCTGCTGTTGGTTGAATTGTTCTAATATTGGGGTTATCATTTGAGCATTTTCTCCCCCAAAAGCATTTACAAGCAAAATAATAATACCAATTATTCCTCCGCCCAAAATGGTTTTACCGCCTCCAGACATTCCTCTTCGGTCTTCTACATTATCGCTTTCTTTTCTTCCAATCCATTTCATAGCTGGTATAATTTATTTGGTTAGTACTTTAATAGTATGGTGTTTTTTAAATAAAGATAAGTTTATAAAGTGATATTTTTTGTTTTTAGCCATTTTTCTAAAATATCTTCAATAGTTTTCTTTACGATAGGTTTTGAAACATAATCATTCATGCCTGCTTCGATGCATTTTTCTTTCTCTCCCATTATAGTTCCAGCTGTTAGGGCGATAATAATGGTGTCTTGTAATTGTTTTATTTTTCGAATCTCTTTCGTGGCTTCATACCCGTTAATTAATGGCATTTGAATGTCCATAAAAATGATATCCGGATTAATTTTTAGTACTTTTTCGATTGCCTTTTCTCCATCACTTGATTCATAAATGATGCATTTTGGAATAATTTGTTTGACCAGCGTTTTAGTCAAAAGCATATTGATTTTGTTATCTTCTACAATTAGAATTTTAGGTTCTTTATTTTCAAATTGCAGTATGCGGTTTTCTGAAATTACTTTTGCAGCATCTATTAATTTGTTTTGTTTAAATTTATTACTGCTTTTTAATTTTATGTCAAAGAAGAAGGTACTCCCAGCATTATACTGGCTTTTTATCTGCAGTTTGCTGCTCATCAGACTTAACAATTGATTTGAAATTGTTAATCCTAATCCTGTTCCGCCAAATTTTTTGGTTGTAGAACTGTCTTCTTGAGAAAAGGCTTGAAAAATAATTTTTTGATTGCTTTTTCGAATACCAATACCTGTATCTTTTACTGAAAACCTCAAAGAAGCTGAATTTTTATGAACCTCTAATACTGATATCGTAAGGTCTATTCCGCCAACATGGGTAAACTTAATTGCATTGGTTAGTAAATTGATAAGCACTTGCTTCAGACGGATGTAATCGACCCAAATGTATTTTGGGACATCGGCATCAATTATGTAATTTATTTGCAGATTTTTAGAGTGAGCTTGGTAATTGATCAATTCTTTTATTTGAAGTATAATATCTTCAATACAGTATTTTTCAACATTAAGCTCGAGTTTACCTGATTCAATTTTAGAAAAATCGAGTATGTCATTAACTACTTCCAATAAAATATTAGCCGACTGGTTAATTGTTTTCATGTATTGTTTTTGAGTTGTTTCGAGCTTAGAATTCATTAGCAGATCGGTGTAGCCGATGATTCCGTTTAAAGGCGTTCGTATTTCATGGCTCATGTTGGCTAGAAATTCTGATTTGGCTTTATTTGCTGCTTCTGCCAATTCTTTTTCCTTAACAATGGATTCATTCTTTTTCTTTTCGGTAATATCAATTAATATACCTTCCATGAAAGTAATTTCACCATTTTTTACAATTGAATCGCCAAATTCTTCGACCCAAATAATTGAGCCATTTTTATGTGTAATTCGATAAATGACATGCAATGGTTTTTTTTCTTCTAGGGCAATTTTGTTTTTTAATATAACATTATCTAAATCTTCGGGAAGTATTAAATCAACAAAATAAATTTTATTTTCTAAAAAATCAGACTTAGGATATCCAGTCAGTTTTTCTATTTCATCATTGAGATAAATTTTCGTGTATTTTTCATCATAGTTGGATAAATATACGGTACCGGGAATGTTATTAGCTAATAAACGGAACCGTTCCTCACTTTCTTCAATAATAGATTCGTTAATGTTTCGCTCAATAGAAGAAGAGATGTTTTTGACTAATAATTGTAAAATTGAAATTTCATCTGGATTCCACATTCGTTGGCTGGTCGAGTTATCAAATGCAAAAAAACCGTCAAATTCATTTTTTATAAAAACAGGAAAAAACAGCATTGAATTGGGATTTAATTTGCTCAAAAATAATTTTACATTTTCATTTTGAATATTATTTTTAATGCTTTCAAAGAATTCTGCTGGAGATAAATCTTTTAGATTATTGTCAAACTCAGAAAACTCAATATTTTGCAGGCTAGGATGAACAATTTCAAAACCTTGCAGCTCATTTGTCCACATGCATTTTTGGTCAAAAAAACCGAATTTTCTATCCCTCCTAAAAAAGGAAATACGTTCTGATTTTGTTACTTTTCCTAATTCATTAATGATTCCTTTAATGAGCTTTTCAGTGCTTTTTTCTAATAAAAACTGATTAGTATTTTTATTGATAACCAAAAGTAATTCACTTTTATAGGCCAGTTTCTGTTCTATTTCTAAACGTATCTGAGAGGTTAAAGCGATTACAATCAGATCCGAAATTGATTTAGCAAAATTAATGTCCTCGTTGTCCCAGTTTTTAACTTTATGGGTAGACTCGAAAGAGATAATACCTTTTAATTCTCTGTCAATGAAAACGGGAGTATCTAGTGTTGAAAATATGTTGTTGTTATAAATATAATTACTTTTTATTTTATTGTTGGTAGAATATGATCTGATGTCTGATTGAACAACTTGAAGTTTATTCTCAATTTTTTCGAAATAACTTATGTTTTCATTTCTATAAAACTGAATACCGCTTTCTAGGATGTCTGTTTGGGATTCATAGAGTTTACAGCAAATAATCTTATCAGTGTCATATATCCAATAACCAGCTCTGTTTACGCCCAATGCACCAGAAGTTATTTTTAGAATGTTACTGATGGTTTGTTCAAAATCATCATTACTTGAATGGTTTAATACTGCTAAATCTTTAAGGGTTTTACTGTACTCTTCGATTTTAAACTGACGTTTTGATTTTTCGTCTTCAATATTCTTTAACAGTGTAATATCTCTTGCAATTCCCGAATAACCTTCGATTTCTCCAAAACTATTTCTTCTGACAAAAACGTTTTGGGATATCCATATTTCATCTCCATTTTTGTTGAGAATGGGGAATTCAAGTGTGGTGAAATTTTCTTCAATATCAAGAATGTTCTGGTAAAAACTCATGGTATTGGTAATATAATCTTTTCGGATTAATGAAGAGAAGTTTTTGGAAAGGAGTTTTTCTTTGGAGTAACCTAAAGTTTTTACTGCATAATCATTCACAAAAGTAAAGTTGCCCCTTGCATCAGCTTCAAAAATTAGATCAACAGCAGTTTGAATTAAGGTTTCGTACTGCTTTCTTATTTTTATTTCATTGGTAATATCTTGTCCCATTCCAATGATAGAGTCTTCAGTAAACTGTTTGTCTATCCATTGGATGAATTTATATTCCCCGTTTTTGCATTTTAATCTACGCACATATAAACGGTTATCGATAAAGTTTTTGTGGTAATCAATGCCAATAAATTCAGGGTCTTCTGTCAGTTTCCAAAAACCATAACCCATTACTTCTTCAGGTTTGTAACCTAAAATTGATGTTATAGTATTACTGCAAAAAGTAATTTCTCCCATTTTATTGGTAGCAATTGTTAGCGAGTTTCCTTTGTTTACTATTTCATTGGTAAAATTGAGTTTTTCTTGAATTTTTGCTAATGAAATATGTCGAATATGGTTAATTATAAAAACTAATACCGAATAACTAAAAATGATTATTGTTTTTTTTGTTCCAACCAAGTTAAATGCATAGATAGCCAATAAATATAAAAATACTGCAAGTGAAAAACGCCAGTATTTCTGTATTGGTTTGAGTACTAAGTATGAAAAGAAAAATAGTACAATAAAAGCATAAGTCGGTATAACATCATTTGGAAGTACTATGATATTATAGGCCACCATAATAGAGTAAACATAAAATAAGCATATGTATACATGCCGAACTCTATTGTACAGATATTTGGATTTTTCGCTTATTAAAAATAATAAAAGGAAAATAAAACCTATAATGAAATTATTGACCAACAAGCTTTCAGGTCTTATCTGAAACAATTCAAATAAAATTTCTATGAACGGAATAGTTAATCCTAGAAATAATAAATAAAGTTGGTATTCCCTTTTGTCTGATTCTTCAGCAGGAAGATTATCTATATTTTTTAAAATTGAGTTTATTCTAGTGTTAGAATAAAGTATTGCTCCCAATAAAACAATGAGCATCGCTGACAAAAAAATGGTTCTGTGGTTAGTCGTTATTAAATGTGTCTGTACTAAATTTAATGGCACAAGAGTAGAAACTGAACTTGATAAAGAATAGTTGAAGTTGAAAAATAATAAGATTTTACAACATAAAAGCATAGTATTTTTGGGGGGACTATTTAATTAAAGAAATTAAGCGACTGCAATTTAGTGTTTTATAGTTTATTTATTTTTAATATTCATTTTTAAGCGGTGTATCTATTCCAATAATGGCACTATAAATTACATAATTCATGGAATAGATAAACGGCATTGTAAAAAATACTCCTACACAGCATGCCATAAAACCTATTAATGATCCAATTATTGCTACAACTATTAATCCTAATAAAACAATTGGCTGTTTGAAAACAATTTGAATGCTGTATTTTATAGCATCAAGTGCTTTTATATTTCCAAATATGATAAGCGGAACGGTAAGCAGTGTTATAAATGAGATGAAATAATTTATTATGAGACCTAGAAACTCAAATTTTATATAAGTCATTAGAGTATTTTGAGCAAAGCTGATAATTGTAATCAGAAAAGTAGCAATCATAATTTCTAGCATATAAGGCAATTTATAGAATGAGAATAATGAAGAAACAGGGAAACTTTCGTCTCTGTCTCCATGATCCGCCATTTTTAAGAAAGCTGCCTGAAAAGGGCTGAGCAAACAAGAAATAATTATGGAAATGATTCCTATTTCTAATATATTAGATTGAATAAGTTTTTCTATTTTAAGCTGATCCGAAGAAAGTTCCTTTGTCATTTCAATACCAATAAAAGATATTAGAGAAAAAACTCCAAAAACCATTAACAATATACTAAATATTACAATTACTGATCCGGCATATAAAGCAATTTTTTTGTAATTCTCAAAGGCATGATTGAATACATTGCCAAAATCTATTTGGTATCCGTTCTTTTCAATTTCCTGTAATCTTTCTAGAGTTTGGTTCATTATATGTTTGGTTATTTATTTATATTTAAAAATAGATTTTTTTCAAATGACATTTGGTAAAAAAATAATTTTTTAGCCTAAAATCTGACTCTGTTTGTTCATGCAGTTTCTGTATAAGTGTGCAAATTTACTGATTTTTTACGTTTGATAAACGAAGATTTTTTTCTGGTGCTGTTTTTGAGCTTTGTTAATTTTTATTTGTCATAACCAGTTCAGTATTTTTTTTAGCATACTAATTTTACTGTTTGTGTAAGGAGCATATCTTAAATTTAGATCCAGCCAATTTGCTTTTTTTACAATTCCTTTGTGATGAGAAAAAGTATCAAAACTCAACTGGCCATGATAAGCGCCGATTCCGCTGTGACCAACACCACCAAAAGGAAGTCGTTTGTTTGCAAAATGAATTACGGTATCGTTTACACAGCCTCCGCCAAATGAATAGTTCAAAATTGTTTTTCTCGCAAATTTTTTATCATCGGTAAAAACATATAAGGCAAGCGGTTTTTCATATTTTGATATAACTTTATTGATTTCCTCTTCATTTTTGTAAGTAATTATGGGAAGTAAAGGGCCAAAAATTTCCTCCTGCATGAGCAAACTGTTAAGATTGTTTTCGTCTATTAATGTTGGAGCAATATAATAGTCTTCAATATCAATTTCGCCTCCCGAAATTATTTTTTCAGGTTCAATCATGCATACTAAACGGTGCCAGTTTTTTTCGTTTATGATTCTGGCAAAATCTGGAGATTCTTTCGGGTTTTCTCCATAGGCATTTGTAATTTCCTTTTTCATGAAATCTACAAAATGGCTTTTCATTTCTTCTTGTATCAAAATATAATCAGGCGCAATACAGGTTTGACCAGCATTCAAAAATTTACCCCAGACTATTCTCTTAGCTACGAGTTTTAAATTGGCAGTTTCATCAATAATACAGGGATTTTTACCTCCTAATTCGAGAGTTATGGGAGTAAGATGTTCTGCAGCTGCTTTGGCAACAATTTTCCCAACAGCTACACTTCCTGTAAAGAAAATATAATCCCATCTCTGTGACAATAATTTTTGAGTAACTTCAACACCACCTTCAATTACTTTTACATGCTGTTTCGGGAATGCTTTTTCAGTTATTTTTAAAATTACAGCCGATGTTTTTGGCGTTAATTCTGATGGTTTTAATGTAACCTGATTACCGGCAGCTATAGCGGCTATCAATGGCGCCATTGCTAATTGAAACGGGTAATTCCAAGGCGCAATAATCAAAACCTCTCCGTAAGGTTCTTTTACTATATAATCTGTGGAAGGGAAATTGAGTATTGAAGGGGTCACATTTTTAATTCTGGCCCATTTTTCAATATTTTTTATGGTGTTTTTTAATTCCGAAATGATATAACTGGTTTCGGTAGCAATTGATTCAAAGGGTGGTTTTTTGAAATCCTCATATAACGCCTGAATGATTTCATTTTCACGCCTGATGATTTCATCCATTAATTTTACTAAAGCTTCTTTTCTTGTACTGATGCTGCATTTGTAACTCATAGCGTAAAAAGATTTAAATCATTTATGCAAGTTAAATCTAAATTTCAAGATAAAACTCTTTTCAAACTAAAAATTAAATGGCTTTCCAAATAACTTCATCAGGTGTTGGAGCAATAATAGTGATGTCTTCTTTAGAAATAGGATGAACAAACATCAGCTTTCGGGCATGTAAATGAATGCCTCCATCAGGGTTGCTTCTGTCAAATCCGTATTTTAAATCCCCTTTTATTGGCGAACCAATAGCTGTCAGTTGTGCTCTAATTTGATGGTGTCTTCCGGTGTGCAACTGGATTTCAAGTCCGAAATAATTATCAAGTTCTTTTATGATTTTATATTCTAAACTCGCCATTTTACTGTCGGGAACTTCTTTAAGATGCGCTTTTGAAGTGTTGTTTTTTTCGTTTCTTTTGATGTAATGAACGAGTATGTCTTGTTGTTTAGCAGGTTTGTTTTTAACTACTGCCCAATATGTTTTTTGGGTTTCTCTGTTACTGAATAATTCATTCATGCGCGTCAGCGCTTTGCTTGTACGGGCAAAAACTACAATTCCTGTAGTTGGTCTGTCCAATCTATGTACCACTCCAAGGAAAACTTCACCCGGTTTGTTGTATTTGTCTTTGATATATTCTTTTACAACTTCGCTTAACGGTTTATCGCCTGTTTTGTCTCCCTGCACAATATCACCCACACGTTTATTGACCACGATTAAGTGGTTGTCTTCGTGCAGAATTTGGAGATTGGATTTTGTGGATATTATTTTATTCGACAATGCTGATTGTTTAAAGAGGTTCAAAATTGTTTAATCTCGCGAGCTAACTGAAAACTGTGACTGAATACTGAATATTAATATTGCTCTTTCTCGTTTGGAAAATCTTTAGACTTTACATCATCAACATATTGACTAATTGCAGTTGTCATTCCTTCATATAAATTCATATAACGTCTCAAGAAACGAGGACTAAATTCATTATTCATTCCCAGCATATCATGAATTACAAGCACTTGACCATCTACACCGCTACCTGCACCAATTCCGATTACTGGAATCGAAATGCTTTCGGCTACTTGTTTTGCCAAATGTGCCGGGATTTTTTCGAGTACCAAAGCAAAACATCCCAACTGTTCTAATAATTTAGCATCTTCCATCAATTTTTCAGCTTCTTCTTCTTCTTTGGCACGAACAGTATAAGTACCGAATTTATAAATAGACTGCGGTGTTAATCCTAAATGTCCCATTACTGGAATTCCAGCATTCAAGATTTTTTTGATTGAATCTTTTATTTCTTTTCCGCCTTCTAATTTTACAGCGTGACCGCCGCTTTCTTTCATTATTCTGATAGATGAACGCAATGCTTCTTTCGAATCAGATTGGTAGCTTCCAAAAGGTAAATCTACAACAACCAAAGCTCTTTCTACAGCCCTAACCACTGATGAAGCATGATAAATCATTTGATCCAAAGTAATAGGTAAAGTCGTTTCATGACCCGCCATCACATTCGAAGCTGAATCACCAACCAGAATTACATCAATTCCGGCAGTGTCCACAATTTTGGCCATTGTATAATCATAAGCCGTAAGCATGGAGATTTTTTCGCCATTGGATTTCATCTCGATTAATGACTTAGTAGTAATTCTTTTGTAATCTTTTTTAATTGCTGACATTGTGATTTATGATTTTAATTCCGAAACGCTCGGTGTTGATTTTTAATTTTAGAATGTAAAAGTAATAAATTGAATTTTTTTAAATTGAGTTTTTAAAAAGAATGTCTTAAAAGTAGTTGTGAAAATTATGGTATTAGTAATTTAATGTACAGTTTTGAAGAATTTTTATAGTGAAGTGCCGAATATTAACAGTCTGCCATATTCACGGCAATAGCCAGTCCGCCTTCGGAGGTTTCTTTGTATTTGGAATTCATGTCTTTGGCAGTTTGCCACATGGTGTCAATTACTTTGTCCAATGGAACTTTTGCGTTTTTGGAATCGGTTTCCAATGCCAGTTCTGCTGCGTTTATTGCTTTTATGGCTCCCATAGTATTTCTTTCAATACATGGAATTTGAACTAATCCACCAATTGGATCGCAAGTTAAACCCAAATGATGTTCCATAGCTATTTCGGCAGCCATAAGCACTTGAGCAGGAGTACCGCCCATAAGTTCGCACAGAGCGGCGGCGGCCATAGCTGAGGAAACTCCAATTTCTGCTTGACAACCTCCCATAGCGGCAGAAATAGTGGATCCTTTTTTGAAAATACTGCCTATTTCGCCAGCTACCATCAAAAAATGTTTGATTTCTTTTTCACCGGCATTGTGATTTTCAATTACCATATAGTACATTAAAACTGCGGGAATTACTCCAGCACTTCCATTTGTAGGAGCTGTAACTACACGACCCAGAGCAGCATTTACTTCGTTTACAGCCAAGGCAAAACAACTTACCCATTTTAGAATCTGCCTAAATTTAACTTCGGTTTTTCTAATTTCTTCCAACCATTCTTGTGGATTGGTATAATTTGCCAAACCAATCAAATTTTGATGCATGTCAAAAGCACGTCTGCGAACGTGTAATCCTCCTGGGAGTATGCCTTCGGAGTGGCATCCTATGTACATACATTCCAGCATTGTGTTCCAAATGCGCATTAATTCGTGATGAATTTCCGTTTCGGAACGCATTGATTTTTCGTTTTCATACACAATTTCGGAAATAGTTTTGCTCTCTGAAATAGTATAATTTAATAGTTCCTCGGCATTTTGTATGGGGAATGGAAAGGCACATTTTATAGCAAGTTTCTTTTTTGCATTTTGTCGTTCTTCTTTGACAACAAATCCACCTCCAATTGAATAAAAAGTCGATGCAAATTCGGTTCCATCATTGAAGAAAGCGGTAAATGTTAAGCCATTGGCATGAAAAGGAAGGAAATTTTTATTGAATACAATGTCTTGAAGAAAATAAAAGGAAATTAAGATCTCGTTTCCCAAATGAATTTCATTATTATTCTCTATTGATTTGATAATGCCTTCAATATTTTGAACAGGAATGTATTCCGGATCTTGTCCGCTAAGTCCGAGCATTATAGCTAAATCAGTTGCGTGTCCTTTTCCGGTTAATGAAAGAGAACCGTATAAATCGACTCTTACTCGGGTTATTGTATTGATGTCATAATTGCTTTTCAATTCAGCCAGAAAGCGTTCTGCTGCACGCCATGGACCAAGAGTGTGCGAGCTTGACGGACCAACACCAATTTTCAGCATATCAAAAACAGAGATACATTCTTCCATAAAATTTAATTATTTTGATGAACAAATATAACTATTATCTAAAGTATGATTGCTGATTTTTGTTTAAAAAAATGATAATTTGATAATTTTATTAAAAAAATTGGTTATTACGTTAAAGGATTAATAATACTGTAGCGGATGTAAATTATCTTCTGCTGTTTTACTGCCGGGGAATTACTGGTATTTAAAAAGACAGGTGGTATCTATAATTTTAGAATTAAAATGATCAAAATTGCTGTTATTCATTTCAGAATTTAAGCAAAAAAAATAATTTACCTGTAAATTCATAGTTTTTACTGATTTTATTGGCTTGGAAAGATTTAAAACTTATATTTGTCGCTACATTCAAAAATTCCGGAAAACATGTTTGAATTTCATCAGTATTTAGGCTTTTTACTTTTCTTAACCATCCTTACAATGGGATTTTGGTTAATGTTTTTCTTAGTTGGTTTCGTATCTTATTGGGTAGGTGGAGCAACTTGGGAAGCTTACAAAGAAAAGAAAGCAAAACAAAAAGAAGAATTAGAAGCTTAGTCTTTTATTTTTTTTACAAAAAAAAGGATTCGTTTTGCGAATCCTTTTTTTATTATTTACTGTTGAATTATCCTGGGAAATCTCCACCACCTTCTCCACCACCTTCATTTCTTGGTGTATTCTTTTCTCTCTCATTTTTAGTTTTATTGAAACGGTAAGTAAAAGATAGGTTGAATTGACGTTTACGAAACTGCATTTCACCGTATGATGTTTGGTTATTGAGGTTTGTATAAGATCTCATAATTCTCGTGTTGAAAATATCACTAATATTGAATGCTATTGTAGCTTTATCTTTCATTATATCTTTGCTGAAAGCCGTATTCATTCCAAATTGATCTAGGTTTTTTCCTTGTGCTGTTTTTTGTTCACCATTATAGGTTGCATTCAATTGCCAGTCAATTTTGTATGGTAATGTTAGTTTGGAGTTAACTCTTGCGAACCAAGTTGTAGCTTGGTTATCAAGATTTTGTATTACAATTTTTCCTGAGGTATCTGTGTAGCTGTGTTCTCCAGTTGTTTCTACATTATAGAAATTAAAATTACTGTTTATTCTCCATATTTTAAATGGGGTATAATTTAAAGTAAACTCAAAACCAAATTTTTGTTCCTTACCTAAGTTGGTTGGCTGGCTTTTAATTACTGGAATTCCATTTACATTATCGCCAGTAGGAGATCTTACAAAGCTGAAAACATCTTTGGTATCTTCAAAATATGCCGAAGTATTGAATGTTACTTTTTCCCAACGCTTGATATATCCAATATCAAATTTGTCTGTTAAAGAAGGATCTAGGTCTGGATTTCCTTGAAAAATATTAACATTGCTTGAATAGTTTACAGCTGGATTCATGAAACGTCCTCTAGGTCTTGATAAACGCTTGCTGTAACTTGTGGTAATATTACTTTGGTCTGAAATTTCATAACTGATAAAAGCACTTGGAAAAAAGTTGTTGTAATTTTTGGTATTCAACTTCTCAGGATCCAACAAATTAACCTCAATGTGGGTATCCTCCCAACGCAATCCAAATAAATAAGAGAATTTATTTACTTTAAAGCCATACGAAGTATAAAGCGCATTTATATTTTCTTTATACTCAAGGGTATTTGATAAGTTTGAAATTGGATTTTTGTCTTCACCACTAACAGAATATACATTGTTTAAGTCTGTAAAATTTCCTTTATATCCAGCTTCAAACTGACTTCCTTCTCCTATTGGAAGTATATAATCAGCCTGTAATTGCCCTTGTTTTTGAACCTGATTATTTAAGGTGTTGTTGTAATTGTTAGAACCGGTAATAACACTTTGGCTGTCATCAGTATTTCTCGAAAGAGAAGCATCAATGGTTAATTTGTGTCCTTTGTCGTTGAAGTTTTTAATTAAGTTTGAAGTAAATGAGGTATTTTCACTGCCAGTATCTCCAGTGTTCAAACGGTAAGTTGAACCTGTGAAAACATGTGATGCATCATAATTGCTGTAGTTGATTAAATCATTGTCTTTACCAGTATTTTTTTCAAAATTGATGGCATTTGTCCAATACGTATTTGGTGCTATTGTCAATTCAACTCCAGCTCTTCCGTTAAAACCATCTCTGGTTCTTTTTGTTTCACGATTTTCATCTAAAAAGTTTTTAACGGTTCTGTCATTATTATAATATTGTGAATTGGTTTTACCGCCACCTTCATTTGTTCTGTGGTTGTAACCAGCTGTTGTGAAGTAATTTAATTTTTCTGTTTTATAATTCACATTGGCACTTAAACCATACGTTTCAGGAATACCCGTTGAGGCAATAAGAGTTCCGTTAAAGCCTTGGTTTTTACCTTTTTTAAGTATAATATTGATTATTCCAGAACCACCTTCGGCATCATATCGTGCAGATGGATTGGTAATAACTTCAACTTTATCAATAGCATCAGCTGGAAGCTGTCTAAGAGCCTCGGCAATATTTACGGCATAAGAAGGTCGTCCGTCAATTAAAATTCGGATATTATCGCTTCCTCTTAAACTTACATTTCCTTCGGTATCAACAGAAACAGAAGGTACGTTGTCTAAAACATCACTTACAGTTCCACCTTTTACCATCATATCCTGACCAACGTTGTATACTTTTTTGTCCAGTTTGATTTCAACAGATGATTTTTCGGCACGAATAACTACTTCGTTCAATTGCGAAGCGTCTTCTTCGAGTGCAGTTGTACCTAATGAAGTCTTTTCGGCTATATTTTTTCCTTTGATGTTGATTGATTTAAAGGAAATAAATTCTATAGTTATGTCATAAACGCCTGGAATAACATCAGCTTCGTATTCGCCTTTGTTATTAGTAATTCCGCCTGATATGGCTTTTGGGTTTTTTTGGTTTTTTAAAGTGACAGTAGCAAACTCTAAGGGCTGATTGCTTATTTTGTCTACAATTTTACCAGTGACTTTTACTTTACTAAAAGTTGGAGGTCCTTGCTGGGCAAAATTGGACAGCCCTAAAAAAAGAAATAACAGGACTAACGTAAATTTTAAATTTTTCATTTGTAATAAATAAGTTTTCTAGGTAAGACGCAGAAAATTGAAAATAGTTTAAAGTACGATTCTTAAACTTGTGTTAAATCTAAATAAACGGTTTTACCAGACTTAAATCCCTCCCAATAATTGCCTGATCACCTTTGACAACAATTGGTCTTTCAATAAGAATTGGATTTTCGATCATAGCCTGAATGATCTGATCATCAGTTAGTTTTTTGCCTTTGTAATTCTCTATCCAAATTTTTTCTTTCTGGCGAACTAGTTCAATTGGACTGAGATTTAATTTTTTTAGCAACAGTGTTAACTCAGTAGCAGTAGGAGGGGTGATGAGATAATTGATAATTTCAAACTCTTTGTTTGATTCTTCTAAAAAAAGTAAACAGCTTCTCGATTTTCCGCAACGCTGATTATGGTAAATTTGTATCATTTTGGATGAAATTTGGTTTTTTCTAAAATAAAAAGAACTATTTTAGTTTCGGCAAAAATAAGATTTGGAAGACTATATTAAAGTATAATCATAAAAAAAATAACACAATGTTTATAGAACAGGGAATTGATGAAAAAAATAAATTTTGGAAATATCTTTTGGGTTTACTCATTATTGCTGGAGCAACTTTTTTAGGCCAGATGCCTATGTTAGCGGCAATTTTATTTGAAACTGCTTTTAAAGGAAAATCATATCCTACAACAGATGCAGAATTACTGCATTTTTTTGAACCCAATTTAAATTTGTTCCTTTTACTTTTTTCCTATGTTGTCGCTTTGGGTGGTGTGTATTTTGCAGTTCGTTTTTTGCATCAACAAACTTTCAAATCAATTATTACTGGCCGAAAACAAATCGATTGGAAAAGAGTGTTATTTTCATTTTCGATTTGGTCTTTATTTACTATTGTTTCTACACTGGTAACCTATTATTTAAATCCCTCCGATTTTGAAATTAATTTTCAACTGGTTCCTTTTTTAATTTTATTGGTAATTGCCACCTTATTAATTCCAATACAGACAACTGTTGAAGAATTGGTATTTCGCGGCTATCTGATGCAGGGTTTTGCTAATTTGGCACAAAACAAATGGTTGCCGTTATTAGCTACTTCAGTTATTTTTGGATTACTGCATTTATCGAACCCGGAAGTTTCAAAGCTTGGTAATATAATTATGGTGTATTACATTGGTACAGGATTATTATTGGCGGTAATGACTTTAATGGATGGCGGAATGGAACTCGCATTAGGATTTCATGCTGCAAACAATTTAGTGGGTGCATTATTGATAACCTCAGACTGGTCAGCTTTTCAAACATATTCTATTTTTAAAGATGTGTCAGAACCCGAAGCAGGATTCGATATTATCTTCCCGGTAATAGTGATTTATCCTCTGATTTTACTTATATTTGGGTATAAATACAAATGGTCAGATTGGGTAAAAAAACTGATAGGAAGTGTTTGATTTTTAATTAAATAACACAAAATTATTAATATATTATGGATACAGTAACATACAAAAATGTACACAATCATTTTAAAATAAATGGTCATCATTTAACAAAAGACGATTTATGTCGTATTGCTTATAGTTTTATAAAAGAAGGAGCAGATTTTGAACAGGTCGTTGGTGATTTTTTATTGGATTGGTTTGATGATAAATCTTACATCGATATGTATACTTCAGGTACTACAGGCGAGCCAAAAACAATACGTATTGAAAAAGATGCTATGGTTAAATCTGCGATTTCAACTGGTGATTTTTTTGGACTTCATCCAGGAAACAAAGTATTACATTGTTTGCCGGCAAATTATGTAGCGGGGAAAATGATGTTTATCCGTTCTTTTATTTTAGGTTTGGATATGGATTTTGTAGCGCCAAGTTCTAATCCATTAGAATATAATGATCAAAAATATGATTTTGCTGCAATGGTGCCTCTTCAGGCTAAAAATTCAATTGATAAATTGACTAATATCAAAAAGATAATCATAGGCGGTGTTAAAATTCATAAATCATTGGAACAGGAATTAATTAAACTGCCAATCGAGATTTATGAAACTTATGGTATGACAGAGACAATTACGCATATTGCTGCAAAGAAAATTGGAACTGAAGCTTTTACCACTTTGCCAAATGTTACAGTTTCAGTAAATGAAAATCAATGTTTAGAAATTTTGGCTAAAAACATCAGAAATGAAAAAATTGTTACAAACGATATAGTGAAACTAGTTTCAGACACACAGTTTGTCTGGTTAGGGCGTATTGATAATGTAATTAATAGCGGCGGAATTAAAATCATGCCTGAGCAAGTGGAGAGTAAGCTTTCTACATTGATTCCGAGACGTTATTTTGTGAATGGAGAGCAGGACGATACTTTAGGAGAAAAAGTGGTTCTTTATGTCGAAGGAGAAACTATGAATATTGACAGTTCAGTATTTGATGTTTTGGATAAATATGAGAAACCAAAAGAAATTGTTTTTGTTCCAAAATTCAAAGAAACGGCTACCGGTAAAATAATGAGGGAAGAAAGCAGAAAACTAGCAGTGGCTAATTAATTAATAAGGTACAGATAAACCAAAAAGAGAGGACAATGTTCCTCTCTTTTCGTTTTAGGTTATAATGTAAATTAGGAGTAAGTTTTTTTTGCAGTAAAATAAATGTGGCGCCAAGTTATTTTCCCATTTTAAAATAATAATCTGCAGAATTTTTTCCGCTTCCATAGAAAAGAAAAAAAAAACAGACTCCCAAAGTAAGTAATGCCAAAAGTAAATTTTGCTGATGCATGTTTCCCATAAAATTGATGATTACAGCACAAATTAAAATTGGTAATTGTGCAGCTATTGCCCATCGAGTGAGTAATCCAAAGAAAATTAAAATACCTCCAATTAAATGTGCCGGCACTATATAATGAAGCAGAAACATCCCGCCACCCATATGATCAACAGGTGATATTAAATCAACTAAATACTGAATATTTGAAATAAAATATACTCCTTTGATGAAAAGGAAAACACCCAACGCCATTCTAACGATATCTACTGGTAAATAAGTATGCGCATTGGCTCACTTATTCAAGCTTTTTACATTATTCATAGTATCATAAAATTTAAATCAGCACTAATAAGGTATTGATAATTAATGATATATGAATTTTTTAAGATCTTCAATTGCGGGATAAACTTATTTCAGCGTAAGGTCTTTATTATTTTGATTTTCGTCAGGAATTATGAAGCCTTTTTTAATGTCTTGCAGAATCCAGTCCAGTTCAGGGTCTTTTTCATTAATATAATCTGCTATTGCAGGCGTAATTTCTTTATCTGGAAAAATACCTCGTCCTTCCAGATCTGTTTTATAATATGGAGTTACTGCCATTAACCCAATCGTTACTTTTATTTTAGAGTGAGGTAATTTGATTGTGGGCATTATACCAGCAACTGTTCCATTATAAGCTCCTCCTGTTTCTTCACCTACAAAAGTGGCTCTTTTGGAACCTTTTAGATTTGATGAAATAATACTTGCGGCCGAAAATGTTCCTCCGTTAATCATAACATACACCTTGCCTCTGAATGCCTTTTGGTTTATTGGTTTAGGCTTTGAATTAGAATTTGAAGAATAGTACCTGCCATCATCTCCTTTATGAACTTTAAAAAAAGCAACTGGAGCGTAAAAAGGAGTCATTAAAATTTTAGCAAGCAAAGGAGATTTATTAAATGGTGTTTTTTCGATCAATGCAGTTTTAGAAGTCACTTCATAAGGGTCTATGAAAGCAAAATTAGAATCTGATATATAGCTGTATAAATTAGCAATTTCATTTAATGTCCCACCAGGGTTATTACGTAAGTCAATAATTAAAGTTTTGGTTTTGTTTAATTGTATTTTATTGAAACTTTCTTCATAGAAGCGCTTAGGATTGCCTATATCGAAGTGCTTAATTTTCATTAGTGCAATACTTTTGTCTTTATCTATGAATTTTAAATTTCGATTGTTTGTTTTTGTAATCTCATTGTAGCCGTATGTGCTTTTGTCTTTTTTGTTTATACTGTTTTGTTCGTGCGATATAACACTCATTTGAATTCCATTTTTCTTTTTTGGCTGTTCCGTTTTTTTTCGCTTAATGTACACGGTCTGTAAAGTGTCATTTTGTTTGAAACTGAAAAATAAATTGTCTTGAATGCCATTTTCATTACTATAAAAGAAAGGGAACAATGTAGACATTCGTTTTCTTTTGAATGTTTTATTGTAACCGTCTGATGTGAATAAAGTGTAGTATTCTGCAATTAATTCACTTGTTTTTATATTGTTAATAGCAATAACTTCAGCTCCTGATTTTATGGATTGTTCGAGTGATTTGTTTTTTATGACATACATTTTATCATTAATAATTTCGAACTCAAATTGAGAAAATGGACCAATTCCTTTTTCTTTTAGCGCTCTTTCTTCTGCTTTAGTCATAATTTTTAATGATGGTGTAACCGTCAAATGGCCTTGGCGAATTGAAGCGACGACAGGGCTTAGTTTTTTATAAAATTCATAACTGGTCATTGGTCTTTTGAAGGTGTTTTTTAAACTGTCAAATTTGTGATCCAAGTCGTTTTTTGAAATATACCAATACAATTTGGGCTGTAATCGCTGCAGTTTTTTATATGTGAAATCTACATCGGCTTTTAAATAATCTATGTGAATCAGGTCATCAATGTGTTCATTGTGTTCCTTTATAGAAGTGCATTGGATAAGTAATAAGTTTAAAAGCGAAAGAAAGAATAATTTTTTTTTCATAAATATAAGGTAACTTCTAAGCTTTTAAGTGTTGCAAAGAGAAAGAGAAAAATAAAAAAAATATTTTGTATAAATATATCATTTTGTATTTATGATTGATAAAAAAAACAAAATTAAAATTTTATTTTTTTGCAAAAAAAAGCTTCCGATTTATCGGAAGCTTTATAGTTTTTTTTCAAGAATCAATAGAACTATATTTAAACCTGAATCAAACCCAGATTAAATTTCTTTTCGATAGGAGCGTGGTTAGCAGCTTCAATTCCCATAGAAATCCAAGTTCTTGTTTCCAGCGGATCAATAATAGCATCTGTCCATAAATGAGCAGCTGCATAATAGGGAGAAACCTGTTCGTCATAACGGGCTTTAATTTTCGCAAACAATTCTGCTTCTTTGGCTTCATCTACAACTTCACCTTTTCCTTTTAGCGATGAAGCTTCAATTTGTGCCAATACTTTTGCTGCTTGTGTGCCTCCCATTACCGCTAATTCTGCACTTGGCCATGCAAATATCAATCTTGGGTCGAATGCTTTACCGCACATGGCATAGTTTCCTGCTCCATACGAATTTCCAACAATGACTGTGAATTTGGGCACAACCGAATTGGAAACGGCATTTACCATCTTAGCACCGTCTTTTATAATCCCGCCGTGTTCCGATTTGGAACCGACCATAAAACCGGTTACGTCTTGAACAAATACCAATGGAATTTTCTTTTGATTGCAGTTAGCAATAAAACGGGTTGCTTTATCCGCCGAATCAGAGTAAATAACACCGCCAAACTGCATTTCGCCCTTGGTGGTTTTGACCACTTTTCTTTGATTGGCAACAATTCCTACAGCCCAACCATCAATTCTGGCATAGCCTGTAATAAGAGATTGTCCGTACCCGTCTTTGTATGCTTCAAACTCCGAATTGTCGACCAATCGATTAATGATTTCCATCATTTCGTACTGCTCGTTTCTGGCTTTTGGCAGAATGCCGTAGATTTCTTTTTCGTCCAAAGCTGGTTTTTCCGCTTTAATACGGTTGTATCCTGCTTTATCAAAATCACCTATTTTATCGACTATGTTTTTTATTTTGTCTAAAGCGTCTTTGTCGTCTTTGGCTTTATAATCTGTCACCCCCGAAATTTCGCAATGTGTTGTCGCTCCGCCCAAAGTTTCATTATCGATAGTTTCTCCAATGGCCGCTTTAACCAAATAACTTCCTGCCAAAAAGATACTTCCTGTTTTGTCCACAATCAAAGCTTCGTCACTCATTATAGGCAGATAAGCACCCCCTGCAACACAACTACCCATGACTGCCGCAATCTGCGTAATTCCCAAACTGCTCATTATGGCGTTGTTCCTGAAGATACGCCCAAAATGTTCTTTGTCCGGGAAAATTTCGTCCTGCAAAGGCAGATACACTCCAGCGCTGTCAACTAAATAAATGATCGGCAAACGGTTTTCCATTGCAATTTCCTGAGCCCGAAGGTTTTTTTTTGCGGTAATAGGAAACCAAGCACCTGCTTTTACGGTAGCGTCATTGGCAACAACAATGCATTGTTTCCCTTTAATGTATCCTATTTTTACAATTACGCCTCCCGATGGACAGCCACCGTGTTCAGCGTACATGTTTTTGCCAGCAAAAGCGCCAACTTCAATGGATTTTGCATTTTCGTCCAATAAATAATCGATACGTTCGCGAGCGGTCATTTTGCCTTCGGCATGCAGTTTTTCGATTCTTTTTTCGCCTCCTCCAAGTTTTACTTTGGCAAATTTTTGTCTGAGCTCAGACAGTAAAAGTTTATTGTGATCTTCGTTTTTGTTGAAGTTTAAATCCATAAGTCTTAATGTAGTTTTGTAACGAGCGCTAATTTACGAAAACGTTTGAAATTATTTTGTTTGCATAAATTATTTTAAATATTTAGCAATTTAATGTTCTTTAAAATTATATAAAAATAAAAACCCCGCAATTTTGTAAATAACGGAGTTTTGTATTGATTTTTGATTTTAAGTCGAGTAAAAATTTATATTGCCATTGCTATTGAATTTTGCCATTGAAAACTTTAATTATACATTTTGGCATAATATTCATCGGCCATTCGTGCAGAATCAAAAAATGGTACAATTTGTTTCATGCTGGTTTCGACTAAATCCCACCAATCTTCTTCTGAATCATAATATAAAGGCAGAATTTCTTCCTCTAGCATTCGGTACAAATTATCTAAATCCATTTGGTCTTGCTGGTATGTTGGCAGATTATGATCTACAATAGGTAACACAAATGAATTTTGGGTTTCATTTAATTCTTTGAACTCACGAACCCAGCCGTCATTTGTAGAAAAGTTTATAGCTCCGTTCATCGCTGCAGTCACACCCGATGTTCCAGAAGCTTCTCTGGTCACTCTAGGATTGTTTAACCAAATATCGGCTCCTTTTTTTAGCTGGCGGGATAATTTTAATTCATGGCCAATAAGCACCGCCATATTTTTGAATTCTTTACTAATGTGCGAAAGATTGTCAAAATTATGAATAGCTCCATAATCTGTAGGGTATGGTTTTCCTGCAAAAATGATCTGGATTGGTCTCTCGGTATTATTCATCAGGCCTTTGAATTTTTCAAAATTACGAGTAATCAAATCCGGTCTTTTGTATTCGGCAAAGCGTCTTGCCCAAACAATCGTTAAGATTTCCGGGTCAAATATTTTTCCTGTCTGGTCGGCCACCACTTCAAAAAGCTTGGTTTTTAGTCTCTTTTTTCGGTTGATTAATTCTTCTCTGTCTTTGCTGGCATGTGCATCGTCCAGCCAGGGATCAACCCAGTATTTTTTATTTTGAGCATTAGTAATATGGGTTATTGGACAAATTCCGGTAAAATCTTTCCACATATCTCTAGAAACTTCTCCGTGCAGTTTGGAAACACCGTTCGCTTTATGGCTTAAACGTAACGCTACTAGAGAATGATTAAAAGTATTGTCTTGAATGCCTGTTATTTCTCTAACAGTTTCTAATGGTATGTCATCAAAAAAACTTAGGTTTTCGAGTAAGTTAATATCGTGTTTTTCATTTCCGGCTTCTTCGGGAGTGTGGGTGGTAAAAACCATTTTCTCTCTAATCTTCTCAATACTTTTGTATTTGTTGTACAAATGAAAAACAGAGGAAACCGCATGCGCTTCATTTAAATGGTAAATATCCGGTTCATAATCCAAAGCGTCCAGCAGTTTGGCTCCTCCCAATCCCAATACCATTGTCTGAGCAATTTTGGCACTTGGATCGGAATCGTATAGCCTGAATGTGGTTGACTTGGCTAAATAATCATTCTCAGGCAGGTCTGTCGAAAGGAAAAACATGGGAACTGTTCCAAAGATTTCTGGTTTCAGGAAATAAGCCTTAATCCAAACATCGTGATTATTTATTTTTATCGTAAATCGTATGTTCGTATCTTCAAGGAAGCTATAATTTTTCTCCCTGAAAAGTGATCCCATCGAAAGATCTTCTTTCAAATATTGGTCATAATATCCTTTTTTCCATAATATCCCAATACCAATTAAGTTTTGTTTCAAATCATAAGCACTTCGCATATGTGATCCTGCCAAAAATCCCAATCCTCCAGAATAAATTTTGAGAGATTGATCTATGGCAAATTCCATGGAGAAATAAACGGCCGATTTTTGATATTTTTTATTGAAAGTGTAGGGATGTCTGTATTTTTCGGGTAAACTTTTGCTCATATTAATTTAGAAATTTAAAGTTTGATACCTAACAAATTTAGAGAATTAGATTGTGAAATAGGTTTTTTAAAGGTTAATCTTGTTCCTATAAAGTATTATTTATCAGTTTTTTGAACGATATCGTTTTAGGAATAATTATTACTAAATTTGAAAGCCATTTTTAATATAAAGTGCTGAATTATATGCTGAAAATTTAAATAATTCTTAATCGTTTTTCTGAAATAATGTCTCTTGCAAAAGTGCAAATTATGTAAACTTTGAAGTAAAATATATAACCCTATTTTTTTCTTGTATTTTAACTTTGCAAAAAAAAATCAAAACTGTGCAAAAAACATTTTCACTCATCTTATTCTTATTTTCTGCTTTCTCTTCAAATGCTCAGGTTCAGGCACTTGTTAGTGACGAAGTTAAGCTAAATACCATGCTGGATCGCTGGGAATTGGACTCGGCTGCGGTAAGAGGAACTTTTTTGGTTACGCCTTATAAAACCATTTATATTATGCCTTTTGTATGGTCAAGTAATCCAAATGAACAGCCCTCTTCCGGAAATACTTCGCCTGATTATACCCCTTCACCTAGAGTTAATTATGACGATGTTGAAATGAAATTCCAGCTGAGTTTTAAAACAAAAATTCTGCAGAGTTTTTTATGGGGACGTGCCGATCTTTGGGTGGCTTACACTCAGATTTCGCAATGGCAGTTATATAATGCAGAATTATCCCGACCTTTTCGGGAAATTAATTACGAACCCGAAATCATCCTTAATTTTCCGGTAAAGTTTAATGTTTTTGGATTCAAAACTCGAATGATTGGTCTTTCCTTCAATCATATGTCAAATGGAAAAAGTTATCCGGATACCAGAAGCTGGAACAGGGTTATATTGATGACAGGTTTTGAGCGAAAAAATTGGAATATTTATATAAGACCTTGGTATGTCATTCCAGAATCAAAAGGGGATAATCCTGATATTTCCAGCTACATAGGTAACGCAGACGTAAATGTTATTTATGCAAAAAACCGAAGTATTTTTACGTTTACCGGAAGCCATAATTTTAATTTGGAAGGGAATATGAGAGGAAGTTCTACTTTTTCTTGGGCATATTCCATAAAAGGAAATCTTAGAGGTTTTCTGCAGGTTGCCCACGGTTATGGAAACTCACTTATCGATTATAACCACAATCAAACTACTGTTGGTCTTGGTGTTTCATTAATTGAATGGAAGTAGTTTGTTTTGAGTAAATATTTAGTATTCAATTAATTTTGGTGTAGAAAGATTGGGTGTTTTCTTTTGTGCCGAACACCGGCACAAAAGGATTTCCATTTCAATCGGGTCTAGGATTTAATATTTAGTCAGTTTTGTTATTGTTTTTATTGAGTTGCTTGATTAATAGTTCGTTTAGTGGTATTTGCGGACTATTTTTTGAGCAAAAAAAAATGCCTTCCAATTTTTTTTGAAAGGCATTTTTGCATTGAATTATTAATCTTTAGTAAAACTTTAGAAACTATTCCTCTTCACGCTGTCCCATCATCATCAGATAGGCTTTTAGGAATCCGTCAATGTTTCCGTTCATAACGCTGTCAACGTCGCTGGTTTCCTGTCCTGTTCGAACATCTTTGACCAATTTATAAGGCTGCATCACGTAATTTCGTATCTGAGATCCCCATTCAATTTTCATTTTTCCGGCTTCAATATCAGAACGCTGTTCTTGTTGTTTTTTAAGCTCAATTTCATACAATTGAGAACGTAACATCTGCATTGCTCGGTTTCTATTGTCATGTTGCGAACGTGTTTCCGAACACTGAATCTGAATTCCTGTTGGTTTATGCGTTAATTGGACTTTGGTTTCTACTTTGTTCACGTTTTGACCTCCGGCACCACTGGATCTAGCGGTTACAATTTCGATGTCTGCTGGGTTAATTTCAATTTCAATAGTGTCATCAACCAATGGATATACATAAACTGAAGCAAATGATGTATGTCTTTTGGCATTACTGTCAAAAGGAGAAATACGTACCAATCTATGTACTCCGTTCTCGCCTTTTAGGTATCCAAAAGAGTAGTCGCCTTCAATTTCGAGTGTCACGGTTTTTATTCCCGCAGCATCGCCTTTTTGAAAATTCAGTTCTCTGATTTTGTAACCTTCTTTTTCGGCCCACATCATGTACATGCGCATGAGCATTTCGGCCCAGTCGCAACTTTCGGTACCGCCGGCACCTGCTGTAATTTGAAGAACTGCACTCAAACTATCACCTTCTTCTGAAAGCATATTTTTGAATTCTATTGCTTCAATATGTGCTTCAGTTGAGTTGTACTGATCGTCTAATTCTTCTGTTGTTAACTCTCCTTCTTTGTAGAAATCATAGGCAAGCTGCAACTCGTCTGTCATGTCGACAGCTTTGTTGTAATCTTCAATCCATTTCTTTTTACTTCTAAGATTTTTTACAAGAATTTCGGCTTCTTTGGCGTTATTCCAAAAATCAGGAGCGAAGGTTTTTTCTTCTTCGTTGGCTATTTCGATAAGTTTGGCATCAACGTCAAAGATACCTCCTCAACGCACCAAGGCGTTCCACAATACCTTTTATTTGTTCGGTAGTTGTCATAAATTTATAGTAATTTTGTATCGAAAATTATTAGGTTAAGCGTTTTTTAGCCCTGATAGTAGCGACATCCTTTTTCTGGCTTCTTTAGCCAGGAAAAGATATAGCGGATAGCAGGATTAGCTCCTAATAACTTTACTGGTTTTGAATGCAAAAATAGGATATAGTTTTTAGATTATGGAAATAAATTTGATAAGCGATACGATTACCAAACCATCGGTGGAAATGCTACAATACATGTTTAACGCCGAAGTGGGGGATGATGTGTACAAGCAGGATCCTACGGTTATAGCGCTAGAGGCTCGTTTGGCTGCAATGTTTGGTATGGAAGCGGGACTTTTTTTTCCGTCTGGAACTATGGCGAATCAAACGGCAATTAAATTGCACACACAGCCCGGAGAGCAATTAATTGCCGATAAATATGCTCATGTGTATCATTATGAGGGAGGGGGAGTTTCGTTTAACAGTGGTGTTTCCTGCTGTTTGCTGGATGGAGATCGTGGTATGATTACAGCCGAGCAAGTAGCTGGAGCGATTAATGATCCTGAGTTTTATCACAGCCCTTTAACGAGTTTGGTATGTGTGGAAAACACAACAAATAAAGGTGGTGGGGCTTGTTATGATCTTGAAGAATTAAAGAGAATAAAAGCGGTTTGTGTTGCTAATGATTTGAAATTTCACTTGGACGGAGCTCGAATTTGGAATGCTGTGGTTGCCAAAAAACAGCACCCTAGAGAATTTGGTGCTTTGTTTGATACGATTTCGGTTTGCTTGTCCAAAGGATTGGGGGCGCCAATTGGATCGGTGCTTTTGGGAGATAAAGCTACTATTCATAGAGCGTTAAGGATTCGAAAAATATTGGGAGGAGGTATGCGTCAGGTGGGATATTTGGCAGCTGCGGGAAATTTTGCATTGGACAATAATATTGCCAAGTTGGTGGATGACCACAGAAGAGCCAGAGAAATTGCTGGAGTTTTATCAAGAGTTTCCTGGATTGGTACAATCGAACCGGTGGAAACTAATATTTTGATTTTTTCGGTACGGGAAGGGCTGAGTGAAAAACTGCTTATCGAAAAACTGAAAGAAAAAAATATTTTGATAAGTTCTTTAGGGCATGGAAAACTTAGGATTGTAACCCATCTGGACTACAAAGAAGTGATGCATACGTATGTTTTGGAAACGTTGCAGAAGATTACTTTGTAGGTTTAAATGGTGTTTGAGAGTTTAAATTGTTTAAAGGTTTAAAATGGTTGAATACGTTTTCATGAAATGAGAACATTCATTTTCATCATATAATTATAAAGCCCAAATTCTGAGATAGAATTTGGGCTTTATTTTTTTTACGCGCTCATTTTTTTGCGATAAAAACGTATTTAAACTCTTAAACCATTTTAAACAAAATTAAACTTTTTAAACCCTTTTGGGTTTTATTTAAACATATTTTCCATTCCTGGAATCATCGGCATGTCCATTTTGGCAACGGCATCCAATTCGGCTTGGTTAATTTTTGAAGCTTTTTCAATGGCTTTATTCATTACCAAAATCAAGTAATCTTCCAGTTGTTCTTTGTCTTCTAAAAGAGAATCATCAATGGTGATTGATTTAATTTTGGTATTGGCGGTCAAAGTGACTTTTAGCAAATTGTCAGTACTTTGTTCGTCAATTAGTACGTTGTCTAAACGTTTTTTAGTATCTTCGATTTTCTGTTGGGTTTCTTTAAGTTTACCCATCATTCCCATTAAATCCATTTTGATGATTTTTAAATTATTGAAAAGCAAAATTACTGAATTAGATTTTTATATACGTTAAATAAGGTTTAAAACGGATTCGTTTTGAAATCGCTTTGTGTTATTTTTGCATTTTTAAATACTAAAAACACGCGCAAACAATGCCAGAAAATAGTTTACCTCCTGTAGCCAGAATAATTCCTAAGAAATTAAAGAAATTTGGTGAAGTTAGAATCGATAATTATTTTTGGTTAAATGATCGGGAAAACCCAGAGGTTATTGATTATTTGAATCAGGAAAATGCCTATTACCAAGAAAAAACGGCACATACTAAAGATTTTCAAGCTTCCCTTTTTGAGGAAATGAAAAGCAGAATAAAGGAAGACGATCAATCGGTTCCTTATTTGTTTAATGGCTATTACTATATTACCCGTTTTGAAAAAGGGCAGGATTACCCCATTTATTCTCGAAAAAAAGAAAGCCTTTCTGCAAAAGAAGAAATATTGTTTAACTGCAACGAAATGGCAAAGGATAAGCCTTATTTTCAGTTGGGTGCTTTGAGTATTAGTCCTGATAATAAGTTAGCACTTTTTAGTTTTGACATTGTTGGGAGAAGGATTTATACGATTCAAATCAAAAACTTAGAAACCAACGAAATTCTAGAAGACAAAATAGAAAATGTTACTGGCAGCGCCGTTTGGGCCAATGATAATAAAACGATATTTTACTCGGATCAGGACGATGTTACTTTGCGTTCGGATAAAATTTTCAAGCATAAATTAGGTTCAAAACAAACCGATGATGTGTTAGTTTATTTTGAAAAAGATGAAACTTTCAATGTTGAAATTGCTAAGTCTAAGTCTAGGAAATACTTAGCAATTGAATCCGAAAGCACATTAACGACGGAATATCAAATTCTGGATGCCGATAATCCTGATGGCGAATTTAAGATTTTCCAGAAACGGGTTCGCGGATTGGAATACAGCATCAATCATTATGGGGACAGTTTTTATATTATGACCAATAAGGATAAAGCTGTCAATTTTAAACTGATGAAAACTCCTGCAAACAAAACATCAAAAGCCAATTGGGTAGAAGTTATTCCGCACCGAAAGGAAGTTTTATTGGAAGATATTGAGATTTTCAAAGATTTTTTGGTTGTAGAAGAGCGTGAAAACGGCCTGAATAAAATCAGAATAATGCCTTGGAGCGGAGAAGAGGAGTATTACCTGCCTTTTGAAAGCGAAACTTATACTGCCTATACAAGTTCGAATATTGATTTTGATACTGATATACTGCGATATGGATATCAGTCTATGACAACGCCTTCTTCGATTATTGATTTTAATATGAAGACTAAATCCAAAGAAATCAAAAAAGAGCAGGAAGTATTGGGCGGAAAGTTTGATAAAAATAATTATACAGAGGAACGAGTTTGGGCTACAGCTGAAGATGGAGTTAAAATTCCTATTTCTATGGTTTATAGAAAAGGATTGAAGAAAGACGGCACGAATCCGTTACTTCAATACGCTTATGGCTCTTATGGTCATTCAATGGATGCAACTTTTTCTTCAACGCGATTGACCTTGCTCGATAGAGGTTTTATTTTTGCTATTGCGCACATACGCGGAGGAGAAGACTTAGGGAGGCAATGGTATGAGGACGGCAAGCTGTTGAAAAAGAAAAACACATTTACCGATTTTATTGATTGTTCGAAATTTCTAATTGCCGAAAAATATACTTCACCACAACATTTGTATGCCGAAGGAGGTTCTGCAGGAGGATTATTAATGGGAGTTGTGGTTAATAATGCACCCGAATTATACAACGGAGTTATTGCTCAAGTTGCATTTGTGGATGTTATTACTACAATGCTTGACAATAGTATTCCGCTTACAACAGGAGAATATGATGAATGGGGTAATCCCAACGTAAAAAAATATTATGAGTATATGTTATCCTACTCGCCGTATGATAATGTTGTACCGCAAAAATATCCAAATATGTATGTGTCAACCGGGCTTCATGATTCGCAGGTACAATATTGGGAACCAGCTAAATGGGTGGCTAAATTACGTGCTTTAAAAACTGATGAAAACCTCTTGTTTTTGGATACAAATATGGATGCAGGTCATGGTGGAGCATCAGGCCGCTTTGAAGCTATTAAAGAATTGGCAAAAGAGTATAGTTTTTTATTAGATTTAGAGAAAATTGAAAACTAATTAGATTTTTTTTGTTAGATTTGCATCATATCGGGGTGAATTAAAAAAATGCTCTCAGATAAACTATTTTTTTATGAAAGAAGAAATAAATGCTTATAATAATGTTTTAGAGTTAATAGGTAATACTCCACTTATTAAACTAAACAGTGTAACCGAGAATTTAAAGGGAAACTTCTATGCAAAAGTAGAGTCTTTTAATCCGGGACACTCATCAAAAGATAGAATAGCTTTATACATCATCGAAGAAGCAGAAAAAAGAGGTATTTTGTCTCCAGGTGACACCATTATCGAAACAACTTCTGGTAATACCGGATTTAGTTTAGCAATGGTAAGCATTATAAAAGGGTACAATTGTATTCTTGCGGTAAGCTCAAAATCTTCAAAAGATAAGATTGATATGCTAAGGAGCTTGGGAGCAAAAGTATATGTCTGCCCAGCACACGTTTCTGCAGATGACGATCGTTCTTATTACAATGTAGCAAAGCGGTTGCATGAAGAAACAAAAGGATCGATTTATATCAACCAGTATTTTAATCAGTTAAATATTGATGCCCATTATAAAACTACAGGTCCAGAGATTTGGAAACAAACAAATGGCAAAATAACTCACCTTGTTGCTTGTAGCGGAACTGGAGGAACAATTTCAGGAACTGCAAAATATCTTAAGGAGCAAAATCCGAATGTTAGAATACTTGGTGTTGACGCTTTTGGTTCTGTTTTGAAAAAGTATCATGAAACAAGAGAATTTGATAATGATGAAATTTACCCTTACAGAATAGAAGGATTAGGAAAAAATTTAATTCCGTCAGCAACAGATTTTGATATCATCGATAAATTTATAAAAGTTTCTGATGAAGAAAGTGCTCACGCTGCAAGAGAAGTAACCCGAAAAGAAGGCTTGTTCGTTGGTTACACATCAGGAGCGGTAATGCAGGCAATCAAGCAATATGCAGAAGAAGGGGAATTTGACGCAAACAGTAATGTAGTTGCTATCTTTCCTGATCATGGTTCACGTTATATGAGCAAAGTATTCAGCGATGATTGGATGAATGATCAAGGATTCTTTGATAGTATTAATGAAGAAGAAGTGCAGAAAATAGAATTTATTAAATAAAATTATTTACTCCATATATAAAAGCTCCAGATGAATCTGGAGTTTTTTTTATGGTTTAAACTGAGCAATGGTATTGAAATAATATTTTCTTTTCTATCAATTAAAAAATATTCATTTAAGTTGAAGCGTTTAAGGTTTTTATGTGGTTTAGCTGTTTTTTGATTTAATAGTGATATAGTTAAATTTGTGATAATTTTTGATGAAATCAATCTTAATTTTTATTAAACATTTAGTATTTCAAAATTATTTTTTTAGTGGATTAAACGAGTGTTTTTACAGTTTATCGAAATATTTAGGCTATAGTTATGAAGTAGTTATAAATTTGATATAGATAAATGAGACCACACGTTTTTCTGCAAATTTAACTTATGATAAGAATTATACTCCTCACAGTAGCGTTAGTTTTTTCTGTTTTAATTAATGCTCAAAATGTAATTCAAGAATTTAGTTTTAATGGTACTCTTAGCAATACATCGAATACAATTTCATTTTTGGGTGATGCTAAATTTGTAAAAGACAGAACGGGAACTGTTAATGGCGCTTTGCGCATTGTTAATAATGTTCTTGAAGCACCTATACTAATTTACCTCTATCTAATTCTAAAAGAACGGTTTCTGTTTGGGTGAAGTATAATGATGTTTCTACGTCTAATTATATATGGGGCTATGGCTAATGCGCAGTATTTTGGTTTACTGCAGCAAAGTACAACAACTTCATATTCAGATTTGAATCTTGCGAGTTTTGGTCCTGAAAATGATGTTATTGTCACTACAACAATTGCCTCGGGTACTTGGTTTAATTATATCGTAACTTATGATGGACTCACTTCAAAAAATTATAGAAACGCCGAATTGATTAAATCTTCTATTTGCTCTATAAAATTAAATTTCTCAGTGGTCTTTGGGATAGGTAAAATGGGTTCGGCAGTTAGCATGAATGCAGATATAGATGATTTAAAAAATTATAATGTTGTTTTATCTGCGGAAGAAGTGGCTTCAATGTACAACAGCGGTTCTATATTGGTTTCAAATGATGAACCTGCAGTACCTGTTACTGCTAAAGGAGCAGTGAAAAAAACTGTTGTAAAAACAACGCCCAAAAAAGCAGCAGTAAAATCGAATGTAGTATTGTCTACCCCTGTAGAAATTATGAATCCTAAAATTTCTGAAATTTATTCTTCACAAGCTTTAAAAGTATTGAGTGGCGACAAAAATGAAATTGATATCACTACATTACCCGAAGGTAATTATTTATTGAAAGTCAGTAATATGGAGCAAAGTACAAATTCCAATAAGCTAACGGCGAATTAGTTTTTTTTAAATTATATGGGTAGAAACGAAAGTTTGAGTTATGGGAGTTCAATCTTTTTTTTGCATTGTGTCTAAAAATATTTATTTCCAATTAATTTGTAGCGCAAAACAGGTTTTATCTTCTTTGGTAATGCTAAAAATCATGGCTTCAGAAGTTAAGTTTTCGTGAATGACAACTTTGTCTTTCAACGATAATTCCTTTAAGTAGTTCATTTCAAAACTTTTAATTTTTTGTTTTAAAATCAAATCTGAATCTACAAAATCAATACACCATTCCAAGTATTTTACATTGTTGACATGATTGACAATATCTAAATCTGACAGTGCCACGACTTTTTCAAAGACCATTTCAGTTTCATTACTGAAGTTTATTTTAGAGAACGTTTCTTGTGTTGCTTTGTCTTCAGGATATAATTCAAAATGCTCATACGGCAGTGCCAAAGGTTCTGGTCTGCGGGCTTTGGTGTTGAAGACAGCCCAAAAAGTTTCGCAGCCGATTATTTTTTTGCCGTTAACATACATTTCAAGCGCCCGTACCGAACGAGAGTTTTCTAATGAATTGATCCAAGTTTTTACGGTTACAACATCTCTCCATTTAGGTAATTGGGTAATTTCTACACGCATTCTGCTCAAAACCCAAGCTTGATTAAATTCCTGCATATCTGTGAAGCTGATCCCGCCAACTTCAGAATGTGCCGCCGCAGTTAACTGCAGTAAATTACATAAATCAGTGTATTTTAAATAGCCGTTGGGCGTGCATTGAGTAAAATTGATTTCCCAGTCTTTGCTTAATATAGATGTGAAGTCTTGTGAAATTGGCATTGAAATTAAGATTTAAGGTTGCAGATTTAATATTTTTGGTGATTGTCTATATGATCAATTATTTCTTGGAGTTCCGTTTGATAATAAAACCATTTAGTGTTTTCATTTCGTTTGAACCATGTAAGCTGGCGTTTTGAAAATCTTCGGGTGTTTTTTTTGATTTCTTCGATGGCAAATGGCAATGTGAATTCTTCATCAAAATAACTGAACAATTCTCTATATCCAACCGTTTGCAAAGCATTTAGTTCTTTGCTTGGATATAATGTTTCGGCTTCCGCCAAAAGTCCTTCATTGAGCATAATTTCCACTCGCTGGTTTATCCTATCGTAAATGACGTTTCTTTCAGCTTCTAAGCCAATTAGAATGGGGGTGAAATTGCGGTTATTTTTCTTTTGATTTAAAAAAGAGGAATACGGTTTTCCAGTTCCTAGGCAAACTTCTACAAAACGCATCATGCGCTGCGGGTTCTGTAAGGTTTGAGGATTTTCGGAAGTGATTTTTTGAAAATATATAGGGTCAAGTTTTTTTAACAGTTGCTGTAAATATTCAATTCCATGATTTTCATAATCTGTGTTTACTTTTTCTCTAATGGATGGGTCAATAGATGGAAACTCGTCAAAGCCTTTTAATATAGCATCTACGTACAATCCAGAACCTCCAACAAGTATTGCGTAATTATTGTTTTCAAACAATTCTTCTATTTTTATAAGCGCTTCTTTTTCAAAATCGCCTACGGTATAATTATCAAAAATAGATTTGTTTTGAATGAAATGATGTGTTGCAGATGCCAGTTCTTCCTTGTTAGGCACGGCTGTTCCTATAGTCATTTCTTTGAAAAACTGCCGGCTGTCACAGGAAATGATGTCACAGTTATAATGATTGGCCAATTGGATGCTCAAGGCTGTTTTTCCTATGGCAGTTGGTCCGACTATGGTGATTAAATATTTCATTTCGTTTTATTGCAATGTTTTCATTTTCTCTTTTTAACGTAATGGTGTCACTAGCCCAGATGGTAACGAAAACCCCGGAGTTATTCCAGTTTGTTTTTATTGGTATAAAAGAGCGACTGGAAGAAGCTCCTTTTATGCCTTAGAAAAACTGCTGGAATAATGAGGAGTTGCAGTGTACAGCTGGATTAGCTGCTAATATTCTATTTTATGTTTTTGGATTAGAAATTAATAATTTTCTGCACTCTGTTTTTTCTTAAATAGCTTTGAATGTAAGCTCTGGTGTTTCTATTATTGGGGATGGGAATTAGGATGTTTTTTAGGATTTCGGGGTTTATAATCTGATAATTTAAATCATAAAATGCGTATCCTTTGCAAATTCCTTTTTCGATCAATATGGCACTGTGTTCTCCTGTTTTTCTTCCTCTGTCAATGATAATCATGTTTTTGTTCTCAAAGAGGTTTTTGTCGATGAAAACCTGAACTCTCGAATTGTATTCGTCAGCGGTTATTTGTCCAATGCAGGCACCATCGCATTGATTGTTATCATGCTGTGCGCAGGGAGTTTTTGAAACAGAAAGACCAGTAAATTTAGGACACAGCTGATAATCGGCTGTAATATGATTGAGAGCGTTTTTCCCTTCCAGCTGGTTAGCAAATGCGGTTATCTCTTTTTTTCGCCCATCGGCTTTCTGGAGGTTTAAGTTCAGATATCCGTTTTGGTCTTTTTCGGCATAAATAGCCCACGATAAAGTATTTTTGCGCGCCATTCGGTTGTAAATGGGACGGTTTTTCTTTATTTCTTCGGCTTCTTTTAATAACGCTATTAATTCACTGCCTGTTTCTTCAAAAGTTACCGTAAAGACTTCGGTCTGGATTTTTTTGGCACTGCTGGTTATGCCTGTAAAATGCTGATTGACTCTTTTTTTAATGTTTTTGCTTTGGCCAATAAATATGATGGTTCCGTCTTCCCGATGGATGTAATAAATACCTGTTTTAGAAGGAAGGCTTTCAATTATGTCTAATAATTTTGGTGAAACGCCTTTGATGACTTCAAATTTGATAAGCTCTTTTGTGATGGTTTTTTCTAAATCTTTGTCCAAAAGCATTTTAAAGAGTTTGACTGTTGCCATGGCATCACCACTGGCTCTGTGTCTGTCAGCCATAGGGATTCCAAGAGCTCTTACCAGTTTCCCAAGACTGTGCGAAGGCTGTTCGGGCATTAACCGTTGTGATAATTCGACAGTACAAAGGGTTTTTATATTAAAATCATATCCCAAACGGCGGAATTCTGTGCGGAGGATTCTATAATCAAATGAGGCATTGTGTGCTACAAGAACGCAGTCGTTTGTCATTTCGATAATGCGTTTGGCTACTTCAAAAAACTTTGGCGCACCGCGAAGCATTTCGTTATTTATGCCCGTGAGTTTTACAACAAAGGGCTGAATGGGAATTTCAGGGTTAATTAAACTGATAAATTGATCAACAATTTCATGCCCATCATATTTATAGATAGCAATTTCCGTAATTCCTTCTTCGTTGAATTGTCCTCCTGTGGTTTCTATGTCGAGTATGGCGTACAAAATTCAGTATTCAGTTTACAGTTTTTAGTAATCAGTTTTTTAAATCTTAAATCAAAAATAATTATTTTGAATCTAATATTTTCTATCGCCCTCCAAAGATACTACTTCCAATCCGAACCATTGTACTTCCACATGCAATTGCTAATTGGTAATCGCCAGACATTCCCATCGAAACAGTTTGCAGTTTACAGTTTGCAGTTTGCAGTGATTGTAATCCATCAAAAATTGATTTCAAATGCGAAAATTCCTTTTTGATTTGGTTTTGATTATCTGTAAAAGTAGCCATTCCCATTAAACCTACGATTCTAATGTTTTTCATTTCTTTGAAAGCTGGAGAAGCAAGGAGTACTGAAAGTTCTTCTTCATCAAGTCCAAATTTTGATTCTTCTTCGGCGATGTATATTTGAAGTAAACAATCGATAATCCGATTGTTTTTTAGCGCTTGTTTGTTTATTTCTTCCAGTAATTTCAAACTGTCCACTCCGTGAATCAAACTCACGAAAGGAGCCATGTATTTGACTTTATTGGTTTGTACGTGACCTATCATGTGCCATTCGATGTCTTTGTGCATTTGTTCCCATTTATCGGCCATTTCCTGGATTTTGTTTTCGCCAAAAATCCGCTGACCAGCATTATAGGCTTCCATTAAATCAGGAACGGGTTTGGTTTTGGAAACCGCTACTAGAGTGACATGTTCCGGGAGAATTGATTTTATATTTTGCAGATTGGATTGAATGCTCATCTATTGTAATAGTTTAATTTTAGTTCTTAATTTTTCAGCAAGTTTAAAATTCTCATTTGCCCGTAATTCATTATTTCCAAATTTTAAAACTCGTCTTTTTAAATCATAAATACCTGGAAAGTTGGCTATCATTCTGTCTTTTAACGAATCACAAGGTACAATATGAATGTGACAATGAAAGACTGATTGTCCTGCTTCTTTATTTACAGCAGTCCAAATTCGAATCCCTTTATTTTTATAGGCACTTTGCATCGCTTTACTTACTAGATTTAAAATAGGAACTAATCTTTTAGAATGTTCACCAGTAAGTTCTAATATGTTTTTTAAATGATTTTTAGGTATTAATAAACAAATTGATCCTAGGCTTGTTTTTCTATACTTATCAGTAATAATGATAAATTCATTATCTTCATAAATGATTTCCTCATTTTTTCTATCTCCATGAATTATCTGGCAAAAACGACATTCTCCCATTTTCAAAGTGAGATTAAAATACTAAGATTAAACAAACTGCTTCGAAATCTTCTCCGCTTTTTTACTTTCGCTATAATCATAAAAACCTTCGCTTGATTTTACGCCTAATTTTCCAGCTCTCACCATATTTACTAATAACGGACAAGGAGCATATTTTGGGTTTTTGAAACCATCGTACATAACATTTAGGATTGCTAGACAAACATCAAGACCAATAAAATCCGCTAGTTGTAAAGGTCCCATCGGATGCCCCATTCCGAGTTTCATAACCGTGTCAATTTCATAAACACCTGCTACTTTGTTGTACAGAGTTTCGATTGCTTCATTAATCATCGGCATCAAAATTCGGTTCGCTACAAAACCTGGATAATCGTTAACTTCAACAGGTGTTTTACCCAGTTTTTCGGACAACTTCATTATGATGCTTGTCACCTCGTCACTTGTGTTATAACCGCGAATGATTTCTACAAGTTTCATAATTGGCACCGGATTCATAAAGTGCATTCCTATTACACGTTCCGGATGCGCTACAACGGCTCCGATTTGAGTAATGGAAATCGATGAAGTATTGGTTGCCAAAATAGTGTTATGGGAACAAGCTTCATTCAATTGTTTGAAAATGTTCAGTTTTAATTCTACATTTTCGGTAGCCGCTTCAACAACCAAATCGGCACCTACGACACCATCTTTAATATCAGTATAAGTAATAATATTGGTAATTGTTTTGGCTTTGTCTTCTTCGGTTATGGTTCCTTTAGAAACCATTCGGTCTAAATTTGTAAAGATTGTTGCCATTCCTTTATCTAATGATTTTTCGGAAACGTCAATTAATTTTACGGTGAAACCACTTTGTGCAAAAGTATGGGCAATTCCGTTACCCATAGTTCCAGCTCCGATTACGGCTATAATTTTCATTTTTTACTTTTTATAAGTTAAAAAAGTTTAAAATTTAAAGACTGGTAATTGACTTTAAACCTTAAACTTTAATATGATTTTTTATTTTTATTTTTTAAAACAATCAATAATCTGATAAGCAACTCTCAAAGCGTCAGTAGCTTGTTCTAATGTAACTACAGGAGTTGTATCGTTATTGACAGCATCAGCAAATGATTCTAATTCGTCAAGAATAGCGTTGTTTTGCTGTACCTCAGGATTAGAGAAATAGATTTGTCTTTTTACTCCTTCGGCATTTTGTAAAATCATATCAAAATCGCCTGGAACTTCCGGAGCGTCTTTCATTTTAACGACTTCACATTTTTTCTCAAGAAAGTCAACTGAGATGTAGGCATCTTTTTGAAAGAATCTTGATTTGCGCATGTTTTTCATTGAAATTCGGCTGGCGGTCAAATTGGCTACACATCCATTTTCGAATTCAATTCGGGCATTTGCAATATCGGGTGTGTCACTTATAACGGAGACACCACTGGCGCTAATGTTTTTTACTTTAGATTTTACAACACTTAATATAGCGTCAATATCATGTATCATTAAATCCAGAACAACAGGAACATCGGTACCGCGGGGATTGAATTCGGCCAAACGGTGTGTTTCAATAAACATTGGATTTTCAATCATGTTTTTGGTAGCGATAAAGGCTGGATTGAATCTTTCGACATGACCAACCTGACCTTTTACGTTGAATTCTTTTGCTAATGCAATGATTTCATCCGCTTCTTCAACCGTATTGGAAATTGGTTTTTCAATAAAAACGTGTTTTCCAGATTTGATCGCTACTTTGGCACATTTATAATGCGATAGAGTAGGGGTAACAATATCAATAACATCAACAGCATGAATTAATGTTGCAATGGTACTGAAATTTTTATAACCAAATTCTTTACTTACTTTTTCAGCGTTTTCCTGATTGGGGTCATAGAAACCAACTAATTCATATTTTTCAGATTGTTGTAATAAACGCAAATGTATTTTACCGAGGTGTCCGGCACCCAATACTCCAATTTTCAGCATAATAATGATGTTTCCACAAAAATAGTAATTAAATAAGAAATTCCAACTTGTAAAATTACTAAATTAGAAGCACATTCATTATTATATTACAATAAGAATTAGATTTTGTTTTGGATTGTAAATTGATTTAGTTTTCTATTTTTGTTCTAAATAAAACCTTAAATTTTGAGAGATACAGCCAAGCATCAAGGACTTCGAAATCAATTAGTAACTGTTTTGCAGCAAAAAGGGATTACTGATAAAAATGTCCTTGAAGCTATCAAGAAAATCCCCCGCCATTTATTTTTAAATTCAAGTTTTGAAGATTACGCATATCAGGATAAGGCTTTTCCTATTGCTGCAGGTCAGACTATTTCCCAACCTTATACCGTAGCTTTCCAATCGCAGTTATTAGAAATTCAAAAAGGGCATAAAGTTTTGGAGATTGGAACAGGTTCGGGTTATCAAACGGCTGTTTTGTGTTTAATGGGAGCTCAGGTTTTTTCTGTCGAAAGACAAAATGAACTCTTCAAACAAACTTCTGTTTTGCTTCCTAAACTGGGAATTCGTCCTAAACATCTTTCTTTTGGTGATGGATACAAAGGATTACCCAATCATGCTCCTTTTGACAGTATCATTGTTACAGCTGGTGCTCCAATAATTCCGCAGCCATTGATGGCTCAGCTCAAAATAGGAGGAAGGCTTGTTATTCCTTTAGGTGAGGATGTTCAAATTATGACTATGCTTATTCGTGTCAATGAAACTCAATTTGAAAAGCATGAATTTGGACAATTTCGTTTCGTTCCTTTATTAGAAGATAAAAATTAAAAAGCTATTTAATCAACCAAAAATTATGAAGAAAATTACTATTCTGTTTTTACTGTTTTTTACCAATTTTATTTATTCCCAAGATTACACAAACGTTCTGAATTTATTGATTAATAACAAGCGGGATGAAGCCAGAATCCTATTTGATAAGCAATTTGCAAAAACCAAAACAACTAACATTGATTTGCTGTTTTTGGATGCTTTTATAGATGAACAGTCCGGAAAAGTAAGTTTTGATGAAACGCTGCTTAAAAACTTAGAAAAGCTTCCAAATTCACAATATTATATTGCTCCTTTTATTAATAAGGATATGATATTGAGTGATATTTCGACAGATGCCTGTAATGATTTGACTTATACTAAAATTGATTATCTGGCTTCATCACCTAAATTTAAAGATTTACCTATTGTAAAATACCGAAAAGCAATATTCGAACGTAAAAGAATGCAGTTTGAGGCGGCTCAAAAATCTTTTTCGGATATAGGAACCATAACGCAATGGCAGTTTTGCGGTGTCTTCGAAAATTTAAACGGGAGTGGTTTAGAAATCGAATACGAACCTGAAACTTATGCTAAAAACGATAAACTTTTTGACGCCAACAGTAATGGTAAAATTGGCTGGTATAATCCCAAAGATGTAGAAAATGATGCGTATCAGTTTTTTACAAATGAAGGAGAATATGGAAGCGGCATTATATATGCTCAAACTTTTATAGATTCGCCTGAAAAGAAAAATTTTCTCCTGCGTTTTGGTGCCAGTCAAGGATTGAAAGTATTTTTGAATGATAAGGAAATCTATTTTAACCAAGATATTAAGAGAACAAATCTTGATGCTTATACTTTAAAAATTGATTTAGAAAAAGGAGTTAACAGACTGCTTTTTAAATTATCCGTTCATGGAGGCAGTGATTATTTTTCGGCACAAGTAAAAAATCTAGATTATACAGCCCCTAATGATTTGAAATTCAGTAAAACATACTTGCCATATACTGTTGCGAAAACGGATACAGCTGAGGCTGAAGTTTTAAAATTAGATTATGAAGTATATTTTGATAATCTGGTAAAAAAGAACCCGAATAATTTATTGTACAAATTATTTCAGTACACGGCTTATGAGTCAAACAGCAAATATATTGAAGCTTATGATGCGATAGAAGGTCTGGATGAGAAATACCCAAACAGTTCTCTTATTGCAAGCTATTTTATCCGTTATTATGATTTAATTGGTGATGAAGAGCAACAGAAACAGGAGATCATAAAAAATATTGAGAAAAATGACATCGATTATTATTATGTAACATTTATAAAAATATTAGATGGCAAGTGGCTTCAAAACTCTTCTATCGCTGAACTGGAGACTTATAGAGACCGTTCCAAAAAATACAAACAGCGTTTTTATGAGCTGATGTTTGATTTTTTAATTGCATCCAAAAAAGAAGATGTTGAGGAAATGTTCCGATTATTGAAAGATATAGATAAAGACACTAATGGGAATGAAAAGTTCAAAATTGCATCGGCTACTTTATACTTGAAATTAAAAAATGACAAAGCAAAGACTGTTGCTATTTTAGAAGAATTATCGAAAGATAAAATAATAAATGAAGTTGATAATCTGCTGATTACATACTATGATGAGCTGAATGATAAGGCTGCAGTTGAGAGAATTGTAAAAAGAAGGATTAAGGAATATGCTAATATAAATGTATTCAGAAATGATTACATCACTATTTTGGCTAATGCCAATAAATATGAAGAAGCATTGGCAGTAATTGATGAAAATCTGAGCAATTTTCCTTATTCGTTTACAAATATGGAAAAGAAAGCTACGATTTATAATCTTATGAAAAATAGTAAAGAAGCAGAGAAGTACATTCGTCAGTCTTTGATTCATAATTCAGGCAATGGAAAACTGAGAAAACAGCTGTATGATATTTCTAAAATTCCTGATGAAATTGATGAAGTAGCTACAAAGGATATTTATAAATTGGCTAAATCCAGAAGAAATTCTAAATTAAAAAGCGACTATGGAGTTTTACTATTACTGGACGAATATATCGTAAATGTTTTTCCAGAAGGCGGAAGAAAATCCAGAATATCTTATTTGTACGAAATAACGTCTGAGACTGGAATCGAAAAGATGAAAGAATATTCGATAAGCTTGGATAGTAATACGGTTTTAAAATCTGAAATTATTAAAGTAGACGGAACCATAGTTCCTGCAGAACAAGGAAATGATTTGTTGGTGTTTTCAAATTTAAAAGTTGGAGATGTTATTTATATAGAATACGAACGCATCGAAAACGGAACAGGCCGTTTCTATAAAGATTTTAATCTGTCTTGTTATTTTGACAGTGAATACCCGTCTACCGAGGCTGTTTTTGCATTGATAAGTCCGGAAGACTGTAAGTATTATACTGATTTTAGCAATGGCGATGTAGTTGCTGTCAATAGAAAAATAAATGGTAAGAACTGCAGTATTTGGAAAAGAAGCAATATTCCTGCTTTATCGCTAAAAGAGGATTATGCGCCAATTTCGAGTGATCTAACAAACGCTATTGAAGTTGGAACCATAAAATCATGGAGTGATATTTCGAATTGGTATTCGGATTTGGTAAAGAAAAATTTAAAATTAGATAAAATTACGAAAGATGCTTTCAATACTATTTTTCCAAAAGGAACAGCTAATTTGAGTGATGATGAAAAAGCAAAAGCAATCTATTCCTATATTGAAAAAAACATTACTTACAGCTCTTTGGATTTCAGACAAAGCGGTTATGTTCCCCAAAAACCATCTAAAACAATTACAACAAAGTTAGGTGACTGCAAAGATGTTTCTACTTTGTTTGTAGCATTATCTGAATGTGCAGGATTAAAATCTAATTTGGTTTTGGTTTCAACAAATGATAACGGGTTCAATTCGATGCGCTTGCCTTCAAGGGATTTCAATCATTGCATCGTACAGACAAAAATCGATAGCAAAGTAGTTTTCCTGGAACTTACAGATAAATATTTGCCTTACAGAATGCTTCCAAGTTCATTATACAATGCAAATGCATTAGTTATTTCGTTTGATAAAAAGGAGAATGAGACTTCCAAATTAATAAATATCCCTTTTGATGCTGCAATTCAAAACAGCTTAAAAACTTCTTCTGTAGTAACTTTAGATGATAAATCCAAAACATTCGTGAATACGCATACTATTGAAGGAGCTACCAAATCATACTACAATGAGCTGTTTTCGGATGCGACTACAAAAGAGATTAGAGAAAAAGAAATAGAGAAAGGTTATAATAAGCAATTGCAAAAATTGGTTAGCCTGCAGTCGGTAAAGCTTTTGTCTAATGAAACATTTGATAAAGTGCTTACTTACGAAACTAAATTTTCAATTAATGAAAATCTGCAAAAAGTAGGGACACTTAAGATAACCGAAATTCCTTTTATTGATAAAGTGTACACAAGAGATATTATTGCTGCCGAAAACAGGAAATTTGATATTAATTATTTCTTTTATGAAAATAATAATAAATATGAGTCGGAAGTTATCTTGAACATACCAGAAGGAAAGAAATTCTCTGAAATACCAGAAAGCAAAACCTTCGCATTTAAGAATCAGAATTACACTTTACAATTTGAACTTTTAAAGAATAATTCACTGAAAGTTAAACGAGAGGTAACCATTCTTTGGGATAACATAAAGCCGAATGATTATTTAGAATACAAAAAATTTGTAGAAGAAGTTATCGCTGCCGAAGAACAGATTGTAGGATTTAAATAATATATACTACTTTACAAAAACCATTCTTAAGTGAATGGTTTTTTGTTTTATAATGTATGATGTATTGATAAATGGATCTGCTGAATAAGCTAAGTTGAGTTTCTATGTTAAAAAGTAAAAGAGTTTGAGAGAATATTTTTTAATCACCCATTCCGTAACCGCCTACATAGCCTCGACACGATTGAAGTATTACTACAGAAACTAGCTAGTAATACACAAATTAAAGCAATTAAAATTTTTCTCATGATTTGTGTAATACTAGTAAAAGTAATTTGAAACAAAACAACTTTTCAGCAGGATTTTACTTAATAAGCCTTTTTTATTCTGTCCAAATCTCTTTTGGTATCCTGCTCTTTTAGCGACTCTCTCTTGTCATATGTTTTTTTACCTCGGCAAAGACCAATCTGTAATTTGGCCATTCCTTTTTCATTGGTAAATAATTTCAAAGGAACAATAGTCAGACCTTTAGCTTGAACACTGCGTGCCAAACCTTTTAACTCTCTTTTATTTAATAGCAGTTTCCGCTCACTGCGGGCTTTGTGATTGAATTGATTTCCAAAAGTATATTCTTCAATATAAGTATTGATAGCAAAAAGTTCATTGCCACTAAATTCACAGAAACTTTCGGTAATATTTGCTTTACCTAATCGAATGGATTTGATTTCGGTTCCTGCCAAAACAATTCCAGCCGTATAGGTTTCCAGAATTTCATAATCGAATCGGGCTCTTTTATTGAGTATGTTTACGTTTTTTTGCATAGTACGGCAAATTTAGGAACTAATTAATGAAAGAACAATTGTTTTTAGGAAAATGCTATAAATTTGCAGGTATGGAAAAACAACAATCAAAAGATCCGCTTCACGGAATTACACTTCAAAAAATTGTAGAGACTTTAGTAGAGCATTATGGTTTTGATATCTTGGGAGAACTGATCAAGATAAAATCATTCAATGAAAATCCAAGTGTAAAATCAAGTCTTACCTTTTTGCGAAAAACCGATTGGGCACGAAAACAAGTTGAAGATCTCTATATAAAAACACTTCCGAAGATTCAATCCAATAATTAGGAGCTGTTTCCTGCTATCCGCTTGTATCTTTTTATAAAGTGAAGAAAATCACTTTATAAAAAGGATACCGCTTCTATCAGGGCTAGGGCATTGGTTTTCATAAGGATAATTAATAATATGAAATATTTTTTATGATTGCTTAAAACTATTTTGGCTGTTTAAAGACTCATTTCCATAATTGGCATAAACCTATCTTTTATAGAAGTCTCGAATTCTCCTATTTTTTTGAAACCAAATTTCAGATAAAAATTTTCAGCATTTGGTTCGGAATCAAGTGTTATTTTTTCAAACTTTTCGTTTACCATCCGATTTAAAAAATCACTCATTAAATATTTTCCCAATCCTGTTCCAATATGCTCTGGCAAAATAAATAAGTTGTCAAGTATTACATTCTTTTCATCTTTTATGAGGTAAGAATAATAACCAATAGTTTTATCATTATTCATTAATTTAAAAACAGAATTCGTTTCAATATAGGTTGCGGTAATGGTTAAACTATCATTCCATTTTAAAATTTGTTCTTCAGAATATCCCCAATATGCTTTTGACTTTTTTGTTATTGCTGTTAAAATCTCATTGTCATTTATACTTGCTTTTTCGATTTTCATATTTTTAAACTTAAGCAATTATAATTAACCGCCATCTGAAATTATTTATTCAATTTAGAATAAATCATGCTGTCCAGAAAACGGCCTTCGTAGTATTCATTTTCAAGTAAATGACCTTCTTTTACAAAACCATTTTTCAATAAAACTCTTTCCGAACCTTTGTTTTCAGGATCCAAAATTGCCTCAATAGAGTGCAGTTTCATTTCGTTAAAACCATAGTCAATCACCTTTTGCAGTGCTTCCGAAACAATTCCTTTTCCATTGTACTCTGGAAAAAGCATATAGCCCACTTCGGCTCTGTAATGTTCAGGTTTTATGCGGTAATGCCCAATGATTCCTATAATTTCTTTTGGCTTGTCCAAGAATGTAATTCCCCAGTTAATGCCGATTCCGTTTTCTATTTTATCATCAAACATTGCAATAAGTTCCAAGGCATCTTCTTTGTTTTTAAGATACGGTCTTGGAATATATTTCATGACTTCGTCATTTGAACGCAAGGCTAAAATAACATCAGCATCGCTTACAGTTACTTGTCTTAAAAGCAATCGTTCCGTTTTTAATACAGGAAAAGGTAAAAAATTGATTTCTAGCATACTTTTTTAAATTATTTTATAGAATTTCAATACTGAAAGCAGAATGGAAAGTTTTATTTGCCTCCAAAACCTGAATTCCTTCTTTGTTCAATAGTGAACCGAATTTATCCACAGTATCCGAATAGCCAAACCAAGGTTCAATACAAATAAAAGGAGCATTTGGCGGTGTCCAGATTCCTAAATCAGGAAAAGTTGGATAACTCACTTTTAAAAACGGTTGCGAATTCTCTAAAATAGTAACTGATTTAGATTTTATATTCTTAAAAACCAGAGCGTCATTCTCAAATAATTTGTAATTCAAATGCAATTCATTCTGATCTAATAATACTGTTTTAGTTGTATTTGAAATTAAGCCGTCTTCCAATAAATAATAGTCTAAAGAGTCTTTTTCTTCAAAAGCCAAGCTGTAATTTTCGAAATTATTTGGCAAATCAAATGCTGGATGCGCACCAATTGAAAAAGGTATTTTTGATTCGCCTTTGTTGAATACTTTGTATTCTATTTTCAATGTTTTGTTTTCCAGCGTATAAATTAGGTGCAGATCAAAATTAAAAGGATATTTTTCTTTGGTTTCCTCAGAAGCTGTTAATGAAAAAACAGCGCTGTTTTCCTGCTTTTCAATCAGTTTAAATTCCATTTCGCGGGCAAAACCATGACGGGACAAATGGTATTCAGAATCATTATGCTTATAGGTGTTGTTTTTCAAAGTGCCGACAATTGGGAATAGAACAGGGGAGTGCTTCCCCCAAAAAGCAGGATTTCCATTCCAGATGTATTCTTTATTTAAATTATCTTTAAGAGAGCATAATTCGGCTCCTAAATGTTTTATTTCAGCAGTTAAAATGGAGTTTGATATAGTTGTGGTCACAATAATTTTGTTTTTAAGTGTTAAAATCCTATTGTAAAGATATTTTATAATTCTTTATTTAAAGAAGAAAAACAAAAATTTTATTAAAAACAAGAATCAATCAAATTCTTAATTTTAACTAGAAAATTGATTTTTTTTCCATTAATTTGCTTAAGAATGATTAAAAACATGAAATATGCACAAATAATAAGTCAAAAGTTTGGATGCTGTTTCAATTAAAAAATAATAAATATCTGCATATGAAAAACAATCGTTTTGGAGCCTTACTTCAAATGGCTTTACTAATTGTGTTTAGTTCCTCATGGAGTCAAGAAACTCCGGCTACTGGGACTTCTGCTTCCAAACCCGTTTCAAAGTATGATTATCATGATGCTTTTGGACCATTCTTTTATACTAAAGATGCAACACCAACACGTTCAGCAAGCGGTGAACCTGGCTATGCGTATTGGCAGAACAGAGCTGATTATAAGCTGACGGCAAAATTAAACGAAAAGACAAATGAAATTACTGGTACTGGTCTTGTAACCTATACCAATAACAGTAATGATAAATTGTCTTTTGTTTGGATGCATTTGGATCAAAATTTATTCAAAGCCGATTCAAGAGGAAATGCACTTATACCACTAAATGGAAGCCGTAATGGCGCAAGAGGTGAAATTTTTGACGGAGGTCATAAAATCAAATCGGTTAAAATAGTTTCTACTTCAAAAGGGAAATCTGTTGAAAAAGAAGCCAAATTCAGTATTACAGATACAAGAATGCAGATTTTTCTTCCAGACGATTTGAAAGCAAAAGGAGGAGTTGTTTCTATTAAAATTGATTTCTCTTTTATTTCTCCAAAAGAAGGTTCAGACAGAACGGGAGTTTTGGATACAAAAAACGGAAAAATTTTCACCATAGCACAGTGGTATCCGCGTATGTGTGTGTATGATGATTTGAGAGGGTGGAACACTAATCCATATTTAGGAGCATCAGAGTTTTATTTGGAATACGGTGATTTTGAGGTAAATATTACCGTTCCTTCTAATCATATCGTAGTTTGTTCAGGGGATCTTTTAAATCCAACTGCTGTGTATTCTGTTACTGAGCAAAAAAGACTTGCACAAGCCAAGCAAAGCGAAAAAACGGTAATGATCCGTACTGCCGAAGAAGTAACCGAAAATGCTTCAAAAGCAGTAACTGCTTCTGAAAAAACATGGCGTTTTAAAATTAAGAATTCAAGAGATGTTTCATGGGCATCTTCGCCGGCATTTATATTAGACGGAGCCAGAATCAATTTACCTAGTGGTGCTAAATCATTAGCATTATCTGCTTACCCAGTTGAAAGTGCAGGTAATGAAGCTTGGGGACGTTCTACAGAATACACTAAAGCTTCGATTGAAAATTATTCTAAAAGATGGTTTGAATATCCTTATCCTGTGGCTACAAATGTAGCAGGGAACGAAGGCGGTATGGAATACCCTGGAATTGTTTTTTGCAGCTGGGAATCAAAAGGGGAAGATTTATGGGGAGTTACAGATCATGAATTTGGTCATGCCTGGTTCCCGATGATTGTAGGGTCTAACGAACGTTTGTTCGGGTGGATGGATGAAGGATTTAATACTTTTATTAATTCATTAAGTTCAGTTGATTTTAATAATGGCGAATATAAAAGTAAAGTAACGGATCTTCATAAAAATGCTGATTATTTTACAAATCCGAGTAATGAGCCTGTTATGAGTTCGCCTGATAATATGAAGGAAAAAAATATTGGTCTTTTGTGCTATTTCAAGCCAAGCACTGGACTAATAATGTTGAGAGAACAAATATTAGGACCAGAGCGTTTCGATTTGGCTTTCAGAACTTATGTGCAGCGCTGGGCTTTCAAGCATCCTGCTCCGGATGACTTTTTCAGAACGATGGAAAATGTAGCGGGTGAGGATTTAAGCTGGTTCTGGAAAGGCTGGTTTGTTAATAACTGGCGTTTGGATCAAGGAATAAATTCGGTTAAATATGTGAAAAATGATCCGAGTAAAGGAGCTGTAATCACTATTGAAAACTTCGAAAAAATGCCTATGCCTGTGATTTTAGATGTAAAAACAAAAAGTGGAAAAGTAACTCGTGTTAATTTACCTGTCGAAATCTGGCAGCGCAATACCGATTGGTCTTTCAAAGTGGATACTACCGAAGAAATAGAAAGTATTGTTATTGACCCAGGACACGTATTTCCAGATGTAAATGAAAGTAATAATACTTGGAAGTCTGATAAAGGAGCAATTGAAAAAGATATTATTCTAGACGGCTATTTAGGGAAATTCTCTACTAAAGCGGCTCCATTAAAAATTGAGTTTACTGAGAAAAACAGTGTGCTTTTTGCAGAAATTACAAATTATCCCAAATTTTCATTGACACCAACTGGAAAGGATGCATTTGAATCTAAAGAAGCAGGAGTTACATTCCAGTTTAACGAAGCTAAAACTGGATTTGATATGATTATCAGTTCGGATCAAAAGTTACCTTTTACAAGAGATTAAGAAGGTTCTTTTGGATAATAAAAAAGACTTGCAGGATAATTTTCTGCAAGTCTTTTTTTATTTAAGAGTATTATATTTATTCCGGAATCTGCTGGCTTAAGCAATGTAATGTCCCGAATCCCCAAATAAAATCAACAGCACTAATTCCGATGATTTCACGGTCAGGAAAACACTCTACAAGAATATTCAAAGCAATTCGATCATTAGCATCATTAAATGTTGGAACCAGAACACAGTTATTTAATATTAAGAAATTGGCATAACTGGCAGGCAAACGCAATCCTTCAAAATCGATGCGTTTTGGCATTGGAAGAGAAACTATAACCGGCGCTTTACCGTTTTCCAGTTTAGCATTCTGAAGCCGTTTTAAATTGTCCTGCAACGGTTTGTAATTACTGTCTGTTGGGTCTAATTCTACTATAGTTACGATGGTGTCTTCGTTTACGAACCTGCATAAATCATCGATGTGTCCGTGTGTGTCATCACCTTCAATTCCGTCGCCCAGCCAAATCACATTTGTTACTCCTAAATATTCTTTGAAAACTGCTTCGTAATCTTCTTTGGTAAAATTAGGATTTCGAACCTGAATAGAAGGATGCATCAAACATTCTTCGGAAGTCAATAAAGTACCACGGCCGTTTACATCAATTGCACCGCCTTCAACAATAACAGGTTTTCCTTTGTACATTACCTGAGTTACAGGAATGTTTAAAAACTCTCCTACTTTGGAAGGAACATACTTGTCTAAATTGATGTTCTTATATTTTGCCCAACCGTTAAAATTGAAATTCAAAGCTTCTCTTGCTTCACCATTTTTTACAATTATTGGCCCAGAATCACGCATCCAGCTGCGGTTGGTTTTGTGTATAATGAAAGAGATATTGCTCATTTTTATATGAGCAGTTTCCAGCATTTCGTATACTTTGTTTTTTTGATTTTCATCGGCAACTACCAAGAAAACCTGCTCATAAGTGGCCACTTTCTTGATGAATTCAACAAATGCCCATTGTACGGCTTCATATTTTCCTGGCCAGTCTTTGCCATTATGCGGAAAACACAATAAAACTCCTTGTTGTTTTTCCCACTCTGCAGGAAATCGTCTTTTAACTGTAGTCATAGATATGCTAATTGAAATGCGTGCAAAGATATGCAAACAGCAGGATTAATGAAAGAGTGAATTATGAGTTGTTGGCTGAAGTTATTTGAGTTTTTTCAAAAATGCTAATTATATCCTTTTAGTCCTGATGGAAGCGGCATCTCCCGATTTAGAAAAACAAGGCTTTTTTTGCCGTAGTTTTTGTTAATCTAGAATACAGCGGACAGCAGGAAACCATTTATCCTGAAAATGCCTTTTGTTTCTCTCCTTGAAATATAGATTAGGTAGTTCTTGAAGTTTTATAAAATAATTAGTTAAAGTTTTTTCATTTAGCTGTTTAGTGTTTTTTTTAATGGTTTAAGAGGCGAAAGCATGGGAATTATGTAAAGCGATGTATAACATTTTCCTAAACACATAATATAATTTTGCCGATGATTTAGAACATAAACTAAACCTAATTAAATAATATGAAAAATAAATTACTATCAGTATCGCTTTTGTTTCTTTCATGTGCTGCAAGTGCACAAGATGTGGCAAAAACAGCTACAGTAAATTCATCAATTGACAACCTTGCTTATAACAAATGGTCTATTGAATTAAATGGCGGTGTGAATAAGCCGACAAGAACAATGTCAGCAGGTTACAGTACGACAACTCTTAATCCTTTTCACGCTGATTTAGGAGTTCGATATATGTTTGACCCAAAATTTGGTTTGAAACTGGACTTTGGTTATGATAAATTTCAGGAGCGCGGAGATACACCTTCGTTTGAAAGTACGCAGCTGAGAACAAGTTTACAAGGAGTTATCAATGTAGGTAGAGCTTTGAACTTTGAAAATTGGACGAATACTTTGGGCTTGCTGTTTCATGGTGGTTTAGGTGTTTCTCAGCTAACTTCTAAAAATGGTTTTGATGGAGAAGATTATTCTGGTAATGGACTTCTGGGTATGACTGGACAAATTAAACTAAGTGACAGAGCTGTTTTGACCGGTGACCTTACTGGTATAATTACGGGGAAGCAAAATCATAATTTTGACGGAATGAGTCGAACAAGTACAGGTTCATTTGACGGCCTATTATTAAATGCATCTGTTGGTTTGACCTTTTATTTAGGTAAGCATACAAAACATGCTGACTGGGTCAGAGAGTCTGATAAATATGAAGGATTAGAAAAAAGAATTAAATTAATCGAAGATGGTCTTTTGGATACTGATAAAGACGGAGTAGCGGATTTCTATGATTTAGAGCCAAATTCTATTACTGGAGTTGCAGTAAACACTAAAGGACAGTCTATCGATAGAAATCAAAATGGTGTGCCGGATGAATTAGAAAGCTACTTAGAAAAAACATACGGTCAAAATAATAAAGGCGTAGCAAGTAATAATAGTATTGAAGAATTAATTAATGGTGGATATGTAAATGTCTATTTTGATTTTAATTCATCAAAACCAACAGATGCTTCTCTACCTGGCGTAGGTTTCTTAGTTAAATATCTGCAAAGCAATCCGTCTAAAAATTCAGACATTAAAGGATATGCAGATGAAATTGGAGATTCAGGCTACAATACCGAATTGTCAAGAAAAAGAGCCGAAGCTGTGAAACAAATAGCTATAAATTCTGGAATCGATGCTTCCAGATTGAATATAATAGCTAACGGAGAAGATTCTTCAGTGAATAAAGATTCTAAAGAGGCACGACAAATTGTAAGAAGAGTTTCTTTTCAAGTGAAATAAATCCTTTCTGAAAATAATACTAAAGACCGTTTCAAATATTTGAAGCGGTTTTTTTTTGTCCCAAACACCACATTAGAAATTTACTGAAGGGTTAAAAAAATCTATAATTGTTTTGTTAAAGATTTCGTAATATTTGGGTAATAGGCTCCGTGGCTTTGAACACTATTTTTGAAAAAAAATAAAATTTTATAAAAATGATAAAGAAAAGTCTTGCTGTATTTACAGTTTTATTTTTAATTGTTAGCTGTGAAAACAATGACAACTCCAATGATTCGATCGATGACACTGTGAATGAGAATCCATCAAGTTTCAAAGAAATTGGTTCAATAACAATTGGTGGAACTGGCGCTGCCGAAATTAGTGCTTATGATGAAATAACCAAGAGGCTGTTTACAGTAAATAATAGTAATACTAACAAAATTGATGTAATTGATTTGTCTGATCCTACTAAACCTGCTTTGATTTCTAGTATTGATATGGCTATTTATAATGGTGCTGCTAATAGTTTGGCAACGTTTAACGGAAAACTTGCCGTGGCTCTAGAATCAAAATCAAATAAACAGGATGCTGGTAAAGTGGTAGTTTTTGAAACTTCTAATTATGCTCTTGTCAAAGAAATTACTGTTGGATCATTACCTGATATGATTACCTATTCGCATGATGGAAAATTTATTTTAACTGCCAATGAAGGGGAGCCAAACGATCATTATTCACAAGATCCTGACGGTACAGTTTCTATCATTGATGTAGCTTCTAATTATTCGGTTTCGACATTGAATTTTGCTGGTTTCAGCGGTCAATTGGCAGCTTTAAAAACAAAAGGATTTAGAATTGCGAGTGCAACTAATAATTTTGCTGCAGATATTGAACCAGAGTATATTACCATTTCTGCCGATTCTAAAACGGCTTGGGTGACTTTACAGGAGAATAATGGGGTAGCAAAAATTGATTTGGCGACAAAAAAAATCACAGAACTTTTTCCTTTGGGATATAAAGATTACAGCTTGGCAGAAAATGCGATTGATATTAGTGATAAAGACGGAGCTACAACTTTTAATACTTGGAAATTGAAAGGAATGTTTCAGCCGGATGCTATCAGTAATTTTGAAGTGAATAACGTGCAGTATTTTGTTACTGCAAATGAAGGAGATGCCCGTGAATACAGTGCTTTTACAGATGTAAAAAGAATCAGCAGTTCTTCGGTAGTATTAGATCCTACTGTATTTCCTAATGCAGCAGCTTTGAAAGCGGAGACTAGTATGGGAAGATTGAATATCAATACCAAAATGGGCGATACTGACGGTGATGGTGATTTTGATGAATTAGTTGGATTTGGAGCGCGTTCATTTACAATCTGGAATGGTGCTACAGGACAATTGGTTTTTGACAGTAAAAACGAATTAGACAAAAAAGCGAATGATTTTGGTGTTTATGATGACGGACGAAGTGACGACAAAGGAGCAGAACCAGAAGCGGTTTATACTGCCAAAATGGGTGATAAGCAAATCTTGTTTGTGGGATTAGAAAGAGTTGATGCTGTGATGATATATGATGTAAGTAATCCAACTGCTCCAAAATATTTGCAAACGCTGAAAACTGGTGATGCTCCCGAAGGATTAATGTATATTCCTGCATCTAAAAGCCCAACGAAAAGAAGCTTGCTTGTAGTGAGCTGCGAAGGTGACGGCACTGTGAAAATCTACCAGCCGGATTTGAATTAAGAAGTTACTAAGTTTCTGAGTTACTAAGACAAACAGAGCTTTAAATGAAAAATCTGCCAAAAGTAAGTAATTACATTTGGCAGATTTTTTATTTATTGTAAAAAAGGATATTAGTCGATTGCTCTTTTAGTAATATCTCCAAAGGCATCAATTCTTCTGTCTCTAAAGAAAGGCCAGTTCTGACGAACATTTTCCTGTAAATCCAAATCTACTTCGGCAATCAGAATTTCTTCTTTATCGTGTGAGGCCTGCGCCAAAATCTCGCCTTGAGGGCCTGCTATAAAAGAGGATCCCCAAAACTGAATTCCTGCAGTATCAGGTAAATATTGTTCTAGTCCAATTCTGTTAGCAGCAGCTACATATACACCATTGGCAACAGCGTGTCCTTTCATAACGTTCATCCAAGCTCCGTGCTGGTTTTCACCGTATTGTTCTTTTTCAAGAGGATGCCATCCAATTGCTGTTGGGTAAAACAAAACATCAGCACCTTGTAGAGCTGTCAATCTAGCTGCTTCAGGATACCATTGATCCCAACAAATTAAAGTTCCTATTTTTCCTTTTGCAGTTGGGAAGGCTTTGAAGCCTAAATCACCTGGTGTGAAATAGAATTTTTCATAAAAATGCGGATCATCCGGAATGTGCATTTTGCGGTACAATCCAGCTTCTGAACCATCCGTATTAATGATGTAAGCGCTGTTATGGTAAATTCCTGCCATTCTTTTTTCGAAGAAAGGAACAATGATAACTACACCTAATTCTTTTGCCAAAGCACTGAAAGCTATAAAGGAAGTACTGTACAATGGTTCTGCCAAAGCAAAATTATCTACATCCTCACTTTGACAAAAATAATGACTGCTGTATAACTCAGGCAGTGAAATCACTTCAGCACCTTGATTGGCTGCATCACGCACCCAGCTTAAGCATTTTTTAAGATTATTTTCGGCAACGTCATTTAGATTCAATTGAATGACCGCTATTTTGTATTTCTTCTTTGACATGGTAAAAAAATTAGACTGCAAAAATAGTTATTTTTTTTGAAGAGTCATACTTCTTCTCAATTGGAAAATATAGGCAAATGAAGTAGTTGTTTTTTTGTCATTAATTTTAATTCATGATATTATTATTAAAAACATACCTTATTACTTAGTGTATTCAATTAGTTTATTATATATATTTACATATTTTTAAAAAATAAAAACTAATGAAAATTCCCCTTTATCTACTACTAATTTTATTATTACTTTCGACAAATACTTTTTCTCAAACAGAACTATTGTCAAGTGTAACGGTTGGAACTAAGTTTGACATGGTTTACGAGCCTATCACTGTGCAGGCCGAATATTCAAGGTCACAAACAATATATTACCCAGATGAGATGCGTTTTAGAGGTACTATCACTTCACTTAAATATTTTCTAGAATTTTCATCTTCTGCTTTTGAAAACTCCACTATATGGCGTGTAGCAATAGGTTATACCAATAAAACAGAATTTGCTCAAGGTGATCCCAATATCCCAGATAGTGAACTTACCGAAGTTTTTAATGGTAGAATCAGCGGGTCTGGAAATACTGTCATTTTAACATTCGATAAACCTTTTTACTATGATGGTCGACAAAATCTAGTGATCGATGTACAGGAAATAGAACCTGGAAAAACTGCCAGTCAATTGACAACTTTCAAAGGGGTTAAAAACTACAACAAACCACCTACAAGAACCCGAATGACAATGTCTGGTGGAGCAGCTATATATGAAAACGTTTATGCGTGTACCGAATTTGGAGGATCTTTGGAACGATGCGAACCATTCTATGAGGGTACGTTTAGTATCGTCACTGCTACATCTGTATTGGCAAATTGGCCCAGTAATGTTATATCGCCTGCCTTCCGCTATATGATTCAAAAGTTGGGAGATCCTATGCCAACTACCTATAAAGTTGTTAATGGAAAAAATGTGCTGTTGGAAAATCTGCAACCCGCTACTGGCTATACTTTCTACCGCAAAACGGATTGTGACATTACACCTACCAATTATTACTCTCAGCAGTTTACTACTGGCCCCTATAATCTTAAGGTTCCTACAACCATAACCTTTGACGGTAGTAATACATTCGACTATTTTCTGACGGCAAGTAAAACTGTCGGAGTTTACATTTCACCAATTGCGGCTTCAAATTCTGAAAACGGCATACTTTTCAGAGGAACAGATGATGTGATAAAGTCCGGGGAATGGAAAACAACTACCAACGATTCTTGGAATGACAATCCGTCGTTCATTTCAAGAGCTTATTTTACCATTGATTTAACCAATTATACTGGAAATCCGATACTTCAATTTGATCTGAGGCAGACAAAAGATTCCAAATTCAGAATCGCGACAATAACGAACTCAAATTACGCACTAATTCCTGGAGTTTATACATCAACTACCGACAATTCTGACGAATTTAAAACCATAACGATTGATTTATCTAAATCAAATGGAACCAAATTTGATTTGATTATGCAACATCTTGGTAGATATACCACCGAAGCTTCTCCTTATAATACTGCCTTTGTAGATAATGTAAAACTAATTGAAATGCCAGTTTGTAATCCTCCGCAAAAGATCATGGTCGCAAGGACAGAAAATAGCATAACACTCAATTGGACTTCTGCTGCCGACGAATGGGAAGTGGCATGGGTCGATCACGATATGACTGCTCCAAACTCTGGTACGGTCACAAAAGACAAGTTTTTTACCATTACAGGACTGACAGTTGCCAAATCCTATGATATATATATTAGAAACAAGTATGAAAACAGTAATTGTGAATGGAAGAAAATAATAGAATCGACGAATCCTACTATAGTAAAAGTACCATATCAACAGCTTTTCACAGCCGCTACAACTAATTATGCTCCAGAATTACAAGATATTTCAAGACAATTTTTGTATTCTAATGCATTAAACTTCTATCAAAAACTACAAGGAAATGGCTCAGCTTGGGTTGGTGGATCAACTACTACAGAACATCAGGCATGGAATGACAACAAGGCATTCTCGTCAGGAATTTCTTTTAAAGTTGATGCGACAAACGTAAGTAGTTTGAAGTTGGCAATCACAATGAAGCAAAAATATTACTATAGCAAAAATACTTCTTGGTTTAGAGTATTGGTAAACGGAGTCCAACAAGGTTCTAGCCGAAACCCAACTACCTCTTATAATGATGCTTATACAACATTAAACTATGATTTACCAGCATATGCTGGTAAAGTCTTAGATGTTACTTTAGAACATTGTGGTAGATATATGAATAATTACTATAATAATGCGCCAATGGACCTCACAATGGTAAGCAATGTACAGTTTAATGGTCAGACTTTGGATATTGAGGGTTTTAAGCAAAAATTAGGTGTCAAGGTATTTCCTATGCCATCTGATGGCTTTATCCATTTCAGTCACACCGAACCTATAGATGAAATAACAGTTCTTGGTCTAAATGGGAAAGTATTGATGACAGTCAGTCCTAAAGAGAAAGCGCAGGAAATTACTTTGAATGTTGTTTCTTTAGCAACAGGGATATACATCGCAAAAATAAAAAGTAATGGAACATATCAATATACAAAAATATTACGTCAATAACACCAGATAGAAATTTCACAATGGTCTAGCTAATGCTACAAAATTATTGATAAGCTATACAAAGTTACTCAGCGATTCATAAAAATAAGTTACGTAAAACTTAAGGATAATTAAGATCAAAAACAACTTCAGTGTTTGTCTTGGCTGGAAAATCCAGAGATTGGCTTTTAAAGAGTTATTTCGCCATTATTTTCTTTCGATGTTCAAAACCCCAGTCAGCAATTACATTAATAACATTTTTTAATGTAGAACCATATTCAGTAATTTCATATTCTACAGTAATGGGCTGGGCGTTTACACGGTTCGGGTTATAAGGAGGTTTGCTTCCAGTTCTTTCAAATCACGACTTAGCATTTTGCCTGATATTCCTTTAACTTCTTTCAAAATATCAGTATAACGCATTTTTTGATAGCAAAGACAGGCGATAATGGAGACTTTCCATTTGCCATTAAGGATATCCATTACATCGTGAATCGCTATAATCCGGTTAGAGCATTCTTTTCTGGAGAGGCTTTCTTCAATAATCATAAAAATGTCCTTTAGTTACTTTTTTGTTACTATTACTTTTGGTCACAAAGCTACTAAAAGTAACAAGAATAGTGTAATTTTGTACTAAATAGTTAAAAAAAAAGACATACGATGAAATTAATAGAAGCTTTGAATTGGCGTTATGCCACCAAAAAAATGAACGGTCAGACAGTACCACAGGAAAAACTGGATTATATATTAGAAGCAACACGATTATCACCATCGTCATCAGGTTTACAGCCCTATGAAATATTCGTAATTAGTAATCCAGAGTTGTTGGAAACCATTAAGCCTTTTGCGTGGAATCAAAGTCAGATAACTGAATGTTCACATCTATTGGTTTTCGCTGCATGGGACGGATATTCACTTGAACGAATCACTAAAGTTTTTGACAGAACTATTGCCGAAAGAGGACTTCCAGCAGATACAATGGATGCTTATAAAGAAAGACTTTGGGGAATGTATGAACCCCTTTCTCAGGAATGGCACGCTAATCACGCAGCCCGTCAGGCGTATATAGCACTAGGTGTGGCTATGGTAGCGGCGGCAGAACAACAAGTAGATGCAACTCCGATGGAAGGTTTTAGTGCTGATGAACTGGATAAACTTTTGGGATTAAAAGAATTAGGATTGAAAAGCGCAGTTATTTTGCCCCTTGGATATAGAGATACTGCCAATGACTGGTTGGTTAACATGAAAAAAGTAAGAACACCAAAGGAAACCTTTATAACAGAAATTAAGTAATCGATTGTGAATAACTAAATTTGTATAAATTCTAAAGCAATATGAAAATCCCAATATCCTTACTAGAATTAGCTATAATTACCGAAGGCAGCAATGCCACCGAAACGATGCAAAAAACCAAAGAGCTGGCACAGCTTGTGGATGTTTTGGGCTACAAGCGTTTCTGGCTGGCCGAGCATCATAACATGGCGCATGTGGCGAGTACGGCAACGGTGGTTTTGATAGGATATGTGGCGAGCCAGACACAAAATATACGTGTGGGATCGGGAGGGATAATGCTTCCGAATCATTCTCCGTTGATTATTGCCGAACAGTTTGGGACATTGGCGACTTTGTATCCTGACCGGATAGACCTTGGTTTGGGAAGAGCACCCGGAACCGATTCTCAGACGGCACAAGCCATAAGGAAAGATTTTTTTGAGGAATCACAGCGGTTTCCTAAAAATGTGTCGGCTTTGCAGGATTTTTTCTCCGAGGGAAATGCTACAGCGAGTGTCCGCGCTTTTCCGGCCGAAGGGACAAATGTTCCTATCTGGATTTTAGGATCGAGTATGGACAGTGCCACATTGGCAGCGGCGTATGGATTGCCGTATGCTTTTGCGGGACATTTTGCACCGAGGCAAATGATTCCCGCTTTTGAGTTTTATAGAGAAAATTTTAAGCCGTCAGAATATTTGCAAGAACCGAAAACCATGGCGTGTGTCAATGCAATTGCCGCCGATACGGATAAAGAAGCCGAAATCCTATCTACGAGTTTGTATCAAATGTTTCAGAATTTAGTTCAAAACACAAGAAAACCATTACAGCCTCCAGTGGATTCTTTGACCGATTTGATGAATGACATGAGCGAAGAAGCCCGCTTTCATGTCAACCAAATGACCGCTGGTTCGTTTATAGGCAGTAAAGAAACATTAACCAAAGAATTAAAGGAATTTATCCAGCATTCCCGCATCGACGAATTGATGATCAGTAGTCCGATATATAGCCATCAGGAAAAATTAAAAAGTCTGCGGATACTCAAAGAAGTTGTGGACAGTATTTAATTCTAATCAAGCCTTTTTATTTATCTGATCAGACCTAACAGGTTTTTAAAACCTGTTAGGTTTCCGCTGAAAAAACTAAAAATTGTATATCTACTGTTGTGTCAATATAGCTGTATTATTGAGCTGTAGAATCTGGATTAAATCCAAAGGACTGTTTATTACATATTTTGCTCCGGTTGCAGTCAATTCTTCTTCTGGACGATATCCCCAAGACACGCCCACTGCAAGCATGCTGGCATTAGCTGCCGTTTGCATATCAATGCCAGAATCTCCCACAAAAATGATTTCTTCGGTTTCTAAACCTAGGCTTTTGCTTATTGCGATGGCTTCAGAGGGGTTTGGTTTTTTTAATGCTTCGATGCTTAATCCTACTACAGTTTCAAAATAGGTAGGAAATAATTCGGCAGTTATTTTCTTAGTAAGCTCATCCGATTTATTCGAGAAGACACTTAGTTTTATATCATTAGAAATTAACAGATCCAATAATTCAATAATCCCGTCGTATGCTTTTGTTTTGCGGGTGCAATTAATACTGTATTCTTCAATCATCAATTGATAGCAGCTGTCGATTTGCTTTTCATTGTTATTGGTTTCGGGCAGCGATTTGCTTACCAGATTTCTGAGGCCGCTGCCAATAAAATACTGAAAGGTTTCATAACTGTGAGTAGGGTAGTTGAGGCTCAGAAGAACAGTGTTCATCGCATCTGCAATATCTTCCATTGAATTAACTAATGTGCCGTCTAAATCAAAAATAACGCCTTTGAATTTCATTTTCATTTTTTTTATTTCTTTCCAATTATCTTTTTGAATACAGTTACTGTTCCTAAAACAATAAATCCGATTATAAGTCCGAAACTAAATTCTTTTACAATAGAAGGTAATTGAGGAAATAAATGATGTAAAAAATCAATATTGTGTACAAATATACCGCCAGCGACCAGAAGCAAAGCTATTGTGCCAATCACAGCTAGACTTTTAATTACTTTTGGTAAAGCCAGAACTAATAAGCTTCCTATTTTGTAGGATATACTGCGTTCGTTATTACTGTGTTTGATAAGTTTAAAACCCAGTTCGTCCATTCTTACAATCATGGCAACAATACCATAAACGCCTACTGTGGCTAGAATAGCAATTATGGAGACTACAATAATTTGTGAAAGCAATGGTTCTTCTATGACAGTACCTAATGCAATAATCACTATCTCTACCGATAAAATAAAATCGGTTACTATCGCTGACTTTATTTTGCCTTTTTCCAGCGCAAGGATTTCTTCTTCAGTGTATTCTTTAATTACAGTTTCGGTTGCTGTATGCTCACGATGAAACAGAAATTCATATATTTTTTCGGCTCCTTCATACGCTAAATAAAGTCCGCCAAGTACCAAAATGACTATAACTGCCACAGGAAAAAAAGCACTCAGTAAAAAAGCAATTGGCAAAATGATTACTTTATTAATAAACGAACCTTTTCCAATAGCCCACAGTACAGGAAGTTCTCTCGAAGAAATAAAACCAGAAGCTTTTTCGGCATTGACCGCTAAGTCGTCGCCCAAAATACCAGCTGTTTTTTTTGCTGCAATTTTACTCATTACTGCAACATCATCCATAATTGCTGCGATATCATCTAATAGTACAAAAAAACCTGATGCCATTATAATTATTTTAGAAAACTAAGTCTGAATTTGATGTTTTTCTGCACAAATTTCTTTTCCCAGCCTTGATTATTTATTGATGCGAATCTACTAATTTTTACTGGAATTTTTGGTCAGAATAATTCTAGAACACTAAATTTTCTTCATTTTTTTGACAGGAGGAATTAATTCTCAGATTGTAATCAAATAAAAAACACCAGCCTCTCGACCAGTGTGATATTATAATTCGAAACCAAGATGTTTAATGATTGTTTCTTTTGAAAAAATTATTGAAAAGCGCAGTTCCAACTGCTTTAATATTGGCTGAATGTTTGGAAACAACATTTGCTACAGCAAATTGAAGAAATGTTCCAATCACTTTTTTAAAGGTACTGCCTTTTTCATCAATCATAATTTTTTTGGAAATAAAGCCAGTAGCCAGTCCCAGAATATTGCTTGCTAAATCTTCTTTTATTTCGGGCGAAGCCGTGACCTCGTGAACAAGATTCTTGATAAAATTGATGGGTTTTATGCTTTCATAAGCGATATGGAATTGTTCTTTTAACAAGCGCAGATCAGTATCGTATTGCTGTTGGTTAAGTTGAATCAATTCATTTAATGCATCGGTTTCGTTCAGCTTTTTCATAGGAACCATTTTTTATTTTTTTATACCTGACCATATTGCATAAGGCAGCTACTGTTAGTTTGAAAAGACTTATTAATTATGCTTTTTTCTGTTTTATCATTTGTCTGATAATAGAATTGCTGATAGGATATTTAAGCCATTGTTCGCGGAAAATGCGGAGAAGGATCGCTGTCAGCAAATAGAAAGCGCCAATTATAAAGAAACCGTAAAATGAACCACCCAATTCTTTTCCTATCCATAAAGCAGCACCAATGCTAATAATTATGATTGACAGCACAACAGTCATACATACCACAAGCATTGAAAAAAGAGATGAAACTATTTCGGCTGATTTATCGGCAGCGTTTAGCTTTACCAATTTTATGGTTGTGTTGGCATAATTTTCAGCACGCTCAAAAAGAGTTGCTATAGGTGTTGTATCGTCAATCATAATATATTTTATTTATAATTAATAGTTTGAAGCAGGTTTGTTGAAGTCGTTTTTTACTTCATTTTTAGCTTCATCAAATTTAGCTTTTCCAGCTTGGACTATATTTTCAGCATCATTTTTTACAGCCTGAAATTTTTCTTTTAAAGTCTCTGCAATATCGCTGTATTTTGATTTTAAATCATCTGCATAATCATTTCCTTTGTCTAAGATCTGCTGACGGGTTACTGAACCTTTTTCAGGTGCAAATAAGATTCCCAATATTCCACCTACGGCAAGTCCTGCCACTGTTCCTAATACTATTTTACCTGTACTCATAATATTTAATTTTTGAATGTTAATGAATGAATTTTATTTATTTGAATTTAAATTTTAACTGCATTGACCTAAAAGAAACCAGATAATGACAAAAACTAAAATGGTGCTGAAACAGCCCCCGCCTAATTTTTTTGCTCCATAGCCGGCCAAAAGCCCTTTAAATATATTGTTCATAATTACCTATTTTAGGAGGTTATTTTTTACTTATTATTACTTAATTATCAACAATGTAAAATTGCATTACTTTGCTTAAAAATGTTTTATATTTCTTTTGAAAAAAGTTACAAAATTTACATATCATCAGAAGATTTTAAAGGGATTAGGCTCTTAACTAACTGACTTTTTGAAAAATTAAATAATAAATAAAAACTTCTAATAGTAACAGCTCTATTATATTTATTAGTTGAACAATTCAATTTTAAATCCGGCTTCCTGTACTTTTTGCATGATCTCTTCTTTGGTAATGCCATCAGTCTGGACGGTTAGAATTTTGTCTTTGCTTGCTGTATTCACTTCCCAATGATTAATGCCTTTAGCTTCATTAAGGAACGGTGTTACTTTGGCAATACAGCCATCGCAGTTGATGTTGGTTTTAAATTGTAAGCTGTTATTTTCTGTTTTCATGTTTTTATATTTTAAAAGTATTAATGCAAATTTGATAGAATAGATTTTGGAAAAATTGTAGTTTATTATCTCTTCCACTTTAAACGCAGGCTATTGCTCACCACACTCACACTGCTTAAAGCCATCGCTGCACCTGCAAGCATCGGATTTAATAAAAAACCGTTGACAGGGTAGAGGATTCCCGCAGCAATAGGTATTCCGATCAGGTTGTAGATAAATGCCCAAAAAAGGTTTTGTTTTATGGTTGCTACAGTAGCTTTTGATAAGCTGATCGCTTCAGGGATTTTTTTAAGATCGGATGAAATGATGGTCATTTTTGCAACATCAATTGCAATATCACTTCCTTTTCCCATCGCAATGCTTACATCTGCTTGTGCCAATGCTGTGCTGTCATTAATGCCGTCGCCAACCATCGCTACCACTTTACCATTGGTTTGAAGTTCCTTTATGAATATTGCTTTTTGTTCTGGCAGTACTCCAGCTTTATAATGACTGATGCCCACATTTTTTGCTATTGCTTTGGCGGTAGTTTCATTATCACCAGTCAGCATATATACTTCAATCCCATTTTTTTGTAGTTCGGCAATAGCGTCTTTAGAATTTGGCTTGATTTGATCGGCAATGGCATGAATAGCTAATGCTTTTTGGCTGTTGGAAAACCAAATAACGGTTTTAGCTTCTTCACTCCATTGTTCAGCCGTTTTTAAAAGTGTATTTTCAATGCTAATTTCCTTTTCTTCCAATAGCGTTTTATTGCCTACGAAATAGGTTTCATTTTCAAAAACTGCTTTTGCTCCTTTGCCTGTAATACTCTCAAAATTTAAAAGAGATATTTTTGTTTGAGTATTTAGATGTTTTACTACAGCTTCTGCCAAGGGATGTTCTGACTGTTTTTCTATACTGTATAAAATCTGTTTCAGCTGTTTGTCTTCGGTTGACCAAAATTCATTAGTTACCAGCGGTTTGCCTTCTGTTATCGTTCCAGTTTTGTCGAGAACAACTGCATTGATTTTTTTGGCCAGTTCCAAACTTTCGGCATCTTTAATTAGGATTCCCATTTCGGCTCCTTTGCCAACTCCCACCATAATTGCTGTGGGCGTTGCTAATCCTAAAGCACAGGGACAGGCAATAACGAGTACTGTTACTAAAGCCATTAAGCCTTGTGTGAATCCATTATCTCCGCCAAAAAAGGTCCAGATAACAAGAGATGCAACAGCAATGATTATCACTATTGGTACAAAAATACCAGCAATTTTATCGGCTAATTTCTGAACAGGGGCTTTACTTCCTTGTGCATCCTGAACCATCTTGATGATTTGAGCAAGCATGGTATCACTTCCTATTTTTTCGGCTCTAAATTGAAAACTTCCTTTTTGATTAATAGTACCCGAAAAAACTTTTTCATTTTCATTTTTAAATACCGGAACAGGTTCTCCGCTAAGCATGCTTTCATCTACATAAGAATTACCGCTGATGAGTGTTCCGTCTACAGCAATTTTTTCTCCAGGTTTTACCAAAACGATTTCTCCAATCTGCACTTGTTCAATAGGAATTTCCTTTTCGATTCCACTTTCGTTAATAACGATTACATATTTTGGCTGTAAACCCATCAATTTTTTGATTGCTGTCGAAGTATTTCCTTTGGCTTTTTCTTCTAAGAGCTTACCTAATAAAATAAAAGTGATTACAACTGCGGCAGCTTCAAAATATACATGGGCGTGTAATCCTCTTTTGTGCCAAAAATCAGGAAAGAGTGTATTGAAAACGCTAAAAGTATAGGCAACTCCTGTACTCAGAGCCACCAATGTATCCATATTGGCAGTTCGGTGTTTGGTTTGTTTCCATGCGTTTATAAAAAAATCCCTTCCGAGCCACAGAACCACAGGAGAACTCAATAGCCACATAAGTACATTGGCATACGGCATGTTCATAAAAAACATGCTGACAATTACCAATGGTACAGAAAATGCCAACGCCCAATAGGTTCTCTTTTTAAGCAGAGCAAATTTTTCGTGCTGCAGGTTTTCTATTGTATTGGCTTCGTCTTTATTTTCTTCAACCAATAAATCATAGCCACCTGATTGCAACGCTTTTTTCAGATCTATGGGATTTATTACTCCCGGAATATATTCTACGGCTACGGTCGCTGTGGCAAAATTTACTGTTGCATTTACAACGCCTTGCTGTGATTTTAGAATACTTTCTGTATTTACAGCACAAGAGGCACAGCTCATTTCTAAGACAGGAAAAGTCTTTTTGATCGTAGTTACGTTATAGCCTAAATCTCTGATAAGATGTACTGCTCCAGAAACAGCTTCGGCATTATCCGCCTGAATGACCGCCCGCTTGTTGTTTAGTTCGACTTTGTGAGAGTTTAGTCCCTGTAGTTTGCTCAAGCCTTTGTCTACAATTAGTGAGCAATGTTCGCTTTCTACACCTTCGAGAGGCAGAAAGATTTCAGTAGTATTTGTTTTTGTTGCCATGTTGTTTTAATTACACAGCAAAGGTCGCAGCATTGTCTACCTTTTATGTTACTTGATTATAGCTAGTATTTGTAACATTTACAGTTCGTCTAAAGGTCTGCGTTTGGATTCTTTGATATTTTTAAAATAAGTAGGGGTAAGACCAGTAACTTTTTTAAACTGATTGCTTAAATATGCAACGCTGGAATAGTTCATTTTAGCCGCAATTTCACTCAATGATAATTCATCATAGACTAATAATTCCTTTACCTTTTCTATTTTTTGAGCAATAAAATACTTTTCAATAGTAATGCCTTCTGTCTCTGAAAACAGATTGGAAAGATAGGTGTAGTCGTGGTGTAGTCTGTTGCTTAAATAGTCGGAGAGATTGGATTTTAAATCACCGTTCTGATGATGGACAATTTCGATTATCGAAGATTTGATTTGTCCTACAATTTGACTTTTCTTATCATCAATCATTTCAAATCCTAAGGTTTTCAACTGCTGGCCAAATATTTCCTTTTCGTTATCGGTCATTTCATTGCTAAGCAGCACTTCGCCCAAAATAATATTCAAAGGCTGATGACCAAATTTTTCCAGTTCGTTTTTTACCGCCATAATGCAGCGGTTGCAAACCATGTTTTTAATGTAGAGTTTCATTTTGATTTAAAATCCTTGGGTTTAGCTAAAAAACGGTCTTCAATCTCACAAAAGTAAAGATATTGTTTTTTAAACATTCACAGATTTTATTGATTCTATTTATTTTAGTTCCTGCAGTGTTCTTTAAATGATTATTTCATTTGCGATTTACTTGTTATTGATTTATCAGCTTGTGTGTTAATTCTTTGAGGTGTCATAGGGCGTATGTCTGTGATCCATTTTAGATATTCCCAAATAAAAAATATAAAATCATGAGCCATATCATACAGCGATGCAAAAAAGTCAATTGACAGTTTTATAAAATCATAACCTAAATCATATAGAGATGCAAAAAAATCAATTAAGATGTTTAATAGTGATATTTTTTTATTTTTTGATATAGATTTCATAATAGTATAGTTTACAAATTGTTAGAATAAAAAGCTAATTGTTTCCTCGTTTTAAATGATTTTGTAAGTCAGAAGATTACCAGTTTTTAGTTTTGTTTGACAGCCAAAGCATATTGTGAAATTAGTTAAAATTTATTAAAATACCGATAAAATACATTTATTTTTAGTTAAAATAAGAAAAAACATATTTTTAGAATGATACCAATCTCAATTTTCTAGTGAAAAGGGACTTTTTTATTAGTATTTCATGTTCAGTATTTTACAAAGTTTCTTCTTCAGCGACTTGATTGCGGATTTGTATTTGTTACTTAGTGTGTGTGAAAGCCAGAATTTAAATAGTTTCAATTACACTTTCCTGTGGTCTTCTGGATTTTGGTAAAACTTCAATTCGGTTGAAATCGTCTTCCGAGGCATAACCCACAGCTATTGCAAACAGCGGTTTATAGGCTGACATATTTAGAATGTCCATATACTTATCCGATTCTATACCTTCCATCGCTGTCGAGTCCAGACCTAATGCAATACTGGCTGTCAAACCAATACCCAGTGCAATATACACTTGCTGGGATAACCATATTTTCAAATCGGCTTCGGGTTTATTGGCTTTCATCTGATTGTACCAATCTCTCCTAGCTTGCGGTAATTCGGTATCGACTATTTTTTGAAAAGCATCCAGATCATCGGCTACGCTAAATACAACTAACAATGGAGCCTGATTTACTTTTTCTTTATTGTGCATCGAAACAGAAGCTAATCTGGCTTTAATTTCTGGATTTTGAAGAAAGGTAAATTTTCAGGGCTGTATATTTATAGAAGAAGGCGTGAGGCTTAATATTTCTTTCAGATGTTCGATTTTTTCTTGGGGTATGGTTTTGTCAGCGTTATAATTCTTTGTACTATATCTTTTTCTATTAATTCTAAAATATTCATGACTAGTATCTTTTAATGTTTTTATAGGATCAATTATCGGTGCAAAGTTAAGCCAATAATAGTTCATGAAATTTGATTGAGATAGTAACGAATTGTTTTAGGACTTCAATTTATAATACAAGTTGATAATTTAATTTATTGACGTATTTTAAAAATTATATATTTTTCATATTGAGCTATAAAATCATAAAAAAAAACACACGCACTTTGCTATTTATTGGCATATATTTGTGACGAAAATTAATATTAATTTTATATGGCAAATAAATTTTTTGTTACAATTATAATGATACTTGTATCATTTTGGTCTTCAGCTCAGTGTCCTTCCGGAGTTAAATTTAGTAATCAGGCTCAAGTAGATTATTTTGCAGTTGCTTATCCAAACTGTACAACAATTTACGGAGATTTGATTTTAGATCCTTATGCATCTGGTCCAATAAGTAATTTAAATTCCTTAAAGAAGATTACCACTATTACAGGAAATCTTATTTTGACACAGCATTCTGTAAATATGGGTAATTTCGATGGATTAGAAAATTTAACGAAGGTTGGTGGTAATCTTTATATAAATGATACTTGGGTAACTAGTATTTCAGGGTTAAAAAATTTGTCTTATGTAGGTGGTGATATTGATATTTCTAGTAATCACATAGGAGATTTTTCACCACTAAACAATCTTACTTATATAGGTGGCAGCTTAGTTTTATCAAATGATGATTATTATTATAGTACGTCTGGATTAATTTTAAAATTAACTAATATACCTGGTGATTTTTCATATTTTTTAGATTCTCCTTCAGCCCCAAGTCTTAATCCTATAGCTTCTATAAAAACTGTTGGTGGAGATTTCAATATGTCTGATGGAAAAATAATTAATTTAGAAGGTTTAAACTCATTGGAATCTGTTGGAGGTACATTGAGCATTTCAAATTCCTATTCTTTAACGAGTTTAGAGGGATTAAGTTCTTTAAAAAGTATTGGAGGACTAAGCCTTTCCAACAATCCTGAATTGATAGATATAAGCTTACTAAATAAAATTACAAGTTTAAATAAAGGGCTAACTATTTATAATACTAAAAATTTAAATTCATTGTCAGGTTTGAATAATATTAAATCTATAGGAGGACGATTTGATATTAGTCAAAACAAGGGATTATCCTCAATTAATGAATTGTCTAATGCCGATTTCACGGCGCTTACTTATCTAGGAATTACTTCAAATCCTACATTAGCTTTATGTCAGGAGCTGAATATTTGTAATTATTTATTCTCAGGAAGGGAAAACTATATAGCAGGAAATTCAAGTGGATGCTTAAACTATGAAACACTAATAGAATCATGCAATACAGCTTGGAAAAATACAATAACTGGAAATATTAAAATTGACATTGACGGCAATGGTTGCGGAAACCAAACAAATGACTTGCCTATGAAACAAAACATTGTTAGAGTAACCAATGCAACTGATAATTATACAACTTATGCTGATTCAAACGGAGCATATAAATTATATGTCCCAAAAGGCACCTATAGGGTTGAGTCTGATTCTCCTATTTTCTATTATGATATAAATCCAGTTAGCCAATCAGTTACTTTTTCAGGAGTAGGAGATAAAGTGAATGTCGATTTTTGCGCTATTCCATCAACTATTCTAAATGATGTAAAAATAGTTATTATTCCTTATCAAGTTGCAAGACCAGGTTTTGAAGCAAAATATAAAATACTATATACCAATCGCGGTACAACAACTATGAATGGTACTATAAATTTTTCTTTTGATAGTACTAAAATGGATTTTGAAACTACTTCGGTATCCGTTAACTCTCAAAGTCAAGGACAATTATCTTGGGATTATGCTAATTTGTTACCATTTGAATCTAGAGAAATAATTTTAAAATTTAAATTTATAGCTCCACCTGCAGTAAATAGTGGAGATGTTATTAAAATGACCTCAAGTATATATCCTATCGTTGGAGATAATACACCTAAGAATAATACTTTTTCATTAAATGAAAAAGTTGTAAATTCTATGGATCCAAATGATAAAGTTGCTCTAGGAGGAAATATCCTTTTGAAGGAAAATTTATATGATGGTATCAATTATGTTATTCGTTTTCAAAATACGGGTACAGCATCCGCCATTAATATTAAAATTGAGGATGTTTTTGACAAACAATTAAATGGTAGTTATTTAGAATTAATCGATTTTAGCCATCCAGGAAGAGTACAGATTAAAAATAATACCGCCGAATTTATTTTTGACGATATTAATCTTCCGGATAGTAAAACGGATGAACCTAATAGTCACGGATATGTTGCTTTTAGGATAGTTCCAAAATATGGTACACCTATGGGATATACGATCAATAATAAGGCCTCTATTTATTTTGATTTTAATGAACCGATAATAACCAATACATTTTCAATTTTGACAGGTATTGATACTGATCTTGACGGAATTCTAGATGCTATCGATAATTGCATTTCGACTTTTAACACAGACCAAGCAGATAGTGATGGTGACGGAATTGGTGACGTTTGCGATGATAATATAGAAGTAAATTCTCCTTATTCAATAGGTTTTGATACGGAAACATTAGATTCTTTTTGGAAAACGTATGTGCAAAATCCTCCTTATAGCAAAGTAGAAGTAAGTGATTTATATGATTATGATGGTAATGGAAAAACGATTACGATAGATTCTTATTATGATTATAAAAAAGCAATACTTATAAGCCCAAGACTAAATAAGTTAGCAGGCACTAGCCAAATTTCATTTTGGGCAAAAAGTAGTTCTAATTATTATGATAATTATACAACTCTGGATTATGGTTTTATGACAAATCCAAATGATCCAGCAACATTTACAAGACTGAACTCTATAAGTCCTAAAACAGATGTTGCTTTTTACACAGTTGATATGACCAATTATAAACCATCTTACGGAAAGTGCTTTGCGCTTCTGGCTAGAGGGAAGGCTTTTTTTATAGATGATTTCAAATATGAAAATCCTACTTTAACAATTGCAGATAGCAATTTGAATAATTTTGGAGTCTATCCTAATCCCGCAACTACTGTTTTGAATATAGAGAGCAAAGAAAGTATTGATTGGGTTAGAATTTATGATTTGAATGGAAAGCAAGTTAAAAAAAATATACCTCTAAAAAATGATACTCATATCAAAATTCAAATTGGCAATCTAATTAAAGGTATTTATTTACTAGAAATAAAGTCTGGTAAAACTAAACATACTCAAAAAATTATTAAAAATTAGATTTTATCTATTTACTCAAAGCACATAGAGAAGCTAGGAGTCTTCGATGAGCTGGAAAAAAAAACTGGCTGCCAATTTCTTGACAGCCAGTTTTTAGTACAATGTACTGCCAATTATTTAATAATTAGTTTTCAATTCTACTCTACGGTTTTTGGCTTTGCCTAGTGCAGTGTTATTAGTTGCAACAGGTTTGGTCTCTCCAAATCCAATGGCTGTTAATCTAGCCTCTTCAATTCCTTTACCAATTAAGTACTGTTTTACAGAATTAGAACGTTTTTGAGATAATGTCATATTAAAATCATCTGCACCCACGCTGTCTGTATGTCCTTCAATGGTTAATTTTGCTCCTTGATATTTGTTCAAAATTAGGGTTAATGCATCCAATTGCGAAAGTGAAGCTACTTTTAATTTATCTGAATTGTTTTCGAAGAAAATTTTACTTCCAATATACGTTATTTTTACAATATCGGCTTTAGTAATTTCAGGACAACCGCTGTTTGCTGGAGTTCCTTTAGCATTAGGACATTTATCATCTATATCTACTACACCATCTCCGTCTGCATCAGGACAGCCATTGAGTGCTACAACTCCAGCCACATCTGGGCAGCGGTCGATATCATCGGTTACGCCATCTTTATCGCTGTCCATTAGGCATCCTTTGCTATCCACTTTGGTGCCAGATTTGGTGTTGACACATTGGTCATCCTTATCGGCTACACCATCACCATCAGCATCAGGGCAGCCATTGAGTGCAGCAGTTCCTGCAGCGTCCGGACATTGGTCTTTTGAATCTTCAACTCCGTCATTGTCTTTGTCAGGACAGCCGTTTAGCATTTTTGAACCTGAAATATCTGGGCAATTATCCATATAATCTGGAACTCCATCGGCATCTTTATCCAGTGGACAGCCCATTTTATCTACAGCAACTCCTGCTGGTGTATCTGGGCAATTATCCTTCTTGTCTGATACGCCATCTTGATCGGTATCAACAGAATTACCCATATTGAAAGTCAGTCCCGCCATATGAGTTACATACGAATCTTTTTTATTAAAATCACCATCGGCATTGTCAATGCCATCTCGGCCGTCATGGTTAGAAAACATGAATGTTTCCTGCAGATTCAGCATTATAACCGGAGTAAGCCTAATGTTGATACCCCCACCAGCTGATGGCGCCATAAAATCATACTTTTCTTGATGAAAATTAACCTGGTTATCAAATAGAATAGCTCCTACACCAGCAAAGACATAAGGTCTTATGATATACTCTGGTGCTACAATATTGAAGCGTAAGTTAATAGAAGCTGCATTAAAATCGGATCTAAAACCTGCAGTTTCGTGATTATGATAACCAATAGTTCCTTTAGACAACAATAGGTTTGCGTCAAATAATTTGCCTAAATATCTAGAAACAGATAAACCTCCAAAACCGTACATGGAATTATCAGTTTTGTACCAATCCCGGCCTAAATCACCACTATATTGAGTAACACCTGCATGAAGCCCAACATTCCATCTTTTATCTTCTGTCTGTGCCCTTGAAGTAAAGGTAAATGCGGTAATTGCACACAGAAATAATAATTTTTTCATAAAAATTTTTCATTTAAATTGTTAGGTATAAAGGTGAGATAGGAATAAACAAAATAGTTATATAACTATTTTTAAAAGTTATATTATTCACTTGTTAATTTAGAATGATGAATTGATCATTTTGCAGAGACCCATCTCGATATCCTACTTAATAAAGTGCTAATATTATTTTTTCAATGATATATCGCACATAGTAATTGTTAAGTGTAAGAATAGTAATGTGTTAAAATTGTGTTATTTTGAAGACTAATTAATTCATGTAAGAAATATTTGTCTAAATTGAGTTTTATTAACCAATTAAAACTATTTTTTCATGGCAAAATTGATTACAACTATTGCACCAACAGCAGTTTTAACTGCTTTTACCACAGCTGTTAACACGGCTTTGACACCGGTAAACCCTTTTAAAATTAATCTGACCGATGAGCAAAAGAAAGGTACGCGCTCTATGGCGGAAGGCAGAGAAGGCTATGCCCGTTTGATTTCCAGAATTGCCAACCAATTCCCTAATTCATTAAGCAGGGTAGACGTCCCTTCAGAACTGTCGGGCATCTTGGATTATTACAACAATCTTGAAGCAAGCAGAATGGCACTATTGCAGGCAATGGAAACCATCGAAGAAATTCAGTTGGCAGCAGCTACCGATATAATGACGCTGGTAGATCGATATGCTGCGAATTTGCAGGTATCACGAGGAAACGAAGGATCTCTTGACCTTGCTATGGGCGAAGTAGATCAATGGAATAAGCGTTATGCCAATAAAAAGGAAGAAACTGTAAAGCCACCAACTGAGGAACAGTTGAATTAATTCTTTTTTGAAAAAAAACTATTTAAATTACAGGCTGCTTAAAAAACAGCCTGTTTTTTTTATACAAAATACTGCGCCATACTAAAACTAGGGCCCGCCTCTCGATTTTGCAGGCGTCACCTATTTTTTCGACAGGCTCTCCTTCAATTTTCTTGAGCCCGCCTTTAATTTTAGTAAGTGTCGGCTTCAAAATGGTTAGGCGCGCTTGGCTGTTTTAAAGGTGCTGCCTTTGTTTTTTAAAGGTGTGCCTGTTCAAGTGTTTAGGTGGGCTATAGTTTTAGTATGGCTCGCCTACAGTTGGGATAGGCGTGCCTACGATTTTGGTAGGCGAGCCTATGGTTTAGGTAGGCGTGCCTATGATTTTGATAGGCGAGCCTTTAGTTTAGATAGGCATGCCTACGTTTTTTAAAGGCTCGCCTATAGTTTTAGTAGGCGAGGTTATGATTTAGAAAGGTGTTGTAATAGCTGTGGGAGTTGTCCTTATATTGTTTAAACTTTTTTTAGGACGAATACAATCGCACTTTATTTCCACGATCGATAGCGCAGTTTTACTTCGTCAGTTCGCTATCGCTCGTGTGCAAACTGTATTTTACGTTCGTTGTCCTTGCGAGGTAGGAAGCACCCGAACGAAGTGAACGGAGCGTAGCTAATCACATTTGCTATATCCGTTCCAAATAATTTTGGGCTTGCTAATGATAGTGAGATTGCTTCGTTCCTCGCAAAGACTTTGATTGCGGGCTTGTATTATTTGCTCTGCGAGTGTGACGAAGTTGAGAGACTTCGCTGAGGGGGCGTTTTCGTTTGCGGGTACAGTTTACTTCGTCAGTTGGCTATCGCTCGTGTGCAAATCCGTTATCGGGTTACTTTTTACGTTTGTTGTGTCTTTGCGAGGAACGAAGCAATCACATTTGCTATATCCGTTCCAAATGATTTTTTTGGCTTGCTCATAATAGTGAGATTGCTTCGTTCCTCGCAAGGACTTTGATTGTGGAATTGTATTGGTTGCTCAGCGTGTGCGGCGAAGTTGGGAGACTTGGCTGAGTGGGCGTTTTTGTTTGTGGGTACAGTTTACTTCGTCAGTTGGCTATCGCTCGTGTGCAAAACTGCGCTATCTTTCAGCAGAATTTTTAGTGCATATCTTGGACAACGGGTTCTCATTTTTAAAACAAATTTTTTATTAAATCAACAATGTATGGATATATAAATATTGCTGGTATAACAAAGAGAACAAATTTCATATATCTTTTATATAGTTTAAGTTTATTGATGTCTTTACCAATGCCAATTAATGTTATAGGTTTAAACATTCCAATCAAAAAAAATGCTAAAGATATTATAGTAATTCTTTTAGCTATTTCATTTATTTTTGTTTTTTCTTTGATTTCTGGTGGTACATAACCAGAATTAATTTTTAATAATAAATCTACTGCTTCAGATTGATTTTTATTATTAACCCCGTTTTTGATTATTGATTCTATTTTGTCTTTATAAACTTCTTGAGTATTAGGTCTATATGTTGAAAAAATTTTTAAAGCAAAAATTAAGCAAATAATTCCACTTAACATACTTAAGGGCAAAGCGTATTTTAACCATAGACTTTGAATGAAAGGAGGTTTGTATTTGTCTATCCAATTTTCGAGTTTGTAATTTATTTCATCTTCAATTTCTGATTTAGTTGAATTCAAATCATATTGTAATTCTCCATCATATCTTTGTTTTATATTGAAAGAGAATTTATTTAATCCTCCATATTCAATATCAATACTTAATTCTTTTGGACTAAAATTTTTGTTTTTTGGATCAACTAAAAGTTCTTTTATTGTCTTATCTTTTAGTTTTGATTCGTCATTTGAAATTAATGTAATATCTTTTCTAATAGTATCAAATGAAAATTTGATAACATAAGCTTTGGCATCTTCAAAATTTTCATATTTCTTGTCTTCAAAATCTTTTAATGCAGTAGCTTCAATAAATTCATTATGAGATTTTTCTAATTCATTATTAGCGAACTCAACAATTTCATGAAGTTCCTCTAAAGCAGTTTTGTCTATAAACCAAGGTCCTGTAAAAGTTCTTTTTGAAGGATTATAAAGTTTACCCATTTTATTTTATTTTTTAGTTAAGTCTTGTTTGTTTTAGAGGTATAATAAAACTGCATAAAATATTTATTTTAAATGAATATGTATTAAAAATGATATGCACTCTTAGGTTCAAATGTATAAAAAAATCATTACAAATTTTAATGGTTTTCATTTTGCAATAAAGTCAAATTGAAAATAAGTGTTATGGAATAGTTCTTTGAAAGATAAAAGTTCTCGCTTTAGCCCCGATGGAAGGGAAAATCCTTTTTAATCTCTTTTTTTAGAGATTAAAAAGATTGGAATGACAGCGGGAGTTAAGCTGATGAAAAACCGAACACTTCTGCTCCTAAAAACAAAAAAAACTGCAAAGTGTTGCCACAATGCAGTTTTAAAAAAATGATGCTGTTTATTTATTCGTGTACCAGCTCACTTTGATTCCTGAAAACCAATTCGCCATCAAAGGAATCCAGTAAAATAATACTGTCGGTTGTGATGGTGCCAGCGAGGATTTCTTTGGACAATTTGTTGAGCACCTCTCTTTGGATCACGCGTTTTACCGGTCGGGCACCAAATTGCGGATCGTATCCTTTGTGGGATAAATAGGCAATGGCTTCTGGAGTGGCGTCCATCGTGATGCCTTGCTGTGCCAGCATTTTGGTCACTGATTTCAGCTGCAGGCCTACGATTTGAGCAATATTGGCATTGGTAAGCGGTGTAAACATCACGATTTCGTCAATACGATTGATGAATTCGGGGCGCACGGTCTGCTTCAATAATCCAAGGACTTCGACTTTGGCGAGTTCGGTGGCGGCTTCGACACTTCCCTTGAGATTCTCAAATTTCTCCTGAATAATCTGGCTTCCCATATTGGAAGTCATGATGATAATCGTGTTTTTAAAATCGGCAAGACGTCCTTTGTTGTCGGTCAAACGGCCTTCGTCAAGCACTTGTAACAAGATGTTGAAGGTGTCAGGATGCGCTTTTTCGATCTCATCCAGCAGAATCACGGAATAGGGTTTACGGCGCACGGCTTCGGTCAATTGGCCGCCTTCGTCATAACCCACATATCCCGGAGGCGCGCCCACCAAACGGCTCACGCTGTGGCGTTCCTGGTATTCGCTCATATCAATTCGGGTCATGGCGTTTTCATCGTCAAAGAGGTATTCTGCCAGCGCTTTGGCCAATTCGGTTTTACCAACACCTGTAGTTCCAAGGAAAAGGAAGGTTCCAACGGGTTTTTTCATGTCCTGTAATCCCGCACGGCTGCGGCGAACGGCATCACTCACTGCTTCGATGGCTTCTTCCTGACCCACAACTCTGCGGTGCAGTTCTTCTTCCAGATGCAGGAGTTTTTCTCTTTCGCCCTGAAGCATTTTCATTACCGGAATTCCAGTCCATTTGGCTACTACTTCGGCAATGTCTTCGCGGGTTACTTCTTCTTTAATCAACGAAGTTCCCGATTGGTTTTCCTGTAATTGTTTGGTAAAAATGGCAAGTCGTTCTTGAGCTTCTTTAATTTTTCCGTAACGAATTTCGGCTACTTTGCCATAATCGCCATCACGTTCGGCACGTTCGGCTTCGTATTTGAAATCTTCAATTTCGGTTTTTACCGCCTGAATGTTATCTACCACGTCTTTCTCGGATTTCCATTTGGCGAAAATCTCGTTTCTTTCTTCTTTAATATTAGCCAAATCCATTCCGAGAGCTTTCAGTTTGCTTTCGTCTTTCTCGCGTTTAATTGCGGCGATCTCGATTTCCAATTGCATGATTTTTCGATCCAAAACGTCTAATTCCTCTGGTTTAGAGTTGATTTCCATACGCAGTTTCGAAGCGGCTTCGTCCATTAAGTCGATAGCTTTATCCGGAAGAAAGCGATTAGTGATGTAGCGTTGCGAAAGGGTTACGGCTGCAATAATAGCATCGTCTTTTATCTGAACTTTATGGTGTGTTTCGTATTTTTCCTTAATCCCTCTTAGAATAGAAATCGCACTTTCGGTATCGGGTTCTTCGATGATGATTTTCTGGAAACGGCGTTCCAATGCTTTGTCTTTTTCAAAATATTTTTGGTATTCGTCCAAAGTCGTTGCACCGATTGCACGCAGTTCACCACGAGCCAAAGCGGGTTTCAGGATGTTTGCTGCATCCATAGCTCCCTCGCCGCCACCTGCACCTACAAGCGTGTGAATTTCGTCTATGAACAGCACGATATCGCCTTCGGCAGCAGTAACTTCTTTCACGACTGATTTCAATCGTTCTTCAAATTCTCCCTTGTATTTAGCTCCAGCAATTAATGCCCCCATATCTAGAGAGAAAACTATTTTATCTTTCAAATTATCAGGGACATCGCCATCTACAATACGATGGGCGAGTCCTTCGGCAATGGCGGTTTTACCTACTCCAGGTTCTCCGACTAACATCGGGTTGTTTTTGGTTCGGCGTGTTAAGATTTGCAATACGCGTCGAATTTCCTCATCACGGCCAATAACGGGATCTAGTTTTCCTGTGCGGGCTAATTCGTTGAGGTTTTTGGCGTATTTATTCAATGAATTGTAAGTGTCTTCGGCAGATGCTGAGGTAACTCTTTCGCCTTTGCGTAATTCTTCTATCGCAGCTTTTAATCCTTTTCCAGTTGCGCCTTGATCTTTCAGGATTTGAGAAACTTTGCTTTTAGAATCGAATATGGCGAGAATCAAATGTTCAATCGAAACGTACTCGTCTTTCATTTTCTTGGCAATAATTTCGGCTTCATTCAAAGCGGTATTGGCGGTTCTCGAAAGCTGAATTTCGCCTCCTGATACTTTTGGAAAACTCTGAATGGTGGCGTCTAAAATTTGAAGAAACAAAGGCACATTGACGTTGAGTTTTTTCAAGATGAAAGGAGCCACATTTTCGTCTACTTCAAAAATGGCTTTGAAAATGTGCTCGTTTTCTATTTGCTGCTGACCCAAACTCTGAACCAATTGCTGTGAAAGCTGAATCGCTTCTTGCGACTTAATGGTAAACTTATTAATGTTCATGATTAAAGGTTTTTATATGTTTAACAGTTATTAGTGACTAGTAATTAGCTTTTTTAGTAGTGCAATAATGTAGAATCTTTTTCTAAAAATATCTTTGACTAATTTTATGTAATTTATATACTTAAAATTGCTGTAATTGTAAAAGTATTCACTTTTGCCAATCACTAATTATTAGTCACCAAATTAATGATTAACTTTGCAAACTAAATATCAAATTATATTCCACTATAAATTTACGGACAATTTGACGTCTAATCTATGATTATCATAGTTTTATTGAGACAAAAAGACATAAAACAAGACAAAATGAGTATATTTAATTCCCTATTTGGAAATTCAGAAGAAAAGAAAGAAACTGCAGGCAATATCAATTGGATTCCGCTTCAATTTATGGGACAATTGGATGAAATTGTTGCCTTATCGGATCAAAAGCCAGCAGTGATTTTTAAGCACAGTACACGCTGTAGTATAAGCAGATTTGCGCTGAAACAGTTTGAAAAGGAGTATGAATCAAGCGAGAATGCTGATGCTTATTTTCTGGATTTATTGGAACACCGCGATATTTCTAATGAAATTGCAAATCGTTTTCAGGTTATGCATCAATCCCCGCAATTACTGCTGATTAAAAACGGTAAATCGGTTTATGATGTTTCGCACAGTGATATTGATGCGAAGGATTTAGCGGGGAGATTGTAAAAATAATAATACCGCAGATTCGCAGATTATTTAAAATTATTTTTTAAAAACTAATTTGCACAAATTCCGCTGAAAGCGATTAATTTATTTATTAAAATCTGCGAATCTGCGGTGAAACTAAGTACCAAGTGCAAATGAGTGATTTTTAAAATAACTGCAGATTTTTTTATTTTTTTGTGAGTGCTATTCGTTTGTATTCTAAAGAAGCAGAATTGAAATTAACTAGAAGACCTAATTCATTTTTTGATACTTTTAAATAATTTAAACATTGATTATAATGATTATTGTTAAAACAATCAACAGTTTTTATCTCTAAGATTATTTTACCAAACACTACAAAATCTGCGTAAAATTTATGTTTTAGTGTTATAGTTTTATAATTTACTGAAAACTCTTTTTCTCTTTCGAAAGGGATGTTTTCTTGTTGAAATTCAAATTCGATGGCGTCTTTATAGACAATTTCTGAAAATCCTTTTCCTAAATTTTTATGAACTTCAAAAAGAATACCAATAATTTTATAGGTTTCCTCTTTGTATAAAAAATCCTCCATAACTTTAAATTAAATCTGCGAATCTGCGGTGAAATGTTTAAGTTTTAACCTGAACTCGATTAATAAAAAACGGCTAATTGGCTAGTCTTAACCGTTTCGTATTTCAACGAAGGTTTTTTTGGCAGAAAGTTATAAGCAATTATTCCAGCAATAAGATTTGACAAAAAGTTAGTAAATGAACGA
>CAUPJC010000009.1:0-139250 GCA_963511475.1 uncultured Flavobacterium sp.
ATCTGCGGAATCTTTCAATGCTAAAATAAAAGCATTTAGAAGTCAATTTAGAGGCGTTAGAAACGTTGCTTTCTTCCTTTTTAGGCTAACTAATATTTATGCTTAATTTTTGCTAATCCACAACTTTTCGTGTTGATCCGAAAAAACCCACTAAATCGTTGAATTTAGTGGGTTTTGTAACCATTTGCTTTTCAGCTCGCGGAGAAAGAGGGATTCGAACCCCCGGACCTGTTACAGTCAACAGTTTTCAAGACTGCCGCATTCGACCGCTCTGCCATTTCTCCAGTATGTTGCTATCATTTCCTGATTGCGAGTGCAAATATAAGAACCTTTTTTGGTTCTGCAAGTATGTTTTTAAAAAAAATACATCTATTTTTAAAGGAACTTTTTAATTGTTTCATTTACTTTGCGTTACAGAAAAACTTTTTTTTAAAAAAAAACGTATAACAAATGAATCATTAGTAAAATTGATTAGAATAGGCATTGGTTCATACTCTAATTGCTTGTTTGCATTCAAAATAAAATAAAAAATCCCTCAGAATATAATTCCGAAGGATTCATTTATTCACTTATTGCTAATCACTAGTTACCAATCACTTATTACTAATTACTAAGAACTAACAACCAATCACCAGCAACTAATACTTAACATATTCTGTAATTTCCAGCCCATATCCTATCATCCCTACCCTTTTGCTTTGCTCAGTATTAGATACCAGTCGGATTTTAGAAATATCAATATCATGCAGTATTTGAGCCCCAATACCATAATCTTTGGTATCAATAACAATTTTAGGAGCTTTCATTGTGCCATCTGCTTGGAGAGTCTTCAATTCAGTAATACGGTTTAGTAAATTAACCGCCGACATATCTTGATTGATAAATATTACAGCACCTTTGCCATTATCATTAATAATTTTGAACATATCATCAAGCTGCTGGTCAACATTATTAGTCAATGTTCCTAATAAGTCGTTATTTACCTGCGAAGAATGGATTCTGGTCAATATAGCTTCACCAAGATTCCATGTTCCTTTAGTAAGCGCAATATGAATTTGATTGTTGGTAATTTGCTCGTAGGCTCTCAAACGGAAAGTTCCAAAACGGGTATTAATATCAAAATCTTCTTTTTTGATAATCAGGCTGTCGTGCTGCATTCTGTAAGCAACTAGATCCTCAATAGAAACCAATTTTAAATTAAATTTCTTCGCCACTTTAGCCAATTGTGGCAAACGGGCCATAGAACCGTCTTCATTCATGATTTCTACAATCACACCAGCTGGTTTAAAGCCTGCCAATCGTGCAAAATCAATAGCAGCTTCAGTATGTCCCGTTCTTCTCAAAACACCGCCTTGTTTGGCAATCAATGGAAAAATATGTCCGGGGCGTGCCAAATCATGTGGCTTTGTGCTTGAATCTACTAATGAAAGTACCGTTTTAGCCCTGTCAGCAGCAGATATTCCTGTCGTTACTCCTTTACCTCTCAAATCAACCGATACTGTAAAAGCAGTTTCCATAGGATCGGTATTATTGTTTACCATTACGTGCAGTCCAAGTTCTTTACAGCGGCTTTCGGTTAATGGGGCACATATTAAACCACGGCCGTGTGTGGCCATAAAATTGATCATTTCGGGAGTTACTTTATCGGCAGCAGCCAAAAAATCACCTTCATTTTCGCGGTCTTCATCATCAACTACAATAATTATTTTGCCTTGACGAATATCTTCAATGGCTTCTTCTATAGTGTTGAGCTGTATTTTTGTGGGAGACATTTATTCTTTATTTTGTGATGTAATTATTTTTTGAATTATTTTTTGAAATCCTTTCTGTATAGGCGTAAGTATTACGTCTAAATTGATTAAACCGATATCATTCGTCGCACGGTACGTGAGTAAAACTGCCAATGGCGTCAAAATTATTGAAGACATCCAAGAACCAAGAAAAGGAGTCAGACCGTCCTCCTGCGAAATTCTTTTGCCAAAAGTATTAATAAAATGGAACGATATAAAGATCAATACCGCAAACACAATTGGAAGACCAATACCTCCTTTTCGTATAATTGCACCCAGTGGAGCTCCAATAAAAAACATTAAAAAACAGGCATATACAATAACAAACTTGTCGTTTAATGATAAAATATGACTGTTTATGTTTTTCTTTTTATTGTCTAATTCGTTTTTTGATGCCTCAATAGAATACAGCGTATTTTGAATATTACTGTTTGCGGTAGCTAAAAGATCTCCTTTTTTCTTATTGTCAAAAAGCGATAACAGATTTTTTATCAGTGGCTTTTTCTTGCTTAAAACAGGAGCATTATTATTATTTAGAACCTGCAGTCTTGACACGCTGGATTCTGAAAAAGCGATAATCTCAGTATCTCTGTTTTTCTCCAGGGAATCCAAAGTATACTTCAAATCATTAACATTAAGCATATTGTTAGTATTAGACACCGATTCATTTTTAGTGTCCACTTTATTCATTTGAGATAAATCTATATTAATACGATATTTTTTAAAGGAACTTTTTGCAAATGGCAGTTTATCTCTGTCTTCATACTTTTTTGGCACAATATCCTGATAATAGTTACCATCGTTCAAAACTAACTGCAATAGATTTGTTTTCTCATTACTGATTAACTCTCCGTTTGTAGCACGAATTACAGTTTTGCTTCCGTCTCCGTTTTGAGCTTTTTGATGAATTGTAATACCTGTGAGATGATTGCCTTTTTCTCCCGATTTTTTATTCACCTTAATATTATACATCCCCACATCACTAAACTGACCCTCCGAAATAGCCAGAGCTGGTTTAGCTTGAGCAATGTTTTTTCTGAAATTGATAAACTTAAATTCCGCATATGGAATCACATTATTAGCAAATAAAAAGGCTACAAAACTCAATATAGTAATGGCTGCTACCAAGCTTCTCATGGTTCTTTGCAGTGAAATCCCGGAAGATTTCATAGCAGCAAACTCATAATGCTCTGATAAATTTCCAAAAGACATTATCGAAGCCAATAATATCGAAAGAGGCAATACCAAAGGCACAATTCGAGGCATCGAAAAAGCCAAAAATTTGACAACCATTATAAAGTCTAGATCTTTACCTGCTAGTTCAGCAATAAATAACCAAACGGTCTGCAATATGAACACAAAAAAAAGGATAACAAATACCGTAGCAAATGTACCAAGAAACGTTTTTAATAAGTATCTGTCTAGAATCTTCACCTAAATAATTAGTCTAATTTATTGATGTAATAATTGGGATATTTACTCGCAACAAAGGTAAATTGATTTTTTGGTAATGCCTGATTTGTTTTAAAAGAATTCACTGTCAATGTTGTTTTTGTTCCTTTTTTGCCAATTTCAATAATATTATAGATATTATTGGCCTTAGAATCGATACCCAGCAAAATCTCTTTTCGCTGATCTTTTGAATTAATTGGAACCAGCTTAATATATTGTATTTTTTTACCGATTACATTCTGAACAATATCCATCGAAAATTTATATCCCTTATTAAAAAACGTCAGCATTTTCGAAGGGGTAATAGCTGAGTCATCTTTTTCATTTAGAGCCGAAACCGTAATTTCTTCATCTTCTGGAACAATTGTATAGGTCTTATTTCCATCAAAAAGCTTGGTAATTCCCATAAAATTCAAAACATACTGATTCCCTTTCATCACCACAGTTCCTTTACTGTCCTGATTGATATTCTCTTTGGCGTTATGTAGCGAATATTTAAAGTCAATCGAGATATTGTTATAACTCTTGATTTTAGCAGTCACCTTGTCCAATAAAGCTTTTGCTTTAGCATCTTGGGCCTGAGCCGAAAATCCAATAAAAAAGACCATTAAAAGTCCCCAAATCACCTTCACTCCTATTTTGTTTTGTACTGTCATTTGTTCTGCGTTTTACTGTATGCTTAATTTATTTCGTAATTATTTACTTCGTCAGTTCGCTATTGCTCGTGTGGGCGTGACTCTATTTAGGAAAGTGGCTTATTTTGGCAGCGGTCATTAGCCCCTTCCCTAAATAGAGTCGGGCTATCCATGCTACTTCGGTAGCTTATTTCTATCCCTCACGCAAGCGGGTATCGATAAATTTGGTGTAAAAGTAAAAAGCTTAAAAGTCAAAAGAATTAAAAAAAAGCTAAATTTAAGTTTTCATCAGTTTTTTAGCGGTCTGCAATTTAAGACTCATTATTAAAAAACTGATCCAATCCAGTCATATCTTGTATATTCACGCTTCTGGCTTTACTGCCTTCAAAAGGGCCTACAATTCCTGCCGCTTCCAATTGGTCAATCAATCGGCCTGCTCTATTATAGCCCAGTTTCAGTTTTCTCTGCAATAATGATGCCGAACCTTGCTGTGCATTTACAATTACCTCAGCAGCTTCTCTAAATAAAGTATCTCTTTCAGATATATCCATTTCCAAATTAAGTCCGCCGTCCTCACCAACAAATTCCGGAAGCAGATAAGCAGTTGCATACGCTTTTTGAGAACCAATAAAATCTACAATTTTTTCAACCTCTGGAGTATCTACAAAGGCACATTGCACCCTTACAACATCATTTCCATTAGTGTACAGCAAATCCCCTCGCCCAATTAACTGATCCGCTCCCTGCGTATCAAGAATCGTGCGTGAATCAATTTTTGACGAAACTCTAAAAGCAATTCTCGCAGGAAAATTGGCCTTAATCAACCCCGTAATTACGTTTACTGACGGTCTTTGTGTCGCAATAATCAAGTGGATACCAATAGCTCTGGCCAATTGTGCCAATCGTGCAATAGGCATCTCCACTTCTTTTCCAGCCGTCATAATCAAATCAGCAAACTCATCAACCACCAATACGATATAAGGTAAAAATCGATGCCCGTTTTCAGGGTTTAATTTTCGGGACTTAAACTTTTCATTGTATTCTTTAATGTTTCGAACCATCGCATCTTTCAAAAGATTATAACGGTTGTCCATCTCCACACAAAGAGAATTCAAAGTATTAACAACTTTCGCATTATCGGTGATAATTGCATCGTCAGTATCTGGAAGTTTAGCCAGATAATGTCTTTCGATTTTATTAAAAAGTGTTAACTCGACTTTTTTAGGGTCGACCATAACAAACTTAATTTCGGCAGGATGTTTTTTATAAAGCAGCGAAGTGATAACTGCATTCAATCCAACTGATTTTCCTTGTCCTGTAGCACCTGCCATCAATAAGTGAGGCATTTTAGCCAAATCAACTACAAATGTTTCATTCGAAATTGTTTTTCCTAAAGCAATTGGTAATTCCATCTCAGCTTCCTGAAATTTGGCAGAACCAATAACGCTTTTCATCGAAACCATCGTAGGATTCTTGTTTGGAACCTCAATACCAATAGTCCCTTTACCAGGAATTGGGGCAATAATACGAATTCCTAATGCAGAAAGTGACAAAGCAATATCATCTTCCAGACTCTTAATCTTTGAAATACGGATTCCCGCTTCGGGTACAATCTCATACAAAGTTACCGATGGCCCAACGGTCGCTTTGATTTGTGCAATTTCAATTTTGTAATTGCGGAGCGTTTCAACAATTTTATTTTTATTTTCTTCTAGTTCTTCCTGATTGATCGTAATACCTCCAGTCGAGTATTCTTTTAATAAATCGATGGTTGGGTATTTATAATTGGATAAATCCAAAGTAGGATCAAATAACCCAAAATCCGAAACCAAGCGAGAGGCTAAATTATCTTCAATAATATCTTCTTCAACAGCTTTTTCGATTACAAAAGCTTCTTCTTTTACGAGTACTGCTTTCGGCAGAATATCCATTGGAAGTGGCTTGAGCGTAGGCTCTAAATTAATCTCTGAAGAACTTGAAATCGTAGGCTTTAATGCTTCTTTGTTAATTTCAAATTGCGAACCGTTTGATTTCAAATGAATATCATCTATTTCTTCCTCTTCCTCAACAGGTTCTTCTACTGCAAATTCTTCCAGATTATAACTAGGATCATTCGAAGAAATTACCGCTGGGCGGTTAGCCATGTCTTCGTTAATTTCTTTTTTGGTACTTTCAAAAAACGACTGCAACTTTTCTGGAGACACTTGGATTTTGAAGATTAAATAAAGAATTAAGCCAAAAACAAGAACTAAAAGTGTTCCCGTTTTTCCAATATAATCCTGTGAAAATAAATTCAGTTCATAACCAATAGTTCCGCCCAATTCTGGCACAGAAGTGGCAAAAAAACCAAACAAAACGGATATAATAATAATGGCAAATAAGTCCCAAAACCAAGTCCCTTTCAGCTTTTTGATTGAAAGGTCTAAAGCCAAATACATTCCGGTAAGAAAAAATAAGCGTACAAACAGAAAAGAGGCAACTCCAAAACCGCGATAGATAATCAAATCAGCAAGATAAGCTCCAAATTTCCCGAGCCAGTTTTGAACTGCTTCTTCGCGGTCTGCCAGTTCAGAAACAGCACTTTGGTCTATTTGTCCGTAAATGAAAAAGGAAACAAATGCAACCAATAATGCTACTGAAAATAAAACCAAAAGCGCGCCCAAAACAATACGATGCTGCTTGGTGAACTGCAATGATTTTAATCCCTTAGATTCTGATTCCTTCTTTTTATCTAAAGTTTCTTTTTTTGTAGATTTTGCCATTCTTGAATTTAATTGAGCCTATAAAAATTTTGGGATATAAATAATAAGACCAATTGCGATTGCTGTTAATGCTGCAAAAAATACGGCTCCAGCTGCAATATCTTTGATAAAACCAATTCGTTCATGATAATTGGGATGAATAAAATCGGCAATTTTTTCGACTGCAGTATTCAATCCCTCGATACTCATTACTAAACCGATAGCCATGGTTTGAAAAAGCCATTCGGTAGTAGAGATATGATAATAAAAACCTGCAATAGTCATAATGATTCCAAGTGAAAACTGAACCATTATACTGTGCTCGGTAGTTATTAATTTTACGGCTCCAAGAAAAGCGAATTTCACGCTTTTCAATCGGCCGGTAAGTAGTGTATTATCTTTTTGAAATTCCATATAAACTTTTAAAGTACCGCTAAAGCAGCTTCATAATTAGGTTCATGTGCAATTTCAGCAACTTGTTCTGTGTGAGTCACCACTCCGTTTTCATCAACAACGATGATTACACGCGAATGTAAACCTGCTAATGGTCCGTCAACAATTTCTAAACCGTTGTTTTTTCCAAAAGTACCTTCTTGAAAATCAGATAAATTGATTACATTTTCAAGACCTTCAGCACCACAAAAACGTTTTTGTGCAAATGGCAAATCTCTTGAAATACACAAAACAGTTGTATTATCTAAATTGCTGGCACTTTCGTTAAATTTTCTAACAGAGGCAGCACAAGTTCCTGTATCAATACTTGGAAAAATATTTAAAACTAATTTTTTGCCAGCAAATGTGCTTAAATCTGCAATTGATAAATCATTTTGTACCAATTTAAAATCTGCCAGTTTTGAACCAACTTTTGGTAATTCACCTGAAGTATGCACTGGATTCCCTCCTAATGTTATAGTCGCCATATAATTTGTTTTTTTATGAGGTTCAAAAGTAAGGATTAATATTTGAATCTAAAAGAATTAATATGACTTGGCATGGTGCAGTATTAATTTAAAAGCGATTAAAAATATTGGAATAAAACAGATGCGCTTTCATAACATTAGCAAAAAAAACAAAATTTTTACTATTTCAAACAGCAGATAATTACAAATGATAAAAAGCTTTTATGAGATAACTAAATAATAAATACAAAATAGCACTTATTAAAGAAGCAGCAATAAGAAAACTGATGCCGTTTACAATTATATTAGGAATAAATTTCAATTTAGGATGCACATAATAAGGCTCGCGATGTAGATACGCATGAATATTTCTGGCTATTATTTTTGCTTTCTTTTTTATAACTTTTAATTATTACAAACAATTATAAAAATCAATTAAAATCGAGATAATTACAATCAGCTTATTATTGATTAATCGAAAAACTGTCTTTACAAATATAAGCAATTTTGATGTGTTATTTAATTATAACCTTTTAAAACAATCAATTACAGCAATGTATTATTTGTTTTTTGCAATAAAAAAAACCGCCTTATTCCTGAAAAACGAGACGGTCTTTTGAAAAATTTAAAACGATTATTATAAAATATAATCAGTATTGATGAAATTTGATTCTTTGCTATTTAGCAGTTCCTGCAGAATTTCATTATTATAAGCATTGTCTTTTGAAGCAACAAAAGTCCTGATTGAGAACGAACGTAAAGCATCATGAATACTCAATGTTCCGAAAGCAGAATCTTTCCTTCCTGTGAAAGGGAAAACGTCTGGTCCTCTTTGGCAGGAACTGTTCAGGTTTACACGGCAAACCAAATTCACCAAAGTATCGATAAGCGGGGCAATGGTTTTGATGTTTTTACCAAACAAACTTACCTGCTGTCCGTAATTTGATTCGGCCATGTCGTTCAGTGGCTCCTGAATATCCTTGAAAGTCAAAACAGGTACAACTGGACCAAATTGCTCTTCATGATACACACGCATCTCTTTATTAATTGGGAACAAAATGGCAGGAAATATAAAATTATCCGAATGCTCTCCTCCTTTTTCATTAATTACTTTAGCGCCTTTACTGATTGCATCATCAATTAACTCCTGAATATAAGCTGGTTTTTCGGTTTCTGGAAGCGGTGTCAAAGAAACTCCTTTCTCCCAAGGATTTCCAAATTTCAATGCATCTACTTTCTCTGCAAAACGCTTATTAAATTCAGCAGCTATATTTTCATGCACATAAATAATTTTCAATGCAGTACATCTTTGTCCGTTAAAAGATAAAGTTCCCGCGATACATTCTTGAATCGCTAAGTCTAAATCGGCATCCGGTAATATAATCGCTGGGTTTTTTGCCTCTAATCCTAATACTAAACGCAGTCTGTTTTTGTTTGGATGCTGATCCTGCAAAGCGATTGCCGATTTACTGTTTCCGATCAAAGCCAAAATATCTACTTTTCCTGATTTCATTATTGGAGAAGCGATTTCTCTTCCTCTTCCGTAAACGATGCTGATAACTCCTTTTGGGAAACTGCTTTTAAAAGCTTCTAACAATGGAGAAATCAATAAAACACCATGTTTTGCTGGCTTAAAAATTACAGGATTTCCCATAATCAAAGCTGGAATAAGCAGTGTAAAAGTTTCGTTCAGCGGATAATTATAAGGCCCTAAACACAATACAACTCCGATTGGTCCTCTGCGAACCATAGCATTTATGCCTTGAACTTTTGAGAAATAGGCTGAACGGCTGTTTAACTCTTTATAACTTTCGATAGTATCCTGGATGTATTCTACCGTTCTGTCAAATTCTTTTTCAGAATCACCCAATGTTTTTCCAATTTCCCACATCAAAAGTTTAACTACTTCAGTACGGGTTTCTTTCATTTGAGCAACAAACTTTTCCATACATTTAATACGGTCAACCACTTTCATAGTTGGCCATAATCCCTGTCCGTTGTCAAAAGCTGCTCTGGCAGATTCCGCTACCTCCAGCGCTTCTGCTTCTCCCATAAAAGGAATAGAACCCAATAAAGTAGGCTCATATTTTTCAGTTGAAGAAATCGTTGAATATACAGGTGTTGTTTTTCCAGTCCATTTTTTTAATTCGCCATTTACCAAATAAGTATCTTGATTAAGCGTAGATGTAATTTGAAATTCTTGAGGTATTGTATTCATTCTTTGGTTATTTTGGTTATTTCCTAATAAATTTAAAAAAAAGAGGCACTGGCCTCTTTATGTGACGTTAAACTATATCACCTTCCCATTCTATAATCCCGCCGAGTAAGTTATAAGCATTTCCGATACCTAACTCGTTCATAATCTCACATGCTTTTGCGCTTCTCATTCCTGAGCGGCAATACACATAATAATTTTTACTTTTATCTAATGCAGCAATAGCATCTACAAACTCCTGACCTTTATGAATATCAATATTAATAGAACCTTCTATTATGCCTTGATTGCACTCGTCTTCGGTTCTTACATCTAACAGGACTGCATTTTCATCGGCTTTCATTTGAAAAGCCCACTCTTCTTGTGTCAAATTCATATAAGTAAAATTTATTTATTAATAGGTTATATATGTTATCGCTTTCATTTATTGGTGTTTGCTTACGCAAACCTCGTAAGTAGCGATTTCATAATATATATTTTTTTGTAAAAATACGAGATTTTCCTCAAACAATATACCTCTTTTTTGTGAATTACACAATAAATCAAAGAAAACGTTTTCGTAATACAGAAAAACATTCTTACTTTATGTGATACTCAATTTCAATTAAAAATTAAGTTTCTATTTTTTGTATTTTTACACTGCTGTATTTTCAACTAATTTGTAAATAAAAAATGTCTGAGCAATTAAAAAAAATATTTCCTTCCTTTTCATACGAATTGATTCAAGACATCGAAGCAAATGAAATTATCAAAACATTTAGTGCTGGAGAAGTGATTATGCGCACTGGCCAATACATAAAAAACACTGTCCTCTTAGTTAAAGGAACAATAAAAGTCTATCGAGAAGACAGTGATGGAGGAGAGTTTTTTATGTATTATTTACAACCAGGACAAGCCTGTGCCTTATCTATGGTTTGTGCAATCAAGAACGAAAAAAGTCAAATCATGGCAAAAGCGGTTGAAGATTCCGAAATCATCATGCTCCCATTGACCATGATGGACAAATGGATGATGCAGCACCGGAGCTGGTATGAATTTGTTGTAGGCTCCTACCGCAATCGGCTTGAAGAAGTATTGGAAGTAATCGACAGCATTGCTTTTAGAGCAATGGATGAACGTCTGGAATTTTATTTAAAACGCCAAGTTGAAGCCTGTGGATGTAAAGAACTAAAACTTTCCCATCAGGAAATCGGATCTGATTTGAATACTTCTAGAGAAGTTATTTCGAGACTGCTCAAGAAAATGGAACAAAGAGGCTTAGTGGTCTTGCACCGTAATCAGATTGAGATTTTGATGTAGAATTTTTAAAATTACAAATTCTAAATTCCATAACTTTTTTAAAAGTGACAAAAGTTACCAAACATCTGTAATAGTCTTTGCATCTTTGCCGGAAACAAAAGCAAAACATGGAATACTTTGGCTATTTGGCCGCTGTCATAATAGGGCTTTCTTTAGGATTAATCGGTGGCGGCGGTTCTATTTTGACCATTCCTATATTGGTTTACTTATTTAAGATTGATCCAAAACTAGCAACCAGCTATTCCCTTTTCATAGTAGGAATTACAGCTTTATCAGGATGTTTCAGCCATTATAGAATGGGAAACCTCAGAATCAAATCGGCATTATATTTTGCAGTTCCTTCTGTGTTTTCAATATTGGTTATTCGGGAAGTAATTATTCTAAAAATTCCAAATTTACTTTTTACAATAAATAATTTTCAAGTTACCAAAGGTTTCCTAATCATGATCATTTTTGCAGTCCTGATGATTGCTGCTTCTTTTTCGATGATTAGAAAAAACAATACTCAGATACAAACTGCTAATACAAATTATTGGCAATTAGCCGCAATAGGAGCAATAGTCGGAATCATAACTGGTTTTCTGGGAGCTGGTGGCGGTTTTTTAATAATTCCCTCTCTTTTGTTTTTTGCAAATTTACCAATGAAACAGGCCGTTGGGACTTCATTATTAATCATCTTTATCAATTCATCCATTGGATTTGTTGGTGATTTATACATTGGCACTCCAATTGATTATATTTTTTTAACAAGCATTTCAAGCATGGCATTTATAGGAATGATAATTGGCACGCAATTATCAAAAAAAATAGACGGAAACAGACTCAAACCTATTTTTGGCTGGTTTATTTTGGTGATGGGAATTTATATCATTGTCAAGGAAGTCTTTATTTAATAATGTAATTTTTATCACAGACAATATCACAAAACACGAGTAACTTTGTAATTCATAAAATCAAAATTATGCAGATAGAACAAATATATACCGGATGTTTAGCACAAGGTGCTTATTATATCACTTCAAATGGGGAAGCGGCAATAATTGACCCACTAAGAGAAACACAGCCTTATCTTAATAGAATTGAACGCGATGGCGTGAAACTGAAATATATTTTTGAAACTCATTTTCATGCCGATTTTGTTTCGGGACATTTGGATTTAAGCAAAGAAACTGGCGCTCCTATCATTTATGGTCCAACAGCAAAACCCGAGTTTGAAGCCATCGTTGCAACAGATAATCAGCTGTTCGAAATAGGAAACATCAAAATAAAAGTCCTGCATACTCCAGGGCATACAATGGAAAGCTCTACTTATCTATTAATTGACGAAAACGGAAAAGACCACGCTATTTTCTCTGGGGATACATTGTTTATTGGCGATGTAGGAAGACCTGATCTCGCTCAAAAAGCCGCCTCAATGACTCAGGAACAATTAGCGGGATTACTCTTTCATTCCTTAAGAGATAAAGTTATGACCTTGGCAGATGACGTTATTGTATATCCAGCACACGGAGCAGGCAGTGCTTGCGGCAAAAATATGAGTAAAGAAACCGTTTCGACTATTGGTAATCAAAAAACCAACAATTACGCTTTGAGAGCCAATATGACCGAAGCCGAATTCATTACCGAAGTAACCGATGGACTGCTTCCTCCCCCAGCCTATTTTGGGATGAATGTAGCGATGAATAAAAAAGGATACGATAGCTTTCAGGAAGTTTTAGAACATGGAATGAACGCATTATCGGTAGCCGAATTTGAGTCAGTTGCAGACGAAACTGGAGCATTGATTTTAGACACCCGAAAAAACGGTGATTTCGCAAAAGGCTTCATTCCGCAATCCATCAACATAGGTATTGACGGTGATTTTGCTCCTTGGGTAGGCGCTTTAATCGCCGATGTTAAACAGCCTATTTTATTAATTACCGAACTCGATCGTGAAGAAGAAACCGTTACCCGCTTGAGCCGTGTAGGCTTTGACAATTTGGTTGGTCATCTCGAAGGAGGTTTTGAAGCTTGGAAAAATTCAGGAAAAGACACTGACACTGTAAACAGAATCACCGCCGAGGAATTTCAAAAACAAGTAAAAATTGGCGAGAGCAAAGTTATTGATATCCGTAAAGAAACTGAATACAGTGCAGAGCATGTAACCGAAGCCTACAGCAGACCACTGGCTAATATCAACGATTGGATAAAAGACATCAATCCAAGCGAGCCTTTTTTCATGCACTGTGCAGGTGGTTATCGCAGTATGATAGCTGCCTCTATTTTGCAGGCGCGAGGTTTTCGAAATTTCAGCGAGATCGAAGGCGGATTCAATGCCATTGCCAAAACGGATGTTCCCAGAACCGATTTTGTATGCCAAAGCAAGATTCAATAGCAAAAATCAATTTCAATGGCAATGACAATTTTGAAAAATGAAAATAATTAGGGCGAGACCCCATTAAGAAAAGCGGCCAGCTTATCGTTGCGGTCAGTCGGCCGCTTTCCTTAATGCGGTCGGGCTATCCGCGCTACTTCGGTAGCTAGTTGCTATCCCTCTCGCAAACCACAAGAACATCTAACAAAAATGGAAAACAGCAATCAAAATTTTTGGGACATTCAGTATCAAGCCAATACAACGGGCTGGGATCTTGGAACAATTTCGCCTCCCCTAAAAAGTTATATTGATACTTTAAAAGATAAAAATATCCCGATTTTAGTTCCTGGCTGTGGAAACTCATACGAAGCCGAATATCTTTTAGAACAAGGATTTACAAATGTCACTGTTATTGATATTGCTCCAACATTGGTTGAAAATCTAAAAACCAAATTCAAAAATAATCCCAACATCAACATTATATTAGGAGACTTTTTTGAACATCAAGGCGAATATGATTTGATAATCGAACAAACCTTCTTTTGTGCTTTGCCTCCCGAAATGCGTAAAAAATATGCTTCGAAAATGTATCAACTGTTAGCCGAAGAAGGTAAAATCGCTGGACTATTATTCAACCGAACATTTGAAAACGGCCCACCCTTTGGCGGAAGCCAAGAAGAATATCAAATGCTTTTTAAAGATACATTCCATTTTCGAAAAATAGAAACGTGCCAAAATTCAGCAGCACCAAGAGCCGGATCCGAATTATGGATTGAATTTCAAAAAAAATAAATCACAAAAAAATGAAAGAATTACTGTTAAGCAACTGGCACGCCATGCGGATTTTCCGTTTAGCTTTTGCCGTATTTTTATTCGTACAGGCCTACAATACACACGAATGGTTTTTTATTATCTTTGGTCTGTTTTTCTTTATACAAGCATTATTTAATTCAGGATGCGGACCAAAAGGCTGTGCCATTCCTAAAAATAAATACAATAAAACATGAGTACTTTCAACGATATAATTCAGTCTGAAAAACCAGTTTTGGTTGATTTTTTTGCCACATGGTGCGGCCCCTGCAAAACATTAGCACCTATATTAAAACAAGTAAAAGATCAATTAGGAGATCGCATTTCAATTATCAAAATTGATGTGGACAAAAACCAGCAGATCGCGTCACAATATCAGGTGCGTGGCGTTCCTACAATGATTCTTTTCCAAAATGGAAAGCAGTTATGGAGACAATCCGGAGTTCTAAGCAGTTCCGATTTAATTAAAGTAATTGCAGAAAAAAGTAACTACTAAATAAGGATAACATTTTGATGATTAATCTAGCTCTCAATACACTCAAATATATTAGCTGCATTACGTTATAAAAAAGTTAATTAATGATTCTGATTCAAAAAAAACAATACTTTTGAATCACTTTAAAATCAAAATCAAAAAAAATGAAAAACCTAATCACCTTTGCAGCAGTAGCTCTTTTTTCAGCGGGTATGAATGTGAGCGCTCAAGAAACTCCTAAAAAAGAAGCTCCTAAAAAAGAATGTACTGCTAAAGAAAAAAAAGCATGCGACAAAACTAAAAAGTCTTGCTGTGCTGCTAAAACAACTACCAAGAAAGCGTAATGTAATTAATTTATAATACCCCTAAAGAGTGCTGAAGTAATTTGGCACTCTTTTTTTTGCAGTAAATTTTTCTGTAAACACTGAAGGCTCTTTAAATAATACCATTTAGAAATATAAAATAGTTTTTTTGTTCAACCTCACCCCGCCCCTCTCCAAAGGAGAGGGAGATAGAATTGGATTATTTTATATTTCTAAAAGGTATTACTCTACTTTCCTAGTGTTTTTAAGCCATTTATGCAGCACATTTTCTAAATCGTCATGAACTATTGGCTTGGTAATGTAATCCGACATTCCGTGGCTGATGCATTTCTCTTTTTCACCGTTTAAAACTCCTGCTGTCAAAGCAATGACTGGTGTATGCATAATAGTTTTAGATTTTCTAATGGCTATTGTAGCATCATAACCATTTTGAACAGGCATTTGAATGTCCATTAAAATAAGATCCGGAAATTCAATTTCGGAGAGAGCGACGGCATCATAGCCATTTACAGCTTCAATTATAGTGCAATTAGCAACAATCTTTTTGACTAATGTTTTTGCTAAAAGCATGTTTATTTTATTGTCTTCGGCAATTAATATCTTATAATTATCGAGCATATTAGAAGATTTTGAGGGTTTATTACTTTCAAAATTCATTACAGTAAAGGGATTGTTTTGTTTCTGGCTGATTTTTTCAAAAGTTATGATAAAAAAGAATTCACTTCCTATTCCAAAGGAACTGCTCAATTTTAGTTCACTTTTCTTTAATGCCAAAAGCTGACTTGAAATAGCCAAGCCCAAACCAGTTCCTCCATATTTCCGTGTGGTGGTATTATCAGCCTGAATAAACGACTGAAAAATTTTCTCCTGATTTTGAGACTGGATACCAATTCCGGTATCAATTACAGAAAATTTAATACTTGACATCTTTTCTCCCGAATCTTCCTGCATGATATTTAACTTGATATGACCGGAAAAAGTAAACTTCATCGCATTGCTCAATAAATTGACTAATATCTGTTTCAGCCTAAAAGAATCTCCTTTTATAAACTGCGGGACAGCATGATCGATATGAAGCACCAAATCAATTTTTTTGTGATTGGCTTCGTATTTGAATAAATTTATAATCTGATTTGACAATTCATAAATATCAATTTCTTCAGAAATCAATTCCAGCTTACCAGATTCAATTTTAGAAAAATCAAGAATATTATTAATGATTTCCATCAATGTATTGGCAGATTCATTTACTGTAGTAAGATACTCTAATTGATTTTTATCAACTTTTGTTTTCAGCAGTAAATCTGTAAAACCAACAATTCCGTTAAGCGGCGTACGAATTTCATGGCTCATATTTGAAAGGAAATCAGACTTTGCCTTGTTCGAAGCTTCTGCTTTTTCCTTGGCTTTTATTGTATCATCTATTTGTTTTTTTTGAGTAATATCCTGAACAACTCCTTTTAAAGCAATTACATTATCATTATCATCTACTATTGAAACTCCTGTACAAAAAACCCATTTTATGGTTTGATTGGGCAGGACAATCTGATGCTCCATTTCATAAGGTACCTTATTTGTAATCGTATTATCAATATTTCTTTTTAATTCCTCAAAATCTTTTGGGCAAAAACAGGATAAGTATTTACTATAAAGTTCTATATCATTAGGTATTTTTTCAAATTCGAAAATTTCATATAATTCATTAGACCAGTTTAGTTCCTGAGTCATTAGAATAAAATCCCAACTCCCGATTTTGGCAATTTTTTGAGCTTCATTCAGCGATTTTTCACTGGATAATAATTTTTCCTGAGTTTTTCTAATATCCGTAATATCTCTGGCTATAGAATAAACTAAATTATTGGCAGTATTTAAATTAGCTTTCCATTGCAGAATAACAAGTTCCCCATTCTTCTTAATATATCTGTTCTCAAAATCAGTTATACGACACGATTCTGACAAAGATTGGAATACGGTTAAAGTCGCCTCTATATCATCCGAATGTATAAATTCAAGAAAAGGTTTTGACAAGAGTTCTTCCTTTGTATACCCTAGCACTTCAATAAAAGCATTATTAACCATTTTGAAATAACCATTGGAATCAGCAATGCAGATTAAATCCAAAGAATCTTTTACAAAATATTCAAAATTAATCAGATCATGCTTTTCATCATTTAACTTTTTTATAAGTAATTCCTGCTCCCTTACTTTTTGAAGCAGTTCCCCATAGCTAAACTCTTTTTTTGATTCCACCATTATACAATTTTAAAAATTATAACACTAATGTTTCCATTTTTTTTATAAATATAGTATAGTATGACAAAATAAAAAAACTAAGTCTTGTGAATGTCAAATACAATGTGACAATTACAAGACTTAGCTGCTGAAAAATTATTTAGAGCTTACGCTCAAATAAAAAAACTGGCGGTTATACTTTTTTATTTATGCATCCTGTTCGTTTTCTTCCAAAACAGTTTCAAATTCCATAGAATCCTCAAAATCAGAATCTTTTATAATTACTGGTTTAGAATCTTTGCGGGCATTAAACTTTTCTAATTGCTCCAATTCTCCCTCTTCACCTGAAAAATAAGGAAAAACATCCATAATAGGAGATTCAGAAATAGCTGGAATTGTGTATTCGCCCATCGTTGTTTTCATAACATGAACTGTGTTGTCAAAAGCTTCTTTTACATCGTTGGCCTGTATCAATAAATACATATTCGATTTTCTTTCCTTACCGCTTTCTTCATCATACGCCATTAAGGAAACTCTTGTTTTGAACCATCTATCTGTGTTTTCAAAAGGATGAATTTCGGCGTAATTAGCCATTTTAATATTAGTAATTTTAAACTCTTCACTAATATAAGCAGACATCTCTTCGGTAATTCTGCTCTCTGCTTCTGTGTAAGACACGGCATCTACCAAATAGGGTTCGGTCGTAACTTTTTGTCCCCCAGTTTCATCTGTTTTTCTGTATTTAACTTTGCATTCGTACCAAATTGTGCTCATAACTTTATTTTTAAGGAAGCCAAAGATAGATTTTAAAGAAAAAGAAACGCTCAATTCACAAGAATAGATATTCACAATTTTTATTTTATTGAAAACCAAACAAACACCAGCAATTTGAGTAAAATTTACAGTTAATTTATCCCAATTTAAGTCTAAATATATCTTTCTATGATTGTTAAAAAAAAGTTAAAACAAAACTAAACAAGTGTTTAATTTAAACAAGTGTTTAATTTTGTGTCTTTAAAATATAAAACTGTGCAAAACGATTTAAACGACAAACAAATTCAGATTCTGGAAGTAGCTCAAACGCTATTTGCAGAAAAAGGTTTTGACGGAACTTCAATTCGTGATATTTCAAAAGAGGCGAAAATTAATGTCGCAATGGTTTCCTATTATTTTGGAAGCAAAGAAAAATTATTGGAATCTTTGATATTATTTAAAACATCCGGGCTCAAGGAACAATTGATCAATTTGATAGAAGAAAATCTTGAACCAATCGAAAAAATAAACAAGCTGATTGAACTTTACATCAATCGGCTTAATTGCAATAAAGGAATTTACCGCGTTCTGCATTTTGAATTGTCTTCCAAAAAAAGAGCTCTAGATCTTCAGTCATTTTCCGATATTAAAAAATCCAACTTAAAATCTTTGGAACTTATCATTCAGGAAGGCCAAGCAAAGGGAGTTTTTAGAAAAGACATCATTATCCCTTTGCTGACACCGACTATTTTGGGAAGTTATTTTCATTTTCAGATGAACAAGCCTTTTTTCGAGGAAATACTAGATTTAAAAACAGATGAAGCCTACAACAATTACGTAAAAACCGATTTGACAAAACACATTCAGCAAACAATTAAAGCACTTTTAATATATGAAAATTAGTTATTTAATGCTCTTTGGAGGGTTCTTCATTGGAATTTCATCCATCAATGCCCAAGACAAAACCAATTTAAAGTTGGAAGATGCTATACAATTGGCTTGGACAAAAAGCAATGAAATCTCATTGGCAAACACCAAAGTAGAAACCAAGAAACAAGAACTACAATCGGCTAAGAACACTCAGTATCCCGATTTAAAGCTTACCGGACAATTTCTTCAATTAACAGAACCAACCATACACTTGGAATTTAATGCGGGATCAGGGGCATTTCCTGTACTGGATAGAATAGCTATAGGTCAAGCTAGTTTGAAACTGCCTCTATTTGCAGGAATGAAAATCCAAAACAGCATAAAGCTTCAGAATAATTTGTACCAAGCAGAAAATGCAATGGCATACAAAACCAAAGAAGATGTAGCTATGAGAGTCATAAACTACTATGGCAATCTGCACAAAGCGCAAAGAACCATTGAATTATTGAAGGAAAATCAAAAAAGTGCAGAACAGCGCGTTACCGATTTTACTGCTTTGGAAAAAAATGGAATTATCCCGCGTAATGACCTATTGAAATCACAGCTTCAGGTTTCTAAGATTCAGCTGTCTCTTGATGAGGCTTTGAATAATGAAAAAATAATCAATTACTATTTGGTTACTTTATTGAAACTGCCTTCAGAAACAAAATTAGCGGTAACTGAAAGTGATTTAATTAATTTTCCGAAAAATTCACTTCCTACAGATGAACAGCCGGCATTTCAAAATCGTAAAGATCTTGAAGCACTGCAGTTTCAGGAAAAAGCAACTCAAGACAACATCAAGATTGCAAAAGGTGATTACTATCCGACCGTAGGTTTGACAGGGGGATATGCAGCTTTGAACGTAAACAATATTATGAGATTGGAAAATGCAATGTTTATAGGTCTTGGAGTATCATATGATGTCAGCGGCATTCTAAAAAACAGCACTCAGGTGAAAATTGCCGAAAGCAAAGCGCTTGAAGTAAAAAACACAGAAGAACTTTTGAAAGACAATATTAGAGTTCAGGTACAGCAGGCGTTAACCAATTATGATTTGGCTATAAAACAAAATGCAGTTTACAATCAAGCTGTTGAACAAGCGACAGAAAATTACCGAATCGTAAAAGATAAATATGACAACGGTCTTTCGGATACCAATGATTTACTTGAAGCTGACGTAGAGCAGCTGAAATCAAAAATAGCCGAAACCATTGCTAAAGTAGATGTTATTCAAAAATACTACGAACTGCTTTCGGCTACCGGACAACTATCACAAACCTTCAACATTTCAAAAATATAACCACTGCCAATATCATGGAAAAGAAAAAAACAAACACAAAATTCATTATAATCCTAGCTGTTTTAATCCTAGTTGGAGGAACTTACGGAATCTCAAAATACCTTCATTCTCAAGGACACGAAGAAACGGATGATGCTCAAATAGAGAAAAACATGAATCCGATAATCCCAAGAGTTTCGGGGTATATCAGCAAAGTCTATGTAAAAGACAATGATTATGTAAAAAAGGGAGATACTTTATTTACCATTGACAAAAGAGATTACCAATTGAAAATTGAAGAAGCAAACGCTGCTTTTGTAGCTGCAGAAGGCGGATATGAAGTAGCCAAAGAAGATATTGGAAGCGCATTGGCAAGCGTTGCCGTTTCGGATGCTAATGTTCAATCAGCAGGCGGAAACATCGAAACTGCAAAAATTAGATTAGGAAGAGCTACCAGTGATTATGTTCGCTACGAAAATCTATACAAAAATCACTCTATCACAAAACAGCAATACGAGCAAGCATTGGCTGCTAAACAAGAAGCAGAAAGCCAAGTGCGTATTTTACAGCAACAGCAAAAAGCAAGTGCTTACCAAAAAACAGTAATCGAGGCAAAATCAAGAGTGAGCAATAAACAGACTCAAGTTGCTGCCGCTAATATCAATAAAGCAAAAGCATTGCTTGAAGCTGCTCAATTAAATTTGACTTACACTGTTGTAACTGCTGCTATTGACGGGCAAGTTTCAAAAATTGACATTCAGCCGGGGCAATTAGTGCAAGCTGGACAGTCTTTATTTTATATCATCAATAACAGTGAAGCTTGGGTTGTGGCGAATTTTAAAGAAACACAATTGAACAAAATGATTATCGGGCAAAAAGTGACTATAAAAGTAGATGCATATCCTGATTATGAATTTGAAGGAACACTTACTTCATTTTCGCCAGCAACTGGATCTCGTTTTTCATTACTTCCGCCTGATAACGCAACAGGAAACTTTGTTAAAACTATTCAAAGATTACCGGTAAAAATAAGCTTGAACGCTTCAAACGATCCTAAAAAAATAGAATTACTTCGCCCGGGAATGAACGCCGATGTAGATGTTCATTTGAAATAGCCTGTTGGTATAATTAAACACATAGAAACATAGAAATTATAGTATTAGAAAAGAGCTTTATAGCCGTTTCACTTTTCGCATAGCAACTATGTAAAAAATAGGGATATTTCTATTATAATCTTTATTCCAAAGTTTTAAGACTATGTTTCTATGTGTTTAAAATAATATTTTTAGAAAATTTTTAAAGGAATTTAAACCATTACATATTAAAAATTCAAAATGGTACAAAACCAAGAAGACGATTTAGTAGAATACGGCATTAACAGGGTCATCATCACGATAACTTGTATAATGTGTGCTTTGCTGGAAATTGTAGACACTACAATTGTAAACGTAGCCCTAAATAATATGCGAGGCAGTCTTGGTGCTACCCTAACCGATATTGCCTGGGTAATTACCGCATATGCAATTGCAAACGTGATTATAATCCCTATGACGAGCTGGCTGTCACAGCAATTTGGACGCCGCAATTACTTTGCAACCTCGATTGTGATTTTTACGGTAGCTTCCTTTTTATGCGGAAATGCTACCAATATTTGGGAACTTGTAGCCTTTCGATTCATACAGGGTTTGGGCGGAGGTGCTTTATTGGTAACCGCACAGACCATCATTACCGAAAGTTACCCCGTTGCCAAAAGAGGAATGGCACAGGCAATTTACGGAATGGGAGTTATTGTTGGGCCAACACTGGGACCGCCGTTGGGAGGTTACATTGTGGACCATTTCTCATGGCCTTTCATTTTTTATATCAACATTCCAATAGGTATTATAGCTACATTTCTAACCATTGGTTATGTAAAAAGTCCAAAATACGGAGACAAACTAAAAGTAAACCAAGTCGATTGGTGGGGAATTGCACTCTTGGCAACTTTCATTGGTTCTCTGCAGTTTGTCTTGGAACACGGTCAGCAGGACGATTGGTTCAATGACAGCTTGATTGTGATCTTAAGCGTAATTTCAGTCTTTGGATTAGTACTTTTTATATGGCGGGAACTCACCTATAAACATCCAATTGTAAATCTAAAAGTATTAAAAGACAGTAACCTTAGAATCGGAACCATTATGTCATTCATTATGGGATTTGGTTTGTATGGATCGACATTTATCATTCCAGTTTACACCCAATCTATATTAGGATGGACAGCTACCGATGCCGGTTTATTGTTAATTCCAAGTTCTATAACAACGGGTATTATGATGCCTTTTATAGGTAAAATGATTCAGCGCGGCGTACCTCAAGCCTATATGGTTGCAGTAGGATTCCTGGTATTCTTTCTTTTCACCTTTTTGATGCGTGGCGTAATGACGCCAGACACAGGCGTTGAGCACATGTTTTGGCCGTTAATCCTTAGAGGTGTTGGTTTGGGTTTATTGTTTGTACCAATTACCACTTTATCATTATCAACTCTTAAAGGGAAACATATTGGTGAAGGAGCAGCATTTACGGGAATGATGCGGCAATTGGGAGGTTCTTTTGGTATTGCAATTATTACCACTTACCTCACTAGGCTCAATCAGGAACATCGCGTGAATTTAATTGCATACCTTGACCAGTCTTCTTACAAAGTGCAGCAAACGGTGCATCAGCTGCAGATGGGTTTTATGTCCAAAGGATACAGTGCCAATGAAGCGTTATCCAAAGCCTATAAAGTACTTGAAATGAAAGTAATGGGACAAAGCTCTGTACTCTCATTTATGGATATCTTTATGTATCTCGGAATCTTATTTTTACTGTGTATTCCTTTTATACTTTTAATCAAAAAAGGGAAAAACAAAATAGATCCGGCTGAGGCAATGCACTAGATTGCAGAATTTAGATTGCAGAAGGCAGAATTTAGAATTGAGTAATTATTTGGAGCAGAAAGATTAGGTATTCATAACAGGCATTGGTCCCGCTTTCCATTGCAATCTTATGAGCCGAACCCCGGCTCACAAGGATTTTCACTGCTATCGGGGCTAAAGGACAACATTTTGCTTTTTTGATAACATTTAGAAAAAAAATAACGAGCTTAAATTATATAAAGCTCCGAATTTCACTAATCAATAAGTGAGATTCGGAGTTTTTTTCATTTCTACAATCTGAATTCTGCGTTCTGAAATCTGCGTTCTGAAATCTGCCACCTGAATTCTAAATTCTAGTAAAACCCCTCCGAACCAAACAAAAACCTATCAGAAGATTGTAAAAGGGAATCCGAAGATCGCAATAAACAGTCCGATGATTACAAAAGGGAGTCCGAAGCTCGTTTCAAGCAGTCCGAAGACTGTATCAGCGAGTCCGAAGCTCGCATCAGGGCATTATTTTTTCTTCGAAGGACCTATTTTACTGGGCGGAGCGTAAAAATAGCTGAAATAAACAAAATTTACTCTTTGTAAGTTTGTGACTATTATTTTCTATATTTGATGAAAGGTTAAAACGAAACAAAACTTTGCCAATCTATCCAAATAAGGATGTAAATACGAAAGTTTGTTTAGCCTATATACTAGCTTTGTGCGTTATTATAATACAACTTCGATAATACAAAATGAAAAAAGATAATACAAAATGAAAAAAATAAAATTCTTACTTCTTACATTATTCATTACAAATTTTAACTATGCTCAAAACATATTACTTGACAGTTTAGTTCAAAAGAATGGTTTTCCTTTTCAAAATGATAAAAACATTTCATTTCAGGGAAAAGGATGGGATGTTTTGCTAGACGAAATAAAACAATCAAATTCTGTTTTGTTGGGAGAAACACATTTTACAAACGAAATTCCTTATTTTACAAATGCTATTATCAATGAGGCTAAGTTTGACAACTATTTTCTCGAGGTAGATCCTTATTCAGTAAATATAATCGAAACAAAAATTAAATCTCTATCTACTGAACAGCTTAATTTTTTTGTTAAAGAATATAGTACAAACTTTTCTTTTTTGCAGTATGAACCCGAATTTGCTTTGTTTAAGAATTTAGTTAAACGTAATACCAAAATATATGGTGCCGAACAAATTAGCATTTTTGCAGATCAAATGATAATTTCAAGTTTAAAAGAAACTTCGAAAAATAAAAAAGTGATTGAGCTATATGAGCAAATGCTTCATAATTCAAAACTACTCGCGTCTAAAGAGGGTTTGGAAAAATACTACATGCTTTCTGAAGATTGTCTTCAAAAAATAGATTTGTTATTGAACTTAAAACTTTCTGACAAAGAGCGAAAGCAAATTGAAGCATTAAAGTTAAGCAGAGAAATTTATACTAAAAGAAATCATCCCTTAAGGATTCAATTGATGAAAAACATCTTGCTAAACCAAATGCCCGATTGGAATAACAAAAAAAATCTTTTCAAATTTGGTGCGGTCCATCTACCAAAAGGTGAAACCATATTAACAAAAACTGATATATATGATATAGGCAGCTTAATTTCTAATATTGAAGAGGCAAATTTCAGGAAATCGTTACATATAATGCTTATTGGAAAAGGAGAAGACGAAAATGATAACAGTAGTTTTAAATCTTTTCTAAATGTGGCAAAAGATGAACAATGGTACTGTTTTGATTTAAGACCTCTAAAGAAATCTATTTTACAAAACAAGCTAAAAGTAGATGATATATACTTATCGAGAGTTATAAAGGGTTATGATTATCTTATTTATATTCCTAAAGTAACTAAAAGTAAAGATATCTCGATAGAATAACAACGCGCAAGTGCCGTTTGACAATATGGCGGGTTTAGGCTTTCTTAATCCGCCACATCGCCAAGCGGCCAAACGTTAGCGATAATTTTAACAGATAACTTAATCAAATTGGAGAAAGAAGAATTATGTAATATCATTTCAGCTTTACAATCTAATTCTGAAAATGCTGGACTAGGATTTCTAGCTTTTCTTCTAAACTCCATTTCTTGTATTTCATATCTCAAATGTACTATTTGAAATTTAAAATATCACTCCGAACTTATAAAAAGCTAAAATATATACGATATGCTCTTCTTTTCAATACTATTCAAGATAATATTCAACTTGTACCCTATTTTACTTCAGCAACGCAATAAATTAAGACTTAGAAACTTTCTGAAAATTTTAGAACATTAATAGAATGTATTCTGTTATCTTATTTCTGCCTTCTGAATTCTGCCACCTGAATTCTGCTACCTGAATTCTGCCACCTGAAATTATCTCGTAAAAACCAAGTTATTCCCTTTGGATAAATTAGCGTCAAATTGATAGCCTTCATAATTAAATCCTTTTAAATCATCAAGAGTCTGGGCATTGGTGTCCAAAATATAACGCACCATCAATCCCCTAGCCTTCTTGGCAAAGAAACTGATAATTTTTAGTTTGCCGTCTTTGTAATCCTTAAATTCTGGTGTAATAACAGGAACTTTCAAAGCTTTAACATCCACAGCTGAAAAATATTCATTACTCGCCAAATTGATAAACAACTCTCCTTTTTTAAGTTCTTTGTTCAATGAATTGGTTAAGTTTTTTTTCCAAAACTCATATAAGTTTTTGCTTTCGTCAATAGGCAGTTTCGTACCCATTTCTAGACGGTAAGGCTGGATTAAATCCAATGGTTTCAAATAACCGTACAATCCTGATAAAATCCTTAAAGTATCTTGAAGCTGTTCTAGTTTCTCTATCGGAATCGAATAGGCATCCAGTCCTGTATAAACATCCCCGTCAAAAGCATATACTGCTGGACGCGAATTTTCGGGCGTAAAAGGAGTTTTCCAATCTTGGTTGCGTTTCCAGTTCAAATCGGCCAATTTATCTGAAATAGACATCAATTCCGATAATTTTTTTGGTGATTGCTGTTTTAAAATTTTATGAACCTGTCTGGATTCCTTTAAGAAAGAAGATGCTGTATATTGAGCTGTCGGTAATTCTTGTTCGAAGTTTAGCGATTTGGCTGGAGAGAGTACAATTTTCATAGTATGACTGGGCTTTCGAATTCTTTTTTTTAGTGATTTCAAAAATACAAATTGAAATCTAGAATTTGGAAACAATGAATTGAATTGTTTAATAAAATGATAGATTTTTAAAATGAATACTGTTTATTTTTTCTATTTTTGATTTAATAAAAAAATAAAACCGATTCCAATGATTGAAATAAAAAGAGCTTATTTAGAAGATCTTATCACGATACAAAACATAAGCATTACGTCTTTTACCGAAACTTTTTCGGAAATAAACACTCCTGAAAATATGGAGAAATACGTGCAGGAAAATTTCAACACCACACAATTAGCTTTAGAAATAAACAATCCTGATTCTCCTTTTTACATTGCACTTTCGAATGACGAACCAGTTGGTTATCTTAAATTAAATCTGAGAAATGCACAAACCGAAACAATAGAAGACGAAACAATAGAAATCCAGCGTATTTATGTTTTGAAAGCTTTTCACGGAAAAAAATTAGGGCAATTATTACTTGACCAAGCCGTAAAAGTTGCAAAAGAATATGATGTCGATTATATCTGGCTGGGCGTTTGGGAAGAAAACCACAGAGCCTTAAAGTTTTATGCCAAAAATGGTTTTGTTACATTCGACAAACACATTTTCATTCTAGGCAATGATCAGCAAACCGATTTACTAATGAAACTGCCTATAAAAGTTTAATATTAACTATTCGGATAAATCATCAATATAAACTCATTCTATTTTTTTTTCAGAATTAGCAATTTTTTTTTCAATAATATTTGAATTATATTTGAATGAAATTTAGAAAATGAAATTATTTTATACCTTCTTTTTTTCCTTCTTATTTCAAATGGTTTTTGCGCAGTCAACAGAATCTTATTTTGAAAAAATCAGAAATAACGAAGCCAAACTTACGGCTTTCTTTTCCCAAATGCCCAAAGGCGGGGATTTACACCATCATTATTCCGGTTCGATTTATGCAGAACCATTATTGGCTCACGCTATCGCCAAAGATTTTTATCTCAATACTAAAACCATGACTGTAAGCCAAGAAAAACAAGGTGGAACGGATTGGGTATTATTCTCTACTTTGCAAAAAAATGGTGAACTGGAAGTTTACAAACAAAAAATAATCCAAAAGTGGTCCATCAAAGACTATAACAATGTTGATTACCCTTCGGATAAGTTATTTTTTGAATCCTTCATGAAGTTTGAACCTGCTACAAACAACAATTTTAAAGCTGGTTTATTGGAACTGAAAAACAGGGCTGTCAAAGAAAATGTAAGCTACATCGAAACTCAATTATCGACTATTCCCTGTGCCATAAAAACAGATGATTTAATCAAATACAATAATCAGTTACGGATAATGACTGCTGACAAAAACGAGAAAGCCGTGATGCAGTCTTTAGATTCTTTATATGCAGTTTTTATTCAAAAAGACGCCAAAAAATATGCCACAGATTTTAATGTAAACTTCGTTGGCAAAATGCACAAAGAGCTTAAAATCGATGACAGCCAATTCACGATACGCTATCAAAATTTTGTTTTGCGTTTTATGGAACCTGTTGATTTATTTAAAAATTTAGTGGTTGCTTTTATCTCGGCAGACAGCAGTCCGCTAATGGCGGGAGTCAATATCGTTTCTCCCGAAGACGGAGAAACATCTATGAAAGATTATGAGTTACACATGCTGATGTTCAAATACTGCCACAGCCGTTTTCCAAAAGTAAAGTACACGCTGCATGCAGGAGAACTTACCTTAGGATTAGTCCGCCCCGAGGAATTAACTTGGCACATCAATGCCGCAGTTTATACGGCTGGCGCTAATAGAATAGGGCATGGTGTTGATATCGCTTACGAAGAAAAGAGCTATGAATTAATGCGTTATATGTCCAAAAATAATATTCCTGTAGAAATCAATCTTGCCAGCAATGAATTCATTTTGAAAGTAAAAGAGAACCGTCACCCTATTCTACTTTACAAAGAATTTGGTGTACCAATTGTCATCAGTACTGACGATGCTGGAATATTGCGAACCAATATGACCGAACAATATGTTTTGCTTGCCAAAAGATACAGCAGCATTTCCTATGATGACATTAAACAGTTTGTCTACAACAGTATCAATTATAGTTTTATTCAAGATGCAGTGGTGAAAAGACAATTGCTTCAGGATTTAGACAATAGATTCAAGACTTTTGAAGCCAATTTTCCAGTGAAATAAACTTGGAACATTAAATCATTTAAAAAATAATTTCTTCATTAGAATACCAAAAGATTTGTTTGAAAAATATACTTATTGTTATTTTTATTAAAAAAGTCAACGAAAATCAACATTTATTAAAAACAAAAGTTATATTTGAAAATTATAGTCTTTTAACTACTTATTTTTCATTAATTAATCTTTAACCAACCTCCGAAAATGAAGAAAATTACATTAACTATTCTTTCCTGCCTGTTTACTTTTTTTATGTATTCTCAAGAGGGGAGCGAACTAATAAAAATCGATTCTATAGAAAAATCATTTAAATACCAACACGGATCTATCGATTTAAAAAACGGCGTGGGAAAAATAAATATCCCCAAAGGTTTTAAATATTTAGAACCTGTTCAAGCCGAAAGAGTTTTGGTTGAATTGTGGGGAAATCCAAAAGGAGAGAATCTGACATTAGGATTGCTTTTACCAGAAAACCAAGGAGTAATGAACCAGAACGGTTATGTTTTTAACATTCAATATGATGAAATTGGACATGTGGAAGATGATGACGCGGATGATGTTGATTACGATGAATTATTAGCCGAAATGCAAAAAGAAACAGTTGAAGAAAATAAAGAACGCCAAAAAGCAGGTTATGAACCAGTAAGTATCGTAGGCTGGGCTGCAAAACCATTTTATGATAAAGACAGAAAAATTCTACATTGGGCCAAAGAAATAAAATTTGGGCAAAGCACTGTAAATACGCTAAACTACAATGTTAGAATCCTAGGCCGAAAAGGAGTTTTGGTATTAAATGCTATTGCAACTGAAAATGAATTGCCTCTTGTACAAAAGGACATTAACAAAGTGCTTGATATTGTACAATTCAATGATGGCTATAAATACGAAGATTTCGACTCATCTGTAGATGAAGTTGCTGCTTGGACAATTGGAGGATTAGTAGCTGGAAAAGTTTTAGCTAAAGTTGGTTTCTTAGCTGTAATTGCAAAATTTGGAAAACTGATTGTATTGGGACTTTTAGGTTTCTTTGGTGCTTTCAAAAATAAAATAAGAGGTTGGTTTTCTAAAGATAAAAACAATCAAAATGAAGAAGAACCAAAAGAGCTTGAAGAAGCTGTACCTCAAATTGAAGAAACAGAAAAGAAAGAAATACCGGAAACTACAGATAAAGAACTTTAATAAACTTTATTTAAAACAATTACAAGCCTCAAAAGTGAGGCTTTTTTTATTGCATAAGTCTTCTTTCAGGTTTGCATTATTAAGGCTGATTTTACCAAATTTGATATTTTACTTCAATATGCACAAAATGAAACATTGGGACATCCTTTTATCCAATCAGGTTGATAAAAAAAGCTTTATAGATACTTTGTTATCAGGAAAAATTCAAGGAAAATTATCGGTTTGTAATAATTTAAACGGAATCTTATTTTCGGACATATCTATTCAAAAATTAATTGAAGAAGAATACCTGCACGACTCCATTACAGCCACTTCAGACTCCAACCGGAATCTGCGCACCTTTTCATCGGGAGAACGAAAAAAGAAATTTTTAAAATATTGCCTTAACCAAAACCCGGACTATATTATTCTGGATAATCCAATGGATCATTTGGATATTGCTTACCGCCAAGAATTAACAGTTGAGATTGAGTCCATCTCTCATTCGGTTAATATTATTCAATTGGTAAACCGAACTGTTGATTTGCTTCCTTTTATAACTAATAAAGCTCAAATAAATGATAATTCATTTGAACTGAACGATATAAACACAACCGAACATCCGCTTGAAAATAAAGAATATAAAATCCCTATCCATAAAGAGATTTTTGAAGATGGCATTCTTATAAAAATGAATGCAGTATCTGTTTCCTATGATGAAAGACCAATTATTGATTCTCTTTCCTGGACTATTAAACAAGGTGAATTTTGGCAGCTTATTGGTCCGAATGGCTCTGGAAAAAGCACTCTTTTATCATTAATAACAGGCGAAAACACCAAAGGTTATGGGCAGGATATCGAACTCTTTGGTAGAAAAAAAGGCAGTGGTGAAAGCATTTGGGAAATCAAAAAGAAAATCGGTTCTTTCTCAACATCCATGACCGATTTATTTAACAAAAATACTACTTTGGAAGAAATGATTCTTTCCGGTTTCTTTGATTCGATTGGATTGTACAGACAGCCAACAACTTTACAGCGAAAAATTGTTTCTCAATGGCTTGACCTCATTGAAATGACTTCGTTGAAAAATAAAATTTTCAATCGGCTTTCTATTGGTCAGCAAAGACTTGCACTCATTACCAGATCCGTACTCAAACATCCTCCATTATTATTTTTAGATGAACCTCTAGAAGGATTGGATGATCATAATGTGACATTGGTAATACAGCTTATTAATACAATTAAAAAAGAGACCAACATTACCATTCTATTTGTTTCGCACCGAAAGGAACCAAATCTTGCGCCAAATTCTGTTTTAGAATTGCATTCAAGTCCGACGGGATCTAAAGGTATTATAAGATTATTTGTTTAGTAAATTACAATTTCACATAAACATTCCACAATCAAAGTCATTGCGAGGAACGAAGCAAACACACTAAGAAATACAACCAAACCAAATGTGATTGCTTCGTTCCTCGCAATGACATTCTAGACAAAAAAATAATCACAAATAAGCCTTATATCTCCTTTTAGCCCTGATCGAAACGGCATCTCCCGATTTAGAAAAACAAGGCTTTTTTGCCTTAGTTTTTATTAATCGGGAATAAAGTGGAGAGCAGGAACCATCTATCCAAAAAATGCCTCATCTTTCTGCTCCAAAATATTTTTTGTATTATCGAAAAATAGAAAATTACTACTTTTCGGGGTAAGAATGATTCTATAAAATTTGTAACTTTTATTCTGTCATCACGTATAATAATTTTAACTTTTAAACTAAAAAACTCATGAATGCATTTATGATTACTATTTTAGTCTTCGGGCTAATTATTCTCTTTTCTTCGTTTTTTACAGTAAAACAGCAGACTGCTGTTGTGGTTGAACGTTTCGGTAAGTTTTTGAGTATCCGAAACTCTGGATTACAGCTCAAAGTTCCAATTATTGACAGAATTGCCGGCCGTGTGAACTTTAGAATTCAACAGCTGGATGTAATTATCGAAACACAGACTAAAGACAATGTGTTTGTAAAAATGAAAATTTCGGTGCAGTTTAAAGTCATTCCTGAAAATGCCTACGAAGCATTTTATAAATTAGAATATCCTCATGATCAAATTACTGCTTACGTTTTTGACGTGGTTCGTGCCGAAGTTCCTAAACTTATTCTGGACGATGTTTTCGCAAGAAAAGATGATATTGCTGTTGCCGTAAAAAGAGAATTGAATGAAGCGATGATGGCTTATGGGTATGATATCATAAATACTTTGGTTACCGATATTGACCCTGATATTCAGGTAAAAAATGCAATGAACAGAATTAATGCTGCCGAAAGAGAAAAAACCGCAGCCATGTTTGAATCTGAAGCGCAAAGAATCAGAATTGTTGCAAAAGCAAAAGCTGAAGCCGAAAGTAAAAAACTGCAAGGTCAGGGTATTGCTGACCAAAGAAGAGAAATTGCACGCGGACTGGTTGAAAGTGTTGCAGTCTTAAATGAAGTAGGGATTAATTCGCAAGAAGCATCTGCCCTTATTGTAATTACACAGCATTATGACACTTTGCAGGCCATTGGCGCCGATACGAATTCGAATTTAATTCTGTTGCCAAATTCACCACAAGCGGCAAGCGATATGCTAAACAGTATGGTAACTAGTTTTTCGGCTTCAAACATTATCGGAGAAGAAATGAAGAAACAAAAACCACGCGTTAAAAAAGTTGATCATACCTCTATAGATTATAATCCGTCGGATACTTCAAACCCAAATCCAACTGAAACTGAGTAAAAAGTGATTAGTAATTAATCCTTAATAATTAGCTTTTGTTGAACGCATAAAAAAAGAGATACTAAAATATAAAATTTTAAGTATCTCTTTTTTTGTCTTTATCATTTTATTTTTAACCACTAAAGAAAGGCTATTCACTAAGGACTAATTACTAATCACTAAAAAATCACTCTTCATCATCCGTTTGATGCGATTTTGAATACCCTCTCCATTTCTCAATACAATCCTGAAAATCTTGAGGCAATTCGGTGTCAAAACGCATCAGTTCACCTGTATTAGGATGTACAAAACCAAGAGTTTTTGCATGCAAAGCCTGACGTGGCAAAGCTTTGAAACAATTCTCTATAAACTGTTTGTATTTCGTAAAAGTAGTTCCTTTCAAAATCAAGTGACCTCCGTAACGCTCATCATTAAAAAGCGGATGACCAATATGTTTCAAGTGCGCACGTATCTGGTGTGTTCTTCCTGTTTCCAGTTTGCATGAAATCAATGTCACATACCCAAAACGCTCTAAAACTTTATAATGTGTTATAGCAGGTTTACCTATTTCGGGATCTGCAAAAACGGCCATCTGCATGCGGTCTTTCAAGTGTCTTGCTAAGTTTCCTTCAATAGTTCCAGCTTCTTGAGCAACATTCCCCCAAACAAGGGCAACATATTCTCTTTCGGATGTTTTGGCTTCAAATTGTTTGGCCAAATGAGTCATTGCAGCTTCTGTTTTGGCAATAACCAATAATCCTGAAGTATCCTTATCGATTCTATGAACCAGACCTGGACGTTCACTGCTGTTCATTGGTAAGTTCTCAAAATGAAACGCTAATGCATTCACCAGAGTTCCGGTATAATTCCCATGACCGGGATGCACTACCAATCCAGGCGGTTTATTTATCAGCAAAAGAGCTTCATCTTCATAAACAATATCCAGCGGAATATCCTCTGGATCTACCCTGTTTTCAAACGGCGGATGCGAAAGCATTACCTGAATCACATCCAAGGGTTTCACTTTATAATTAGACTTTACGGTCAAGTCATTCACAAAAATATTCCCTTCGGTAGCGGCGTTCTGAATTTTGTTTCGTGTGGCATTCGGAATCATACCCATCAGGTATTTGTCAATTCGCAGAATCGCCTGTCCTTTCGGAACTTCATAACGATAATGTTCAAATAACTCCTCGTCTAAATCTTCTATTGGTTCAATATTATTGTTCATTCGCTGTTGTTTCTTCTTCTGCTGGAACGGCTGTGCTGTCCACTGCTTCTTCTTCCTGATAAGTCTCTTTTCCATCTCCCAAAACCAAGTCAATTTTGGATGCTTTCAAAACTCTGTCGCCTGGTTTCACATTTCTTCCTTTATAACGCATTTCCAAGACCATATCTTTTCCTAAATTAGGAACATAGGTAATTGTACCGGCTTCAAGTCCAAGAGCTTTAAGCGTTGGCACAGCCTCACGATATGTTTTTTCAATCAAATCCGGAATACGCACAGACGAAAATCCAGATGAATTAATCTTAATATATACTTTTCTTCCCACTTTTACCTTTGTACCTGGCATCGGATCTTGCTCTACAACACTGTATTTTGGATAATCACCTCTAAAATCAACACTATCCAACAATTCATAATCCAAATCCAATTCATCCAGCTTTTCTTCCACTTGCTCCTCAGTCAGTTTACTCAAATTAGGAACCGCAATTTCATTCCCATGATCGGTCGTAAAAGTCAGCCAATGCATAAATAAATAGGCCAAAACAACAATAATTGCAAATGCTATAAGCACTTGTATAAAAAATACGCGACTGGTAAGATATTTTTTTAAGCTCATAAATATTTTTATTTCCCGCAAAGATAAAGCTATTTCGTTTCAAAAAAAATGATAATTTTGTTTAATAGTATTTGTCCTTCCGAGCATCATTTTTGTAAGGAGCTATTTCCCGCTATTCGTTCCAATCTTTTTATTTTTAAAGGAAAAATAAAAAGGATTTCCACTGCTATCGGGGCTAGGGCATCAGTTTTCAAATAGTATTAGAATTTAAAAATTAAAACACGCTATCACAATTACACTTTCAAAAAATTCCTGTAATTCGTGACAAAAAACAAACAAAATATGAAAAACATTGCCATCATCATGGGCGGCTATTCCAGCGAATACAAGATCTCACTCATCAGCGGAAACGTTGTTTACCAATTCTTAGACAAAGCAAAATACAACGGATTCAGGGTCCATATTTTCAAAGAAAAATGGATCTATGTTAATGATCAAGACAATGAATTTCCAATTGACAAAAACGATTTTTCAGCAACAGTAAACGGAACCAAAATAACTTTCGACTGTGTTTTCAATGCTATTCACGGAACGCCGGGCGAAGATGGTTTGATGCAGGCATATTTTGAATTAATCGGCATGCCGCAATCTTCCTGCGATTATTATCAAGCAGCATTAACATTCAATAAACGTGACATGCTTTCTGTTTTAAAACCTTACGGTATCAAAACTGCGACCTCTTACTATCTAAATAAAGGCGATGCTATCAACACTGCCGAAATCATAAAAACCGTTGGTTTACCCTGTTTTGTAAAACCTAATAAATCCGGTTCCAGTTTTGGAATCTCTAAAGTAAAAACTGAAGCTGAATTGCCAATCGCCATAGAAGTTGCCTACAAAGAAGACAATGAAATTATCATTGAAAGTTTCCTTGACGGAACCGAAGTTTCTGTTGGAGTTATCAACTATCAAGGGGAAATAATCGTTTTGCCTATCACCGAGATTGTCTCAGAAAATGATTTCTTTGATTACGAAGCTAAATACGAAGGGAAATCACAGGAAATAACTCCTGCCAGAATCTCCGAAGAAATGACCCAAAAAGTAAGCGAAGCTGCAAAACGCGCTTACGAAGTGCTAAAAATGAAAGGCTTCTCCAGAAGCGAATTCATCTTTGTAAACGGTGAGCCTCACATGCTGGAAATGAATACCATTCCGGGATTAACAACCGAAAGCTTAATTCCGCAGCAAGCCAAAGCTGCCGGAATTTCATTGACCGATTTGTTTACTAATGCGATTGAGTTGGCTGTTAAATAAAAGTTTCTAAGAATCCGAGTTTCTAAGTTTCTAAGCTCATAGAAACTTAGAAAAACGGATGATCCCGCAAGTCTCTAAAACCTAGCAGGAAAATTCATTAACAACAAAAAAAAATAATAAGCTTATGATGGTATTGATTGGAACAAACGAGACTTGTTTATTAAATGAGACAATTTCTAATATAAAATGTCCCAATTGCAATTTCCATTCATCAATAAATTATAAAATTTTTACAAGATATACCTCATTAACATTAATCCCTTTGTTCCCTGTTGGAAATACAGTACATATAGAATGTAACAATTGTTCAAAAGAAATTAATTTTGAAGATTTAGATGAGAATACTAAAATAAAACTCATCGATGAAAATAAAAAAACAAATCAAAGAAGACCAATTTGGCTGTTTTCGGGTATCATTATATTAGTCTGTTTTATCATATATTATTTTTTCAGCTTATATCAAACAGATAATAAAACAAAAGCTTTAGTAAAGACTCCAGCTTTTGGAGATATTTATAATATGAAATCTTCAAATGGATATTCATCTATGAGAATTGATAAAGTAACAAAGGATAGCATTTACGCTACGCAAAATGATTATAAAGTATATTTACAGTCAGAAGTTGAAGAAATAGACAAACCAGAAAACTATACAGACAGCAAAATTAATTATTCAAAAAAGGATTTATTAAAATTATGGGATAATGATGAATTGATCTCAATTACAAGAAAATAAAAAATCATAGAAACTCAGCATCTCAGTAACTTAGGAACTCCAAAAAAATGAACAAAACCAGAATTGAAGCCTTTAGCGATGGTGTATTAGCCATTATTATCACCATAATGGTTTTAGAAATAAAAGCACCTGTAGAAGATAGTTTTGAATCCTTACAGCATTTGATTCCGGTTTTCTTAAGCTATGTTTTGAGTTTTATTTACGTTGGAATTTATTGGAACAACCATCACAATATGTTTCAAGTGGTCAAAAAAGTGAATGGTTCTATTTTGTGGGGCAATCTTTTTTTACTCTTTTGGCTGTCTTTGATTCCGTTTGCAACAAGCTGGATTGGAGAACATCATTTTGCAGCTGTACCGATGAGTATTTATGGTTTTGTTTTATTAATGTGTGCTATTGCTTATAATTTACTTCAAAATAAAATCATAAAACTAGAAGGCAAAGATTCTATTCTGCATCGTGCCGTTGAAAAGGACTTAAAAGGCAAAATATCGGCATTAGCCTATCTTTTAGCAATTCCGCTGGCTTTTGTCTCACCTTGGATTTCCGGTCTGATTTATATTGCTGTAGCGATACTCTGGATTGTTCCAGATTCGAGAATTGAAAAACAACTTAATTAATTAAATTGAAATGAAAAAAGCCATATTCCCGGGATCGTTTGACCCAATAACTTTGGGACACGAAGACATCATCAACAGAGGCATTTCGCTTTTTGATGAAATTGTAATTGCCATTGGAGTCAATGCCGAAAAAAAATACATGTTTAGCCTCGAAGAAAGAAAACGTTTCATCGAAGAAACATTCAAAAACGAGCCTAAAGTTAAAGTTATCACTTACGAAGGTTTAACCATCGATTTGTGTCAAAAAGTAAAAGCCGATTTCATCCTGAGAGGCTTGCGCAATCCCGCCGATTTCGAATTCGAAAAAGCCATCGCCCACACCAACCGTAGATTATCCAAAATAGAGACTGTCTTTTTATTGACTGCTGCGCGAACTTCGTATATCAGTTCCAGTATCGTGAGAGATGTTATCCGAAATTTTGGCGAATATGAAATGCTGGTTCCTGAAGCGGTAAGGGTTAAATTGCATAAGTAGTATTGGTTTAGCTATTAGTTTAGCTTCTTTTTACCCAAACGAAGCTAAAAACAAAACTTAAAATTTTAAAATGAAATTATTCCTAAAAACTGTTATATTTTTTATACTTTTTATTTCTATAAAAAGTCAATCTCAAACAATTGATACTTTAGTGGATGTCGGAAATCATAAATTACATTTCCATATTATAAAAGGAACTGGAATTCCAATTCTTTTTGAAGCTGGCGGAGGAAGTGATGGAACTGTTTGGAATTCTATTTTGAAACCAATTGCAGATATCACCGGAGCGACAATAATAACTTACGATAGAGAAGGTTTTGGTAAAAGCACCATAAATACTTTAGAAACTGAAGTATCAAAACACGGAATGTTAAATAGCATTTTGGATTTAGAAACTGGATTAAAAAAATTGGGTTATAACAAGCAAATTATGTTAGTTTCTCATTCTTATGGCGGTTACTTTTCAACTTTATATGCGATAAGAAATCCAAATCTTGTAAAATCGATTGTATTAATTGATGTGAACCATAACTTTATGGAAAAGTTTGTGGAAAGTGATTTAAAAAAGCAAGAACCACTTATTCTGGAATGGAAAAAAAGCAACCTTGGTTTATATTATATGGCTTCAAATATTCGCGAAACTGTAAAAATGATGAGTCAAATATCAATTCCACAACATATTCCAGTTGTAGATTTAGTAAGCGGAATTCAATCTTTTAAAGAAACTGAAAAAGTAGAATATTGGAAAGAATGTCATAAAAAATTTGTCGATAGTCGCCCAAAAAGTATCGGAATTACGGCATTTGAATGTGGTCACGGAATTTGGTTTGATAACCCAAGTTTGGTAATAACCACAATAGCGAAAAGTTATGCAGAAACATTAAATGAAAAACAGAAAATGGAAGTTTATGAACGTACTCTAAATTATGCAATTAGTTCATCAAACAATGCAAAAAAAGAAAATAGTGCTTACATCCATTCGGAAGACAACCTAAATAATTTAGGGTATGAATATTTAAACAAAAATGAAGATGAAAAAGCTTTAGAAATATTCAAATTAAACGTATTATTAAATCCTACTAGTGGAAATGCATATGACAGTTATGGTGAAGTTCTGTTGAAAATGAATAATAAAGAAGAGGCAAAAATAATGTATAAAAAATCTATTGAACTAAATCCTGAAAATAAAAATGGGAAAAGAGTTTTAGATGAACTTTTAAAACAATCATAAATAAAAAATGAACGCACAACACTTTATACAATTAGGTAAACGGAAGAATAACATGGACTTAATTTAGTCCCAAAACAACTTGTAGTAAGTGGAATGTTAGTTAAAACAACCAAAACTTGCAAAACCTCCCATTTAAGCGTAATTTCGCAACCTAAACATACCTTATAATGAGCTTCGAAAGAGAATTAAATAAACGCAGCGGTTCACAATGTGAATTATGCGCCGCCACCGAAAACCTAAAAGAATTCCAAGTATTACCTACGAAAAAAGGCGGATTGGACGAAAGTATTTTTGCCTGTCCTACTTGCATCGACCAAATTGAAAACCCCGGTCACGAAGATTTAAACCACTGGAGATGTTTGAACGACAGTATGTGGAGCGAACATATTGCTGTTCAAGTTTCGGCTTGGAGAATGTTGAGCCGTCTGCGTAAAAATGGCTGGCCACAAGAGCTTTTGGAACAAATGTATTTTGACGAAGACACTTTGGAATGGGCACAAGCCACAGGCGAAGGAGAAGATGATGAAAACAAAATCATACACCGTGATGTAAATGGCGTGATTTTAGCCCACGGAGATTCGGTTGTGTTAATCAAAGATCTAAAAGTAAAAGGATCTAGTATGGTTGCTAAACAGGGAACTTCGGTACGCAACATCCGTTTGGATCATGAAAATGCAGAATACATTGAAGGAAAAGTAGATGGTCAGCAGATTGTGATTATAACGCAGTACGTTAAGAAAATATAGTTTGCAGTTTGCAGTTTGCAGTTTGCAGTTTGCAGTTTGCAGTTTGCAGTTTGCAGTTTATACAAAAAAAGTCCTCGAATCGAGGACTTTTTTATTCGGATAATTTCAGTCTTAATTCTAAAATCTTAATTCTTTTTCAACTAGCTTTTTTGAAATAGTTTATCAACTTGCTCTTTTGATAATGGCTCAGAAATATGAGTAGAACCAGCTTCTTTGCTGGAAACCATAAATTGTACGGTAGTTTTGTCTGAGCTTGCAATATAATGAAGCCATACAAAATTATTAGGCAATTCCAATTTCACGTCATTCAAAGGGCTTGCAGTAAATCCTTTTGATATGATTCCGTAAAGGCTTTGATAAGCATTATCAACATTTTTGAATGTAAAAGCCTTTAAAGCTGACTCAGCTTCATCAGATGTAACTGTTGTGTAGAAAAAGGTAAACTCATCACCAATTTTTTGAACATAAAAACTATTATTTACTCTGCCTAATTTCTCAACAGGCACAGTTTCAAGAACTTTAATTTGGCTAAAGCCAACAGCACTAATAAATAAAACAGCAATCGCAATAATTTTTTTCATAATTTATTTGGGGTTTAATGATATACTCAATTCGGTAAGTATTTGCCAGCAAACATAATAATAAAAAAAATTAACTCCTTTATCAATCTTTTTTTTTATTAACATAAAATCAAATATTTTGTTTGTAATTTCAATTATAAAGAATGAACAACGTCACTAAATCACTATAAAAGCCTTATTTTTTAAGTTATTCATATACAAATTCTGTTGCTTAACTAACATTAACAACCGTATATGTAGGGTCTTCTATAATATTAACATCAATAATAGCTTCGGCATTTTTTAATAATCTAATGCAATCCGGGCTTAAATGGCGCAAATGCATTTTTTTTTCCAAGCTTACAATACCGCAGTGTGACAACATTCAAAGCTTCAATCGCCGACATATCAGCAATACGGCTTTCTTTGAAATCAATAATCACTTCATTGGGATCATTGGAAACATCAAATTTCTCCGCAAACGTAGCCGTTGAAGCAAAAAATAACGGTCCGTATATTTCATAATGTTTCACTCCATTATCATCAACATATTTTTTAGCCCGGATTCTTTTGGCACTTTCCTAAGCAAAAACTAAAGCGGAAATAACAACTCCTATCAACACTGCCAAAGCAAAATTATGTAATAAATCTGTAATCTCGTCAAACTACAGTAAAACCTGCTAAAACTTCTGTTTTGTAATTTACTTTCTTAGAGAAATCAAATAAATTAAATAGTTTTTTCATGAATAGTTTTGGAAATAATTCTCCAATTTAAAACTGAAATTAATTACTCTTCTTCTTTCTTGATAACCTTTCTGGCTACTTCAATTTTGAATTTCTTACCTTTCATTTTTTCATCTTTGACATTATAAAGCAGGTCTTTTACTTTATTGAATTTCACGGCAGCAAACGAAATAAAATCCTTTACTTCAATCAATCCTAAATCGCCTTTTTCGAGTTTTCCTTTTTGAGAAAAGAAACCCACTATGTCAATTTTATTCAATTTATTTTTCTTTCCGCCACTGATGTAAATGGTTTGAAATTCTGGAGGTTTTGGCAAAGCTGTACTATTTTCTACATTTAGAACTGACATTTCATAATCAACATAGTCCAGTTTTTTTTCACTTTCATTTATAATAAGATAAGCTGTACCTGAAGCCTGCATACGTGCCGTACGGCCATTTCTATGCGTGAACTCATCTTCTTTTAATGGCAGATGATAATGGATTACATGTTTCATTTCGGGAATATCCAATCCACGTGCTGCAAGATCGGTAGTAATTAAATAACTCATACTCCCGTTACGGAATTGAATCAATGATCGTTCACGCTCTTCCTGATCCATTCCGCCATGATAGTAGGTCGAATAAATTCCTTTCTCGTTTAAAGTATCACTAATACGCTCTGCTGCATCACGATGGTTGCAAAAAACGATCGCTTGCTGTGATTTTAAAGAACATATTAAATTAAATAAACTTCCTAGCTTGTCTTTTTCTTTAGAAACTACCATTTTGGTAGCCAAGTTACTTTCTTGTTCTGCTTCGGTTAGTATAAAATCCAAGGTTGTAGGATTCACAACTCGGGTATATTTTGGAATTTCAATATCGGAAGTAGCCGAAACCAATACACGTTTATTCAGTTTAGAAAGCTTTCCAATTATAAAAGACATTTGCTCATGAAAGCCCAATTGCAGGGATTTATCAAACTCGTCCAAAATTAAAGTTTGGATTTTGTCCAAGCGGAAAGTTCCTCTGTCAATATGATCTGCAATTCTTCCTGGAGTTCCTATAAGAACAGCTGGAGGATTACTCAAGTTTTTAATTTCGGTATCAATAGAATGCCCGCCGTAGCAAACATTAACTTTGTAATCAGTTCCCATTTTTTTCCAAACCTGCTCAATCTGCAGTCCAAGTTCGCGCGACGGAACTAGAATTAAACATTGAACGGACAGAATTTCGGGCTGCAGCATTTCGAAAATTGGCAATAAAAAAGCCAATGTTTTCCCAGAACCCGTTGGAGAAAGCAATAGAACATTGTTATCATTTAGGATGACATCTTGTGCAGCTTCCTGCATTTCATTTAGGCTTTCGATACCTAAATTCACTAATATATTGTTGGAATGGTGTTTCTTATTCATTTTGCAAAGGTAATCAAAAATAACACTTTGTTTTTACACCTAATATTTCATCAAAAAATAAATCAGCTATTTAGAAAAAGCTTGGTTAAATCCTAGTAAATATGAATATTTATTTAAGAAAAAGTCTGCTATGCAATTCCGTTTATTTAATCAATTCCTCTTCTTCAAATAAAAGCTTTATGTTCTCATAAGAATTCTTTAGAGCTTCCTTTATTTGATTTGGGTTCAGCCAGGCCACTTTTTCAATTCCTTCTTCTAGCTGGCCTATTGGAGTACCTTCAAATGTAGACTGCATTTCGAACCAATGGGTAATCTTTAATTTGTATTTCCCGTTTCGTTTAAAAACATGGTAGGTTTTTTGGAGCTTTTTAACAATTTCCAATTCGTTTACGCCAGTTTCTTCTTCAACTTCTCGCATAGCCGTTTTTTCAATTAGCTCCCCTTTATCAGTACCGCCTTTAGGCAAATCCCACTTTCCGTTTCTAAAAATGAACAAAACCTCTCTTTTTTTATTATAAACCAAACCTCCTCCTGCTTTATTTACGGGAATTTTTGCTTTCAAGGTTTTCATAATCACGCTTTCATCAGGGTGATAGAGATAGGCTTTCTTAATTTTATTTTGAAATATTTTTACAATAACTTGTTCAACATCAATACTATCCAATAAGAAAAGTTGAAAATCAGTCTCCTTAGAGATTTGATTTGTCAAAAAAAGTGGTTTGTCGTTAACAAAAACTTTATACATTTGTATTATGATTTTTAATAAAGATACAGCCGACAAAACAGCCGAATTGCTTTTGCAAATAAATGCAATTAAATTGAATCCAGGAAATCCTTTTACATGGGCTTCTGGATGGAAATCGCCAATATATTGCGATAATCGTTTAATCCTCTCGTTTCCAGCCATAAGAAATTATGTTAGAGACGAATTTTCTAAGAACATTGAAAAACAATTTGGAAAACCAGATGTGATTGCAGGTGTAGCCACCGGGGCAATAGGCATCGGAATGTTGGTAGCAGAGAGCATGGGACTTCCTTTTGTGTATGTTCGCCCGGAACCAAAAAAACATGGACGTCAAAACCAAGTAGAAGGTTTTTTACAAAAAGGACAAAGCGTAGTAATTATAGAAGATTTAATCAGTACTGGAAACAGCAGCCTGCTTGCCGTTGAAGGCTTACGCGAAGCAGGAGCAGTTATAAAAGGAATGGCAGCTATATTCACTTATGGATTTGATGTTGCTGACCAAAACTTCAAAAATGCTAATATCGATTTATACACACTGAGCAATTATCAGAATTTATTGAATCTGGCAGTTGTAAAAAGCTATATAAGCGAAAAAGAAGAGCAAACCTTGAGAGAGTGGAATGTTAATCCATCTACTTGGAACATATAATTTTAAACTGCTTAATTTTAGAATACAAATAAAATACAACTATGAATTTAGAAAGCCCAAGGGTTACCGTTGAAAAATCTGCTCAAGAATTATTCGATTTATTAAGTGATGTAAAAAACTTCGAAAAATTAATGCCTGATAATATTTCTAAATTTGAAATTACCGGCGAAGATGCATTTATTTTTGGATTAAAAGGAATGCCAGAAATTAAATTAAAAATGAAAGATAAAACAGCTCCAAGCAAAGTGGTTTTGGGCGCTGCAAGTGACAAGATTCCGTTTACATTAATAGCTAATATTGATACTGTTTCAGAAAATTCAAGTGCTGTAAAACTGGATTTTGAAGGTGAATTTAACGCAATGATGGCAATGATGGTAAAAGGGCCGATTTCTAAATTTATCGAAACTTTGGCCAACAACATGACAAAACTGTAGCACATTTTTATAGAATACAAAAAGTCTTTTAGTTTCTAGCTAAAAGGCTTTTTTATTGGTGTGTAAGAACAAATTTTGTCTTAGTACAGCATCTGCACTTCTTTAAGACTGTATTCACAAATACTGTCATCTTCCAATTGAATTTGAAGTTTCCCGATAGTCGAAACGCCTTTTATAATCCCCATAAAATTATTTTCATTTTCATCAGCAAAAGCTGTTGGAATACCAATTTTAAATAATTCGTTCGTGTATTCTTTCCATAAAAAAGAAGCTTTTACAGTATAATCAGCAATTATTTCTTCCATTTCTGAAACTATGCTAAAAAGAATTTCTTCTTTATCAAAAAAAGCACTGCAGATTAAAGCCAATGAAGATGCTCTTGGCAAATTTTGAAATTTTACTTGATTTACATTCAGTCCCAACCCAACAATAGACGAAATTGTTGCTTCTCCTTTAATGCTGTTTTCAATCAGTATGCCACCAATCTTCTTATTTGCTGACATAATGTCGTTAGGCCATTTGATACTTAATTCAGGAATATTATACTTTTTTAACGAACGGATTACCGCAAGTGAAATCACAACATTAAGGTTAAAAACATCTTCATTACCAAACAAAAAATCCTTTACCAAAACACTCATTATAAGATTCTTACCTGCTTCAGAATCCCACTTAGACCCCATTTGTCCTTTCCCTTTCAGCTGAGTTTCAGCGGTAACAACTGTAAAATTTTGAACCTCATGCCTATTCGATAAACCTTTTAGAAACTCATTTGTAGAATCTATGGCATCGAGTTTGATTAACTTCATCTATACTATTTTTTGCAAAACATAATTTAATATTATGTTAAGGTTCAAAATTAATCACAAAAAATGGTAACTTTACAAATTCATATAAAAAAATAAATGGCGAAAAAGATTGTAAACAATGATGCCCTGCTGGCAAACATTATAAAAGGAATAGAAGAAGTAAAAGGAAGTGATATCGATATTTTAGATTTAAGAGAAATAGACACGGCAGTTTGTGACTATTTTGTAATATGCAATGGTAATTCGAATACTCAAGTCAATGCTATTGTGAATTCAATTCAAAAAACAGTTTCAAAAGATTTAAAAGACAAACCTTGGCATGTAGAAGGTTCCGATGTAGCCGAATGGGTTCTAATGGATTATGTACATATTGTTGTACATGTATTCCAAAAACACATCCGTGAATATTACAACATCGAAAGTCTTTGGGGTGATGCCAAAATCACTAAAATCGAAAACAAATACTAAAGAAACAATCTTCTAATGGCTAAAGAAAATAATCCAAACTCAAATTTCAAGGTAAGCCCTTGGTTAGTATATACTGCAATAATATTAATTTTTTTAGGAATAAGTTTTGCAACTGGAGGATCAAGCTTTCAGGAGCCAGGTCAGTTAAAATCGTCTGAGATTGATAACATGCTGGCGCATGGACAAATCAAAAATGTTGTTATTTTCAATAATAAAGATGCGGAAATTTATCTTTCGGATGCAGCATTAAAAGATCCTGCTAATAAAAAAGTAGCAAAAAATGTTTTAGATCAACCAAATAAAGGACCTCATTATACCACAAAATTTGGAGATCTTAAATCATTTCAAGAAAAGCTTGACAAAGCCAAGGCAGAAAAGAAATTAATTGATTATGATTTTAAAGATTCCAGCAACTGGACAGATATCTTAATAAGCCTATTACCTATAATAATCATTATTGGTGTTTGGATATTTATTATGAGAAAAATGTCTGGCGGACCAGGTGGCGGAGGAGGACAGATTTTTAATATTGGAAAATCAAAAGCTAAACTTTTTGACGAAAAAACAGATATCAAAACTACGTTTAAAGACGTAGCTGGATTAGAAGGTGCCAAAGAAGAAATACAAGAAATTGTAGAATTTCTTAAAAACCCAGAAAAATACACTAATTTGGGAGGTAAAATTCCTAAAGGAGCATTATTAGTAGGGCCTCCGGGAACAGGAAAAACATTATTAGCCAAAGCCGTTGCAGGTGAGGCACAAGTACCTTTCTTCTCCTTATCTGGTTCTGACTTTGTAGAAATGTTCGTAGGAGTTGGTGCTTCACGTGTACGTGATCTTTTCAAACAAGCCAAAGAAAAATCTCCAGCTATTATTTTCATTGACGAAATTGATGCTGTTGGTAGAGCTAGAGGAAAAAGCAACATGTCTGGCGGTAACGATGAAAGAGAAAATACTCTAAATCAATTGCTGACTGAAATGGACGGGTTCGGAACTAATTCTAACGTTATTGTTTTAGCCGCAACCAATAGAGCCGATGTTTTAGACAAAGCTTTAATGCGTGCTGGGCGATTTGACAGACAAATTTTTGTTGACTTACCGGATATCCGCGAAAGAGCTGAAATTTTTCAAGTTCACTTAGCCCCGATTAAAAAAGTAGAAAATCTTGATCTTGATTTTCTCGCCAAACAAACTCCAGGGTTTTCTGGTGCAGATATTGCTAATGTTTGTAACGAAGCCGCTTTGATAGCTGCAAGACACAACAAAACTGCAGTTGACAAACAAGATTTTCTTGATGCTGTAGATAGAATTATTGGAGGTCTCGAAAAGAAAAATAAAATTATTACTCCTGAAGAAAAAAGAGCAATTGCTATTCATGAAGCAGGTCATGCAACAGTAAGCTGGATGCTTGAACATGCAGCACCGCTTATCAAAGTTACAATTGTACCACGTGGACAAAGTTTGGGAGCTGCTTGGTATCTTCCAGAAGAAAGACAAATCGTAAGAACAGATCAAATGTTAGACGAAATGTGTGCTACTATGGGAGGAAGAGCTGCTGAAAAAGTTACTTTCGACAGAATTTCCACTGGAGCCCTTAGTGATTTAGAAAAAGTAACGCGTCAAGCTCGTGCCATGGTAACAATTTATGGCTTGAATGAAAAAATAGGAAACGTTACTTATTACGATTCATCCGGACAAAGTGAATACAGTTTTTCTAAACCTTATTCTGATGAAACAGCCAAAATAATCGATGGTGAAATTTCAGAATTAATCGAAGGCCAATACCAAAGAGCTATAGTGATTTTAGAAGAAAACAAAGACAAACTAAATCAGCTTGCTGATATTTTAATTGAAAAAGAAGTAATCTTTAAAGATGACTTAGAAACTATATTTGGAAAAAGAACTTTCGACAAAAACTTAGGTGAAGTAGTTTCATAATTTAAAAAATTAACAAATATTTAAAATCTTAATTCAAAACCACGTTTTGAATTAAGATTTTTTTATCTTTGAACGTTTTCAAGTAACACAAAACGATCAGTAACAAATTATGAATCTTTTTAAAAAATTATTTGGTTCAAATTCCCCTTCATCTGATGAAGGCGGAAATGTCAATTCAAATAGACCCAATCCAGACATCAACTCCCCTTTGGATGAACAATTCATCTATAATTTCAAAAAAAATGGTGGAAAGTTTTTGTATTGTGAAAATTTAAACGAGGTTAAAGAACAGTTTGAAAATATACTTGAAGAAAATGATTGGTTTGAATGTGAAGCCTTATGCTATGAACCTAATTTGTTTTTCTTATTAGACGAAAACAAACTTACATACGGTCAAAATATAAACCCTAAATTTTTATTGTCCAGCTGTGAAAATTTGGTAACTGAGGAAGGATCTATTTTATTTTCATCCAATCAGATTAAGCAAAAAAAACCTAATGATTTACCTGCTAATATAGTGATTTTGGCAAAAACAAGCCAGATTGTTGAAGGCAAAAGTGATGGTCTTAGTGCTATCCGAAAAAAATATTTAACAGAATACCCTACCAATATTACAACAATCAAATATTTTGAAAAAGCTAAAGAAGAAGATTTTACTCAGTACGGAAGCTCTGCAAAAAATTTATACCTATTGCTTTTAGAAGATCTTTAAAATGAATGAAACAGTAAAAAGATCAATCTCCGGGGCAGTTTATATTTTATTACTAATAGCCTCAATACAATACTCTATAGAAACTTTTTTTATTCTATTTGGTGTTTTTTTATTAATTGCAGTAACTGAATTTTGCAACTTAGTGCATTTAAATAAAATTGCCCCATTTATAATAGCCGGTTTGTTCTATTTCTTTTTTTATAAAATTGCTATAGCCGAAAAAGGCGATGGTATTTTATATATCCTAAGGTATAATCGAAGTTTTGATTTAGCAGTGCTAATCTCATCACTTATTGTTTCTTTGAAGTGCATCGTGTTTTTATTCGATAACAAAAATCTGAAAGTAGATTCCTTTTCAAAATTTGCCTATTTGATAGGATACATAATCCTTCCTTTTATTATTATTACAAAAATACCTTTTGGAATAAAAGGCTATAATCCCAACATACTTATCAGTATTTTTATTTTAATATGGGTAAATGACACTTTTGCTTATTTAGTAGGTAAATCAGTTGGGAAGCATAAATTATTTGAAAGAATTTCGCCTAAAAAAACTATTGAAGGTTTTCTGGGAGGAATAGGATTTGCAGTAATTGCGAGTTATTTTATCTCAAAATATTTTTTAATGCTTCCTGAAAAAAACACCTTTATTTGGATTATTATTGCCTTAATAGTAGGGATTTTTGGAACAATCGGAGATTTAGTGGAATCCAAATTCAAACGAATTTCAGAAAAAAAAGACAGTGGAAACATCATGCCCGGACATGGAGGCATTTTAGATCGATTAGATAGTGTTATCTTTGTAGCACCAATTATATTTTTATTTTATCAAATTTTAAATTATGTTTCATAAAGAAGGAACTCAAAGTATTTTATTAGGCACTATTGTAACTGCCATTGTTTTTTTAGCATCAGACTATTTTATCCATACTGAATGGATTAAAATGACTATCGAAATTGTAACGTTATTATTATTGATTATCATTTTGCAATTTTTCAGAAATCCAAAAAGAACTGTAGTAATAAATGAAAATCATATTATTGCTCCCGTTGATGGAAAAGTGGTAGTAATAGAAGAAGTACTTGAAAGTGAATATTTTAAAGACAAAAGAATTCAGGTTTCAATATTTATGTCTCCTATAAATGTTCACGTTACCCGTTATGCTATAAGCGGTCTGGTAAAATTCAGCAAATATCATCCTGGTAAATTTCTTGTTGCTTGGCATCCAAAAGCCAGCGAAGAAAACGAAAGAACAACTATTGTTGTTGAAAACAACACTTTTGGAGCTGTTTTATACCGTCAGATTGCAGGTGCATTAGCAAAACGTATTGTGAATTATGCACAAGAAGGTATGCAGGTAGTTCAAGGTACTGATGCCGGTTTTATTAAATTTGGTTCAAGAGTTGATATTTTTCTGCCATTAGGAACTCCAATTAATGTGGAACTTAATCAAAAGGCAATTGGAGGAAAAACTATAATTGCAATTAAAGCTTAATGATTGAAGAAGATTTAGAAAAACTATTTCAAGAAGCTGTAGAAATCGCTTCTTTTATGACGCAGGCATCTTTGCCTCAAGATGTGCAACTACGTCTTTATGCGTTTTATAAACAGGCAACATTCGACAATACTAACTTTACAGTTACAGACAATTCGGATTTAAGAAATGCTTTTAAAACGAATGCTTGGATTCAAATCAGTCATCTTACACAAGATGAAGCCAAGGAAAAATATATCAAATTAATTCATTCCCTAATAAAGTAATCGTATTATTTTCATGAAAAAAAACACTTTTATCTTAGCAAATCTGCTCTTTATTTCGGTCTTAGTTTCTTGTAATGAAAAAAAAATGACTGAGGTTGTAGAAGTTCCGCTGCCAACAGTACAAGAAAAAATTAAAATAGGTAATCCAAACGATTTAAAAGCGAATGAAGGCTCATTTCAAATGGAAAAAATTCCTTTTGGATATGATGCATTAGCACCTGAATTATCGGCCTTAACATTAGAATTCCATTATAAAAATTATTTATATTACACCAACAGCCTAAACAAAGCTGTAGCAGGAACAGACAAAGAAAATCTAAGCATAGAAAACATTCTTATAAAATTAGACATCAACAATGCTATATTGCGTAATAATGCCGGCGGTTATTACAACCATAGTCTATACTTTAAGACTATAGGCCCAAAAGCAGGCGGAGAACCAATAGATACATTAGCCTCGAAGATTACTAAAGATTTTGGTTCATTTTCAAACTTCAAAACTGTATTTAAAGAAAGTGCTACTAAACAATTTGGATCAGGCTGGGTTTGGCTGATTGTTGACAAAACTGGAGTTCTGCAATTATCAACCACTCAAAACCAAGATAATCCATTAATGACCTATGCTCCTGTTGTTGGGTTTCATGGAACACCTATTTTAGGGATAGATCTTTGGGAACATGCTTATTTCTTAGACTATCAATACAAAAAGAAAAATTATATAGATGATTTTTTCAATATTGTAGATTGGGAAAAAGTAAACGAAAATTACAAAGCTACTTTTAAAAAGTAAGGAATAAAAAAGCTGATATCTTAAAAAATATCAGCTTTTTTATTGCCTTTAAATTTTTTATAACTGGTAAATAAATGATTCTAATGGTTTAATCACAATTGATGCTTTACCTTCTCCATTTGTAACCAGTAACTGAACTGCACTTTTTCCATACAATTGGTCTTTTATAGTATAACTTCCATCTTTCAAATTCCATTTACTGATTATATCGGCTGGAATTTTCAATTCGAAACTATTGACCAAATCTGAAGAAAAATTTGTAATCACAATTAGTTTTTCACTATCCGACCAACGGACAAAAGAGTACAAGTGGTTTGGATCATATCCTTGTCCCGATTGACGATTTACTTCCTGAAGATCTTGAAACTGCCCCATCACAGCAGAACTTTTTGCTGAGAAATTTAACAGTCTCTTATAAAAATCACGTAATTCTTTTTCGCTGTACGATAATTTTCCGCCATCAAATGCTCCGTCATTCATCCATCGCTGATGATTTGGAACACCTACATAATCAAAAATTGATGTTCTGGAATGAGAACCAAATCCGCCGTTTTCATTTCCTGCCTCCCCTACTTCCTGACCAAAATAAATCATAATTGGTGCAGAAGTTATCATGGCAGAAACTACCATCATTGGTTTCCCTTTTTCAGCAGAACCAGCAAATTCAAGGCTTGCCAATCGCTGTTCATCATGATTATCTAAAAATTTCAACATATGAACATCAATATCCGCCAAACCCTTTTGAATGTATGAAAGTCCGTCTGGAGGTGTTTTGCCTTGAATAATATCTTTCAGTTTATCATAGGTCTCTACTTTATCATACAAATAATCCATTTTACCCAAATGAATATAATTGCGGTATTCTCTTGGATTGTAAACCTCAGCCATTAAAAAAGCATCTGGATTTACATTCTTTATAGCAGAGTTCATATAACTCCAAAATTCGTAAGGAACCATTTCGGCCATGTCATACCTAAAACCGTCAACGCCTTTGGCAGTCCAATACAAAGCAATATCCCTGAATTTAATCCAAGAATTTGGCACATTTTTGTCTTTCCAAAATTCAAAATGTTCTTTGCTGGATAATTTATCATATCCAGCCGGCAATTCAGGAAAATCTTTGGTACCGTCAGGACGAACACCATAATTTATTTTAACCGTTTCGTACCAGTCGTTTTTATCCGGTTTTGCCAATCGGGAACCATTTCCGGTCCATTTGGCAGGGTTTTCTTCAAATTTACCATCAATTAACGGATTACTTTCTCCATTCAAAGGTTTATCACCGTCAGGCAATTGAAAAGGAGTATTCCGGATATAATAAAAATTATTGTCTCTTTTGTACTCCACAGTAACATCATCTTCGGCACCAAAATCTTTTATATCTTTCGGATTGCTTTTTCCTTCATATTTACGGGCAATATGATTGGGAACTATATCAATAATTACCTTTAGATTGGCTTTGTGCGTACGCTTTATCAAAGCTTCAAATTCCTCCAAACGCTTTTCGGGATTGACTGCCAAATCTGGGTTGACATTGTAATAATCCTTAACTGCATAAGGAGAACCTGCTCTTCCTTTTACCACTTCGGGGTCATCATTTGAAATTCCTATTGCCGTATAATCACGTATCACGGCATGATGCGGAACACCAGTGTACCAGATGTGTGTAGTGCCCAAATCTTTAATCTCATGAAGCGCTTTATCGGTAAAATCATTGAATTTCCCAACTCCATTTTCTTCAATAGTTCCCCAAGGTTTATTAGTTGTGTTTTTGTTGCCAAACAATCGGGTAAAAACTTGGTAAACTACAGCCTTATTTTCTGAAACGGTTTCCTTTTTTTGTACACTCATTTTTACATCTTTAGTTTTACATGCAGTTGTCATAAGCAAAACACTTATTCCTGCAATTACTATTTTTTTTGTGATCATTTATTAAATTATAAAAAATTAAAAATATACAATTAACACCAATTTTACATTGATATCAATCTATAAATTTAACGATTTTTTCAAAAAAATAACTACCTTAGCCAGCCAGTCCGGGTTAGTTTGCAGATTAAAAATTACTACAACGTAATAGCTAATTCTTTTGTTTATAAATAATTTTCTCAAAAATTCCTTTTATAATTCTAATGTGAACTTTTGTAAATCAAAATTCGATTATTAGGGTTTTTATTTTTGGATAATTGCAAAAACTCAGAATCTCTGCTCCTAGCCCCGATATAAGTAAAAATCCTTTGTAGGCTGGGGTTCAGCCCACAAAGATTACTTCACTGTATGCCTATTTTCATAGGAGTTCGGTGAACTTCGTTTGTAACAGATAGCGGGACGATACTTCCTGAGAAAACCTAATCTTTCTGCTACAAAATTAAAAACTAACTCAACTTATAAATAAATCCTAATATATAAGGGGTTTGGCTCATTTTTCATAAATTTACAAAAAAATTAAAACCATTGAAGAAATCTTTATATTTCATTATCTATTGCTTAGTATTTTTTTGTGCAAATCTTGTTTTGGCACAGGCTCCAAAAAAAATTCATATCGAAAATGCTGACTTCCAAGATATAGATGAAAGCAAAATGCCTGGTGCTATACTATTGACTAGAAACGTAAGAATAAGTCATGACGGAGTAGTTTTAACATGTAATAAAGCCTATTTCTTTACAAAAGAAAATTATCTAAAAGCTTTTGGAAATGTACAATTGGTGCAGGGTGACACTTTGTATTTGAACAGTAATTATGCTGAATATAGCGGCGAATTAAAAAAAGCTTTTGCTACTGGAAATGCGGTCATGACCTCGCCGGATGCTACTTTGGCAACTGACACCATTAATTTTGACCGAAACATTCAAGAAGTTTTTTACAATACTCCCGGAACAATCATCAACAAAGAAAACACCTTGAAAAGTAAGTCGGGCAGGTATTATGTAACCAAAAAAAAATTTCAGTTTCTAACTGCTGTTACGCTTACTAACAAGACGTATGAAATTAAATCTAATCATTTGGATTATTACAGTAATTCGGGGCATTCTTATCTTTTTGGCCCATCAACAATAACTAGTAAGGCTAATTTTATTTACACCGAAAAAGGGTTTTATGACACCAAGAAAAATAAAGCTCATTTTCTTGATAAATCCTATATTAAGTACGATGATCGGATAATAAAAGGAGACAGTTTGTATTATGACCGAACCAAAGAATTTGCATCGGCTACTCGAAATGTAAAAATAACCGATTCCATTAACCGCGGAGTTGTTCGCGGACACTATGCTGAATTATACAAACAGAAAGACTCTATGTTTGTGACCAAAAGAGCATTGGCCGTCAATTTTGTAGACAATGACTCGGTTTATATTCATGGAAAAAAACTCATGGTTACTGGTAAAGAAGACAACAGAATAATTCGAGCTTTCAATAATGTCCGTTTTTATAAAACTGACATGAGCGGTAAATGTGATTCTATTCATTCCAGCGCCAAAATAGGTCTAACAAAACTGATAAAAAACCCAATCATTTGGAATGGAGAAACACAAATTACTGGTGATGTGATGCATCTCATTGCTGATAAAAAAACACAAAAGCTAGACTCACTCAAAGTACTTAACAATACGTTTCTAATCTCGAAAGACACTATTGGAACTGGATATAATCAAGTAAAAGGGCAGAGTTTATTTGGAAAATTTATAGAAGGAAAGCTTCATGAAGTCGATATCATAAAAAATACCGAAGTTATTTACTACATGAGGAATGACGCAAAAGAACTTATTGGAATTAATAAAAATGTAAGCAGTAAAATCAATATTATATTTGATAAAAATACAATAGAAGATATTACTTTTTTCAAACAAGTTGATGGGGTCATTTATCCTGAAGCCGAATTACCAGAAAATGCCAGATCTCTTAGAGGATTCCAATGGCGGGGTGATGAAAGGATAAAATCTAAAGACGATGTTTTTAGCGAAGAAGAAAACGCCGAAGAACTAAAAGTCATTGAAGCAACTGCAAAAGACAAAGCAAAAAAAGCTACTCCAATGAAAGTTCGAAAAGAAACATTGGATTACGACAAGAAGAACTCGAACAAGTAGGCAGACTTCAGTTTTCAGATTGCAGTTCTTATCATAAACAAATTAAATTTTAAACAATTTTTAAACCTTTAAACGGTTAAACAATTTAAACATTTCCAAAAGTGAATCCTGATTTTATAAAATACCAAGCACAAACTTCGCCCTATCCATTGGGCATGGAGGTCTCGCATGCAATTGGCTCTTATATTTTTGACACAAATAACAAAAAATATTTAGACTTTGTAGCAGGAGTTTCGGCTTGTACGCTTGGACATCAAAATAAAAGGGTAAATGACGCCATAAAAAATCAATTGGATAAATATTCGCATGTTATGGTGTATGGTGAGTATTCACAAAGCCCAGCAGTTGAATACTGCAAATTGATGGCCTCTCTCCTGCCCGCTCCGCTAGACAAAACCTATTTGGTCAATTCAGGAACTGAGGCAATCGAAGGTGCTTTAAAACTAGCCAAAAGAGTTACGGGAAGAAGTCAGCTGATTTCATGTCATAATGCCTATCATGGTAATACTATGGGATCAATGAGTGTTATGGGATTTGAAGAACGCAAACAGGCTTTCCGCCCTTTACTTCCTGATATCGATTTTATAACTTTCAATAACGAAGCCGATTTACAAAAAATAACCACCAGAACAGCTGGTATTTTACTCGAAACCATTCAAGGCGGAGCTGGTTTTATTGAGCCTCATAATGACTTTTTAAAGAAAGTAAAAGCACGCTGCGCCGAAGTCGGTGCTTTAATGATATTAGACGAAATTCAGCCTGGATTTGGGAGAACGGGTGCTCTTTTTGGATTTCAAAACTATGATGTAGTGCCGGATATTGTTGTTATGGGAAAAGGAATGGGAAGCGGAATGCCGGTCGGTGCTTTCACAGCCTCATCGGCAATGATGGATTTATTGACAGTAAATCCAAAATTAGGTCACATTACGACTTTCGGAGGACACCCTGTCATTGCGTCAGCTTGTTTAGCAACTTTGAAAGAATTAACTGAAACCACAATCATTACAGATACTTTAGAGAAAGAAAAACTTTTTAGATCGCTTTTGGTACATCCTTTGATACAGGAAATAAGAGGAAGAGGATTAATGCTTGCCGCTATGACTGCCAGTGCAGACATAACGAATGAAGTGATTCTAAAATGCCAAAATCGAGGTTTAATTCTGTTCTGGTTACTGTTTGAAGGCTGTGCCATCCGAATTACACCTCCTTTGACTATTTCTGAAGAAGAAATCCGAGAAGGATGCGCTATAATTCTTGAAGTGATGGACGAGATGATGATTTAAGATTTTGATTTTTGGAATATAGAAAAACATTGTAACTATACTGCCTTTGTTATTGAAAAACCTGTTAATTAAATTGTTCACAACATAAAATATTCTTCCTCTTTTCAACAATACGTTTCCTTAATTTTAATTTAGGATAATTTAAAAACACACAGTATGCAATTAAGCAACGAAGAAGAAGATTATAACTTATCCCTATCCAAATTTGAGTCTATGTTGAAAACCAACAAAGTACTCTTTTTTGACTCCGAAGAGTTTGAAGAAATTATTCTTCATTATCTCGATATGGGCAAGTCTGCATTGGCCAAAAAAGCTTTAAAATTAGCTTTGGAACAACACCCAAGATCAAGTGGCCTCAAATTAGTTCAAGTAGAAATGCTAATTTATGATGACAAACTCGAAATAGCTGAGAAGCTATTAAATGAGCTGTTTGCCATCGAACCTACAAACGAAGAAATATACATTCAGAAAGCTAATATCTGTTCCAAAAGAGACCAACATGAAAAGGCTGTTGAGATGCTCAAAATAGCATTGCAATACACAGATGATTATGCCGATGTTTACAACTTAATTGGTATGGAATATCTTTTTATGGATAACCTCGAATTAGCCAAAGAAAGTTTCATTAAATGTCTCGAAGAAGATTTAGAAGACCAGTCCGCTTTGTATAATGTGGTATATTGTTTTGAATTTTTAGACCAAAATCAGGAAGCAATTGTCTATTTAAATAAATACATCAACAAAAATCCTTATAGCGAGATTGCATGGCATCAGCTAGGACGCTTGTTCTATGGTGTAAAAGAATACGAAAGCGCTATTCATGCATTTGATTATGCAACTCTTATTGATGAAGATTTTCTTGGTGCTTTTATGGAAAAAGCAAAAGCATTGGAACGCTTAAAAAAATATGATCTCGCCATTGAAAGCTATAACAGAACACTGGAACTGGACGATGCTACTTCATATGCACTGCTTCGAATAGGGAAATGTTATGAAAAATTAGGCAATAAAGTTTTAGCCCTTAAATATTTCAACAAAACGGTTCACGAAGATCCATTGCTGGACAAAGGCTGGATTGCTATTACCGATTTTTATGTACGCCAAAAAAACTTCCAAAAAGCATTATTTTTTGTCAATAAAGCATTAGCAATTGACAACCAAAACAAATTGTATTGGAAAAGATTTGCAGCTATCAACAAGCAAATGAACTTTTTTGAAGAAGCTGAATTTGGTTATAGAAAAGCAGTAGAATTTGGAGATTACCAGCTCGACACTTGGTTATTTTGGGTTGATATTTTACAATTTTTAGGAGAATTTGACAGCGCAATACAAACACTACTGCAGGCTTCAGAATATTTCCCAGAGGAGAACGAAGTGGAATATCGTTTGGCAGGATTGTATTTCATGCTTTCAGATAATATCAAAGCTAAATTCCATTTGAGCAACGCTTTGCGCCTAAATTACGACAATTATATTCTTCTGGAAAATTTATTCCCTGTAGTTTGGGAGAAAAAAATGGTGCGAAATTATATTGACAAACATAAAAAACAATAATGATTGAAGTTTTAAGAAGACGTTTTGGTTTATTAGGCCGCAATATCAGTTATTCTTTTTCCAAAGTATATTTTACGGAAAAATTCAGCAAAGAACATTTTGAAGGCTGTACTTATGAAAATTTTGACATTCAGGAAATCAATGATTTTACCGAATTAAAGGAAAATAACACATATCTTAATGGACTAAACGTAACTATTCCGTACAAAGAAGCTATTATTCCTTTTTTGGATAAATTATCTAAAAATGCTGCTCAAATTGGGGCTGTAAACACCATAAAATTTACTAAAAAAGGAAAATTAAAAGGATACAATACCGATTATTACGGCTTCAAAAAATCGCTTGAACCGCTATTGGAACCACATCATAAAAAGGCACTGATTCTCGGAACTGGCGGTGCGTCCAAAGGAGTTGCTTTTGCATTGGATCAATTGAATATCACTTATACTTTTGTGTCACGCGAAGCCAAAGAAAACTGTATTGATTACAGCCTTATAAACGCTACAACTTTTGATAATTATCAAATCATCATCAATTGTACTCCAGTAGGAACAAGCCCAAATGTGGATTTATTTCCGCTTATTCCGTATGAGTTTTTTACAGAAAAACATATTGCTTACGACTTAATTTATAATCCTGCTGAAACCCAATTTTTGAGCAAAGCCAAAGTGTACGGAGCTCAAATTAAAAACGGTTTGGATATGCTTATTTTTCAGGCAGAGAAAGCCTGGAAGATTTGGAATAAATAGAGAAAATTAATTATTTAAATAACTTGAAAACCCTCAAGAGATTATTTCTTTTGAGGGTTTTCTGCATAAAAAATCTATTAGAAAGTTTAATAGGCTCACTTCTAATTATAAAATATCATAAAAAATTCTTACAGATATTTATTCACCTTCTTTTTTTACGTCTTTCCGTAATAATGTAAATCAAATAATTCATAAATTTATCTGATAATCAAGGTGTTTGACCTTTATTAAATCGTGAAAATTATGATAAAAAGAACTATCCTCATCGAGAACAAATCTTCACTAAGCACCAAAAATCTACAACTTGTCATTAAATCCGAAATAAGGGAGAACTCTATTCCAATAGAGGATATAGGCTTTCTGGTACTTGATCATCCTGAAATTTATTTAAGCATTCCTGCTATGAATTTAATCATAGAAAACAATTCAGCCATCATAATCTGTTCCAATAATCATTTGCCCAACGGCATGTTTCTAAACCTCAACAGTCATCATATTCAACAGGAAATATTCAAAAATCAAATCGAGGCTTCTGTTCCATTAAAAAAACAATTGTGGCAGCAAACCATTGTCGAAAAAATAACCAATCAAGGTTTGCTTTTGGCAAAAATTACTCAAAAGAAAAATGCTTTCGATTTTTTGGCAAGCAAAGTTTTGAGTGGAGACACGACAAATATGGAAGGTGTTGCAGCACAGCAATACTGGAAATGCTTTTTTGAACTTGATTTCAAGCGAGAACGCTTTGGAGATTATCCCAATAATTTTCTCAATTATGGTTATGCAATTCTTCGAGCAGCAACAGCCAGAGCTTTATCAGGTAGCGGATTACTTAACACACTTGGCATTCATCACAAAAGCAAGTACAATGCCTTTGCCTTAGCTGATGACATTATGGAACCTTTTAGACCAATTGTCGATGAAAAAGTATATCAAATCATGCAACGTTATGACGAACAGGAATTAAACACATTACTAAAATCAGAATTATTGCAGATATTGACTAGAACTGTCTATTTCAAAGAGGAAAAAAGCCCATTGATGGTTGGCCTGCAAAAAACAGCCAGTTCCTTACAGCAATGTTTTACAGGACAGAGAAAGAAAATAAAATACCCGAAGTTATGGAACTCAACGGATACCGAATAATGTGGCTGTTTGTGTTTTTTGATTTACCAACAGAAACTAAAAAAGACCGCAGGAATGCATCTCAGTTTCGAGGAAATTTGCTAAAAGATGGCTTTAGCATGATGCAATTTTCAGTCTATATCCGCCATTGCGCCAGTAGTGAAAGTGCCGATGTCCACGAGAAAAGGATAAATAAATTAGTTCCGCCTTTGGGAAAAGTCAGTGTTTTACGAATTACCGACAAACAATTCGGCATGATTATCAATTATTTAGGCAAAGCCAAACAAGATGCCGTTGATTCTCCAACGCAGCTGGAATTGTTTTAATTTTTTTCATAAAAACAATCTTGATACCATTTTTGAGGATTCAAATCAATGTAATTAAAAATTGTATCGTATGCCTTTTCATTTCTAATTATATGATCATGAAAAGAGCGTTGCCAAGCAAAAGTTCCCAATCCTTTTTTATGTATTATTTTTGAAGAAGTAGTTTTGAAAGCACCTATTAAACTTGATAATGATTTTATTTTTATGGTGCAATCTTTTACCTTCAAACTATCCACCTCGAGAATAATATGAACATGATTTGGCATGACAGCATAATTGTGTATAACTGCATATGGATATTGTTTTTCTAACCAAATTATTTGTTCATCAACTATCATACCGTATTCATTCAAATTCATTTTTATACCTGAAAAATCATTTTTGATATTTTCATTGGAATGATTTTCATTGGAATGATTTTCATTGGGATGATTTTCATTGGAATGATTTTCATTGGAATGATTTTCATTGGAATGATTTTCATTGGAATGATTTTCATTGGAATGATTTTCATTGGAATGATGTACGGACAGGTCGCGACCTGTCCCTACGTAACCGAAACAACATTCCCTGTTTTGAACACATATCGTGACAAAATAAATATTATTGCTGGAATAATCGAATCCTTTCATTCTATTCCTCTTTCTGTTTTTCATCGATTATTTTTTAAAATTTTAATAAATATAATCCAATTTCATTTGCAATCCCACACCATACGGACAGGTCGCGACCTGTCCCTTGCAATTACAAACAAAAAAATACTCCAATCTTGGCTTATCAATCCAAAAAAGGAGCATTTTATTTTACGATATTTTCTTTTATTTTACTGATTATTAGAAGGTAACAAGCCAACTAATATCGTGTTTTCTAATCTTTAATCAAACCACAACTTCTTCTTTTATCATTCTTCTGGTGGTATTAATATCGTGTTTTCTAATCTTTAATCAAACCACAACTTCATACCATTCACTAAGTACCCATCATTAAATATCGTGTTTTCTAATCTTTAATCAAACCACAACAGTAGCCCACAAAGAAAAAACCGAGGTTCAAATATCGTGTTTTCTAATCTTTAATCAAACCACAACTAAGAAGCCTCAATAAAACATTTACTGGGTAATATCGTGTTTTCTAATCTTTAATCAAACCACAACTTTTTGACAAGGTGGGGAACTCCAAATAATAATATCGTGTTTTCTAATCTTTAATCAAACCACAACTTATCTTTCCAATAAATTAAGCCCGCTAAAATATCGTGTTTTCTAATCTTTAATCAAACCACAACGGCTTTCAATTGATGAAACAACTGATATTTAATATCGTGTTTTCTAATCTTTAATCAAACCACAACTGTTTTGCACCTTTCAATTCCGTGTTAAACAATATCGTGTTTTCTAATCTTTAATCAAACCACAACTGCCTAACGGAACACCCACAGGCACAACGAAATATCGTGTTTTCTAATCTTTAATCAAACCACAACGGTTATGGGGACTAAATCTTTAGGTGAGGAATATCGTGTTTTCTAATCTTTAATCAAACCACAACTTGAATATGAAAATTTCAAACATTCTTAACAATATCGTGTTTTCTAATCTTTAATCAAACCACAACTCTTCATCGCTTGGCTTGCTTCCAACCATTAATATCGTGTTTTCTAATCTTTAATCAAACCACAACTAACTAAAGGTTCTTCTTTTTGTATCGTTAAATATCGTGTTTTCTAATCTTTAATCAAACCACAACTAATTCCTGATTCAAAATAGCAAGTCTCTTAATATCGTGTTTTCTAATCTTTAATCAAACCACAACATATCTATAAAGCCCCCTGATACTATTGTTAATATCGTGTTTTCTAATCTTTAATCAAACCACAACCTGTTTCGATTCTATTAAAAATGAAATAAGAATATCGTGTTTTCTAATCTTTAATCAAACCACAACCATTTAAAGGTAAATCAGACGCTTTCGTATAATATCGTGTTTTCTAATCTTTAATCAAACCACAACTCAAACAAGAGCAAAACAAGAATCAGAGCGAATATCGTGTTTTCTAATCTTTAATCAAACCACAACTTTTCTTTGGTTACATAATCGTTATCCCTGAATATCGTGTTTTCTAATCTTTAATCAAACCACAACTGTAACGCCGTCGTGAAAATTCCTTTTTCTAATATCGTGTTTTCTAATCTTTAATCAAACCACAACTGAGGTAGAAGAAATTAAAGCCTTAACATTAATATCGTGTTTTCTAATCTTTAATCAAACCACAACTCAAACAAGAGCAAAACAAGAATCAGAGCGAATATCGTGTTTTCTAATCTTTAATCAAACCACAACAGCAACGTAGTTACTCGCACTTGTAGGAAAATATCGTGTTTTCTAATCTTTAATCAAACCACAACGAGATTCTTTAAGCTATCATATAACGTTTCAATATCGTGTTTTCTAATCTTTAATCAAACCACAACTACACTTTCGGAATCGTTATAATAAGCATCAATATCGTGTTTTCTAATCTTTAATCAAACCACAACGTCTTGTATTTCAAAGCTTACGTACTTATAATATCGTGTTTTCTAATCTTTAATCAAACCACAACTGAAAGCTACTGCATTCCTGCTGGGCGGATGCCATACCTTTCAGTTGTGGTTTGAGATGTTTAAGACAATGAAAAAACTTATGTCAAAGAACTTCTTTAATTCAGACTAGACCTAATCTCTTTTTAAATTCTAATAGCATTTCTTCTTTGGTTTGCCTTTTTGCTAAACCACTTTTCTCAGCCCATTCTAATTTGGCTTGAATTTTCTCTATTTGTTCTTTTGTTAATTTTGATTTGTCCATAATTATATCTTTTCAAACTTTCCCGAAGGTAAAACTCTAAAATCAATTCCTTCAACAAAAGCCGAAAATTGACTGTGATTCATTTTTCTTGTTGGTTTTATTTCTCCTAATTTGAAAGCTCCATCAGGTTTAAAATTATCTTTTTTTATTTCGTCTGCTTTTCTAGCTTCTTTATTGTTTCTAAACATAATTGATCCGAATTCATATAACTTACCTGAAACAACTTGTCTTTGTATTGACAAACCTTCAATAATATAAATTCTTCCGATAAAATCAATTAACTCAGTAATATCTTTTGGCTTTTCTATTTCCTTGTCATAAAAAATAACCTGTTGCCCTCTTTTCAAAACTACATCACGATTATTACTTTTAGCAATAGGTATTTGAATTTTTTTTCCTTTAACTTCTTTTTCTTTATTTAAAGGATAATAGTCTTGTCCTAGTTTAATCAGTTTTGCCAAATTAAAATTATTAATCAATTCAAAATCTCGTTTACCATCCAACTCATAAATAGCCATACAATAATTCTCATCATTCTGTCCATAAACCTTTTGCTTGTGTTCGTGTCGAGATTTTGACAAGTTGCTATGCTCTTTAATCTCTAATGGATTCTTTACAGAATTGGCGTACAATCTAACTTTTTTTATTGGAATTTCTTTTTCTTCATTCATCCAAACTTTATGATTTTCGGCTAACTTATTTTTTTGTTGCGGATTGGAAGAAATGAGCAAAATTTTATTAGCAATTGCTTCTTTTACTTTCATTTTCACCATTTCATCAACAATATTCTCAACATCAGATGCTTTGATACTTTCTAAATCTTTACGAATTACATAACGGATTTCTTCTGTATTTAATGGATTTTTAATGGCTCCATAAATACTATCTTGGTGTAACGAGCCTCGAATGGTATCTCCTTGTTGCAATCTTGGAATTCGCTTTCCTTCTTTATCAAGTCTGAAAATTATTTTATCATCAGCATCTTTTTGAATTAATGCTTTTCCATTTACATCATTGACAGTTTCAGCAACATATTGCTTCTTCCCTCTAACTCTAACAATCTTTTTGGATTGCTTTTTAACGTTATCTGGTGTATAATGTGATACTAAAATTTCTTCTTCAATCTTTTTTAAATCTTCTTTAAAAGTTTTCCAAGGTTTAGAATCGGCTAATAATTTTCGTGCTTCGCCAAGTTGTCCTTTGTCTTCGTGTGTCCAAGCGCTGGCTAAAGCATCATATTTCTCTTTGGTCATACAAGCAATTGTAATCGCATCGATAGTATGATGAGTGTGCTTGCTTCTGTCTTTTTCATGGTAATATTTTTTATCGTTTTCCTGAAAACTTTCTTGAATTCCCCAAATTTTTCTGAACTCGGCAACCATTCCCCCCTTTACCGATTCTACTCTTTTAAAATATGATTTTAAATATCCCTGAGAATATTTTGTAATAATCCCTGTATCTGGAATTTGACTGTTTTTGAAACCAACTTTTAGTTCTTCCCAAATAAACCGATCATATTTTCCTTTTAAATAATCTCTTCTTAAAGTTAAATAATGTCTTCGTCTTATTTTCTTGTCTTTAAGCTCTTTGGTAGCTGCAGCTTTTATGGAACGAGAAATTATTTCAATTTCCCTAGTCAAATTATCTGACTCTTCTTTCCAATGTGCAATTCTTGGTAATATCTCAAGATAATTATTTAACTCAATCGGCATTTTATTTCCTTTTATCTCTCTATTGAACTTTTGGCTACAAAGTGTCTTGTTCATTTGAGAATTATCTTGTGAACGACTTCTTGGAACAGTGTGCTCAAAATCATATTTTGGATCACTTCCTATTATATCACAAATACTTATGTTTCTTCCCTCTTCATAAATTTCTTGTTTATTTTGCTCTAACCAAAGTTGATACCTTAACAAATCATCTTCTGTTGGTTCAATCTCTTTTTTGCATTCCTCGAAATATAACTTCCTTATATCTTTGGCATATTCTTCTCGATTCTTTTTATTTTCATTTTGATAATCTTGAATTCCTTTTCGTTTATTGGCATCATTTAGTTCACGAGCCATTTCAATATGGATTATCGTTTTTTCTTCAACTTGTCCTTCAAAAATCAAAGTATTTAAAACTTTTCGCAATTGATGCAAAGCACGCATTGCCATCGGATTTTTAATAGATGAAGTTAATGGACTTCCTAAAACCACTTTCTCATTTCCGAATTCATCTTCAATGATTTTCTTTTTAAAAACCTCTATGTCAGATGGATGATATAGCTTTTTTATTCGCTTTTCATTTGTACAAAATATTTCGCCATCATCATTTTTACCTTTTATAAAGTCTAAAACTTTTTCGTCTAAACGATTGATTTTTATATATTCATATTTTTTCAATTGCTCAATTAGAACAGGAAATAGTTCGCTTAAAATTGCCTCTTTGTCCGATTCAATTTTATGGAATTTAACGAAAGGAATTAATTTTTTATCCAAATCTGATTTGTATATACTTTCAGCTTCTTTAGAATAAAAAGCACCTACTGTTTTACACTCTTTAATCAAACTATTAATCACTTCTAGTTTTCCATTTTCAAAAGTGTGGTTTTCAATTATCTCAGCAATTTTATCTTGAATAAATTTTCTTTGACTGCTGTCTTTCCATATAGATTCATCAACAATACTTTCAATATTTGCCATAAAAACGGCGTGAGAATACAGCAATCCTTCTCTAACATAAGGCAAAATCTTGGTGATTGCATTCAAGCTCAAACTTGCAAAATCTTTTTTCAATCGAATTTTACTAAATGCTTTTGCATTTTTATCATCCAATCCTAATTTCTCTTTGGCATATTGAAACAAATAAATATCTGATGTAGAAACGGAAAGCAAATGCCATAAATCTTTATAATCTACTATTCTATCTACTTCAATTCCTTTTGAGTTTTTGGTTTTATATGAAATGGTTTTGGTTTTCCAATCTTCTCCAAAAATATTTTTTAATGATGCCGAAATTGGACTTGCAACAACCGTATCATAAGGTTTGTAATTAAACAAATAATTAACCTCGTTAGCTTTGGAAGATTTATAAAACCCGGAGGTTGCCCCTTTTGGAATAAGGTCTTTGGCTAAATCTTCAAAATTAAAATTGTCTTTCTTTCTTAAAAATTTAGAAATCAAACTTTGTTTCTCTTCTTGTGACAAAAACCGCAAGGTCTTTTCAGTTTGAGTCCCAATTTTAATAGTGTTCAAATATGTCCACATTCTATACTCTTCAAAATCAGGATGTGATATTGCGCAACGAGTTTTACTTTTTTCAAACGAACATTTTCCAATTAATCCTTTCTGTGATTTTAACGGTCGTTGGAAAAATATAGCTTTGTATAAATCTTTGGCTAATCCATTGTATTTTTTTTCAGGCAACAATTCATCGGCTGTAATTTCTCCAATTTCTTGTGTCTTACAAATAATATTAAACTCATAAAGATAATGTTCTTCTCTGGAAGTGTATTGGTTTCTAATCTTACTTTTATTGTATAGACTAAAGAAATATTGACCTAATGTTTTAAAATCTCCATCAATCATAGCTTGGGAAATGTCTTTGATTTTACCTTTAACCTTTCCTAAATCTTCTTTTCTATTTAATCTTGCAATGATTTCTTCTTTGGCTGTAATAAACTTATTTTCATTCTTTTTTAATATGATTTTAAGTGAATTATATATCTTTTTTAATTCTTTATCACCTTCATCTAAATCTTTCACAAAACCATCTTTATTGGTATCATCAAGAATTCCTGTGTCATAAAAATAATCTTTTAACCCAATGAAAATATCAGTATTAGAATTACAATCTTCAATTAGTGTAATAATTTCGGGACAATGTTTTTCTAAAACACCATCACCTGATTGATCCAATCGATTACTTAAGAAACCACGTCTTTGTGCAATATGATAAAAAGCTCTACCCAATTCAAACAAAGAAACTTTTTGCTTACTTGCTCTATCTCTAAAAACATATGGGTTAATATTTTCCTCTTCATCAGTTCTCAACCATTTTAAAAATTCAGGATTCAATGGATATTTTTTAAATCCTGATTTGCGCCATTCTTCTACTTCTTCAATAGACAATGGACACATATCATTTTTAGAAAGCACTTTTAGAGTTTCATACTTTCTTAATTTTCTACGAAACTTTATTTTTCTGGCACTTCTAAAACCTGTACGCTCAGCTGCACGCGAACTTTCAACTCCTTTTTCTGACTTCACACCTTCTGAAAATATTCTGACTCCTTTATCTACAAGAGAAAATTCATTGCCTTCTTTTTCAACAATCGCCCAACCAATCGAGTTTGTACCTAAATCCAATCCTAATATTTTTGCCATACCAATCTGTATTTTGTAAGAATTTTTAAAGCTATGAAAAAAATAATTACACTTTTATGACTTTGTTCATTTAAACCGAAATACTTTTTATTTATATTTGTTACTGATTAAAATTTCTAATCTTTAATCTTATCACAATAAGGCTATATGCCGTAGATGAAAATCTTTAGTCCTGCTTCGGTGGGACTTTTTTTTATTCAAGGCAATTCAAAATGGGATATTTTTTCAACAGCTCCCTTTTATTCTTTTACCCAAAAAAACCAATTTTATAATTTCTTCAATCCAAATTTTTTCTTTCTAAATTTCAAATTGTACGCCAACAGAATAGAAAGAATACAAATTATAGCGAAAAAGAGCTATTTTCCCAGCAAACAGTCTATAAACAAAACTTTTATTTTGTATTCTGACGCACCTTTAGTATCTTTCGCATTCAAAAAATAAAAACCTTATACATTTACAAAATGTTAGAAGAAAAGAACGATAACCTGTCAATTCAAGAAAATTTGACAGATGGAAATACAGCAAATGAATTGCAGGAAACAATTCAATCAGAAGCGTCTGTAGTAACAGAAAGTGAAATCAGTGATGCTGTAGCAGAAGAAAACACAGTAAACCCGGTTTCTGAAACTGTTATTTCGAATGAAAGCGAAACAGACGAAAAGCAAAATGCAATTGATGCCATAGCAGAAACAAATGCTGCAGAAAGTGAAGATGAAACGTTAAAAGAACGTCATGATATTCCGATGCTTGATTATGAAGCATTACCAATGGATGAGCTTGTAAGCGAACTCAAGGATTTGGTTACCAATGAAAAAGTAATGTCCATCAAAGAGCATGTCGAAGAAATCCGAAAAGCTTTTTTAGCCAAATACAATCACCTTATCGAAGAAAAAAGAGAAGAATTCAATCAGGAAAATCAAGATCCTAACGAAGAATTTCAATATCATTCTCCTTTAAAATCAAAATTCGATCAATATTATACTATCTACAAAGACAATAAAAATGTTCATTTTAAAAGTCTGCAGTCAAATCTGAAAACAAATTTAGAAGTTCGATTGGCCATTGTCGAAGAATTGAAAGAATTAATTAACCCGCAAGCCAACATCAAAGACACTTTAAATCATTTTAATGAATTGAGAGAAAGATGGAAAAATGCCGGAGCAATTCCAAAAGACAAATACAATCACGTTTGGAACAACTATCATTTCCACGTCGAGAATTTTTATGACTATTTACACTTAGACAGAGAAGCAAGGGATATTGATTTCAAATATAATTTGGAACAAAAACAAAAAATTGTTGCCCGTGTTGAAGAATTGTTAAAAGAAGCTGATATCAACAAAGCTTTCAGAGAACTTCAGGATTTGCACCGTATTTGGAAAGAGGATATTGGTCCGGTTTCCAGAGAAAACCGTGATGAAATTTGGAACCAATTTAGCGAACTGACGAAAAAAATGCACGATAAACGTGAAGTTTTGTTCGAAAATTTAAGAGGAACCGAGCTTGAAAATTTGGAAAAGAAAAAAGAAATCATTGCCAAAATTGAAGTTTTAGCTACCGAGAAAGTAAATGCCCATTCACAATGGCTTGCACAAATCGAAAAAGTGGAAGCATTGCGAACTGAGTTTTTCTCAGCAGGAAAAGTACCATCAGATGTAAATGAAGCTACTTGGGCCGCTTTCAAAACAGCCGTTAGAAACTTCAACAGCTTTAAAAACTCTTTTTACAAAGACATCAAAAAAGATCAAAACGACAACCTGAACAAAAAAATCGCTTTGGTAAAAAAAGCCAAAGAATTACAGGAAAGTGTTGATTTTGCCAGCACGACTCCTATCATGAAGCAGATTCAGGAAGATTGGAAAAAAATAGGTCATGTTCCTAGAAAATATTCGGACAAAATCTGGAACGAATTTAGAGAAGCATGTAATCACTATTTTGACAAATTAAAAGAACACAAAAGTGTTGAAAACGTTGACGAAGTAGAAGCTTTTGAAAAAAAGAAGGCCTATTTGGAGACGTTAAGAGAATTCCAATTAACAGGAGATCACAAAACCGACTTGGACGCCATAAAATTGCATATCGAAACTTGGAAAAACTTTGGTAAAGTTCCTTTCCCAAGAAGACATATCGAAGGTAAATTCAACAAAATTTTGGATGCTTTGTTCGAAAAATTAAGCTTAAGCAAAAAAGATACCGAAATGATGCGTTTCTCAAACAGAATGGATCATTTGTCGGAGAGCAACGACACTCGAAAACTGGACAATGAGAAAATTTTCCTGATGCGTAAAATTGAGGAAGTACAAAACGAAATTTTTCAATTAGAGAATAATATTCAATTTTTTACTAATACAAAAAACGCAAAAAAAGAAAATTCAATTGTATTGGAAGTCCGAAAAAACATTGCTATTCACAAAGAAAGCCTGGATGTTTGGAAAGAAAAACTAAAACAGTTGAGAAATTTGGGTCAAGAATAAAGATTCATTTTAAAATTATTTATAAGCCTCAAACCTTAATCAGTTTGAGGCTTTTTTATTTCAAATAAATAATTTTAACTTTCATTTACCATATTACTTTCTTAAACTGAAAACCTATTCTCTATTTTCACAGTATGAGAAATTTTTGGAAATTTATCGTATTTATTGGGCTGTTGATGCAGTTCGGTTTTGTTTATGGAGCAAATCACGATAAAACAATTTCTTTTTCAAAATAAAACAATTCTGAAATTAATAAAGAAAGTCTAAGTACTTCTCATTTCGTTCAGCCAAATATAGAAAGGAGCAATCCAGACCTCAAACACAACAACCGTATTCCTGTCGGTTTAAATGAAAACACAGTACTTCCATTATTTTCCGAATTCAAGGAAAGTAACCTAAAAATAGTTTTATCAGACCAAGATATCGACAGATACAATAGTGTATCCATCTTGCTTTTTCCTTTTCACATTTTTTGGTGATTCTATATTTGATTCCGTTTTTTAAAAGTTAAAACAACTTTTATCTCTTCTTGATTCGTTCTGAAACAAGAAGACAAATCATTTATACATAATCCTAAAAAATAAAAACATGGACACTTCCGTAACACTTATAGGTCTTGCAATTACAGCTTTGATTGGCATTCCACTTATATTAGCCTTTCGTTCAAATCTTTTGAACAAGAAAAAAATAGAACAAATAAAGAAAGAATTCAGTAAAAATGGTCATTACAATTTTGACTTAACCGAGATACAGAATAGGAAGATTATTTCAATAGACAAAAATAACAAAGGCTTTCTGTTTATCGACTTTAGTTATAAAGAAAAAGAATCTATCTATTTCGTAAATTTAAAAGATATCCTGTTGTGCACTACATTGGTGACAACTGAAAACAAATCAAATACTATCGAAAAAGTAGCAATAGAATTGGTTCACAAAAACACAATGTTGAAAGAAATAATTCCAATTAACAATGTCGAAAATCATTTTATAGATTTCAATTGTCTATTTGAAGATCACAATCTGGCAAAAAAATGGGTTGAAATAATTAATGAAAGTCTATGACAAATACACAAAGAGGTTCTAACAGACCTATTTATACGTAAATAGCTACTAACTAATATGATAAATATCATTTTAATCTTTAAAAAGTCACACTAATTTTGACTCTCACATAAAATGCATATTTATGAAAACCTCACTTATCCAAAAATACAATGTCCCTGGGCCACGTTATACAAGTTATCCTACGGTTCCTTATTGGGATGAGTCAGGGTTTACGAATGAGATATGGCTTCAAACGCTAAAAAAATCCTTTCAGGAAAGCAATGACAAAGAAGGTATTAGTTTATATATTCACCTGCCGTTTTGCGAAAGCTTATGCACTTTTTGCGGATGCAACAAACGTATCACCAAAAATCATGAAGTTGAAAATCCATACATTGAAGCTGTTTTAAAAGAATGGACGCTTTACCGCAATATCTTGGGAAAAAAACCTAAAATTAAAGAAATCCATTTGGGCGGAGGAACACCAACATTTTTCTCCATAGAAAGCCTTGAAAAATTAATAAAAGGAATATTATCGCTTGCTGAAAAAGCTGATGGCTATGAATTCAGTTTTGAAGGACATCCCAATAACACAACTCTTGCTCATTTGCAAAAACTGTATGATCTGGGTTTTAGAAGAGTGAGTTTTGGCGTTCAGGATTATTCTGAAAAAATACAAAAAGCGATCCACAGAATACAGCCTTTTCATAATGTTGCCAAAGTTACTTTTTGGGCAAAAAGAATAGGCTATACCTCCATCGGACACGATATTATATTTGGTTTACCATTTCAGGAAGTAGAAGATGTAATTGATACCATCGAAAAAACAAACTCCTTACAGCCAGACCGCTTAGCATTCTACAGTTATGCGCATGTGCCATGGATAAAAGGAAATGGACAGCGCGGTTTTCATGATGAAGACATTCCTAAAGACGATGCCAAAAGAAAACTATACGAAGTTGGCAAAGAGTTGCTTTTTGAAAATGAGTATCATGAAATTGGGATGGATCATTTTGCCTTAAAAACGGACAGTTTATACCATTCGTTTGAGGACAAAAAACTGCACCGTAATTTCATGGGGTACAGCTCCTCAAAAACCCAATTAATGATCGGTCTGGGCGTTTCATCGATAAGCGACAGCTGGTACAGTTTTGCACAAAATGTAAAAACTCTGGAAGAATATTACAAAATACTGGAGTCAGACCAATTACCGGTTTATAGAGGTCATTTACTATCCGAAGAAGATCTCATTATCCGAAAACATATTTTGAATCTAATGTGCCAATTTGAAACCAGCTGGGATAATGTCGATAATTATGTTCCTGAAATTCCAGAAATTTTGATTCAGCTTCAAGAAATGGAAAAAGACAGTTTACTAATTATAAACGACAGCAAAATTATTGTCACCGAAAAAGGAAAACCGTATGTACGCAACATCTGCATGGCATTTGACTTAAGACTAAAAAGAAAAACACCTGAAACAGCATTGTTTTCAATGACAATTTAAAAACAACAACAAATCTTAATTTATTAATTCATCTGTTTTTTGAAGCTCTTTTGGGCGTGCCCCTCCGTAAAAACTACGGGTCGTGCTGTACGTTCCCGCTTTTTTTTGATCCCTTGAAAAAAAGGGATCAAAAAAAGAGCTCCACTGCCATCACTCACGCAAACAACAAACATCTTTAGTTCAATATAAACCACAAAAAAAGCCAATTAATGACAATTGGCTTTTTCCTGTACAAACAAACTCATATTCGAGGGAGAAACATAAGGAATCCCAAGTCCCAAACCTCTCAGAATAAACAATACGCCTATAATAACCCCAACATACGGAATCACTTTTTGAATCCTGTTTCGGATTGGAATAGTCAGGAATGAATTGATATATACAACCAAACTCATCAAAGGAACGGTTCCTAAACCAAAAAGCAGCATATACAGCAGACCGAAACCTGCACTCTGCATAGCAATTGCCCCAAACAAAGCAACATATACCATTCCACAGGGCAAAAAGCCATTCAATAAACCGATAATAAAAAGCGATTTAAAACTTTTGTTTTTGAAATGACTGCCGAGATTTTGCTTAATTTTTGAAATCCATTTATAAACCAGTTTCGAAAAATTATACTGAGCTAAAATCTTTTCCGGAATCAGAATCATCAAAATCATGGCAACACCAATAAATATCGACAATTTTTGCTGAATTCCAGCCAAAAATAAGCCTTTGCCCAACAATCCAAAAAGCAGACCTATACTCCCATAAGCCGTTAACCGTCCTAAATGATACGTAATAATTTGAATTACTTTTTTAGTAGGATTATTACGTTCTACAGGTAACATCATAGCAATAGGACCGCACATTCCGATGCAGTGAAAACTACTGATTAAACCAAATAAAAAAGCGGTGTAAAGCATTTTTTCCAGATTTGAGATTGCAGATTTAAGATTGCAGTAGGCAGTAGACAGTAAGCAGTAATCAGGTAATTGAAAAATCTGAAATCTGAAAACTGCTTACTGCAATCTCTATTCTCTAACTTTATTTTATATAAATCTCTTCTTTAGTCAAATAGGATTTTCCATTGTATATCCATTCCATATTAATATTCCATTCGCCACCAATAAATTTATCTTTTGGAATAAACAAAGAAGCCGAATCCGTAAATGAAAGAGGCATCTTAAAATCAAATTTTTTATTAGAAGCTCTATATAAAGCAACAGTTCCTTTGATATCTTTTGCCTTAAAATCTGCAGGAAAAGCAATAGTAACTCCATTTTCATCAACAGTAACTATCGGCTTTTTTTTTAAATCATGAGCATTTTGCACACGTTCCATTTCATCTTGAAAATGCACATCATGTTTGTAATACTCTTCAACAACCAAATCATTATCATACTTACTGTCCGACTGTACTTTTAAAACAAAATACATAATAAAGCTTATAAACAAAGCGAATGCTGTAACGATATAAGTTCCCCAGTTATTTTTTATTTTCATTTTTTTAAAGTTTTCTTCTAATTAAAAATTTTAATATTACGCCAAACCTAATCAAAACTGCGCGGGCTCAAAAAATTAGTATAGGTTGTCTCTATTTTTTTGTCCTCTTCATATAGATCAATTTCTAATTTTGTTCTGTCGCTTTCTAACAAAAACTTATTGATTTCAATAAACATCGTTCCGCTGGACATTTCGTGTTTGAGAACCTTCAATTCCTGAACACCTACCACCTTTAAAGTGCCTTTAATTCCAACTAATTTAAAATGCAGATTGGTAATATCATGATTCGTTTTATTAATTATTTTAAAAGTATAAATATTGCTGATATTATCTCCTTTATGCTGGAATAATTGACCTGGCAATCTTAGAATAGTAGCTTCGACTTCGGTTCTTAAAAACAATAATCCTGTAAGAACACCAACCAATATAACCAAAACTGCGGTATATCCTTTCATTCTGGCTGTAAATTTGAATTTGGCCTTGGTCTCAATTTCATCTTCCGAAGCATATCGAATAAGTCCTTTCGGCAATCCTACACCTTCCATTATGGTATCACATTCATCGATACAAGCAGTACAGTTTACACATTCCAGCTGAACTCCATTACGGATATCAATTCCTGTGGGACAAACATTGACACACTGCTTACAGTCAATACAGTCTCCTTTTCCCGAAGCCTCACGGTCTTCTTGTTTATTGAATTTGGCTCTTCCTGCCTCTTTCTCACCACGAACAAAATCGTAGGCAACATTGATTGATTTTTTATCCAATAAAACACCCTGCAGTCTTCCGTAAGGACAAGCAATAATACAGACTTGTTCCCTAAACCAGGCAAAAACAAAATAGAAAACACCAGTGAAAATCAACAATGATATAAAACTGCTCGAATGAGCCATAGGTCCGTCCTCAATCAAACGAAATAATTCGTCACTACCAATTAAATAAGCCAAAAACACATTGGCAATTAGAAATGAAATCACAAGAAAAGCAAACCATTTTAAAGCTTTCTTTCTTATTTTCTCACCATTCCATTCTTGTTTCTCCAAACGTATTTGTGCTCCCCTATCACCTTCTATCCAATATTCTATCCGGCGGAAAACCATTTCCATGAATATAGTCTGAGGACAAATCCAGCCACAAAATATTCGACCGAAAATAACTGTGAACAAAATTACAAATACGACCCCAATAACCATAAAGAGAACAAAAATGTAAAAGTCCTGTGGCCAAAAAGGAAAGCTGAAAATATTAAAACGGCGTTCTAAGACATTGAACATCATGAACTGATTCCCGTTTATTTTTATAAAAGGATTTGCAACAAGAATAATCAATAAAAAATAGCTAACCCATTTTCTATAATCATAAAACTTACCTGAAGGTTTTTTGGGATAAATATATTTTCTATGACCTTCCTTATCAATAGTCCCTATGGTATCTCTGAAAGATTCGTCTAGATTACTTGCCATTTTTTTATTTTAAACATTAAAAAAAAGCTTTGCAAAAATTTTAATTTTAACAAAGCTCTTTATCTCTTTTAATATAATATTATTTTACTTGATTACTATCTGTAGCAGGAGCAGTAGCTGATGCTGTTATTGGAGCACTCTCATCAACCCATATTTCACCATCTGGTGCTTTTGGATCTTTTGGATTACTACCTCTTAAAGATAAAACATAACTGGCTACTTTTTGCATTTCTTTAGGTTTCAGAGTTCCTTTCCATGAAATCATTCCTTTACCATCACGACCACCGTTTACTAAAGTATGGAATACATTTTTTATTCCTCCACCCAAAATCCAATGATCATCCGTTAAATTTGGACCAATTTGCCCACCAGCATCAGCTCTATGGCAAGCCACACAATTTGCAGTAAAAATAGTTTTCCCTTCAGCCAAATCAGCAGGATCTGTTAACAAAGTAACTGTGTTTTCATCCATCAAATCGGGAGCAGTTTTCATATATTCGGCAACTTCAACTTTGGCTTGAACCAATTCATTCTTCAATTCAGTTTCTTGATCTGGAGCCCCCATAATTTCATAACGAACCAAATATATCACAGAAAAAATAATACAGGCATAGAATAAATAGACCCACCATGGCGGTAAATTGTTATCCAATTCTTTGATTCCGTCATAATCATGATCCATTAATAGTTGGTTCTCATCTTCAACAGGCACTGTTTTCGTCAAACGCTGCATCAGGCTTTTGTACCATCCTTTCTCGTTCAAACTTAAACTGTCTTCATGAGCCAGTTTTGCTTTTTCTTCTTCTGACAGCAAACTATATGTAATTGTATCAACGGCTTTCAATGTTATTTCGATTGCAATCAAAAGGAAAAGCAACACAAACAAAAAGACTGCCACCATAGGATACTTTATAAAAGCAGGCTTGTCCCCTGAATCGATTAAATATTCCATAGCTCCCATGACGGAGAAAAATATGAAAAGTACTCTTATATAAGGTGGAATTAATTTTTTCATTATTTATATTTTTTGAAATTGTACAATTTAATCTTCTAATGGGATTTGGCTTATTTCGTCTATTGTTTCTTTTTTATAGGAATAAACCCAAAGACCTAAACCAACAAAAAAAGAAAAGAAAATCAGCAACGATAGTATTGGAAATATTTCGACTCCCGCAATGGTTTCCATATTGTGTTTTATCTGCTCAAACATAACGCTTACTTTTTAGTTATTCTTTTACTTTAATATCAGTTCCCAATCTTTGTATATAAGCAATCATTGCTACAATTTCTCTTTCATTCATTGGGACGAATTTCTCACCTTTAGCCAAAGCTTTTTTCTTACTCTCGTCATAACTTTTTACAAAGTCAGGATCATTTTTAAGGCTTTCCTCGATTGCTATGGCCTGTGCTCTTAAATCTTTCAATCCGTTTGCCACTTGAGCATCTGTATAAGGAACTCCAAGAGTAACCATCGCTTTCATTTTCTTTTCAGTCATTGAAACATCCATCGCTTCATTGTCAAACAGCCATTGATAGCTCGGCATAATGGAACCTGCCGATGTGCTTTGCGGACTCCAGAAGTGGTTAAAATGCCAATTGTCATTATATTTTCCTCCAACTCTCAACAAATCTGGGCCTGTACGTTTTGATCCCCATAAAAATGGATGGTCATACACAAACTCTCCAGCTTTCGATTGTGGTCCATAACGCTCCACTTCACTTCTAAAAGGACGAACCGATTGAGAATGACATCCCACACAGCCTTCACGGATGTACAAATCACGCCCTTCCAATTCTAGAGGAGAATATGGCTTAACACTTGAAATGGTTGGAATATTCGATTTTACCATAATCGTTGGAACAATTTGTATAATTCCGCCAATTAATATTGCTATTGTAGCAAATACAGCCATTTTGATCGGTTTTCTTTCTAACCAAGAATGGTATTTTTCACCTTTAAGTCTTCCTGAAGTTATCGTTTGTAAAGCTGGTGCTTCTGCCAATTCATCTTCAACCTCATCACCAACCCTAACAGTTTGGATAATATTGTAAACCAATACCAGCATACCAACCAAATACATCGTTCCACCAATGGCTCTCATCCAATACATTGGCATGATTTGAGTCACAGTTTCAAGGAAGTTTCCATAGGTTAAAGTACCGTCCGGATTAAATTGTTTCCACATAGAAGCCTGAAGAAATCCTGCCAAATACAATGGCAGTGCATATAATATAATCCCTAATGTTCCAATCCAAAAATGGAAATTGGCCAATTTAGTGGAATATAAAGTCGTTTTTGTCATTCTTGGAATTAGCCAATAAATAATACCAAAAGCCATAAAACCATTCCAAGCTAATGCACCAACGTGAACGTGAGCAATAATCCAATCCGTATAATGCGCTATAGCATTTACATTTTTAAGAGAAAGCATTGGTCCTTCAAAAGTAGCCATACCGTAACCGGTCATCGCAACAACAAAAAACTTCAATACTGGTTCTTCACGTACTCTATCCCAAACTCCTCTTAAAGTAAGAAGCCCGTTAATCATACCTCCCCAAGATGGAGCAATCAGCATTATAGAGAATACAACTCCTAAATTTTGGGCCCAGTTAGGCAAAGCCGAATACAATAAATGGTGAGGTCCTGCCCAGATATATAAAAATATTAATGACCAAAAGTGAATGATAGACAATCTATAAGAATATACGGGACGATTGGCTACTTTTGGTACAAAATAATACATTAACCCTAAAAATGGTGTAGTCAGGAAAAAAGCAACCGCATTATGACCATACCACCATTGCACCAATGCATCTTGTACCCCTGCATACACAGAATAACTTTTCATGGCCGAAACCGGTAATTCCAAACTGTTAAAAATATGCAATACCGCTACCGTAATAAATGTGGCTAAATAAAACCAAATGGCAACATATAAATGACGCTCTCTTCTTTTTAGCATCGTACCAATCATGTTGATTCCAAAAGCTACCCATATTAAAGCAATAGCAATATCGATAGGCCATTCTAATTCAGCATATTCTTTTGAAGAAGTATATCCCAATGGAAGAGAAATTGCTGCAGCAACAATAATTAACTGCCAACCCCAAAAATTCAGATTACTCAAGAAATCACTATACATTCTGGCTTTTAGCAAACGCTGCAGCGAATAATAAACACCAGCAAACATAGCATTACCAACAAAGGCAAAAATTACTGCATTGGTATGTAAAGGTCTCAATCTTCCAAAGCTTAACCAAGAAATGCCTTCGGTCATGTTTGGAAAAAGGAACATCGTGGCCAATATAAGCCCCACCAGCATTCCCACTACTCCAAACAGTATGGTAGCATAAATGAATTTCTTTACAATTTTGTTGTCATAATAAAATTGTTCCATTTCCATATTTATATTTATTTTTAAGGTTGTTTAAAATTGGTAAAAGATTAAAGAGTAGTTTACCTCTTAATTTCTGATTTCTTTTGGGAAGATTTAATTAATTCATCGTCAAAAAGCATTCTGACCGATGGTGTATAATCATCATCATACTGACCGGATTTTACTGCGAAAACAAAAGCAATAAAAAATCCAATAGCAACGAATATACTAATGGCTATTAATAAATAGATAACGCTCATAATCTTAATTTTAAGTTAACAAAATTATAGGTATCACTTTTTACAAAAAATGACAATTATCATATTTATTCGAATATGTTAAAAATAGGGAAAAAAGAAAATAATTCCCGGATAAACTAATTTATTTTTCTCGAATAATAATTACTCATAACTGTCACAAAACTCACTATCGTAATGGTACTCAGAGGCATAATAATTGCTGCAACCAATGGCAAAAGGTTTCCGGTAATTGCAAAAGACAAACCAACCACATTGTATAAAAGTGACAAAGCGAAGCTCATTTTGATTGTCGTAATGGCTTTTTTGGATAATTTCAAAAAATAACTCAATTTTCGAAACTGTTTTGCGTCCAAAATTGCATCACAAGCAGGAGAAAAAACATTTACATTTTCGGAGATAGAAACTCCAACGTTGCTTTGTGCCAAAGCTCCGGCATCATTAAGCCCATCACCTACCATCATCACATTTTTGCCTTGCTCCTGCAAAGCCTTTATAAACTCCAATTTTTGTTCCGGTTTTTGATTAAAAATCATTTCAGTTCCATTGGGCAGAATGGATTCCAGCTGGCTTCGTTCCCCGTCATTGTCACCTGATAAAACTTTCAGCTGATACTGAGTACTCAGCTTTGCAAACAAATCAGATAAGCCCTCGCGATATTGATTGTTAAAAACATATTTTCCGAAATATTGATCGCCTATTTTTATATGGACCGCTGTTTGCTGCACTTCATCTTTAACTTTTGCATTGACAAATTCTGCAGAACCTAATTCTATAGTAACACCGTCTATTTCAGCCTTGATTCCTTTCCCAGTAATTTCTTCGAATGCATCCAGTTTTAATCTTTTTGTTTCGGGCAAAAAGTCATACAGCATCCTGCTCAACGGATGATTAGAGGCACGAAGTACACTTTTTAGTACTGCCAAATTATTCTCTTCAAGGATTTCACCTTCATAAGTAATATTCGATTTTACATTTGTGGTAATGGTTCCTGTTTTATCAAAAACAATCGTATCGACTTTGGCCAATTGCTCAATTACCAAAGCATTTTTGAGATAAAAATGTTTGCTCCCAAAAATTCGGAGCATATTTCCCATAGTGAAAGGTGCTGTCAATGCCAAAGCACAAGGACAGGCAACTATCAAAACTGCCGTAAAAACATTGAAAGCGGTATTGGCATCAAAAAACATCCAATATCCAAATCCTGCAAACGCTATCAGCAATAGAATTGGCGTAAAATAACGGCTGATGCTGTCGGTGATGGTTTTATGTTTCTGCTCCACTTTTTTCTGAAAAACATCATTACTCCATAATTGGGTCAGATAGCTTTGAGAAACCGAATGCAAAACTTCCATTTCGATAACTTTCCCAATTTGCTTCCCTCCTGCAAAAACTTTATCACCCGATTTTTTAGTAATTGGAACAGCTTCTCCGGTAACGAAACTATAATCAATTTCGGCTTTATCGGATATTAAAATTCCGTCAACAGGAATCAGTTCTTGGTTACGAATCAATAATCGGTTTCCTTTTTCTATTTCATAAACAGGAATACTTTCCTCGGTCGAGTCTGTATTTATTTTGGTAATCGCTATCGGAAAATAAGATTTAAAATCTCTTTCGAAACTAAGAAAACTATAGGTTTTGATTTGGAACATTTTACCCAACAACATAAAAAAAATCAATCCCGTTAAACTGTCAAAAAAACCAGAACCATAATCCATCACTATGTCAAACGTGCTTCGTACAAACATCACGACAATTCCCAATGCGATAGGAATATCGATATTAAGCATTCTTGTTTTTATGCTTTTATAAGCCGAAACATAATACCCGCTTGCCGAATATAAAAAGGAAGGCAATGACAACGCAAAAATCAATCCCCTGAAAAAAGGCTTGTAATTATCCAGCCAAAATTCTTTTACTTCAAAATATTCTGGAAACGAAAGCAGCATGATATTTCCAAAACAAAAGAATGCGACACCGAGTTTATAAGTCAGACTCCTATCAACATTATTTTTTCCAGTTTCATAATTTTCTAAACTAATGTATGGTTCGTAGCCAATGGAGCTTAATAAATAAACGATGCTTTTCAGAGAAACAATCTCGGGATTGTAGTTGATTCGAACTTTCTTTTCGGGAAAATTGACCTGAGAAGTATTTATTCCTTTTTGAAGGCGCTGTAAATTTTCCAAAATCCAAATACACGAGCTGCAATGTATATGAGGAATGTTAAGTGAAATAATAGCGGTTGAATCTTCTTGAAATTCCAACAGCTTTGAAACGATACTTTCATTGTCTAAAAAATCATATTTTCCGTTAATATCCTGTGGAGTTGCTCCTGGTGATTTCTCAAAATCATAATAACAGGACAAATCATTCAGACTGAAAATTTCGTAAACAGTTTTGCATCCATTACAACAAAATTCTTTTTCGTCAAAAAGTATTTCTTCCTCTTTTATTATATCTAAACCACAATGAAAACAGTTATTTTTCTCCATAAAAAAAGCTTAATTAAGCGGGTGCAAATTTTATAAATACATTATATTAAAACAATGATATTTGTCATATAAAATTATAACTTTGCAGATGCAAATCCTATTTCATTATGAGTAAATGTGAACAATGTATCGTGAGAGAATTTAGTTCTTTGAAAGCTCTAAACAAAGACGAGCTTATAAAACTTTCCGATTGTAAAACCTCTAGAATCATCAAAAAAGGCGAAAACATTTTTGAGGAAGGAGAAAATGTTAATGGCATCTTTTGTATCAAAGATGGTGTTTGCAAATTGACTAAACTAAGTCCAAATGGAAAAGACCATATTGTAAAATTGGTTTCCAAAGGAGAGCTGCTAGGGCAGCGCTCTATGATAAGCGATGAACCAGCCAACTTAAGTGCTGTAGCTTTAGAAGATATGCAGGTTTGTTTTATACCAAAATCTGAAATATTAGGCTTTTTCGATAAAAACAATCAATTTTCGTTAAATGTTATGAAATCAATCTGCGGTGATTTGCGATCAGCAGATGACAATATGGTCAATATGGCTCAAAAATCAGTAAAAGAGCGATTAGCTGAAACATTGATTTATCTGCATGAAACTTTCGGCACCAACGCGGATAAAACACTGAAAGTACAGCTATCCAGAGAAGAATTGGCCAGTATGATTGGCACCGCTACCGAAAGCTGTATCCGATTATTATCTGATTTCAACAAGCTGGGATTAATTCAATTAGTTGGTAAAAAAATCGTTTTGAAAGATATTAATAAGCTAAAAAAGATTGCTGATTAAGAATACGTAGTCAGTTTTTAGTGATCAGTTTGCAGAATCTGCATATGATTACTAAAAACTGCCTTCTGCCAAGTAATTACTAAAACCTAAAGCTTCTTCGCTTCGTTCCAAAAAATATCCATTTCGGCAAGCGTCATATCCATTAGCGGTTTTCCTAGCTGATCAGCTTTGCTTTCCAGATATTGAAAACGCTTTATGAATTTTTTATTAGTTCTTTCCAATGCATCTTCGGGATTGATATTCAAAAAACGGGCGTAATTGATCATCGAGAATAAAACATCCCCAAATTCGGATTCCATTTTATCCCGGTCACCAGCCGCAACCTCATCCTGCAGTTCTTGTAATTCCTCCTGCACTTTGTCCCAAACCTGATGTGGTTCTTCCCAATCAAACCCAACACCTTTTACTTTATCCTGAATTCTGCTGGCTTTTACAAGAGCGGGCAAACTTCTGGGAACACCTTCCAGAACCGATTTTTTACCTTCTTTTAGTTTTAATTTTTCCCAATTCTGTTTTACTTCTTCTTCATCTTTAACAACAACATCTCCATAAATATGAGGATGCCTATGAATGAGTTTTTCACAAATCTCATTACACACATCAGCCATATCAAAATCGTTGGTTTCACTGCCTATTTTTGCATAAAAAACAATATGCAGCAACAAGTCACCCAATTCCTTTTTCACTTCGCTTAAATCATTATCCAAAATCGCATCACCCAGTTCATAGGTTTCTTCAATAGTAAGATGACGAAGGGTCTGCAGGGTTTGCTTTTTATCCCAAGGACATTTTTCACGCAAATCATCCATGATATTCAATAATCGTTCGAAGGCTTGGAGTTGATTTTGTTTTGGATTCATGGTGTTTTTGCTTTTTTGTAAAAATAAGAAATCCTGTCAGGAAAACACCGTGACAGGATTAAAATATGTTTTGAATAATATTTAAAAATTACTCTTTTTTAGCTTTTGCTTTTTTGGCAGGTGCTTTTACTTTCTCAGCAACTGCTTCTTCTGCTGCAAGTGCAGTTTCTTCTGCAACAACTGGAGCTTCATCTGCTAACAAACCTTTTGCTTGAAGCGTATTGTACCAATTTACGATTTTCTTCACATCAGATGCATATACTCTTTCTTCATCATATTCAGGCAACACTTCTCTAAAGAAAGACAATAAAGCTGCGTTATCTTCTTTGTGTGAAATTGTTTGTCCTTTGTTTTCTTTTTTGGCAATGTTCTGCATAATTTCTGCCAAAGGTTTCTCTCCTTCGTAAGTGTAAATAGAAATTTCTGACAGCAGACTAACATTGCTTTTTAAACTTACTGTGATTTTTTTTCCATCCAATAATGACTCAGCCACAAAACCTGTACGTGTCTGTACTTTTAAAACATATAAACCTGGTTTCCCCGAAATCGATAATATTTTCTCTAAACTCATTTTATTTTATTTTTTTATTTTTCTTTAAAAACCTAAATATTTTATACTGTCAACTGATTACTTGAAGTTTACCTTCCCTTTTTGGCAAAAAACTTCATTCTATAATCTTGAAATGTTTTTCCCTCGGTGATATTTTTTAATTTCTTTTGAATTAATCTCTTTTTCAAAGATGATATTTTATCTGTAAATAAAATCCCTTCAATATGATCGTATTCATGCTGAATAACTCTAGCAATCAAACCGTCAAAAACTTCTGTTTTCATAACAAAGTCTTCTTCACAATATTCAATAGTGACTGTGGGTTTTCTGAATACGTCTTCGCGCACATCAGGAATACTTAGACAACCTTCGTTAAAAGCCCATTCCTCCCCTTCTTCTTTTATCATTTTGGCATTAATAAAAGTCTTCTTGAATCCTTTCAATTTGTTTTGCTCTTTGTCTTCTAAATCCTCATCGTCACTAAATGGAGTTGTATCGATAACAAATAAGCGCAATGATAATCCCACTTGTTCAGCTGCCAAACCTACCCCACTTGCATTGTACATGGTTTCATACATGTTTACAATAACTTCTTTCAAATTTGGATAATCTGGAGTAAGTTCCTCCCCTATTTTTCTTAAAACAGGATCACCATATCCTATAATTGGTAATATCATTTGATTTATTTTTATTAATACCTAGCGCAAATAAAGGAAAAAATCCACTTTATTAAGTTGGCAAAAATAGTAAAAAAATAGATAATGATTTATCTCTCTATAAGAATTAGCATATTTTTGTAATATTACATTAGATAGATTAAATAAAACCGTACAAAGTCGTTTACAGCTTACCTTTGTATCAAATTCAATTACATGATTGCTAAAATAGAAAAATTCACTGACAGCACTTATTTTACCAATGCCTTAAAAGCTACAATATCTGCAGTGATTCCGGTATTAGTATGTACTTATTTTGATCATTTTGAAATAGGATTTACTATTGCTCTTGGAACCTTTTTAACCTATCCCTCTGACATTCCAAGCAGTTTAAAACATAAAATAAACGGAATTATTGTTACCGCATTTTTAGTAGCCGGAGTCAATTTATTAATAAATCTTACTTATCCTTTCCCGTTTATATTTTATCCGTTTTTCCCCATCTTGATATTCATTTTAGCGATGCTGTCGGTATATGGTCAAAGAGCTACATTCACATCTTTTTCGGCATTATTATCTGCATCATTATCATTTGCACATATGCACACTGGATTAGAAATGATTCAATATTCGGGTTTAATACTTACTGGAGGATTGTTTTATCTACTAATCTCATTGCTTTTTCACTACATAAGACCCTATCGTTATGCCGAATTACAAGTAGCTGAATCCATTAAATTAACATCTAAATACCTTAAACTAAGAGGAGATTTATGGAATAGTACTGCCGACAGAAAAGCAATATTGGAAAAACAGCTGCATCTCCAGGTTGAACTTAATGATATCCACCATAATATCCGAAGAGTCCTTATTGGTAAACAAATCAATACTGTTTCTTCCAATCAAAATCGAAAAATGCTGATTGTATTTGTTTCTTTAGTAGAAATATTAGAACTGGCTTTATCAACTTCTTTTGACCATAACCGATTGCATCAAAAATTTGAAAAACATCCTAAAACTCTAGCTACTTATCAAAGTCTGGCTTACAATTTGGCTTCAACATTAAAGCAATTATCAAAAAACATAGTAAAGAAAACCAGTTATATCCCTGAACACACCTTACGCAAACATATGTCAGCTTTAGAAAATGCTATCAGCAACTATGAAAATGAATTAGGAAAAACCGAAGCTTCGGAAGGTGTTCTGATGCTGAAAACAATGCTCGAATATGCTGAAAAACAAATAGAGAAAATCAAAATTATAGAACGTGCTTTCACATCGGTATCCAATACTTATGATTTTAAAGGAAAAGATAAAGATTTAGAGAAGTTTTTAACTCCTCAATATTATCCTATCAGCACTCTAATTCAAAATATCAGTTTCTCATCAACCATATTTAGGCATTCATTACGGCTGACTATTGCTATTATTCTAGGAGGATTAGCCGGCAAATTTCTTCCTTTTCAAAATGTGTATTGGATTCTAATGACCATCATCATCATCATGAGACCTGGCTATGGACTGACCAAACAACGATCCATACAGCGTGTTATTGGAACTGTTATTGGCGGTATAATTGCATTTAGTATTTTATCATTAATACAAAACCATTTAACATTGAGCATTTTAGCAATTATTTGTATGTTACTTGGTTTCGCCTTTGCTCAAACCAATTATACAGTAAGCGCCTCTTTTGTAACCATGTATATTGTATTTATCTACGGGATACTGACTACTGATTATTTGGATGTTATTCAGTTTAGGGTAATTGACACATTAACAGGAGCATTAATAGCCTATTTTGCAAATCATTTTTTATGGCCTTCTTGGGAATACATCAAAGCACCACAATACTTAGGAAAATCGATTATTGCTAACAGAGATTATCTAAAAGAAATTTTTACTTATTACACTAAAAAGGGCGAAGTTCCAACCTCCTATCGTTTGGCCAGAAAAAATGCTTTTATTGAAATTGGAAATCTTATGGCTTCGTTTCAAAGGATGTCACAGGAACCAAAGTCGAAACAAAAGAATATTGTATTACTCTATAAATTAACAGAACTAAATCATTCGTTACTTTCTTCAACAGCTTCCTTGGGAACTTATACTCAATCGCACAAAACCACACCCTCATCAAGAGCGCTTACAATTGTGGTCGAAAAAGTTCTTAAAAACATGGAACAGTCAATTGCTCTTTTAGAAAGAGAAATCATTCCTGCATCCAATGAAATTACTAATGAAGAACTTGCTAATCGATTTACAGAATTAAAAAACATTCGTCAGAACGAATTAAAAGAAGGAAAAGAAATAGATAAAGAAGCTTTTGCCTTAAAAATGCAGGAAGCACAATTAGTAATAGAACAATTAATCTGGCTAACCAATTTGTCCGAAGGGATTTTGAAAAACACCAAAAAACTAATGGAAGATTAGGCAAAAATAGAATGACAGCTTTTGATTTCTTCTATTCGAAACCAAAAGCTGTCACTTAGTATTATTAAAATAAGGCTGTTTAGTTTAATTTTAAAACTTCAGCCGTATTGTTTCTAATGACTGCCAATAACTCTGGATTATCATTCAAAGCCTGACCAAAAGAAGGAATCATAGTTTTTACTTTTTCCTGCCACTCTGGAGATTTAAACTGCTCCGGAAAACATTTGCTTACCAGCTCAACCATAATAGAAACTGCTGTTGACGCCCCAGGAGAGGCTCCAAGTAAAACTGCCAAAGTTCCATCGTTTGTATTGATAATTTCCGTACCAAATTCTAATTTTCCGATTAGCTCTTCGTCTTTTTTAATTACCTGAACGCGCTGTCCTGCTCTTTCCAGTTTCCAGTCTTTGGTTCTAGCGCCTGGGACATATTCGCGCAGAGCATTAATTCTGTCTTTTGGAGACTGACGCACCTGCTCAATCAAATATTTAGTAAGCGGAATGTTTTTATAACCGGCAACAATCATTGGAATTACGTTATCTGGTTTTATAGACAACGGTAAATCTGAATAAGAGCCGTTTTTTAAGAATCGGGTAGAAAATCCTGCAAATGGTCCAAAAAGCAATGCTTTTTCGCCATCAATCATTCGGGAATCCACATGAGGAACAGACATTGGCGGCGCACCTACACTTGCTTTTCCATAAACTTTCGCTTGGTGTTTTGCTATTACTTCGGGATTAGTACATTTTAACCATTGACCGCTAACAGGGAAACCTCCGTATCCTTTTCCTTCAGGTACATTTGCTTTTTCCAGTAATGGTAATGAACCTCCGCCAGCACCAATGAAAACAAATTTGGTATATACTTTTTTCTTGTGACCATAAGCCAAATCATTAATTTTTATTCTCCAAGATTTGTCTTCCCGCTGTTTTAATTTTTTTACTTCATGGCTGTAGTGAATGGTTACATTATCCAATTTTGTCAAATATTCCAGCATATTTCTGGTCAATGTCCCAAAATTTACATCGGTACCAATTTTCATTGAAGTTGCAGCTACTTTTTCATCTGGATTTCTGCCTTCCATTACTAGAGGCATCCATTTTTGCAGTTCGGAAACATCAGTACTAAAAATCATTTCAGCAAAAAGCGGATTCGACTGTAAAACTTCAAATCTGTTTTTTAGAAAATCAACATTTTTATTCCCCCAAACAAAACTTATATGCGGAATACTTTTTATAAAATCTTCTGGTGATGGAAGTTTTCCGTCTTTGACCAAATAAGACCAAAACTGTCTGGAAACCTCAAATTGTTCAGCAATACTAATCGCTTTATTGGGATTTATTGTTCCGTCAGCACTTTCTGGAGTATAATTAAGCTCACAAAAAGCCGAATGCCCAGTTCCTGCATTATTCCATGCATCTGAACTTTCTGCGGCAGCAACATCTAATCTTTCGTAAATATCAATCTTTAAATCAGGCTGTAATTCTTTTAAAATTAAACCTAGAGTAGCACTCATAATCCCTGCTCCAATTAGAACTACATCGGAATTGGATCTCATTGTTGTATCAGACATTTTTTGTGATTTTTGTGATTTTTTAGAATTTGCAAAATTAGTTCTAAAATTCTCAAAAAAAAATTATTTTTAGTTACAAAATACCTAAAGAACAGAGTGGTTTGTTAAATTATTCGTTGCTATTTTCGGTTTAGATAATCCTGTAGCATGATTGTTGCTGAAATCTCATCGATAAGCGCTTTATTTTTACGCTGTTTTTTGTTGAGTCCGCTGTCAATCATGGTTTGAAATGCCATTTTGGAAGTAAAACGCTCGTCAACTCGAATGACTTTCATATCTGGAAAATGATTGGTAAAATGCGTTACAAATCCTTTGATTAACGAAGCGCTTTGAGAAGGTTCACCATTCATTTGTTTTGGCTCGCCAATAAGCACGGCCTCAACTTTTTCTTTGGCAAAATAGTCTTTTAAAAAATCTATCGCAGTTGCAGAGGGAATGGTAGTAAGACCAGATGCAATAATCTGCAGTTCATCGGTAACGGCAATTCCAGTTCTTTTTTGTCCGTAATCTATGGAGAGTATTCTTGGCATTTATTTTCGATTATTTTACAAATATACGCAAGAAAAAAAACAATAGATGAACTTAAAAAAGTGACATATTAAAAAATCTATTTTTTTATCAAAAGCAACCTATAAATTAAAAACATTTATTGAACAAAAGAAGCAAATATGTTAGTTTGCATGAACTAGGTTGTTTTCAAAAAAATAACCATTTATCTTTGCCAAAAAATTCAACAAAAATGAACGAATTACAATCAATTATAGAACAAGCTTGGGAAAACAGAGCTTTGCTGCAAGAAACAAAAACTACTGATGCTATCAGAGAAGTTATCGAATTATTAGACTCAGGGAAATTGCGTGTTGCGGAACCAAAAGGAGACGGATGGCAAGTAAACGAATGGGTAAAAAAAGCTGTTGTAATGTACTTCCCTATTCAAAAAATGGAAACATTGGAAGCTGGAATCTTCGAATACAATGACAAAATGTTGTTGAAAAGAGATTATGCGGAAAAAGGAGTTCGTGTAGTCCCTGGAGCATCTGCCCGTTATGGTGCATATATCTCAAGCGGAGTTATCATGATGCCAAGTTATGTAAACATTGGTGCTTATGTTGATGCTGGAACTATGGTTGACACATGGGCAACTGTTGGTAGCTGTGCTCAAATTGGTAAAGACGTACACTTAAGCGGCGGAGTTGGAATAGGCGGTGTTTTAGAGCCATTGCAAGCTGCACCAGTAATTATTGAAGACGGTGTGTTTGTTGGATCAAGATGTATCGTTGTCGAAGGTGTTCACGTTGGTAAAGAAGCTGTACTTGGAGCTAATGTTTGCTTGACTGCTTCTACAAAAATTATTGACGTTACAGGTGAAACTCCTATTGAAATGAAAGGTTTTGTTCCTGCCCGTTCAGTAGTGATTCCAGGAAGCTATACCAAGAAATTTGCTGCTGGGGAATTCCAAGTGCCTTGTGCTTTGATTATCGGGACTCGTAAACCGTCAACTGATTTGAAAACATCATTAAATAATGCTTTGCGCGAATATGATGTAGCAGTATAAACATAAATTGCGAATATTAGAATTCCAAATTCCAATTGATTGCTCGATTGGAATTTGGATTTTTATAACATCTGATTATAGAACACTAAGTTTACATTTAAAGCTATCAAATCCCTGCTTCAATAATCGCAGTATTTTGAAAATTGCCCATTGCAAATCAAAAAAAATTAAGCCTAATCCAGATTGCTTTAGAGAAACAAACATCCCACACATAATTCAATCATCTGCCCATAAACACAGATCTGAACTTTAACCTAAAAGAATAAAATTATTGATGAACAATTACAAAAAAAACAGTTTTATACTGCTTAAAAGATTACTATTAATTATTTTAATTTATCAGGTATCCAGAGTCATTTTTTACTTAATGAATACCTCTTCATTTCATACTTTTAATTTACAAACGATTAAAGGAGGGCTTTTATTTGACTTTGCAGCAATCGCATACTTGAATATTATATTTGTAATTGCCCATTTAATACCAGGTAATTTTAAATATAATATTGAATACCAAAAATGGCTTAAAATTTCCTTTTTTAGTATAAATCTTCTATTCATTGCTACCAATTTTATTGATATCATATATTACAGGTTTACGGGCAAGAGAAGTACTTTAAGCATGATTACAGCTAAAGGAATGGAACGGGAAGCTATTGGATTAATTCCTTCTTTTTTAAAAGAGTTTTGGCACATTGGAATATTGTTCCTCATTTTGGGATTCTTATTTTGGAGATTGCTTCCAAATTTCAAAGCCGTTTATCCAATCGAGAAACCAACTAAAAGTATATTAATAAAACAATATACCGTCTTAATTCTTGCAATCGCAGCTGGACTGCTCATATCTCGCGGCGGATTCCGAAAAAAACCTATTAAAATTGTAGATGCGGTAGTTTATGGAGAACTTGGTAATTCGGCATTGATACTGAACACACCATTTTGCATCTTAAAAACCTTAACAAAAAAAGAAGATATTGAGCAAGTTCACTACTTCCCGGAAAAAGAATTAGTCTCAATATATACGCCCACAATAAAACTTATTCCAAGCAAACCCATATCCAAAAAAAATGTTGTGGTAATTATTTTGGAAAGTTTCGGTGATGAAAATGTTGGAAGAGGCTGTACTCCTTTTTTAGATTCTTTAATAACCAAGTCCTATTATTTCAAAAATGGTTTTGCCAATGGTAAAGCTTCCATCGATGCAGTTCCTTCTATATTATCGAGCATCCCGAGTCTAATGAATAACTCCTTTATTTCGTCAAGTTTTTCTTTAAACAAAATAAATGGTCTTCCGGTGATTTTAGAAAAAGAAGGATATGGCACATCTTTCTTTCATGGTGCTTTTAACGGAAGCCAGAATTTTGACCAATACGCAAAAGTGGCTGGTTTTGATCAATATTTTGGAAAAGATGAATATACAGGAAAAGAAGCATTTGATGGAAAATGGGGGATTTATGATGAAGATTTTATGCAATTCTTCTGTAACAAATTAACCAGTTTTAAACAGCCTTTTTTCAGTTCAATATTCACTATTTCATCACATAATCCCTACAAAATACCCGAAAAATACAAAGGAAAATTTCCTAAAGGCACTACAATCATTCAAGAATGCATAGGCTATACCGATTTTTCGCTACGCAACTTTTTCAAAACGGCAAAAAAACAAAAATGGTACAACAACACGCTTTTCGTAATTTCATCAGACCATACTTCATCCGAAGGAGATAAAGACATTGATAAGACAAACATAGGGTTATTTAGCATTCCGATTCTGTTTTTTGATCCTTCCAATCCTGAATTTGTTGGTGTAAATGAAAATAATTTTCAGCAAATAGATATTATGCCGAGTATTTTGGATTATTTGAACATCAAAACAGAGATGGTAAGTTTTGGTAAAAGCTATAAGTCCAAAAATAATTTTGTGGTATATTATCTTCAAGGCACCTATCATTATATTCAAGATGACTATTATTTGGCTTTTGCCAACAATCAGCCAATTGGCTTATATAATTGGAAAAAAGACATTTACTTAAAGACAAATCTGTTAAGCTCAAATACAAAAAAAGCAAATGTAATGACCAAATTTATCAAAGCATACATACAGACCTTTTATGATCGAGTATCGAACAATACATTAACACTTAAGTAAGTAAATATTGATTTCAATAAAAAAGCCATTTTAAGTTATGATAGACTTAAAATGGCTTTTAATATATATAGAAACTTTTTAAAGAATTAACATTTATTCTTTTTCTGAATTTTAATTAGTTTAGCATATTTCATGTATGAAAAAAAAGCCTGAATCATAGCAATAGACAATCCATCTAATCCATTTAAAATTCCTTTTTTGAAGAAATAACAGCGTATGAATGACACTGTTCCATTAAGTATGGGCTTATATGCCCCAATTCGTAATCCTTCATCAAAAAGCTGTTGTGCATGCCAGCTTGAATATTGATTCTTTTTGGCTATAATCTGATCCAGTGAATCCCATCCATAATGCAAAATATGAACTGGAACATTTTTTTCATTGGTAGTTACAATAGTCTGATGAACTTTAGAATCAGAAGGCCTTGCTGTTTTTTTATTAAAAAAACGTACTTTGTGATCTGGATACCAGCCTGAAAAATCAATTAATTTATCTGCTAAAAAGTTTTTGACACGAAAGCTTAACCCATCAAAATTCCCTTTTAAGTATTTTTCTTTTAAAATATAATCCTCAGCATCAGCATCCAAAAATTCATCTGCATCCAAATTGAGAATCCAATCATTTTTACAAAAAGGCAAACCATGAGAACGCTGCGGTCCATCGCCAAGAAAAGCTTGTTCAATAACTATTGCTCCTTTTACTTTAGCAATTTCCACCGTCCTGTCTTTACTCAAAGAATCGACTATAATTACTTCATCACAAACTCTAAAAAGCGCATCAATACACTTTCCGATCGTTTTTTCCTCATTAAAAGTAATAACTAAACCACTTATTGCCATTGTTTCTTTTATTTGCTGGTACAAAAATATATTTTTTTTCACTACATACACCCATTTATAATCCAGCTCTCGCAAATATCTATAAATACTTTGTATTTTAGCACTCTAATTAAGTTTATTCAATATGAGGATTTTGGTTATTCAACAAAAAAGAATTGGTGATGTACTAACTAGTACAATAATATGCAATAATTTAAAAAAGCAATACCCACAGTACACCATTGATTACATGTGTTATACTAACAGTGTTGATGTATTAATAGGAAATCCAAATATAGACAATGTAATTCCACTGCCTCATAAAATCAGAAAAAACTATTTTTCCTTGTTTAAGTTTGTTTTTGAAATTAGAGCTAAAAAGTATGATATCGTAATTGATGTTTACAATAAATTGGAAACTAATTTGATTACTATGTTTTCAGGTTCCAACACTAAAATTGCTTATCATAAATGGTATACAAAATTGTTTTACACTCATAATTTAAAACGTTTTGATAATAATCAAAAACCAAAATATGGGTTTGCTATTGACAATAGACTTTTATTATTGAGACCGTTAAACCTCGATTCCAGTAAAATTGACCCTCATCCCAAATTATTTGTGAACTCTAAAGAAAGAGAAGAAACCGTTTTACTTTTTGAAAAACACAAAATAGATAGTACAAAAAAAACAATAATGATAAGCTTGCTGGGAAGCGAGAAAAACAAAACCTATCCATTAGATTACATGGTAAAAGTTGTTGAGTACGTTGCCAGCCATAAAGACGTCACAATACTTTTTAATTACTTTGATAATCAAATCGAAGAAGCTAAGTTTATTTACAACAGTTGTTCCCCTGATACACAACGAAAAATTTATTTTGATTTATTTGGCAAAGATTTACGCTCCTTTGTATCTATAATGAATCAATGTGATATTATTATTGGCAATGATGGCGGAGCCATTAACATGGCAAAAGCATTAAACAAACCTGCTTTTACTATTTTTTCGCCATTTGTCGAAAAGAACATTTGGGCAACTTTTGAGGATGGTTTGAAAAACATATCAGTTCATTTGAAGGATTTCAAACCGGAATTATTTACCGATGCAACAAGCCATAATGAGATAAAGAAAAACCACACCTCTTTATACCAATTGCTCACTCCTGAATTATTCAAAGACAAAATTGATTTTTTTATCAATAACAATTAACAAGTACCATTTACAACATCAAACTCTTCAAAAACTTATTTCGCCAAATTAATGGATGTTTCGATAATCATAGTTAACTACCGAAGTTGGAAGCCATTACACAATTGTTTGGAGTCATTTCTTTCAATAGATAAAACAAACATAACTTTTGAAGTAATTGTTGTTGATAATTTTTCGGATGACGGAGAATTTGATCTTTTTCAAAATAAATTCAGTGACTTTATTTTTATCCAAAATAACATTAATTCTGGTTTTGCAAATGGATGTAATCTAGGGGCAAGCAAGGCAAAAGGCAGTTATTTTTTATTTCTGAACCCGGACACCATAATTTCACCCAATACCCTTGACACACTTTATAAAGCTTACACAAATAATTCAGAGCTGGGCATTTTATCCTGCTTACTGGTTGATTGCAAAAATCGTTTTTTTAATCAAAAAAATGTTTTCCCCTCGATCGTACACATTTTTGGAATAGGAAGATTTTTTCACAGAAAAACAAACACAGCTTTCAATACCAAAGATGAATTATTTTATCCGGATTGGGTTACTGGAGCAGCTGTTTTCATAAGTAGAAAATGGTTTGAAAAAGTAAAAGGATGGAATGAAGATTATTGGCTCTACTTTGAAGATGTTGAAATATGCAAAAAAATAGCACTCGAAAAAGGTAAAATTGCGGTAACAAGAAACACCGCTATTTTACACGAACATGGCGGTTCTTCTAGAAATGATTTTGAGACAGAACATATCTGCAAAACCGAAGTAATCATTTCAAAACATGTTTACATAAACAATAATTTTAGTCCATTAACAAAGATTCCTTCACATACTGCATTGATAGTTGTTACATTATTTGAGAAAACTTTTTTATCGCTTTTAAGCTTATTGTTGTATTCAAATTTAAAATTAAGAACAAATAAACATATCCTTAAAAATCTTTACTTCTACTACTTTAATTCTCTAAACAAAAGAACTTGGTTAAGCAAAAGATCTGTTAACTATCAAAAAATAAATTTATGACAAATAGCAATTCCATAAAATTGTCTGTGTTAATCATAACTTTAAATGAGGAAGAGCATTTAAAAGCTTTGTTATCAGATCTGGATTTTGCAGACGAAATAATAATCGTAGACTCGTTCAGCACTGATGATACGGAAATTATCGTGAAATCTTTTCCCAAAGTAAAGTTCACACAAAACAAATTCGAAAATTTTTCGGCACAGCGGAATTTTGCCATTTCACAGGCCAAAAATGACTGGGTCTTGTTTATAGATGCCGATGAAGTTTTGACACCTGAATTAAAGTTAGAAATAAATAAAACATTGGAAAACAACAAAACTTATTCAGCTTTCTTTTTTGAAAGAATTTTTATGTTTGAAGGTAAAGTTTTAAAATACAGCGGTAATCAAACAGACAAAATATTTCGGCTGTTTGATAAAAACTCGGCTAGATATGATGAAAAAAGACTGGTTCACGAAAAGCTGATTGTAAATGGTGAAATTGGGTTTTTAAAAAACAAACTAATTCACTATTCCTATTCCAGTTATCATGATTATAAAGAAAAAATTATTTTTTATGGTAAATTTAAAGCCCAAGAAAAGTTTATAAAAAAAGTAAAACCAAATTTAATAATTCAATTTCTACATCCTTGTTATAACTTTTTATACAATTATTTTATTAGAGTAGGATTTCTTGACGGCAAAAAAGGAATTATTATTTGTTATTTAAATGCCTATTCTATTGTAATCCGTTACAGAGAACTAAAAAAATTATGGAAACAAAACCGTCATTCTATTTCCAAAACTTAAGCTTTTTCTTCAATCTTTTCTTTCTGTAAAATTTTTCCTGAAAATCAGCAGTATATTTCCAAAGTGTCTCAAATATCAAATCCTCTGATTCACCTGAAACTTTAGCATATTCATTGCTCATTACAGCAACCATCTCTTTTAAGTTTGTTAATCGGCAAAGATTTTTCATCCGCAGTTCAAACGACATTTTTTCATGAAAATTCATTCTATTTAAATCTACCAAAAAGAAATCATACTCGCCCTGTATATTCTTTTTTATTAACGTATTTCCAGGAGAATGATCTTTGAACTCAATCCCTTTTTGATGCAATTCGTAAGAAAAACGAGTAAATTGGCGCAGAATGTTATCGTGATCGGGATAATCTGGTATTTCCAAAAGCTCTCTATATGTCAAATCGCATTGAAGATGTTCACTCACATAATAACTGTCTTTCAATCCCAGCCAATTGTAATTTTCAAAAAAAGCAATGGGCTGCGGCGTTCCAATTCCTTTTTCTAATAAAACTGTGGCATACTCAAAAGAACGTCTGGCTTTAGACTTTCTAAAATATCTGTAGGCAATTTTATTAATCAAATTTGGAATTTTGAAGGATTTTATATTTATCGTCATCCCATCTAAATCAAATAACTTAATGACGTTTCTTTTACCATCACCAAAAAGTTTTCCAGCAGATGCAAAATCTAGGATAAAACTATTGACTATAGTAAATTTTGAACTAAATTTTGGATTTATGATATGATACATTAGCTTTAATTAAAATTAAAATTTTGGTAAAAATACCAAATGATTTTTTAGAACAACAGAAAAAAATTGAAAAGTCTTAATTTGTCATTTCAAAACTGCCAACCCAATCGAGTATTATAACCCATAAGCTATCTTCTTAATTAAAAACCTTTTAGAGTAAAACGAATAATCGATAAACATTCATTTTGCAAATTAAACAATTCAATAATAGGTATTTCTCTAAAAAATAAATTTAAGCTAATCAGCATATTAGTTTAATAAATAGTGGAAAAATGATATTTAAACAAAAAAAATTACTTTTATTTTCCAATATAAACAATACCTTTACTCAGTCAAAATAAGTTAATTGACTAAATAAAATATAAAACAGACAAAAGCAAAAATTTATTTGATAATGATTTTTACAAATCCCACAATTAATTTTTGGTTACAGCCAAGATAGTTTGGCAACTGGAATTAAATCTATCGCAACCTTTTAATAAGAATTATTAAATTAGTTTTGATACATTTATCAAATTTGTTATAATCTATGAAAAAAAAAGTATTCCTCGAAACCCATAACATCAAAAACAGGGCGACTGGATTAGGGACATTCAACTATGAATTAGCTAAAGGTTTCTCACAATTAGATTTAGAAAATTTTGATTTAACGCTGAATGCTAAAAATCCAGATATTTTAAAAAGAGAATTTGGTCAAAAATTTAGCTATAACAGATATACACACTTTTCAAGGCATCCAATTTTCAGGAATCGAACTAAATATGATCTATGGCATTCTGTTAATCAGAATACCAAAGTGGAACCAAGTATTTCCAACAATTATTTGCTTACAATTCATGATGTGAATTTTGTGGAAGAAATATCATATGACTTAAAACATAAAGTCAATCGCCGATTTATTGAAAAACTTAAGAGAGCTACTGCAATAACCTATATATCGGATTTTGCAAAAAAACAAACTCATCAGTATTTTAACGTCCCAAACCTTCCAGAATATATAATTTATAATGGCAACCCAATATCCGAATTATTAGATACCTCAGATTATACAACAAAATTCCCTATGGACAAACCTTTCTTTTATTCTATCGGTGATTTTTTAGAACGTAAAAATTTTGCTTCACTCGTCAATATGATGAAAACTGTAAAAGATTATAATTTGATTATTTCAGGGAATAATGATAAAGAATACGGACAAGTAATAAAAGAATTAATCAAGAGTAATTCTTTAGAAAATCGGGTTTTTTTGACTGGAAAAATAGATGAGTTAGGGAAACAATTTTTCTTAAAAAACTGTTCTGCATTCTTTTTCCCTTCAATAAGAGAAGGTTTTGGTTTACCAGTCATAGAAGCAATGCGCTTTGGAAAACCTGTTTTTTTATCGGACAAAACTTCACTCCCAGAAATTGGCGGGAATGTTGCGAATTATTGGAATAATTTTGATCCAGAATACATGAATGAAATAGTTTTCAATGGTTTAAATAATTATGAAAACAATAAACTAATTTGTGAGAAGAAAATAATTGAAAGAGCTTTATTTTTTGATTGGAAGAAAGCTGCTAGTGAATATTTAGATGTCTATAATAAATCTATTTAAATTAATATGAGGCAAAAAATTAACCTTAAATTCAAATAAATCTGCCATGTATCTGTTATTTTTAAATAATCCATTTTAACGTTATAAAATAATCAATTCAGATTTAGTATTATTTTTTTTATTATAAAACATAGATTTAAAAAACTTACTAAAAAAACTTTTTCAAACAGAAAAGAATTACTAAAAAACTTACTTTTGTCAAAAAAAGGAATAAATCAATTTAATAATGACACAAAAAAGATATGATATTGCAGCAATTTTGATTAATTATAACTCAAGTAATTTTTCAATAAACTGTATTGAAAGTATTCTTTCAAAAACAAGCAATCTTTTAGATTACCAAATTATAATAATTGATAACTGTTCTGAAAGAAATGATTATTTAAAAATTCAATCCTTTGTAAATAAAATATCCAATCCTAGAATACAACTTGTCAGAAGTAATATTAATTTAGGTTTTGGCGCCGGAAATATGCTAGGTGTACATTATAGCAATGCTGAATATTTATCTTTTATAAACAATGATTCACTTTTCATAAATGACTGTCTATCAATCATTATCGATGCAATGAAAAAAAATCGTGATTTTGCGATCTGCGGACCATTGAACTATAAAGAAAATGGAAATTTATTATCCACTATTGATCATTTTGCTTCACCTGCAAAGGAGATTTTTGGAAGGAAATTTCTAGAGAAAGTAAATCCAAAAAAATATCCAAACCGCAAAAAATTATATACTGCCCCACAAAAAGCACAACTCATTTCAGGGAGTTTTATGATTATAAAAACAGAAGATTTCAATGCTGTTGGAGGATTTGATACTAATCTTTTTTTGTACTTTGAAGAAACTGATTTATGCAAACGATTAGAAAAAAATGGCAAATTTGCTTATTTAATACCTGACGCAAAATTTATTCATTATCATGGTGCCAGCACTCCAAAATCTATTCTTATAAAAATCGAACTTAAAATTTCTCTACTATATGTAATAAGAAAACATTATGGCTGGTTAGGGCATAAAATAGTACAGACATTTTTAATCCTAAAATATTTCTTTAGCAGCATTTTAAAGCCTAAAAATTGGCCTCTATTTTTTCTTGTCCTTACTGGTGCACCAATATCAAAATCATTAAAAACAAAACAAAGAATACATTAAAATCCACATTTCAATTTGAGAAATCTTTCACAATACCTAGAATTTGAAAAGATTTCAAACTTATCCCTAATTTTAGAATATACTTATTAACGTACTCCTTTTTGAACCAAAAAAATTATAGCTCTATAATAAATAGGAAAATTTTGAGTAAAAAAGTATTTTTGCTTTATAATTCATTTTTAATAACTCATACATTTTTTGATGAAAATAACGATAATAAGCTATGATAATTGGGAACTCAACGATTATCTAAAAAATGCATTAGAAGAAAATGGTCATATAGTACGTCACATTAATTTTTTTGAATTTAAACATAAATATCCAGATTTTAAAACCAAGCTTTATAATTTCATTTTAAAAACTGTAACTAACAAAAACATCAAAAACACGTATTACGGCAATGAAATACTGAAAAAACTTGAAGAAAATACCGAAATTCAAGACATAATCCTGACTATCAAAGGCGATTTTATTGACCCGAAAAGCATTTTGGAATTTAAAAAATTTACCAAAAAATCAATTGCCTATTTTAACGACAGTATTTCTCGATGTCCAAAAATAAAACAAGTAATTTCTGCTTTTGATGAAGTGTACTCTTTTGAAAAAGACGATTGCAAAAAGCATAATTTAAACTTCATTACTAATTGGATTTATCCCATACAGACAAATAATATCAGTAATGAAAAATACCAAGTGTACAATATCAGCTCCAAAGACAAGCGTACTGCAATTCTCTCAAAAATAGCAATTGTATTAAAAGAAAAAAAAATCAAATATAAAATCATAATTTTTCACAAAAAAAATAAAGTCAAAGACCCTAATCTTGAATTCACTTCTGTACAAATTCCATTGTCTGAAGTCAATAATAATTTAAATAATTCCCAAATTTTATTAGATATAAACCGTATGGGGCAAAACGGACTTACATTTAGAGTCTTTGAAAGCATTGGTTTAGAAAAAAAACTCATTACAACAAATTCTGACATTAAAAATTATGATTTCTACAATCCAAATAATATTTTGATCATAGATGAAAAAAAACCCGTTATTCCTTATGATTTTTTTTTCACAGCATATGAAAAGATTCCAGAAATGATATTTAAAAAATATACTTTGCAACAATGGATTAATAATGTCCTTTAATTATTTTTTGCAATTGACATCTAAATATTAGGCATGAAGAGCATTTTTAAATTTTGAACAAACAAAATCTACATACTTAGAATAGACGCTTAATTGAATAAAATATTTTTCTGTAAAAAATATTATCCTTAAATTTTTTATATCTCTTCCTAGTATGCTCCAATTCCATAATTAGTCTTTTTACAAAAGCAATTTTATTTTTATCATCTAAAGAATTATAAATGATTAAGTAAGCATTGTTATGGTTTTCATCCATATGAGCACTATCTCTTGTCATCCCCTTATCATGAAGACGATAAAAAACCAATACTTTATTTACATAACTAACTTTAGGGTTATTCCTAAAAATGTCTATCCAAAACTTCCAATCCTCTTTCGCTTTTAATTCCTCATGGAACGCAACATTATTCAATAATGCTTTCTTAAAAAAACCGCAATGTATTGGAATTGTAAATTCTACGTCCCATTTCAATAACATTGAGTCAAATGAAAATTCCTGTTTGCCTAAATCACAAAAAGCCCTTTTCAATTTAGTAATTGTTTTTCTAAATCTTTTGAAATCTGTAATTACAATATCTGAACCCTCATTTACTGATAAATTAACTGATACTTCTAATTTTTCATTACCTAATATATCATCAGAATCCAAAAATTGAATAAAATCACCTTTTGCTACTTTTAATCCTGCATTTCTAGCACTGCTCAAGCCTCCATTTTGTTTTGCAAAATAAATAAACCTTGAATCTTTCTCTGCCCATACTTTTGCAACTGCTTCGGTATTATCAGGAGAACCATCATTTACTATTATGCATTCCCAATTTGAGTAAGTCTGGCTTAAAACCGATTGTAATGTTTCATCTAAAAAATGAGCCTGATTATAACATGGAATAATAATGGAAACTAAATTGTGCATTGCTAATAGTATTAAAAAGAAATACAAAAGTAGTATATTTGTCGGAAAGTTATTAAAGATAATGAGCTTACTTCATACACCCAAGATTTCAGTGATAATGCCAGTATATAATGCGGAAAAATATCTTTCTGAAGCGATTGAAAGCATTTTAGATCAAACATACTCCGATTTAGAGTTAATTATTCTTAACGATAGATCAACCGATTCCAGCAAGGAAATAATACAATCTTTTCAAGCAAAAGATGAACGAATTCTATTTATTGATAATCAAGTTAATACTGGCCCTGCAACATTACGAAATAAAGGGTTTGATATAGCAAAAGGAGAATTTATTGCATTATTAGATGCTGATGACATCGCTCATCCTAGTCGATTTGAAAAACAAATTGCAATAATGAATAATAATGAAAAAATAGGTGTCTGTGGTAGCTGGTTCACAAGTTTTGGCGAAAAAGTTTCTAATAAAATTATAAAACATCCAGAATATCACGAACAAATAAAAGTCAACTTTTTGATTAATTGCACCCTTGGAAATTCGACTGCATTTTTTAGAAAAAATATCATAGAAAATATTCGTTATGACAAAGATTTCGTCCCCGTTGAAGATTACAAATTGTGGAGCGAATTAATTACTGGAACACAGTTTTATAATATTCAAGAATCCTTAGTTCATTACAGAATCCACAACTCTAACATTAGTCAAACTAAAATTGATAATGTAAACCGTTCTAACAAAAAAATTAAAATTTTTTTATTAAATGAATTTGGGATAGATGAAAACAATCCTGATATTGAAGCTTTTTATAATTTGATTGAAGGAAAAAAAGGGTTAACTTTTGAAGAAATAAAAGCCATTTATGAATGTGTCGCTATTGTAAAAAGACAGAATCACAAGTTAAATAAATTTAACGATGTATTTTTAGATAAAATGCTTTTGAAATCAATGAGACGAAGTATTCGAAAATCAAAAAAAAAGAGCTTTAAATTAATTAATTTTATCAAAAATAATAAGCCTGAAGTTTATAAGGGAATTAACTTTTTTGATAAACTTATAATTTACCTTAAAGCTATTTTTGGTCAATGATTACCTGTAGCTTAACTTTTGTATAATTATTTTATCTTTAAAGTAAATTTTATATAACGCCAAATAAATTTTCTCTTAGCCGAAAAACTAGCATGAGCCAAATATTCTTTTATAACTTTTTTGGGTTCTGTGTTGTCAATGTTTTTTTTATTAACCAATTTTAAAGCCTCTACAGCTGAAGACTTTAACAACAAATCCATATTTTTTTTAATATTTTTTGTTTTAGCTTCTGGAATATGTTCATAGATTTCCTTGACATTAAGATATGACGAATACCGTTGAAAAAAAGGAGTCTTTAAAGAATATATTCCTCCAGTATGCCATCTGTAAACTGCACTTTGAAAATTCATATAGGCACCTTTTCCATTACACAATGCTAGTGCATAAAGTGTATTGTCTTTACAATAAGTAAACTTTTTATAATCTAAAATATCAACTGCCGATTTTTTAAACAAGCAAGTAAGTGTATATGTACAATAAGGCACTAGTAAATTATCAAAATCTATTGTATAAACAGATGGCAATGTATTTTTAAAATCATTAGAAGTTAATTCTGTTCCTTTTTTAGTATAGAAATCTGTCCATGTTATTACATAACCCTCATTACTTTCTAAGAAATCAACTTGTTTTTGTAATTTCAAGGAATCAATCCAATAATCATCACCTTCACATAAAGCAATATATTTACCTTTTGCTTTTGGAAAAGTAACATCACTCCAGAAATTTATTTTTTGTGAATATTGATTTTCGGTCTGAAAAACAGGCTTTATAATTAGTGGATATTGATCTGCAAATTCTTTTACAATTGCTGCAGTTTTATCTGTAGATGCGTCATCATGTATGATTATTTCAAAAGGAAATGTTGTTTCTTGATTTAAAAACCCTTGCAAAGTTTCTTTAATAAAATTTTCATGATTATAGGTGTCACATAAAATGCTCACCATTGGTTGCTCACTATTTCCAACCCATTTTGCCATAATGCTATACTGATCTCTCATTAAATTAAATTTTCAATCTAAATATTGACTTAGTAAAATTATTATTCCTTTAAAATTCAATTTTTTTAGCAGGAACTCCAAAAACAGTCGTACCTTCTTTTACATTTTTAATTACCAAACTTGAAGCTCCAACTGTTGCTCCTTTTTTAACGATTACGTTTGGCAAAACTGTAGCTCTTGTATTTAAGCACACTTCTTCTTCTAAGACTGTAAAACCTCCTGTAAAACTATAAGCATTCAAATGCGACCATTTACCAATTTTAGTATCGTGACCTAAGCCTATAAAACCTTGCAACGTAACAAAATCTCCAATAACACAATCGTTACTGATATTAGAATTCATAAAGACAATAACACCATTACCAATCACAACATTTGTATTAAAAATCGCCGATGGGTGAATTAAATTGATAAATCTGCCTCCTTTAGATAGAATCAATTCTACATAATGTTTTTTCCATTTTACACTTCCAAGTGCACAAACAAAAACATCATCTTGTTCAATTTCATATGTTTCAACAGATGAAATGATTTCTGGATAATTTTCAAAACCGTTTAGCGCATCTGATTTATCATCTAAAAATCCTTTTAAAATATATTCTGTATTATATCCTGAACATTGTTTTGCCAAATCATGAACTTCTCGTCCATAACCTCTTGCTCCTATTATAATTAAATTATTCATTATTAAACAATTAAGTTACAAGCTGCCCATGAATATCCCACACCGAATCCTGCCAACAGTATATTTTTGCAACTATCCACTCTTCCTTGTTTTTGTGCTTCATATAAAGCAATGGGAATTGTGGATGAAACTGTGTTTCCACAATTTTCCATAGCAATAAAAAACTTTTCTTCAGATATTTTTATTTTTTTTCTCAAATGATTCAACATATATTTATTAGCCTGATGAAACACAAACAAATCAATATCTTCTTTGGCTAAATTTGATTTTTCCAGAATTGATTGTATAAGTTTAGGAACAAATTCTCCAGTGAAATTAAATATTTCTGTCCCATTCATAAACAAATTTCTGTCATTCCGAACATTTCCAAATTCATCAATAACATCTTGATTTTTATTTGAGACAGGGAAACGCATTCCTCCTTGTTTAACAATTAAATTTTCAGCACCTTTTCCATCGGTTCCGAAAACGAAATTTCCAATAGAGCAGAATCCTTCTTCAACACTGATCAATGTAGCAGCGGCAGCATCTCCAAAAATAGTTTTATTGCTTTTATCTCTTGGATGAATAAATTTAGAGTACGTTTCTGAGGTAATCAGTAAAATATTTTTGGCCATTTGTCCTGAAATTAATCCTTTTGCCAAGCTCAAACCATACACAAAACCTGAACATCCTAAATTAAAATCCAAGGCTCCTGTTGTTATCTCAAGACCTAATCTTTCCTGAATTATACAGGCAGTTGTTGGAAGAAAATAGTCTGGGCTTTGGGTACAAAATAATAAAAAATCAACTTCTGACCTGTCTATATTATGTTCTTCAAATAATTTCTCGGCGGCCTTAACAGCCATATCCGATGAAAATTCATCTTTTGCACTGATGTGTCGGTCATTGATTCCTGTTTTGGAACTGATTTTTTCGATATCCCATTCTGGAAATTCCTGATTTATTAAATCATTAGATAAAACTGATGCAGGCAAATAATAGGAAATGGCTTTTATATTAGCTTTCATTATCAGAATTATATTGTTGAAGTCCTTCCTCCATCTAAAATTATATTTTGTCCTGTAATCCAGCTGCTTGCTTCAGACAATAAAAACACAATGGGGTTTGCTACCTGAATAGGATCACCATAACCCAACGGATATTTTTTTTCATCCAGCTGAATTACCTCTAAAGATAAATCTTCAATAGATTTTGAAGTTATTTCAGTTTTTACCATTCCTGGTGAAACACAATTTACACGTGTTTTACTTGTTGCAAACTCACTAGCCCAAACTTTAGAAATTGCAATTAATGCTCCTTTACTTGCTGCATAAATTCCGTTTCCTTTCATTCCAAACAAACCAGCAATTGAGGAAACTAAAACAATTGAACTTCCTTTATTTATTTTCTTCTTTTTAAAAATTAAATTAACAAGATATACAATTGAATCAAAATTTATTGACCGCATTTCGTTCATTAATTCTTCAGAATAAAATTTCACTGGTGCCAAAAAAACAATTCCTGCAGCATGAACAATTCCATCTATATTTTCAGTACTTTCCACTATCGCTTTAATATCTTCCATTTTAGATAAATCAGCAACAATAAAACTATTTTTACTTCCGCATTCTTCAATTAATTTTTCTAAAAAATCCTGCCGTCTGGCTATAGCTATAAATGTACCGCCTTGTTTTGCAATAGCTAAACAAGTTTCGTAACCAATGCCAGAAGATGCTCCAGTTACAAGTATTTTTTTTTCTGATAAATCAAATGGACTCATTATATATCTTTTAGTTCTAGTTTACTATTATAGTATTTGTAAAAATTTAAAATTCTAAATTCCTCATTACCAAATATTGGAGAATTTTCTTTAAAATTTACTAAATTGGTTTGAATGCTTTCTACTATTTTTTTATCTTCATTCAAAACCAAATCCAGTGATTCATTTGAGCTGTTATTAATAAAATCGATAATATTCTGTTGTGATTCGTTCAGTTCATTTTCAAATTTTGGAGAAAAATAACGCACTCTTAAATTGGTTTTTGAAGGTGATTCATGAAGCATAAATCCAAAATAAAACCCTTTACCTTCTACAGAGCTTATAAATGCATTTGGATAAATATAAAAGTGTAAATATCCCTGTGTTTTGAACGTTCTATCTGCTAATGCTTTTTCAATGATTTTGCTTTGTTTTGCACTTTCTCCTTTTGGAAACTCACACCAGCTATGGGCATCGAAAGAATCAAATTTTTCAGGAGATATAGAACCAAATCCCATTTTTGCAAATGAATTTTCGTGAACCGAAGTACAATGATAGCATTCTAAAACATTCTCTACTAAAAGCTTCCAATTTACTTTATGCTCTATGGTATAATCGATTGTTTTGGCTCCGAAATGTTTGCTTATTTCTTCTAATGGACTAAATATTGCTCCTAGATATTCCTGCAAATTTTTATCTAATTGATCATTTAGTTTTATAAAAACAAAATCGCCGCAAAAATCAACTTCATACTCTTTTAAACTCAATTCATTTATACTTTCTTTTTCAAAAGAATTACGACACATTAATCCAATTACATTTCCTTTTTTACCGTAAGTCCAATTGTGGTATAAACATGAAGAAACTCTGTTTCCACAAGCTTCTGCATGTATTGTATTAAATCTGTGTAAACAAACATTCTGAAAAGATTTTATCTCACCATTATAATTTTGGATAAAAATTTTATTTCCTAAATATTCAAAAGTTACAAAATCATTATTGTTCAACAATTCGTTTTTGTGTGCAGCTACTATCCAGGATTCTTTAAAGAACAAAGACTTTTCTTTTAAATAAGTATCTTCATCTATGTAATTTATATTTTTTATCATATTTCAATTAGATCTGAAATTACCGCATTATCTAATCTTATTTTTACCGTTCCCCAAGACAAGCCTACTCCAAATCCACAAAGTATTAAATTTTGTGTGGTATTTGCCAAATTGTCTTTTAATTCAGTTACAATAGTTAATGGAATTGTTGTAGACGATGTGTTACCAAATTCTTTTAGGGAATAAGGAACTTTTTCAACTGGCAATTTTAATTTTTTGACAATCATCTTATTCATCATTAAATTTGCCTGATGAAAAACAAAATGATTGATTGTTTCCTTATCAATTTCAAACTTTTCGATAAGCGTATTTACAGTTTTTGGAGCTTGTGAAATTCCAAAACTAAAGACATCCATACCGTCAAGGATAAGCTGGCAGGCATTCCTTTCAATTCCGGGCGAGATAGTATGATAAGTTAACGAATCTGGAGTTATTCTATTTCTGGAACCTCCATCATTTACAATTATGGTTTTAAAACCTGAACCATCAGTCCCTAAATCAAAAAGTAAACTGCTTGTATTTTCATCAAATTCAAATACCGTTGCGCTTCCTCCGTCCCCAAAAAGAGGCACAGTACTCTTATCGGATTGAGAAAGTAATTTGCTGCTTGTATCTCCAGCCAAAAGTAATCCTTTTTTTAAGCCGGAAGCTTTCATCATTCCTGCAACAATCGAAATTCCATAAACGTATCCCGAACATCCTAAGGGAACGTCAAAAGCAATACAGTTAGTAGATAGTCCTAATCTGTCTTGAAGTACAGCAGCAGACACAGGTAATATATAATCAGCAGTCTGTGAAACAAAAACTAATATTTCGATTTCATCTTTTTGCCAATTCAGATCTTTGATTAATTTTTCAGCTGCTTCACAGCATAAATCAGAAGTACAAATTTCCTTAGTTGCAATACGCCTTTGTTCCACTCCAGTTGCATCAATAAACTTTTGAATTTCTTCTTTTGTCAATATATCTATATCAATATTACGTACCATATTTTTTGGAACGCAACACGAAATACCTTTAATTGCAATATCATTTACTGAAAAAGTAGCCATTTCAATTACCCTTTATTTTTTATTATTTCGAAGATATCTTTTAGCATATTCGAAGATTTAATATCATCTCCCGTCAACTTTACAGAGTACTCTTCATCAGCCATAGCTATTAATGACAAAGCGGTCAAAGAATCCCACTCTTCGAGATCTCTAAAAACAGTTTCTGGTTTAATTAATGCTGCATCAGTATCATCTAAAAGATCTGCAAAATTTTGCAAAAAAATATTGATTTCCATAGTATTCTTATATTTATTTTATATTTATATATGTGCTTTATAAAAGATCAAGAAAAGCTGTTTTTTTTATTTCAAAAAAACGAACCCTAAAATAGTGTTTCTCAGACAATCAAGAACAACTAATGATAATTCACTTTTTTATAATTTTTTCTTATGCCGAAAAATCAGCATTCTTTTCCTATTTTTACCCCGCAAATATAACAATAGTTTGCCCTTAAAATTAATTAAACACACTAAATCCATATTTAATGATTCCAGTAACCAAAACTTTTCTGCCTCCACAAGAAGAATACAATTCTTATGTAAAGCGTGTGTGGGATAACGTTTGGTTAACTAATAGAGGGGAACTCACATTAGAACTAGAAGAAAAACTTAAAAAATATCTCAAAGTTCCTCATATTACAATTACTAATAATGGGACTATGCCTTTACAAATTGCATTAAAACTATTTGGTAAAGGAGGAGAAATTATAACAACGCCTTTTTCTTATGTAGCCACTTCGGCAGCGATTGTATGGGAAAATTGTACACCAATTTTTGTCGACATAAATCCAGAATACTTAACCATAGATGAAACTAAAATTGAAGCAGCCATAACTTCAAAAACAACTGCAATTCTGGCAACTCATGTTTTTGGGAATCCGTGCCACATTGAAGCTATAGAATCTATTGCGAATAGACATAATTTAAAAGTTATATATGATGCTGCGCATTGCTTTGGGGTTAAATACAATAACCAATCTATATTTAATTTCGGAGATGTAAGCACTTGCAGTTTTCATGCAACAAAATTATTTCATACAGGAGAAGGTGGAGCCATGTTTTGTAATGATGATAAAATACAGCACAAATTATTTTATAGCCATAATTTTGGACATAATGGTCCATTAGAATTTCATGGTCTTGGAATTAATGCAAAAATTTCTGAATTACAATCTGCCATGGGGTTAGCTCTTTTTCCATACATGGCACATATTATTTCAGAAAGAAAAAAGATTACTGACTATTATAACAACAGGTTAATTTTTAAAAACTTAAAAAGCATAAGGATTAGAGAGAAAACTGACTGGAATTATAGTTATTACCCTTTACTTTTTGATTCAGAAGCAACTTTATTAAAGGTTCAAGATGCATTACACAAAGAAAACATAATCCCAAGACGCTATTTTTATCCTTCCTTAAATACCATTAATTATACTAACGGACAAAAAATGCCAATATCGGAATCCATCGCTTCAAGAGTAGTGTGTCTGCCATTATATGTAGGACTTTCTTCGATTGATTTGGAGAAAATTGTAGATATTATAAACAAACTGACATCCTAAAAATATATAGTTTTAAAATAATTATCAGTTTGTTACTAAGTTAATTTTCTATTATGAATCAGGATTAATCACGAATTCCTAACGAATTCAAAGTAATAAAATAAATTTTGAATCAAAAAACTTACGCCCTCCTCTATGCTTTTAATATAAAATGGAAATAAAATTTAAAATATTACAATTTACTGCCATGTTGATCTTAATTTAATATTATACAAATAATATCAGGCCATAATTATTAGCACCGACAATATTAAATTATATTTGCAGTTTTTATATTTACTACGTTTTTAAAATATCTTTATTCCACATTATCTTGCAAAATAAATTCATGAAAATACATTTTAAACTAATAATTTTCTTTTTAATAGGATTATCTTTAAAAGCTCAAAACATTTCTGTAGGATCTATCGATATGATAGAACAAAGAAGTAGAAATGAACAATTATTAGGCAATGCAAACCCTCTTGTTTCTTATACTTTACGTCCATTGGCTTTAAATCTAATAGACACAACCCTAACAAAACCCAATGGAAAGATAAATGTTAAAGTACTTCCAATAACCTTAACCCAACAATATAATATATTTGCACCATATGGCTGGAATGACAGTTCAATGATTCCTGCCAAAGGCTATCAATCACTTCTCAGTGCGGGTTTATTTGCCGAATATGGAATTTTGAGTGTGCAATTGAAACCGGAAAATGTATATGCCGTCAACCCCGAATTTGATATTTTCACTTTAACGGAAACAAATTTTGCTAGATTAAAAAACATTAATTATTTAAACACCACTGATTTACCTTTACCTTATGGAGACCGTTCTTACAATAAATTAAACTGGGGACAAAGCAACATTAAGATAAATATCAATAAATTTTCCGTTGGCTTATCTACGGAAAACTTGTGGTGGGGCCCTGGAACAAGAAATTCATTAATTATGAGTAATAACGCTACAGGATTTTTACATTTCACTTTGAATACAAGACAGCCAGTAGAAACTTTTATAGGTAGTTTTGAAGGACAAATCATAGCTGGTAAGTTAGAGGGATCTGGCTTGACAAGTCCAAAATCGCAATTTATAATTGACGGTGTAGATTATGAATTGCCTAAAAGCAATGACTGGCGATATATCAATGGACTTTCCATAAACTATAACCCCAAGTGGATTCCTGGATTATTTATAGGTCTAAACAGAACCATTCAGTTATATCATGATGATTTAGGACACGGTTTTTCAGATTATATGCCAATTTTCGCTCCTTTTCAGAAAAAAAAGCTCGAAGGAGAAGATGCTAAAAATCGAGATCAATTGGCTTCTCTCTTTTTTAGATGGGCAATGAAAGAATCCAAATTTGAATTTTATGGAGAAAGCGGTTGGAATGATCATTCACAAGATATAACAGATTTATTTCATTCTCCTGAACATTCTAGGGCTTATCTATTTGGCTTCAATAAACTTTTTATGCTTAACAAAACTGAAAATAAATATCTAAAAGTAAGTTTTGAAACCACACATTTAGAACAAAGTGCAGACCGTTTAGTTAGACCGGCAGGTGCTTGGTATCTTCATGGTCAAATCTTGCATGGATATACCAATAAAGGAGAAGTTCTTGGAGCTGGTATTGGCCCTGGAAGCAACTTACAAACTCTAGATTTTAGTCTATGGCAAAAAGATAAAGTATGGGGAATACAAGTAGAACGATATGCCCATAATATGGACTTCTTTTATGATGCCTATAATGGCCCTAATAACAAATGGGTAGATTTGATGTTTAATACATACGCATATCAAAAATTCGGTAAGTTAGACATTCAGGCTAAATTAAATACATCAGTAATTAATAACTACCAATATCAATATGAGAATAGAAAAATAAATATGCAATTCCAACTTAGTTTACAATATCACCCATAAAAATTAAATTTATTCTTTAAGTATATTCTTTAAAAAACCAATCTTAATTTTATTCATTTGAAAAATGTAAATTTTAATTTGGAAATAATAATTTTCAAAATATAACACTAGACAATATGAAAACATCTGTTGCAATGTGTACCTACAATGGTGAAAAATTCATTAAAAACCAGATTGAAAGCATCTTAAACCAGTCATTGCCAATTGATGAAATTGTTATTTGTGATGATGGATCAAATGATAAAACGATTGAAATTATAATGCAGTTTCAGCTAGAATACCCAAGTAAGATATCTTTTCATAAAAACTCTATCAATTTAGGAAGTAATAAAAATTTTGAAAAAGCTATTTCTCTATGCAAGGGTGATTATATTTTTTTGAGTGATCAAGATGACATTTGGAAAAAGAATAAAGTAGAGAAAATAATTCAATATTTTTCAAAAAATGAATCAGCAGAAGCTGTCTTTTCAAATGCAGAATTAATTAATGACAAGAATAAAAAATTCACAGATAATAATCTTTGGAATTCTATTGGCTTTATCGAAAATCAATTAAGTAAACCTATCGATTTATACCATCATATTAAATTTAAATCTAATACGGTTACCGGAGCAACACTTTGTATAAAACAGGAAATAAAATCTTTAATTTTACCTATACCTGATGTCCATAAATTTCACCATGATGAATGGATAGCCATTATTATTGCTTCAAGAAGAAAATTAGAATATCTAACTGATGAATTAATATATTATAGAATACATACAGAACAACAGATCGGTGCTAAAGGAGATTTAAATAAAAGCAGATTGAAAAATCATTTGGTAGCTGCGAATCATATTTTAGAACATACTACTCCTAAAAGATATCTGGATTATGCACGATTAACTAGAATATATTATCGTAATTATTTGAAATTCAAAAAGGTTGATGACAACATAAAAGATGAGTCTTCTGTTAATTTTAAAGAAATAGCGAATACCAATTTAGACTTATTCAAAAAATGCAATAAATCCCTAAAAAAAGCCAATCCCGTTTTCTATTTTTTTAGAACTTTAACTGATAAAATAAGAGGAAAAAGACAATTGTAGATAAAAACACAAAGAATAATTATTATGCAGAATAATCAAAATTATTATGTAAAAGGGAATTTTATAAAACGTGGTCACCTCAAACAGACCTTATTAAAAAATGACATAATTAATCATATTATGTATTTTTTTATATCACTTTTCATTCCTTTTTTAATTTTTGGAAATAGATTATTCAATAGAAGCACTAAAAATTATAAATATACTATATGCCTTTGTGGCATATTTAAAAATGAAGGAAAGTTTCTTGACGAATGGATTCAGTTTCATCTAGTTATTGGCATTGAGCATTTTTATTTATACAATAACAATTCGGATGACAACTATGCCGAAATTCTGAAGCCTTATATAGAAAAAGGAATTGTTGATTTGATTGACTGGCCTTTCCATCATTCCCAAATGGATGCTTACGAAGATTGTTATAATAAACACAGGAATGATACCAATTGGCTGACATTTATAGATGTTGATGAATTTATTTGCCCTATATCCACAAATAATATTAAATCATGGTTAGAATCCTATAAAAATTATCCTGGTGTAGCCGTTTACTGGAAACAATTTGGGTCAAATGGAAAGTTATATCATGATAATAATGAATTAGTAATTCAGCAATATACTCAATGCTGGCCAAAACCTAGTGTGTATACAAAAATGTTTTGTAATATGGATTTTTCAATTGCAAAATTTAAGAACCCGCATATTTTTAACTCAAAAATATGTAGAATAAAGATACCTCCTATTAATCAATATAAAAAAATAATGGCCTTAGGAATTAATCGCCGTTCTATGTTCAGTAGTTCAACTATTCAAATAAATCATTATTGGGGAAAGGCTTACGATTCCTTTGTTGAAAATAAGATAAACAGAAGTGATGTGTATCATGAAAATAGTATTGAAATGGGACAACAACGCAAGAATCTCTTAAAATCACATGAAGATATGTGTACTGTTCGGGATTATGCAATTCAGCGTTTTTTATTATTCACAAAATTAAGAAACAAGCCGTAAATGATATTCAGTCACTGAAAACTGGAATTGGCGTTTAAATAATTCGTACAAATTAAAATCTTAAAACCCCTTCTTTTACCAGAAAACAGCAGTTTTTACAACTTCAAATAAATATCTTTGCAACTTATTAAAAACAAAATGGACATCAATCAAGAAATACTCAACGCATTCGAAGTCATAAAAGAAGGCGGAATCATCCTTTACCCTACTGATACTGTATGGGGAATTGGCTGTGACGCAACCAATCTGGAAGCCGTTGCCAAAATATATAAACTCAAGCAAAGAGCCGAAACTCAAAGTATGATTTGCCTGATGAATGGCGAAAAAATGATCTACAATGTTTTCAAAGAAGTTCCTGAAGTTGCTTGGCAAATTATGGATTTATCCGAAAACCCAACCACATTAGTTTTAGACAAACCTCGAAATGTGGCTCCCAATTTGATAGCAACTGACAATACTCTTGCCATTCGCATCGTCAAAGAGCCTTTTTGTTTCAAACTGATGGAACGCATGAAAAAACCACTGGTGTCCACTTCGGCTAATATTTCTGGCCAGCCTACCCCAAAAAGTTTCAAAGAAATTAGTCCCGAAATTATAAAAGGCGTTGACTATGTCGTAAATTTGCACCACGATAAAATTGCCGGAAAACCGTCCACAATCATTAAACTGACAAATGATTCTCAGGTAAAAGTTATCCGCAAATAGTTTGCAGTATTCAGTTTTCTGTTTTTAGTTAAACAACTTTAAACTTTAAACTCTAAACAAAAATAATGAATTACAAAGAAGCCTTAAATAATAAAATATTCGAAGTCATTTCGCAGGCTTCCCAAGAACTTAATGTCGAAAGTTATGTTATTGGCGGTTTTGTGCGCGACTTACTTTTAAAAAGAGATTTCAAGAAAGACATTGATGTTGTCGCGGTTGGAAGCGGAATCGAACTAGCCTTAAAAGTATCTGGTTTACTTCCAAAAAAACCAAAAGTCCAGGTTTTCAAGACGTATGGAACTGCTATGCTTCGTTTTGAAGATACGGAAATTGAATTTGTGGGTGCTCGAAAAGAATCGTATAATCTTGACAGCAGAAATCCAATTGTAGAAAACGGAACTCTTGAAGATGACCAAAACAGACGTGATTTCACGATAAATGCTTTGGCTTTATCATTAAATACAAACACTTTTGGTAATCTCTCAGATCCATTCAACGGTATTTCCGATTTGGGAAACAAAATCATAAAAACGCCCCTTGATCCCGACATCACTTTCTCTGATGATCCGTTGCGAATGCTTAGAGGGATTCGGTTTGCGTCTCAATTGGGTTTTGAAATAGACCAAAATTCATTGGATTCCATTACCAAAAATGCCGAGCGCATCAAAATCATTTCCGGAGAGCGCATCGTCGAAGAATTGAATAAAATCCTTTCGACAGACAAACCTTCTATTGGATTCTTATTACTATTTAAAACTGGGCTTTTGGACATCATTCTTCCAGAGCTGACCGCTTTAAACCAAGTGGAAGAAATAGAAGGCCACACCCACAAAAACAACTTTTACCACACCCTTGAAGTGGTCGATAACATTTGTCCCAATACCGATGATGTTTGGTTACGCTGGTCGGCTTTATTACACGATATAGGAAAAGCACCAACGAAACGCTTCAACAAAAAACAAGGCTGGACTTTTCACGGACATGAATTCCTTGGAGGGAAAATGGCAAAGAAAATATTTGAACGCCTTCATATGCCATTGAACCACAAAATGAAATTTGTACAAAAAATGGTCATTATGAGCTCACGTCCAATCGTTTTGGCACAGGATACTGTAACCGATTCGGCTGTACGCCGTTTAGTTTTTGATGCTGGTGAAGATGTGGAAAATTTAATGACACTCTGCGAAGCTGATATCACGACTAAAAACCCAAATAAATTCAGGAAATACCATAGTAATTTTGAACTTGTCCGCAAGAAAATTGTAGAAGTGGAAGAACGCGATAATGTACGTAATTTTCAACCGCCAATATCTGGTGAGGAAATTATGGAAATCTTCAATTTGAAGCCTTCCCGCGAAATCGGAATGTTGAAAGAAGCCATCAAAGAAGCCATTCTTGAAGGTGAAATTGCAAATGATTATGATGCCGCATATGGGTTTATGATGAAAAGAGCAGAGAAGTTGGGATTAAGAAAAGTTTAAGTTTTGTTTTCTATTCTCAATTTAAAAATTTCTTAATTTTATAAAAATTAGAAAATATGAGTACTTCCGATTTAAAATTAAAATTGATAGCACAAATTATCGCAATTGACGACCGTATTCTTTTAGATAGAATTGAAGAAACAATCAAATCTAACTTGCTCGTTAATGAACCAGCTTTAACATATGAAAAAATAGCTTCTGAAAAAATTTATGTTTTTAATCAATGGCAACAAAAAAGAATTGACATGGCTCTAAAACAAGTTGAAAACGGGGAGTTTTTAACAGAAGAAGAAGACAAAAAAGAAATGGAAAGATGGTTCAAAGAAGAAGATGAAAAATTGATTAGGCAATAAATGCAGTACTGACAAAAAAGAGTATTTTAAAATCATTGTAACAATCAAAATAAATCAACCCTTTATAGTCAAAAATTGAATCAGCTATTTACTGTAACATTACATACAATAGAAATTTCCCTGAAGTATCGATAAGCTACCAAGAGAAAAAATATAATAGCAATACTTGTTAAAGACTATTATTTACTTTTTGAAATTTCAGCATTTAGTATAAAAGTTCTAGACATCTGGGACACCAGACAAAACCCTCAAAATTTTCCAATTCAATAAAAATGAAAAACAACAAATCCTTAATTATTTGGCTGCTATCTGGTTGCTTTTTAGTATTTATAATGGTCGTAGTGGGCGGTATCACCCGATTGACAAATTCTGGTTTATCAATGACCGACTGGCATTTGGTTACCGATACCCTTCCCCCGCTTACCGAAACCAAATGGCAGGAAGCTTTCTATCAATACAAACAATTTCCTGAATATCAAAAAATCAATGTTCACAACGATTTCACGCTATCCGACTATAAGTTTATCTATTTCTGGGAATGGTTTCATCGTTTTATCGGAAGGATAATTGGACTGGTATTTATCATTCCGTTCTTTTATTTCTTGCTGAAGAAAAAAATTGACCGAGCCACACTTAACAAATGTTTTATCCTTTTAGGAATGGGAGCTTTACAGGGATTTTTTGGCTGGTTCATGGTAAAAAGCGGTTTGGTTGACAATCCGGATGTGAGTCATTTTCGTCTCTCATTACATCTTACCTTTGCCTTTATAACTTTTGCCTACACACTTTGGGTGTCGTTAGATTTAATTTATCCCGATAAAAAAGCCCCAATTGTTCCCTTAAAAAAAATAGCTCAAATCACATTAATCCTTTTGCTTCTGCAAATCATATACGGAGGGTTTGTTGCTGGCTTAAATGCTGGACTAATTCACAACTATTGGCCGATGATGAGCGACGGACAATTTGTTCACGACAGTGTATTCATTGAGCAAAAAACGCTCTTCCTAAACCTTGTCGAAGGGAAAAGCGGAGTGCAATTTGTTCACAGAACTTTAGCTTATATCCTCGTAGGATTCATTTTGTACCTGTACATCAAAGGCAAAAAATTCAAAATCAATACACAGCAGCAAAACGGAGTAAATGCTTTGTTAGTTCTCGTTTTTCTGCAGTTTATTTTAGGCATTTATACCTTGCTGTACCATGTACCGCTTTGGCTGGGTTTAGCCCACCAAGTCAACGCCTTTTTTCTTTTAACAGCAATGACCTACACGCTGCATCGATTGAGCAAATAACATTACTACTATAATTCAAAATGCTTTTATAGACAGATTTACTTCTTTGAAAAATCTGTTTATAAAAGCATTTTGCTGTTTTAACTTCTGTTTACTATTCAAATGCTCAAAATAGCATTACTTTTGCAGCCTGACTATATTGTCACATCCTATTATTTTTAGCTCAAAAAATGTCTAAACTCGCTACACAAAATCAATTTCTAGACTTATCCGATTACGGTAGGCCGTTTGCGGTATTTTTTGCAAATCAACTAAAAAATACTCGTTTCACTCCCATACACATAACCCTTGTTTTTGGAATTTCAGGCCTAATTGCAATATATTGTATTTTACAAAATCACTACTATTTAGCCTCTTTTTTCATCATTTTAAAATCAATAATTGATGCTGTTGATGGAGAACTGGCACGCGCAAAAAACACACCGTCTTATACTGGAAGATATCTCGACAGCATATTTGATATCATTCTTAATTTTTTGTTTTTAATGTCTATTTGCTATGTCTCTAAAACTACATTTTGGATTACAGTTTTAGCATTTACTGGAATCCAGCTACAGGGCACTTTGTATAATTATTACTATGTGATTTTAAGAAATAAATCAGATGGAGGAGACAGGACAAGTAAAATTTTCGAGAATGAATCACCTAGAGCTTTACGTGGAGAAAGCCAAAAATCGGTAGATATTTTGTTTAAAATTTACACTCTAGTCTATGGAATTTTCGACTTGATTATTCATGCATTGGATAAAGAGGCATTCAAAGTAAAATCATTTCCAAAATGGTTTATGACCTTACTTTCAATTTATGGATTGGGTTTTCAGTTATTGATAATTTCCATTTTTCTTTCGCTAAATGCAATAGAACACATTGCTCCGTTCTTTATCATTTATTCCTTTCTGATTTTTGTGCTAATTGCGATCAGAAAAGCATTTATCCTAGCTTAAACCATCATAAACAAAATCTATTACATAGATTCAAAAACAACCAATTCAGTATTTTAAGCCATTTTACATAAATGATAAATACAAATAGTCTTAGCCAATCCAATTTTTAAAATCAGTCACCTTTTCACGGCTTACAATTACCTCATCCTCTCTAAAAGTAGGCAGAATAATTTTTAATCTTGAGTTGCTGTACACTGTAATTTCTTTTATTGCCTTGAGCGGAATAATGAACTTTCTGCTGATTCTATAAAAATCCGCAGTGTCTAATTCCTGTTCCAAAACTTCCAAAGTGGAGTCCAGCAAATAATTTCTGTTATCGAAAGTATGAATATAAGTTCCTTTATTTTCACTAAAAAAACATTCAATTTCATCAGTTGAAATAACCTTGAGATGCTGTCCTATTTTGACAGTAAATCTTTTTTTGAATGTTTTTTCAAAAGGATTCGAAAGCATTTTTCGTATCTGCTCAAAATCCAATTGCATTGATTCATTACCATTTGCTTTTGGATGCTGAAACCGCTCCTTGAATTTTGAAACTGCCACTTCCAAAGCATCTTCATCGATGGGTTTCAAGAGATAATCGATGCTGTTTAATTTGAATGCTCGCAATGCATATTCATCATAAGCCGTCGTAAAAATAACGGCACTTTTGATGTCTGTTTTTTCGAATATTTCAAACGACAAACCATCCGATAATTGTATGTCTAAAAAGATGAGATCGGGATGCTCATTTTGAGAAAACCAATTCAGAGCTTCTTCAACAGAATGAAGCATCACTTCTGCCTTAACATTAATTTTTTCGAGCTTGCGCAACAATAAACGCGCTGCCGGTTTTTCGTCTTCAATTATTATTGTGGTCATTTTTTTAGGTTAGAAATTAGAAAATAGATATTGCAGTATTCAGATTGCAGTAGGCGGAAAATAAGAGGCAGATTTCAGAATATAGAAGTCAGATTAGAGTAATCTACAAGTTTCAAATACAAAAATCTGTTTTCTGAAAACTGTCATCTGAAAACTACTCCCACTTTTGCTTTTTGTCTTCATCCATAAACTCCTTGATTTTTTTTTCTTCCCAGTCGGATCCAAAAAACAGGTCTCTTCCAAAAACCGACAGACCATGTGCCAGTAATCCTATGCCCCAAAATAAGGCTGTGGAAAAAGTTTCCCATTCAAATAAAAATTCGCCTCCTACCTTACTCTTGCTGAATCTGGATACAATTAAAAATACATTTACTAGCACATAAACTGTTGCATGCACATAAAACCCTTTGATTCGCTTCACTCGCTTATAAGCCAGTTCATATCTTGTGTCTGGATTAAAATTTTCATCCTGAAAATTTTCAAATAATTCTTTTCTATATCTTCCCATTGTGTTTTGTTTTTATTATTAAATAGAAACTAAGATTCTAAGCAACTCTATTCCCACTTGTTTGTTGTTGGTTTTTCTTTTTCCATGATTTCCTTAACTTTCCTGTCCTCCCATTCTTTATCAAAAAAAGGAGCATAATCAAAAGCTTTCAATCCGTGTAAAACTATGGGTATTCCCCATCCCAGCAAGCTAAACCAAAAATACAAAAAACCTGGCGAGGTCATGATATTTACAACTATTACAATTGGATTACAGAGCAGATAAACAGTCAAATGCTGATAAAACTTTTTAATATCTTCTACTCTTTTTTGAGCTCTATAATAGCGTTCTTCTTCAATATGATTTGACTCCATTTTCAGCTTATATAAAAATTACTCCCAAGTTTTTTTTGCCTGTTCTTCTTTTTCCATGAATTCTTTGATTTTTCGTTCTTCCCATTCTTTATTAAAAAACGGCGAATAGTTAAAAACTTTTAATCCGTGAAAAAGCACTCCGATTCCCCACCCTAATAAAGGCCAAAAGAACCATAAATACTGAGGTGATGTTATTAAATTTATAACCATCAAAAAGCAGTTTACCACGATAAATGAAATCAAGTTTCCATAAAAACCTTTAATTTCCTCTACTCTTTTTTTTGCTTTATAATAGCGTTCTTCTTCTGTATATTCATTTTCCATTTTAACTCAATTTTAGGTTTACTTAAGATTTTTCAGAATCGCTAATAGATATCTGACAACCTTACTTCCAATTTTGTTTTCCCTCTTCTTTTTGCAATATTTCTTTTATTTTTCTTTCTTCCCAATTTGCTCCATAGCCAAATACTTGAAAAGCATGCATCGTTAATCCAAACCCCCAACCGCAGACAGAGAACCAAAACCACTGAAATTGAGGCATATAAGTAAGATTGACAAAAACCAGAACTGGGATCACGCAACAATACGAAATCAGATTTCCGTAGAATCCTTTAAGCTGTTCCACTCTTTTTTTGGCTCTGTAATAAGCCCCGTTTTCCATGTAATTAAAAGTTGTTTCCATAACACTGATTTGTTTGGTTAAAATAGGAATCCTAACCGTAAATGTTTTTTCATTCTGCTCGATTAAAACCTTTCGGCCAGTAATAATTCCGTAGCGGTCAACAATATTCTGCAATCCTACTCCCTGCCGGCTCTGAATCACTTCTTTCTTTTGAAAATCATTTTGAATAGCCAAATAATCTCCCTCAATAAATATCCGAATGTGGAGCGGTCTTTGTTCACTAACCACATTATGCTTCACTGTATTTTCGAGTAACAGCTGCAGTGAAAGCGGTACTACTTTTGCATCCGGATTTATAACTGTTTCCGGCAATTCATAAAACAGACTGTTCTCGAAACGCATTTTCAAAAGATTCATATAGGTTTTGGCAAAAGACAGCTCTTCAGAAACCGAAACCAGCTCTTTGTCTTTTTGTTCCAATACATAGCGGTAAATTTTGGACAAAGAAGTCGTAAACCGCTGTGCATTTTCGGGATTTTCCTCAATCAGTGAACTCAGAACATTCAAGCTGTTAAAAAGAAAATGCGGATCAATTTGGTTCTTTAAGGTCTCAAACTTTGCATTGGCTGTTCCTGCTATAATTCTTTGCTGAGTTACTTCGGTTTTGGAAGCCTGTTTCCATTTGACCATAAAACTTCTGGCCTGCATAAAAGTCGAAACTCCCAAAGATAAAATGATGTAAAAAAGGTGTATCCAAATCATTCTTTCGCTAAAAAACTTATCTAAAGACAAATCCTGAACAACCACAAAAATGATGTAATTAATTCCTAAAACAGCTGGAACGGTATACAGAACAGTAGCTATGATTCCGTAATATACTCTCAGATTCGTATGTTCGAGCCAATCCCATTTTCTGTCCAAAAGGACATTAATAAAGCCATTCCCAAAACCAAGTCCAAAAGAATAAAGACTGCTCAAAAAGAACGTAAGCAATACATTTTTCACATTAAAACCGGCTCCTAAAAAAGCCGAAAATATTACAGTAAAAACCATAGAAATCTTGAAACACATAATCGTTCCGCTCTTCAAATTTCCAAATGTATTTCTATGATCTTTCATTTATAAGTAGGCTTAAAATATTATTTTTTACAATTTTTTTGCGATTCCAGCGCTCTTTCCAATCCCCATTTTGGCGAAAAAGAAGTTTCGGGTTTAAAAGTAGCAAAAAGTTCGACAGCTTTATCAATCTGAGCACACAATGGTTTTGTATCAACACCTGTCCATTTTGCTCCTCCCAACTGGTAATCCGCCTCACCAAAAACGATTCTTGGATTGTTTGGATCTATCGCTTTTCCTTTTGCGTAAGCTTCCATTACCTTAGCCGAATATTTTTGTCCGTTTGTCATTGGGTCTGCTACTACCCAAGCCGTGTAAATCAAAGCCTGCATCGCATACAACTCGGCATTGTTCTGGTCTTTTATCATTTCAACGTCTAAAGCATCCTGCGCTTTTGTCAGCATCAAATCGAGTTTGGTTTTGTCTTTTTCAGTAAAAGCCGATGTGGTGTTAATTAAGGCTACATAATAATTTGGCAGATAACTGTTTTTTTCAGCGCCTGCGATTCTTTCGAACATTGCCGAAGCTTCTGTATTTTTTCCTTCTCCCCAAAGCGCAAAAGCTTTAGCCATTCCTTGTTCAAATTGTGTTTGTGCAGATAAAAAACTGCAGATAAAAAAAGCGATAGTAGTGATAATTTTAGTCATGATATTTGATTTTTAGTTATTAATAATTTTTTGTTTTTTTGATGATTGAAACTCTTATAATTTATACTTCAAAAGTATTCCAGTTCTAACTGATTTAAAATTTAAAACTGCTCAACTGTGGATTTTTGAGGATGAATTGTTTTTTTTAAAAGGTTCTGAGATTCTGAGTGGCTAAGATTCTAAGCTTTTTTTTAAACCTGAACTCTATTATTAATTTTTTGGAGCAGAAAGATTAGTCTTTTTCAGGAAATATCGTCCCGCTTTCCGTTACAATCTTATGTCCCGAACCCCGGGACATAAGGATTTACACTTCAATCGGGGCTAGAAGAGAACCTTTTGTTTTTTTGACATATTCAAAAATTTAAGACTTACACCATAGCCAACGGTTTCAACCGTTGGGATAATTAATCGAACCAGGTTTTAAACAATTAAACCCTTAAACGATTAAACAATCCTCTAAAGATTCTTCAATTGATTATCATTTTTATTGTCGCTGATTGTCCAGAAGAAACCAACGAAGAAGAATCTGTCTGCTGTTGGTGTAACGGCTTGCCTGTTATAAACCCCGCTTGCATCAGGTACTCTTGCGTAATCGTATCCAAAGACGTTTTGGCTTCCTAACATATTCGAAACTGAGAAATAAAGGATTTTTTGAGTGGTCAATAAATACGCCCAGTTAAAACTCAAACTGTTGTATGATTTTGTTTTTCCATTCATGAATTTCGTTTCGTTTGGATTGTTATACGGTCTTCCTGTGCTGAAACTATTGGTGAACCCGATTTGTGATTTCCAATCGGTGATGAAATATTTGGTCACCACAGACAAACTATGATCAGCAATAAAATTTGGAGTTGCCATCGTTGGGAAATTTTTATAATCTCTTTCTGAATCGATGTACGAATACGAAATCCAATACTCTAAGTTTTTAACCAAATTGCTGTCTCTCCAAAACAAATCCAATCCTTTTGCATAACCCGAACCATTATTACTGAAAAATGAATTATACTGAATGTCCTTTGTATCATATTGAACCAAATTGCTGTAATCCTTATAATATGCTTCGGCTCTAAAAGTCTGCCCAGGTTTTGTAAATTGGTAATTCAGAATATAATGTCTTGCCTTTTCGCTTTCAAACTGATGGTATTTTGAATATTTGATATAATCCACCACAGGAGTCTGGCTAAAATCACCGTAAGCAAAAGAAAACTGGCTGCTTTTTGAAACTTTATAAGCAACCGAAGCTCTTGGAGCAAGATTGGTTTCCTCTAACAAACTATTATTTGAAAGTCTCAAACCAACCTTTAAAGCCAAATACTTAGAAAACAAAATATCCCCTTCAGTATAAAAAGCCGCTATGTTTGAGTCGTAGCCATTTGAAACTTTAATATCATTATTATTGTCAAAATCTTCATTGAATTTTGTAATAAAGTAATCTGCTCCAAAAGACAGATTAAAATAATTTGAAACATGTTTTCGCAGTTTCAATTTCAATTGCGCAGCATTTTCATTGCTCACAACATCATTTACATCATACTTTACATCATTATTATTGTAACCATAACTCATACCTGTAGTCAAATGCCAGCCAGTTCCAAAAGTCCCATTGTATGAAGCATTCGTATAGAAATTATTATTCTTTAAATTGGTTCTGATTTTATCCTCGAAGTTTATATTTTGCTGATTCAAATCGAATTTTGATGAATCAAACGCAGCATATAATTTAAAGATTCCGTTTGTAAAATGATAGCGGTAAACTGTTTCGCCCGATAAAGACTGATAAGGACTGTTCCAATCCACATTTTGGGGAATCACTGCCTGATACGGTGCAAGATTCATATAATACGCATTGACACTCAACGAACTTTTTTCCCATTTTTGAGTATTTCCCAAGCCTAATCCAACGGTCATAAAAGCAATATCCGTTTTGTTTTGATCTGGTTCGTCTTGCGTATTCAAAAGCAAAACACTTGACAAAGCCTCGCCATATTCTGCAGAATATCCTCCGGTAGAAAAAGCGATGCCACTGAACAAAAAAGGTGAAAAACGGCCACGGGTCGGTACATTATTAGTTGACGCCCCATAAGGCTGGGCAACACGAAGCCCGTCAACAAAAGTCTGCGTTTCACTTGCTTCGCCCCCGCGAACGAACAAACGTCCGTCTTCTCCAACAGTCTGCGTTCCCGGCAAAGTCTGCAGAGCCGCAACAATATTACCCGCAGATCCGGCAGTTGTAACTATATCCAGTGGTTTAAGAACCGAAACTCTGGCTTTGTTACCAGACTCTAATGTACCAGCGGTGATAACAACCGCATCAAGAGCATTTACATTATCTCTTAGTTTAATCGTCTGGTTTTTAAAATTAGTAACATCAATTTCCTGTCTGTAGGTGTCATAAATTAAAAAGCTCACTGTCAAAAATTGATTTCCTGTTGTTGTTGTTTCAAAAGAGAACTCGCCTGTTTCAGAACTTGTCGCCCCGTCATAAGTCCCTTCGATGTAAACATTGGCACCAGCAATTGGTTTTCCTTTTTCATTGATAATTATACCCGAAACAGTGTTTTGCGAAAACAGTGCTAAACTAAATAAAGAAGCTAATGCTAAAAAAATGGTTTTCATAATATTGGTTTTGATGAGGCAAATATATTTTAGCAGTGTTAGTTAAAAAATATTTAAAAACCCAACTGTAGAAATTCGAGGATGAGTTGTAAATTACTTATTTGTATCTTAGCTATTAATTGCAAAAACCATTGATATGTTAGAAAGCAAAAGAATTTCAAATCTGTATCAGTCCATTTACAATGGCAATCCGTGGCTCGAAGTCACATTGGCAGACACTTTAAAAGATATAAATGTACAGCAGGCTTACAAGAAAATCAATCCTAATTTGAACACAATCTGGGAAATTGTTAATCACCTTATTCAGTGGAGAAAGAACATTTTGAGACGCGTTCAAGGTGAAACCGTTATAACTCCCGACCATAATTATTTTGTGCCGGTTATAGACCCATCCGAAGTAGCTTGGGCACAATCTCTGCAGACTCTAGCGAAATCACAGGATTCATGGAATGCCTTTTTTGAGAATTTTGACGACAAAGATTTCGAAAAAATATACGCCAATAACAATTACACTTATTACGAACACATCCACGGAATAATCCAGCATGATGTATATCATCTGGGACAGATTGTTATTCTAAAAAAGTTACTTTAATATTCTAAAAAAATCTACATGAAAAAAATTATTCTCACCGCCCTGTTTTTGTGCATTACAGCAATTGGATTTTCACAGGAAACCGAATCTAAATATGACGAAAAACTCGCTAAATCCCTAAATGGAGACGAACGCGGGATGAAGCAATACGTATTTTGCCTTTTGAAAACCGGAAGCAACACCACCACAACCGCCGAAGAAAAGAGTGAATTGTTTAAAGGCCATATGGCGAATATTGGCCGACTGGCCAAAGAAGGAAAACTTGTTGTGGCTGGCCCGTTCGGGAAAAACGACAGAAATTATCGGGGAATCTACATCTTTAATGTTACTACAATCGAAGAAGCAAAAGCGCTCGTCGCCACTGATCCTGCTATACAATCAAACTTGCTTGAAGCCGAATTGACTCCTTGGTACGGAACTGCAGCACTGCAGGAAACCTTGAAGATTCACGAAAAAATAACAAAAAAATAGTTTTAGTTTTTTATTCAAAATACAAAAAAACCTTTCCGAAGACCATAAAAACTCATCCGAAGCTGGCAGTAGCTTGTCCGAAGAGTGTAATTGGGAGTCCGAAGATCTTTTGACAGAGTCCGAAGCTCGTATCAGGCTGTCCGAAGACCGCATCAGGCAGTCCGAAGCTCGCATCAGGGCATTATTTTTTCTTCGGAAGCCCTATTTTACTGGGTGGAGGATAAAAACAGTTCTAATGAAAGAAATTTCCTCTTTACAAGATTGTAGTTATTATTTTCTATATTTGAAAAAGGTACAACGAAGCGTTTATCAAACCTATTTAACCAAATTGGGGAGTATTTCACAAGGTTTTTATGGCATATAAACGAGTTGTATATAATTAAAACCAAATAATATGGAATTACCAAAATATCATGAAACGTTCATACCATTACTAGAAATTCTAAATACTATAGAATCCATTAAAAGTAGAGAATTGGCATCTCAAGTTCGTGATACTTATTATTCTGACCTTCCTCAAGAACTAATGAACCAAAAGACTAGTTCTGGAGCCAACGTTTTACTTGATAGAATACTATGGGGCAAATCATATCTAAAAATGGGGAAATTTGTTTCATACCCAAAAAGAGGTTTTGTTCAAATAACTGAAAAAGGGAAAAGAAGACTCGAAGTAGGCAATCTACCTTTATATGATCTTCAAAATGACTTAGATTTCATAGGACATCGTGAATCTGTTAAAAGTGAAAGCGAAAAAGAAAACAAAATAGAACTTGATATAGTTAGAGTCGAAAATGCTTCACCGCAAGATTTAATAGACTCTGGATTTTCAACAATTGAAACGGAAGTAAAAACTGAACTTTTAGAAAAACTTAAAGAAATAGACCCATACTATTTTGAAAAGGTGATTTTGATTCTTCTTAAAAAAATGGGGTATGGAGATTATATCGAAACATCAAAATCTGGTGACGGTGGAATTGATGGAATAATCAATGAAGATAAATTAGGTCTAGAAAAAATTTACACTCAAGCGAAACGCTACAACGAAAATAAGGTTCGTGAAAAAGATATCAGGAATTTCATTGGAGCAATGAGTGGGGATACAAGTAAAGGAGTTTTTATAACAACATCATCTTTTGACGATTCAGCTATTAAAAAAGCAAGAGAAGCACATCACAGAATAATATTAATTGACGGCTTAAAATTGGTTGATTTAATGCATCAATATAATGTGGGAGTTCAAATAAAAACTATTTATGAAGTTAAAGAACTTGACAATGACTTTTTTGAAGAAGATTAACTAAATCAATTTCAATAATTGGGAACCTTCCCCAGCTAGCGCGAGCGTCCCTCTCGTGAACACAATCTAAATCAATTTAATTAGGAACGTTTACGAGCGGGACGCTCGCACTAGCCCAAAAAAATAAAATATTTTTTCCACAATGATAAAAATAAACAAAGTACACCACATTGCCATAATTTGTTCGGATTATTCAAAATCCAAACAGTTTTATATTGATGTTTTAGGATTAACCGTAATTCAGGAAATCTATCGTGAAGAACGAGATTCGTATAAACTCGATTTAGCTCTGAATGGAGAATACATCATCGAATTATTTTCGTTTCCGAATCCGCCAAAACGTCCATCTAGACCAGAAGCTACCGGTTTAAGACATTTGGCTTTTGAGGTTTCGAATCTGGATCAAACAGTTGCTTTCCTGAACACAAAAAACATCGAATCTGAACCCATCCGAATTGACGAGATGACCCAAAAACGTTTTACTTTCATTGCAGATCCTGATGAACTTCCAATTGAATTTTATGAGCTATAGTTTTACTGATTGTCAAGTTTATTAGAATAAAAATAATCTCACTTTACAAAACCCCCAAATGAAAAAAACCTTCTTGCTCTTCCTATTGGTTATTACGCAGACTGCATTTAGTAATACCAAAATTACCGAAAATCAAAAACTTGCCACAACCTGTAAGGTTTGGGGATTTTTAAAATACTACCATCCCAATGTCGCAGATGGAAGTAAAAATTGGGACGAACAACTTTTTACAATTTTACCACAAGTTGAGAAAGCCCAAACTAAAGAAGAATTTTCGTTGGTTATAGAAAACTGGATTGCTTCTCAAGGAGAAGTAAAAAAATATGAAGCCACTAAACCAGACCCCAAAGTTGAGTATTTTACAAAAAATTTAGATTTAAAATGGCTTGATGATTCTAAAGTATTCTCCAAAGCGCTTTCACAAAAACTGAAATTTATTGAAGAAAATAGGTTTCAGGGAAAGCAATATTATGTTCAATATGGTGTTCATGATGCTTCGCTTTTAGAATTTATTAATGAAGTAAAATATCCTAATTTTAAATGGAGTGATGAAAATTTACGCCTTTTGTCTTTATTTCGTTATTGGAATTATGTAGAATATTTTTTTCCATATAAATATCAAATGGATCAAAAATGGGATATTGCTTTGAATGAAATGTTACCTAAATTTAGTGAAACTGACTCTGAAATGGATTTTGTTTTAGCAATGCTTGAAATAGTCGCAAAATTAAATGATACCCATGCTTCATTTAGTTCTTTTAAGATGTTTGAATATTTTGGAGATAAATGGATGTCTGTAAACATTAAGGTTATCGATGAAAAAATGATTGTGACTAGTTTTCAAAATGATTCTTTAGCAAAAATAGATGATTTCAAAATTGGAGACGTCATTACAAAAATTGACAAAAAAACAATAGGACAAATTATAAAAGAAAATAAAAAATATATAAGCGGATCTAATGAAAGTGCTGTTCTTGATAAAATCTATTGGGTTTTTGTTATGGGAAAATCGAATACTGCCGAAATTGAATTTATTAGAGATGGAAATACATCCATTAAAACAATAAAACGCTACTCTTATAAAGATTTAAAAATTCAATTTCTCGAAAAAGAAAAATGGAACATTTTGACAGACAATATCGGTTACGTCAATATGGGAGAACTTACTGAGGCTGATGTTCCGGAGATGATGGAACAATTAAAAAACACGAAAGCTATTATTTTTGATATACGAAATTATCCTCAGGGTACTAATTATGCTATTGCAGAATACTTAAACCCAAAACCTAAGGAATTTGTTAAATTTACAGAACCTGATTTAAACTTTCCAAGTAGGTATATTTGGAGAAAAGGCATTGAAACCTGCGGAAAAATTAATCCTGATTATTACAAAGGGAAAGTAGTTCTTTTAGTAAATGAAAAATCAATTAGTCATTCAGAATATACTGCAATGACGTTACAAGTAGCCCAAAATGCAACCATAATTGGTAGCCAAACTGCAGGAGCAGATGGAGCAAATGTAAGATTCGAAATAATTAAAGGACTTCCAACATCATTTACGTGTTATGGCGTATTTTACCCTAACAAAAAAGAAACACAACGTATTGGAATTGTTCCTGATATTGAAGTAAAACAAACTATCAAAGGAATTCAAGAAGGCAGAGACGAGGTTTTAGAAGAGGCAATTCGTTTTATAAAAAAATAATACAACAGTACTTAAAGATAAATTAACCTTTAGAATAAAAACCAAAAATCATGAATAAAAAAATATTTTTTTTAGCAATATTATTACTCGGATCAATAGGATATTCACAATCATTGGATTGTAGTAAGTTCAAAAACGGAAAATTTTATAGTAAAATTTCCACAAGCTCTTTTGTCATTAAAGACACAATCATGGAAGATTTTAACGGTGGTGATTTTCTTGTTTGGACTTGGAGTATAAAATGGATAAACGATTGTGAATATGAAGCTGTTTGTACTAATAGCACGAATGAATTTATTACAGTTGGAGATAAAATGATCGTAACAATCAAAGTTATTGATGGTGAATGTTTCGAGTTTGATAGAAAATTGATAGATAAAAAATTTGCTGATGGTTCAGATACAAAGAGTTTTTATAGCTGTATTAAAAAAGACTAAATAATTGTTAATTAACTTGAAAATGATTAAAATAAACCATTAATAAATAAGTCTATAAAGATTTATGCTTTTCGTAAAGTAAGATGAAATGTTTTTTTCGGTTAGAAAAATCTTTTCAACAAATCCCAATTCATAAATTTAAAATCTAAAATTAAACTTTACATTTGCTCTTTCAAAAAAACAAAGATTATGGTTTATAAATTCAGAGTCATTCTAGATGCCGAGGAAGACATTTTTAGAGACATAGCAATACTTGCAGAGGACACTTTAGAAGATTTACACAATGCTATTTTTAATTCATTTGGCTTCGACGGAATGGAAGTAGCTTCTTTTTACACCTGTGATGAAACTTGGAATCAGGAGGATGAAATTTCTATGTTTGACACAGGAGATGTTCCGGGTGAGCAAAAAGTAATGAGTGACTATCAATTATCCGACATATTAGACGAGCAAAACACTAAGATTATTTATGTGTACGACTTTATCAATATGTGGACTTTCCTAGTAGAATTGGCCGCTATTGAAGAGCAGGTTATAGGTAATATATACCCGGAAACTATATTTTCTCACGGAGAAATGCCAGACGAAGCCCTCGAAAAAAACTTTGAAGCCGATGATATGCATAATGATATCTATGGCGAATTTGAAGACGATTTGGACGAAGACGATCTAGACATGTTCGAAGGAGACGACAGCTTTGAAGACTATGGATTTGAGGAGAATTGGAATTAGCAGTTATTTTGTTTAAAAGTTTAAAAAAGTTTAATTGTTTAAAATAGTTTGTTGATGGCTACAATAAAAAGATTTGAAGATTTAGAAATTTGGCAAGATGCCAGAAAACTTTCTAAAGAAATCATTTTAATATCCAAAAACACCGAATTAAACAGAGATTTTAAACTCAAAGCACAAATTAAAGATTCTTCAGGTTCTGTGATGGACAATATTGCAGAAGGTTTTGAAAGAAACGGAAATGCCGAATTCCGACAATTTCTATCAATTGCAAAAGGATCTGCTGGAGAAACCCGCTCCCAATTATATAGAGTTTTTGATAATGAATATATAAATGAAGTACATCTAAATCATTTAGTTTTCGAATGCGAAAAATTAAGTATAAAAATACACAACTTCATTACTTACCTTAATAAAAATGATTTCAAAGGAACAAAGTTTATTGGTTAACACTATTTAAACTTTTAAACCATTTTATCACCTTAAACAGCTTTAAGATTTAAACAATTTTAAACTGAATTAAACAACATTTAACAATTTAAACATCCTAGATGATCAACTTATACAACACGCACATTGAAACGTTATCCATACACCGTGTGGGAAACATGAGCCGCAACGAGCCTCTTTTTTTATCGGAAGAGCCATTTAAATTAAATGATGAAATCGTGCCTTTGATGAAAGAGTTTTTCTTTAAACCGTTTAAAGAAAAAGAAGAAAACTACTTTCAGTTTGCTCATGAAGTAGATTTGGACTACAACGACATGTTTAAATATGCTACCGAAATTTTCAGCAATCCGAATGCCTTGCATGAGGTTTCCAAAAAGATAACTAATCATCTTTTTGAGCAGTCAAACCACCCACACATCAAAAACGGTGAGGTCTATGTAACGTATTTGACCAATTTAAGCATTGACAATAATGTGGTGGATGCAATCGGAATTTTCAAAAGCGAAATCCAATCTGACTTTTTACAGTTTGAAGAAAAAGGAACGCAATTAGAAATGATCTTACAGCACGGGGTAAGCTTAAACAAACTAGACAAAGGATGTTTGATCTTTAATTACAAAAAAGAAGAAGGATACAAAATTCTATCGGTTGACAGCAATCGTTATGATGCCAGATATTGGTTAGAATATTTCCTTTCGGTTGATGCATTTGAGGACGAAAACTTCATCACCAAAAAATACTTGAAATTTTGCCAAAATTTCGCCAAAGATGTTGTTTTCCCTGCCGAAGACAAAAAAGAAGAGGTAATGTTCATGAACCGTTCTGTGAATTATTTTGCTAAAAATGATCAGTTTGAAGAAACCAATTTCCTGAACGAAGTTTTAGACAACCCAGATTTGATTCCGGAATTTAAAAACTACAAAGTTGACAAAGGAGAGAAATACAGTATTGAAGATGTAACTTCATTCCCTATTGCAAACGCTGCAGTAAGCGATGCTAGAAAATCAATCAAAAACGTGATTAATCTAGATACGCATATCCAAATCAAAATGGATTTTATCAATCCTGAAAGCGCTGAAAAATTTGTGGAAAAAGGCTGGGACGAAGAAAAACAAATGTATTATTATCTAGTTTATTTCAATAAAGAAGAGAAATCTTAATTTCAGTTTTTTTAAAACAACAGAAACTCTTAAATAGAGCTTATAAATTATAATCCTCAACGGCTTAGGCAGTTGAGGATTATTTTTTTTATAACAATAAATCATTTAGACGAGGATAAAAAAAACAAAATTGTAAGATTTTAATTTCTTTTAAATAAAAAAAGCGTTTTTTATCGGTTTTATTTGAAAAAAAAGAAATTTTAACATATGTTTGTTAAAACTTTATATTCCCCACATTATGAGATTCTTAGAATTAATATCAAAATTTGTTGATAAAAAAACCGCCTGTTCCATTTTTGGTCATAAAACAGTGACTATCAGAAACGTGACAAATCACTTCAAAGAATACAAATGCACTGTTTGTCAACTAGAATTAACAAACGATCTGCAGGATAAAAAAACATTCTTAACTCCTCGGTTAAAAGAAATAAATGAGACTTTATTGAATCATTATACAAGAAAGCATCTTTCTTCTATGTAATTTACTTTTAGTAATTAGTAAAGAGTGATTAACCTTTTAGCTTATTTCCTGTTTGAATCTAATAGAATTTCTGCTAATTACTACAAACTATTCACTAATCACTGCTTTCTTAAAATCCCGGTTTGAATAAATTGGCGCTATTGAAGTTTCTGGTAACAAATTCGAAAGCTGCGCTCAATACATTCCCCATTGATTTTGCATTTTTAAAATTGATATCGTTTGTATAACGATACAATTCCAATTTTAGCTGACTAAGATTTTCTTCATTGGAAATAAAGTCGTTACCCATAATTTTCATCAGAATCTTAATCCGGTTTTCGGCGGTATTGATTCTTTTGGCTAGAGCAGATCGCTCTTCATTTTTGTATTGCTCTATAGATCTGTCCTGAAGCTTGTCCTTAACATTTTTAATCATAGGATAATTTTCCTTGAAAAACTGCGGACGATATACTTTAAAATTCCCCTCGTAACATTGCTGATCAAAATCAATTGGACGAATTTTAAAAACAATCTGATCAAAATCGTGAATCGGAATAACAACATAATTATACGATCTCATATCTCCCAATAAACGAATCATACAGCGTTCGTTAAACTTTACAAATTCTTTTGCAATCTGAGCTTTTTCGGTTTCGGTACATCTTGGCAGGAAAGTCTGCATAAAAACATCGCCTGGAATTCCAGTAATATGCTCCTCTATCAAAGTATCCTTAAAAACTAGAAAATTAATTTTGTAAGGCGATAATAAATGCTCTAATTCCAATCCATATACTCTGGAAGCATCCGCTTTTTTGATATAAAAATAGGTGTAGTTGTCATTCAGAATGTTTCGCACTTTGATACGGAATGGTTTAGAATTTCCAAAAGTACAATAGTCAATTGCATCCACATTTAAGTACTGCAGAATATCTGTATTCCCATCTGAATAAAGCAATGAATAGACTTTCTTTAAATTTAAATCGATTTCATCACGTTCAAATTCATTATAATATACTCTAATCCATAAAGTATCCCGATCCTTTTTATCAAAAACATTTATTGAACCTGAAAAGCGCAAAAGATCATCATAAATTATCGGCTCTTTTGATACAAGATCAAACCGTTCCAAATAATTCAAAAGTGCATTATTGATAGGATAACAGGGTTTTTTAAAAAACATTAAAGGCGCTTCACTCATTGCGGTCAGATTTATTACAAATTTAAGCTAATACCTTCGCATATTCAAGGCATTAGTCTTATTTAAAAAAGTTTATTTCTACAATCTGCATCATTTTCCTTAATCCATTTTCCAAAGTTTATTTGGGCGTGCCCCTTCGTAAAAAACTCCGGGTCGTGCTGTCCATTCCCGCTTCCCGATGAAAAATCGGGAGAGCTCCACTTCCATCACTCACGCATTACTGCTAATGAAATAATTTAGTTTTAAATAAAGAAATACCAAAAACATCAGAAAAGACATTCACATCAGCCAAAATAATTTAGACAGCGGAGTAACAAAAAACAAACTGGCTCGTCCTATATAAAAAACGATATACTTTGGAAACAATTCTTTCAATTCAGAACCTTAACAAGCGTTACGGCAGTCTTCAAGCTTTAAAAAATGTTTCATTAGAAATAACAAAAGGCAATGTTTATGGGCTTTTGGGTCCTAATGGAAGCGGAAAATCAACCACTTTGGGTATTATTCTGAATGTGGTAAACAAAACTTCGGGAGAATACAGCTGGTTTGGCGGTAATCTTCAAACGCACGAAGCTTTAAAAAAGGTAGGAGCTATTATTGAAAGACCCAACTTTTATCCCTACATGACTGCTGAGCAAAACCTAAAATTGGTCTGCAAAATAAAAAACATTGATTATTCTAAAGTTGATGAAAAACTGGAATTAGTAGGTTTGACCGAAAGAAAAAACAGCAAATTCAGCACATTCTCTCTGGGTATGAAACAGCGTCTAGCTATTGCATCGGCATTGCTAAATGACCCTGAAATTTTAATTCTAGACGAACCAACCAACGGATTGGATCCTCAAGGAATTCATCAAATCAGGGATATCATAAAACAAATTGCATCCAAAGGAACTACCATTTTATTAGCTTCACACCTGTTAGACGAAGTTGAAAAAGTATGTTCGCATGTTTTGGTTTTAAGAAAAGGACAGGTACTTTATTCTGGTCCTGTTGATGGTGTTTCTGCAAATGAAGGCTTCTTTGAACTGCAGGCTGATGATACCGAAAATTTAATCCTCGTTTTGCAGTCACATCCTTCCGTTGATAAAATCACAACAGCTGATGGAAAAGTTTTGGTATACTTAAAAACAAATTTAGAATCAAAAGATCTGAATCAGTATCTGTTTTCGAATAACATTTCTCTGAGTCATTTGGTAAAACGTAAAAACAGTTTAGAAGAACAGTTTTTAGAATTAACAAAACAGTAGCAAAAATCAATTTCAATTTCAAAATATAATAATAATGTGCTAAAGCCTTTTGGTACTAATTACTAAGCGCTATTCACTAATCACTCTCCAACATGAAACGATTACTCTCTATAGAATTACAAAAAATTTGGTTAAATAAAGCCAGCCGTGTATTGACTTTGACTTATTTTATACTGCTCTCATTTATCGCTTTGATTGCTTCTATCAAATTTGAAATTGGCAATATTCATTTTCAGGTTGCCGAAATGGGTATTTTTAATTTCCCTTATATCTGGCATTTCAACACGTACGCTGCAGCTGTTTTAAAACTCTTTTTGGCAATAGTCATAGTTTCGATGATGGCAAATGAATACAGTTATGGCACTTTAAAACAAAACCTGATTGACGGTTTGAGTAAAAAAGAATTTATCCTTTCAAAATTTGTAGCTATAGTTTTGTTTGCGCTGTGTTCTACTGTTTTTGTCTTTATAATGACGTTAATTTTAGGATATAGTTTTTCGTCCTATACAGAACTAAGTATTGTTTTCTCTGATTTGGATTATCTATTAGCTTTTTTTGTAAAACTCGTTGGTTTTTTCTCTTTCTGTTTGTTCTTGGGGATATTGGTAAAAAGATCTGCTTTTGCTTTGGGTTTTCTTTTGGTTTGGAACATAATCGAAGCAATCGCAAAAGGTTTTTTAAACTTTCGTCTTTTTCCAGAAGGCAAAACTGCAGGGTACATCACACAGTTTTTTCCATTGGAAGCAATGTCAAACTTAATCTTAGAACCACTTACTAGATTATCACTTGTAAAATCAATTGGCACACAAATGGGAGTCGAAAACATCAAAGATTACAGCGTACACTTTTCTGATATTACAATAGTTTTAGGCTGGACAGCAATTTTTCTATTCCTATCCTACAGAATCTTAAAAAACAGAGATTTATAGTATATTTGTATACTATGGATTTTTCAAAATTACTCGCACTTGCTATTTTTTTGTCTAACTTGAGTATGGCAGATGCTCAAGTTATTACTGTCGATGACACCAAATCAGCTCAAGAATTAATTGAAAATGTTTTGGTAAAAAGTACTTGTGCCAATGTCTCTAATTTTAAGATTAACGGTGATACTTTTACTACTGGACAAAACAGCTATGGCTATTTCAATGCTGGAAGCAGTAATTTTCCGCTAAAAGAAGGTGTAATTTTATCTACTTCCAGCAGTAAAGCTGCAATAGGTCCATATGTAAGCAATCAAACTGGTGGCGGGAATAAATTATGGCTTGGTGATGCCGATCTCGATCAGACATTAGGAACAAAAAGTGTAAATGCAACCGTACTCGAATTTGATTTTGTACCCCTCACAAATTTCATCAGTTTCAATTATATTTTTGCTTCTAATGAATATCAGTCTTATTTTCCTTGTGAATACTCAGATGGTTTTGCTTTTTTAATTAAAGAAGCAGGAAGCACTGACAATTATAAAAATATTGCTGTTATCCCAGACACAAGCATTCCTGTTTCTTCAAAAAACGTACATCCCTTAATAAACTCAGCCGTTGATGCACAAAACATTACTCATGCCGGCTGTAATCCCATTAATGAAAGCTACTTCAATGGTTTTAACACCGCTTCAAGCCCTGTCAATTATAGCGGTCAAACTATAAAAATGACCGCAGAAGCTGATGTGATTATCGGTAAAACCTATCACATAAAACTGGTAATTGCTGATGATGGCCCTCAATATTATGACTCAGCAGTTTTCTTGGAAGCGGGAAGCTTTTCTGCAAAAATGGATTTAGGACCAGATCGTACTGCTACTAACAGCAATCCTGTTTGTTTTGGTGAAAACTACATTATTGACACCAAGCTATCTGCCGATTATACATATGAATGGTACAAAGACGGTGCAGTAACTCCAATTCCTGGAGAAACAAAACCATCCCTTACCGTTACCGATGCTGGAACTTATAAAGTAAAAGTTACTTTATCTCCATCAATATGCACTGCCGAAGATGAAGTAAAAATCGAATATGCACCTCAAATTATTTTAAGCGATGCAACCCTATACCGATGTGATCCTGACGGTGATGGTCTTTCAGTATCTGATATAACTGGAGCAGATAACATCATTAAAAACAACGACCCTAAACTGACAAAACTAGTCTATTATAAATCACTGTCGGATGCCGAAAATGAAACGAATCCGATTGAGAATCCATCAGTCTACGGAAGTTTGGTTGCCACTGAAACTTTGTATGCCCGAGTGAGTAATGCTTTTGGCTGTACCAAATATGCCCTTTTGAATATAGTACTACCCAATAACCCAATCTCAACGCAAAATCCAATCGAAAGTTGTGATACAGATAGCTCTCAGGACGGAATAACCCAATTTGATTTAAATGCCCAAATCACACCACAACTGCTAAACGGACTGCCACAAGGCCTTACCGCTGAATATTACCTAACACAAAACGATGCCGTTTTTCGGAAAAACAAATTACCCAATCTTTTTACCAATACAATTCCATATCAGCAAGTCATTTATGCTAATATCGTAAATGGTCCAAATGATTGTTATAAAATCACTCCCGAAACACTAGTTATAAAGACTTTTGATCCTCCCAATTTTCAGGACGTAACAACTGGGCTATGTGATGGCTCCAACAAAGACTTAATCGTTGACAGTGGGTTTTCCAGCTATTTATGGAATACCGGCGCAACAACTAACACAATAAATGTTACAGTCGCAGGTGAATACACTCTCACTGTAACAAACTCCGAGGGCTGTCAAAGAACGAAAAAATTCATCGTAAACGCTTCTGATATTGGAACCATCACCAAAGTAGCCGTTTCTGATTTTTCCGGATCCGATAACTCCCTTACAATTTCATATTCGGGCAATGGCGATTACGAATTTTCACTAGACGGGAATCTTTACCAAGACAGCCCAACGTTCAATGGCTTAGATGCTGGAATATATTGGGTAACCGTAAGAGACAAAAACGGATGTGGTGTTTCTGCTCCATACAAAATTTATGTGATCGATTATCCTCGTTTTTTTACACCAAACAATGACGATCACAATGATACATGGAAAATAAAAAATCTGGAACTTCTCCCAAAATCCACCATAACAATCTTTGACCGTTATGGAAAATTGTTAAAGGAATTAAACCCATCAAGTAATGGATGGAACGGCCTCTTTAATGGAAAAGAATTACCTTCAGACGATTATTGGTTCGCCATAACATTTGAAGATGGAAAAACATTAAAAGGACATTTCTCTTTAAAAAGGTAGTTTAAAAATATTAATTGAGTTACTCATTTAGTTTCTGTATGTCAAACGTACGATGCTTTTTTTCTTTCAGAAGAATTTTATGAAGAAGGATTTAAAACAGTCACATTAAGGGAATTTCCAAAAAAAACTTCGTATCCAGATTTTCATGGAGATTATTGCTCAAATTCACAAATAAAATTATCAAAAGAAGACTATCAAAGACTTTTGACAAAACTTAAATCTGACAAACAATTTACCGAGAATGGGCAAAGTATAGGTTTTGAAGAATTTAATTATACTTTAGAAAATAAATCAGAAAATAAGATCTTAATTAGTTTTACAAGACAAATAGAAAACGAAGAAAATCATTATTTATATATTGCATTTTATAACGACCAAGAAACTGTATTCGTCAATATTTGCGTAACATAAAACCGAACCGCCAACAGTTGCAACTAGCAATTTGGGTATTAGACTTAATTTGAAGTTGGTCTTGTATTTGGAAAATTTGGCAAATCCGAAGAATGGGCTTAATTTAGACCTAAACTGCTTATAGCGCTGGAACGTTATATGATACTCTTGCGCTTTGTAATAAAATAACCATAAATTAACATTACAAAATATTACAAACCTTATTTTTAACATAAAAACATATGAAAAAACTACTACTATTATTAGTAACATTATCATTATCCTGCTGTAGCAAAGACGACAACAAACCCACAAACCCAATAGACCAACTCCCACCAGCAACCCAAACAGGAGCAAATACTGCGGGTTGTTTGGTAGATGGAAAGGCTTTTCTTCCAAAGGGATATTCGCCAATTGGAAATCTAGTATGCAATTATATTAATGGAAAAAATTTCAATATTAGTATAGCACAAAAAAACGATAATCAAACGCTATCGTTGAATGTAATCAGTTATAACCAAAGTTTAGTTGTTGGCGAAACATACCAACTTAAAGAATATGGTGCAAATTCTAAATTTGGTACATATATTATATATGATGATAAAAAAATCTTTCCGAAATACAATATAAAACGACTTCAACAATAACAGGCGAACTAAAGATTACCAATCACAATTTTGATAAAGCCATACTTTCAGGAACATTTTGGTTTGATGCCGTAAACAAAAACGGAGAGAAAGTGCAAGTGCGTGAAGGTCGCTTTGATATGCACTACTAAAAAAAGAGGCTAACACGAAAATTTAAATTACCTCATTGTTAAACACTTTGACCTTAACAAAAAAACTCATGAAAAACCTACTCTTATTATTAGTTACATTATCATTATCCTGCTGTAGCAAAGACGACAACAAACCTGCAAACCCAATA
>CAUPJC010000010.1:0-132331 GCA_963511475.1 uncultured Flavobacterium sp.
CATCGTTCATTTACTAACTTTTTGTCAAATCTTATTGCTGGAATAATTGCTTATAACTTTCTGCCAAAAAAACCTTCGTTGAAATACGAAACGGTTAAGACTAGCCAATTAGCCGTTTTTTATTAATCGAGTTCAGGTTTATTAGGTATGATCATTATTTGTTCTCGCCGTCTTGGTTCGAAGTTTTAGAAATGATAAATGCAAAAGATGACCAAAAATGGTTTACTACATCTATCAAATCCGAGGGAATTTATGCATTTATTAACTATATATCTCATGTTACTAATTCGTCACCAGAAATAACGATTTATATATATTCGGTGTTCCAGTTATTGATTGTTGTCTTTTTTATTTTTTGGATAGTTGTAAAAATAACCAAATCACAAATTATAATACCTGTATTTGTTTCGTTATTTTATATACTTGGATTTACATATCTTCCAGTAAATATAAGCAATTTTTATCAAAGTAGTTCCATGCATTTGGCATTTACATTGGTTTTTCCCATTATGATTTATACAATGAATCCTGAATCATTACCTTATAGTAAATGGGAAAGATTCGTTAGGTTTTTAATTGCATTTTTAGCCTTGGGATTACTAGACTTTTATATATTATTCTTTGTGCTTCCGTTTTTTTTCGTAATAAATTCTATTATCTATATCTCTAAAACAAATTTATCTAGATTAATACTTATTGGGGTCTACTTGCTTTCTATTATAGTTTTGTTATTGATGTATTCTCACTTTTTGGAGGGTCTTTCAGAGAGTATTTTTGTTTTCTTTAAAAGAAACTTAATAGCTGTCGAATTGTATTTTTATAATCCACACATGTCTATTTCGGTTGATAGATTACTCTTTTATTATCAAATAATTTTTATTTCTGGATTTTTTGTAAATATATTGTTTGCAATCTTATTTTTTAAAAAATGGAAAAAAAAAATGGTATTCTTCCTTTTTACATTAGTAATTTACCTTCTTACACAAATTAATTACATATGGATCGATAATGATTTATTATTAAGAATGTTGTCTATATTAATTCCAATTCAAACAGGTATAGTAATATCAATATTTTTTGATTTATTCAAAATTATATTCAAAAAAGAATATTATAAATCATACAGAGTTATAGTTGTCGTTGTAGTTACTGTTTTAATATTTGGTACTTTACAAAGAAAACAAATATCGATTGAAAAAGAAGAATACGAAGTTCTAAATGAAGAGGTGCTTTCTGCAAATGAAAAAATATTACGAAACTATTTGGATAGATCTTATATGGTTGTTAACAAAGAAGAATTTTCAAATTTAAGTAGCGGTAATCGATTTTTTATGAACTATAAAGAATTTATGAATAAGAGATATTTAAAACAAGATAATCTCTACGCAAAGTATATCGGCAATAATAAATATTTGCAAAAGCATCCTACTATAGTAATGCCCTCAAGTGTTTTAGTCTTTGTATATGATGAAAAATTTTCTAAAGATGTAGAAAGAAAATGGTTGCTAAATAGGATAAGCTATTTAGAATCTATTGGTAGACCTGTTAGAGAAATATATCAATCTAAATATTTAAAAGTTTTTGAAATTATAAATAAGCCTAATTCAAGTTATGTTACAGAAATGGTGTTTTAATAAAATTGCAAGGTTTATTTTGCTTATAATTATTATTTCTTTTACGAGTTGTAATAGTATAGAGTCTCTTTATAGAGCAAAAAGTCGTTGGTTAGAATCGAATCAAAAAGAATCTTTTTTAAAACCTTATGCTGATGTTGATTATAGAAAACAACCATTAGTGGAATATCTTTTGGATTCAAAAGACAGTATGTCAATAAACTATTTTAATCATTATAAAAAACTTTGTGATTATACTAAGTTGCCTTTCAATTTTAAGACTACTTCAAGGTGGAATGCAGAAATGAATATTGAAAAATCGACCAAAGTATTAATTATAAAAAACACAAAATCGATTAATACTAAATCTATAGATTCAATTCTAAGTTTTGTTGCAAATGGTGGTACGTTATTATTACCAGCATCTTCTGAAGATAGAAGATTTGGATATTTTATAGGATTGGCTCCCAATGCAAAAATGGAGTTTGACGTTACTTCAAGAGGGTTTTATGATAAAGATGGACTGCTAACTGGTATCGGGAACAAATTTTTCAAAAAGAATTACGGACATTTTGCTTACAGCAAAACAAATTTTTCAGACAAAGTTAAAACGTTATTTTGGTCAGATGATTCAGAAAATTTTCCAGTAGTTCTTGAAAATAAAATAGGTAAAGGAAAGGTTGTTTATTATAATACATCAGTCGTTTTTGAAAAAAATGATAGAGGGCTACTTTTTTTAGGTTTATTAAGAGGTCTTCAAGGGATTCCTTATCCAGTGGCTAACACGAACACAATATTCCTAGACGATTTTCCTTCTCCACTTTATGATATTAAAAAAGAGCCAATAAAATCAGAGTTTAATTTATCGATGAATGATTTTGTTCATAAAGTTTGGTGGTCAGATATGACAAAGCTGTCCAAAAAATACGATATTAAATATACAGCAATGTTAACTTTCGATTATAATAATTTTAGAAAAGCACCATTTACATTCAAACAGTGGGATTTTGCAAAAGCAAAAGTTCGTAAAAAAAAGTACGCAACCACAGGTTTTTTAGTTAAAGATTTAATCAAAAAGGGACATGAGCCAGGCTTTCATGGGTACAATCATATATCTTTATTGAAAAGCGAATGGAAAGATACTTTGCAGATCGCTTTAGCTTTTAAAGCGGTTAAAAAGAAATGGATAGTTAGTGAATTTGGGGATTATCCTATTACCTACGTACCGCCATCAAATCAAATCGATGAATATGGAATTAAAAACTTGAAGAACAGTTTTAATTCCCTAAAATATATGAGTAGTTTGTATATAGGGAATAGTAAATTAGGTTCGAATAGAGAGTTTGATTTTGATCCATATCATAAAAATCTTTTCGATTATCCTAGGATTTCAAGTGGTTTTTATCTTGATGAAACCGATGCATATGATATATACTCAACTTTTTTATACACGGGTATTTGGAATCATTTCGTGCATCCAGATGACGTCTATCAAATTAAGGCGAATAATAATGAAAAGTATAAATACGATTATGAATCTAGGAATAAATATAATTTAGGTTGGAAAAAGAAGAAAAAATCTCTTTATGGAGCATTTAGTAAGTTTGTGAGCAATTATAAGATAAATTATCCTAATAGTCGTTTTCTTACTGCAAAAGATGCTGTGCCAATTGTAATAGATTGGAGAGCCTCAAGATATGGGCATTTTGAAACTCAGGATAGTTATACAGTTAGAGAAGAAACTAATTTATTTGAAAAAAATAAACCAGTAACGTGGTTTGTTTATTTCGAATCTGTATCGGGAGCTAATAAAGACGAAATAGATAAACAGTCAAAAACCTTCAGTCAAAGTGATTTTTTTGGTGGTAAATTAGTCAATTTAACGGCAAGTAATCATCTAACTTTTACAAGGGATAATATAGGTATTTCCGATGGAGAATATAAAACAATAACGGAGGATTTTGTTAAGTTCTCTGACGACCAAAGAAAATATATAACCGGAATTGACTCAAAGTATTCAGAAGATGAATTCAAAAAAAGGTTAGAAGATGAAAAGAAAAAATTGCTAGAAATTATTTTAAGCGATAGTATAATTGACCCAAAAATATGGAATAAATATGCCTATTATAATTCTTGGGAAGAAAAAGGAGATGATGTTTGGCAACTTTTAGACAAACATTGCAAAAAACACGCTTCCCAACATAATGTAAATTATTCTTTCGAGCTTTCTAGAATTCTAGGATACTCTTCAAATGATTTGCAAAAACATTGGATTGAGTTACAGTACAAGTGGAATCCAGATGATTTAAAGATATTAAAAGAATATTTACAAATAATTATTTCGACTAAAGAGTATAAAGAAATAGGTGACGTGCTAAATAAAATTCATCAGTTAGAGCCTATATGTTCCAATCAAGAAGCTTATATTTCGCATCTTTTGCTGTATGAGAAAGATAAAGCATTTGAAGTATTAAAATTGATAAATCCGAGTCAATCTTTTTTTAACGATCAGTTAGTGTCTGATATTTGTTGGGCTTATATTAATAATGAGGGCGATTATCAAAACGCAATTAATTGGTCTGAATATTCCAATCTAATAGGTTTCGATACAAAATTATCTTGGATGTATGAATTAAAACAATATATTGAACTTGAAGAAGAGTATCAAAGATACATGAAGAAAAATCCTGAGGATTATTCTGTTATGGCAAAAATGGTTTCGATTTATCACGCTTTAGGGAAATTTAAAGAAGCTTGGGATATTGCTCAAAATATAAAAGATGAAGAAATAAGAGCTGAATTAAAAGAATTTTTAAATAAAGAAATTGTTTATATAGATGAAGAAATTCAAGAAGTAATATTGAAAGAACCATCAGATTTCTTAACAGTAGAAAGTAAAGAAATTATAAAAGATAAGCTTAAAAAAATGTTTGGGGATTATGCAGAAACCAAGTCTACATTAGAAACTTTTGTAAAAGACAAAACCAGTTTTGAAAATTTAGTTTCATATAACGACTTTGACAAGAAAAAGAATTTGCATTCATATTCAATCTCTCACAAAGATTTGTTTGGATTTAAGTTAAATGAATTAGGTGATAATGAAAATCAATCCAATACTGTTTATGGAATTCATTATAATTTCAAGAAAAAACCGAATAAAAGGGAAAAAGATTTTTCATATTATTATGGAGCAGGACTTGAGTATGATGAAAATTCCAAAATATTTTATAACACAAAAATAGGCTATACGATTAGTCCAAAAAGAGGAACCTTTAGTTTGGAGGCTAATTATAAACCGGTAAATTTCAAAACCGCGTATGATCAAAACATTTACGAAATACAATTAAATTCATATTATAACAAGTTTTATAATTTACTAGAAATAGAGTCTTATTTTGAAGCAAATTACTATGATAAAATTGGAGTTTTTGGAACAAATCTCAACACGAAATTAAAAGCACCTCGCAATAGAGAAAAAATGTTTAAAACCCTTCCGTTTATTGAAGGAGCACTTTCTTTCTCAAATATTGAAAATGAAGTGATGAGTACGCCAGTTTATTTATTCAAAAATAGATTCTATGGTGGAGGAGGTATAGATTTAAATATTGGAAAAGAAGAGGCTAAAATTAAAGGATCAGTTATTGGTGGTTATTATTTCGATAGTTATGCCTCAAATTTTATTAACTTGAGGGGTAATTTAGAATATAACTTTTTAAAGTATGCTTATCTGAAAGGCTCATATAATGTTTTTTTTCAAGATAAATTATATACTAACGTATTTCAATTTGGAGTTAAATACATATTTTAAATCGGAGTTGAATTGTTGTTTAGGAGCAAAATGTTTTCCTTTCTTCTCATTTACCGCCTCCCTATAAGTTTCGGGACTTTTCAATCTGTCATTACGAAACACGAAGTAATTATATATGATTGTTTTCATTTTCTAACACGGGTTATTAATTAAGTATGGATATTGAATAATTATAAATTTTACTTACTTTCGTAATTCATAATTTGTAATTCATAATTAACATGTCTGATGTTGCTGCTATTCAAAATTTAGTTCAAAAACGTAACGAATTAAAAAAAGAAATATCTAAAATTATTGTTGGTCAGGATGCTGTTGTCGATCAGATTTTGCTGTGTATTTTTTCTGGTGGTCATGCTTTGCTAGTTGGAGTCCCTGGGCTTGCCAAGACTTTGCTGGTAAATACTTTGGCACAAGCGTTAGGTCTTGATTTTAAGAGAATTCAATTTACTCCTGATTTAATGCCTTCGGATATATTAGGGAGTGAAATATTGGATGAAAACAGACAGTTTAAATTTATAAAAGGGCCAATATTTTCTAATATTATTCTGGCTGATGAAATAAATAGAACACCGCCAAAAACACAAGCGGCTTTATTGGAAGCAATGCAGGAGCGCTCGGTTACAATTGCTGGAGTCAATCATAAGCTGAGTTTGCCATATTTTGTATTGGCAACACAAAATCCTATTGAGCAGGAAGGAACTTATCCTTTGCCTGAAGCACAACTGGATCGTTTTATGTTTGCCATAAAATTAGAATATCCTTCTTTTGAAGAAGAAGTGCAAGTAGTGAAACGTACAACAGCCGATTTGAGAACAGAAATTAACCCATTGTTTACGGCTCAAGAAATTATTGATTTTCAGCATTTAATTCGCCGTATTCCAGTTGCAGATAATGTGGTAGAATATGCAGTAACATTGGTAAGTAAAACACGTCCTGATAATGCGCTTTCGAATGAATTTGTAAAAAATTATCTGGATTGGGGTGCAGGGCCAAGAGCTTCACAGAATTTGATTTTGGCTGCCAAAGCCAATGCAGCTTTTCATGGGAAGTTTTCTCCGGATATAGAAGATGTGAAAGCGGTTGCAGTTGGAATATTGAGACATCGAATCATAAAAAATTATAAAGCAGATGCCGAAGGAATTTCTGAGGAAATGATAATCGGAAAGCTGATTTAAAAGAAAAAAATAATAAATTATTGAAAAGTGTTATATTCTAATAGGAATGTAGCACTTTTTGTTTTAATATTAGTTTTTCTTTTTGTTAAAATGCATTTCTGAATTATTGAATTTGTAAAATTTACAGATGAAATATGCTTATTTCTTATTTTAACGCAGTGAAATCGTTTTTTTTGCAATAATATTTTTTGAAAAAGGCTCATTCATTTAATTTCTTTAAATTATCATCTTTAATTCCTAAATTTGCGTACAAAAAAAACAAAACACCAATAAAAGACTTCTGAATTATGAACACTTATAAGGATTACATTCAAGAGATTGAAGAAAGAAAAGGTCAGGGACTTAGCCCGAAACCAATTGATGGTGCTGAATTGCTAAGCGAAATCATTGAACAAATTAAAGATTTGAATAACGAGTACAGAGAGGATTCTCTTAAATTCTTTATTTATAATGTTGTACCAGGAACTACTCCTGCTGCTAATGTGAAAGCTAATTTTTTAAAAGAAATCGTTCTAGGTCAATCAATAGTTGCTGAAATTGCACCAGCTTTTGCTTTAGAGTTATTATCACACATGAAGGGTGGGACTTCAATAGCTGTATTACTTGATTTAGCTTTAGGTAATGACGCTGCAATCGCAAAAGATGCAGCAGAAGTTTTGAAAACACAAGTATATCTTTATGAAGCTGATACAGATCGTTTAGCTGAGGCGTTCAAAAGCGGTAATCATATTGCTAAGGATATTTTAGAGAGTTACGCTAAAGCGGAGTTCTTTACTAAATTGCCTGAAATCGCAGAGGAAATTAAAGTTGTTACTTTTATTGCTGGTGAAGGAGATATTTCAACTGATTTACTTTCTCCAGGAAACCAAGCACACTCAAGATCAGATCGTGAACTTCATGGGAAATGTTTAATTTCTCCTGAAGCACAAGCTGAAATCAAAGCATTAGCAGAAGCGAATCCTGATAAGAGCGTGATGTTAATCGCTGAAAAAGGTACTATGGGTGTTGGTTCATCCAGAATGTCAGGTGTGAACAACGTGGCACTTTGGAGTGGAAAACAAGCTAGTCCTTATGTTCCATTTATAAATATTGCTCCAATCGTTGCAGGAACAAACGGTATTTCTCCAATTTTCCTAACAACTGTTGATGTTACTGGTGGTATTGGTCTTGACCTTAAAAACTGGGTGAAAAAATTAGATGCACATGGAAATCCTGTTCGTAATGAAAGTGGTGATCCAATTCTAGAAGAAGTTTACTCTGTAGCTACTGGTACAGTTCTTACCATCAACACAAAGACAAAAAAACTGTACAACGGGGATAAAGAATTAATTGATATTTCTAAAGCATTTACACCTCAGAAAATTGAATTTATAAAAGCTGGTGGTTCTTACGCCATTGTATTTGGAAAAAAATTACAAACATTTGCATCTAAAACTTTAGGTATTGCTATTGTTCCTGTATATGCACCTTCAAAAGAAGTTTCTATAGAAGGTCAAGGTCTTACTGCAGTAGAAAAAATATTTAATGCCAATGCGGTTGGAACAACTCCGGGTAAAATTTTACACGCAGGTTCTGATGTTCGTGTTACTGTAAATATTGTTGGTTCGCAAGATACAACTGGTTTGATGACTTCACAAGAATTAGAGTCTATGGCCGCTACAGTGATTTCTCCAATTGTTGACGGTGCTTACCAATCAGGTTGTCACACGGCTTCAGTTTGGGATAATAAATCGAAGGCAAATATTCCTAGATTGATGAAATTTATGAACGATTTCGGATTGATCACAGCTCGTGACCCGAAAGGCGTTTATCACTCTATGACGGATGTAATTCACAAAGTATTGAATGATATTACTGTAAACGAGTGGGCGATTATCATTGGTGGTGATTCTCATACAAGAATGTCAAAAGGGGTTGCTTTTGGTGCTGACTCAGGAACAGTTGCTCTTGCATTGGCTACTGGTGAAGCTTCAATGCCAATTCCGGAATCTGTGAAAGTAACTTTCAAAGGAGACATGAAAGGGTATATGGATTTCCGTGATGTAGTTCATGCTACACAATCCCAGATGCTTAAAACATTTGGTGGAGAAAATGTATTCCAAGGAAGAATTATTGAGGTTCACTTAGGAACTCTTAATGCAGATCAAGCATTTACCTTTACAGACTGGACTGCAGAGATGAAGGCCAAAGCTTCTATCTGTATTTCTGAAGATTATACCTTGATTGAATCTCTTGAGATGGCGAAAGGTAGAATCCAGATTATGATTGACAAGGGAATGGATAACAAAAATCAAGTGCTGAAAGGATTGATTGCTATTGCTGATAAGAGAATTGCTGAAATTATTTCTGGTGAAAAACCAGCCTTAAGACCAGATGCAAACGCTAAGTATTACGCAGAAGTTGTTGTTGATTTGGATCAAATTGCTGAACCAATGATTGCAGATCCAGATGTAAATAATGCTGATGTTTCAAAAAGATATACGCACGATACTATTAGACCATTATCGTTCTATGGTGGGGTTAAACAAGTAGATCTTGGATTCATCGGATCTTGTATGGTTCACAAAGGAGATATGAAAATCCTGGCTCACATGCTTAAGAATATAGATGAGCAAAATGGTAAAGTAGAGTTCAAAGCACCACTAGTTGTTGCTCCTCCTACTTATAATATTGTTGATGAATTAAAAGCAGAAGGCGACTGGGAAATTTTACAAAAATATTCTGGTTTCGAATTCGACGATAATGCTCCTAAAGGTGCGGCACGTACTTCTTATGAAAAAATGTTGTATCTAGAACGTCCAGGTTGTAACCTTTGTATGGGTAACCAAGAAAAAGCAGCCAAAGGAGATACCGTAATGGCAACCTCTACGCGTCTTTTCCAAGGAAGAGTTGTTGAAGATACTGAAGGTAAAAAAGGAGAATCATTGCTTTCTTCTACACCGGTTGTGGTATTATCTACAATTCTTGGTAGAACTCCAACAATTGAAGAATACAAAACAGCAGTAGATGGTATCAACCTAACTAAGTTTGCACCTTCACATAAGCTATTAGTTAAATAATCACCATTAGTTTTAATACTATTAGAAAAGCTCGAGTTCATTGACTCGGGCTTTTTTATGCTTTTATATTAACTCAATTCTGGATTATAAGTTTCGAAACTTTTTTTAGATTTAAAACTTAATTAAAAGGATAATAATATTTAGTTTTTTTAAAAATATTTGAAAGAAAGGAATAGAGAAAAAAGTATTCAAATACATTCCTATTTCAAACACCTATAATTTGCAATCCATGCTATACTTCTTAATATCTTTAAGCTATAAATATTTACTGCCATTTAAATCCTTAATAAAACAACCTTACTAATAGTTGAAAAGTAAGAAAATAGATTAAATTTGTTTTCGAAAAATCAATAAAAGTCTAATAATAATAAAAAAGGCAGTAAACTTAATTAGCAAAATCATAAACCTGAATCTTAATCACTATGAAATTACTCTACAACACTATGAGACATTTATTTTTTTTCCTTTTTTTCTTAGTTTATAATGGTCTATGTTGTTCTGCCCAGAGTTTTGCCAATGGCGAAATAATGAACGGACCTGGTTTCGGCTATGGAGGAGTTAAAACCTTTGATGCGGACCATGATGGCGATTTGGATGTATTATCCTTTCCGTATTTGTACCTTAATGATGGTCATGGCAAAAAACAAAAAATGATTTTGATTGGGGATGATAAAAAAGAATATGAAGACTACAGTATTAGCGATATGGACGGTGATAAAGACATAGATATTGTAGTATTGTATAAGAATGGCGATATAGCAATTTATAGCAATAGTACCAAAGGTTTTAATAGAAATGAGCAAAAAAACAGAGTTGACTATACCCCTTCTGAATATGCTAAATTGTATTTATATGATGCCAATTCAGATGGTATTCGCGATATTATAATCTCAGGACTTAGAGGTGTTCCTGTTGCTTATATAGGCAATAGCAATCAGCAATATACTTATTTCCAGTCATTCAACTCCTTTTTTCCTAAAATGAATTATATATTGGGAATTGATACCAATAAAGATGGTATTGAGGAATTATTAGTACCTAATTATTCTACTAAAGACGGCGAAAATCCCTCACTAAAAGTGTATGCTTTCAAAGTAAATAAATATGTTTTAATGGAGACCATTGTTCTTACAACTACTGGAATAGATAACATCAAATTAGTAGATATGGATAAAGATGGAGATCAAGATTTAGTGTATTCAGGTAGCTATTCGGATGGTGGAATATACTGGATAGAACGCAATAGTAAAGGCAGTTTGGTAAAAACCCATACATTAGTTAGTCAACTTAAACTAGAAGATTTTCAACTGGGAGATTTTGATTCCGATGGAGATCTTGATGTGGCTTACTTCACTCGCCAAGATCAATATACCTTCATCAACTGGGCTGAAAATAAAGGGAACGGTATTTTTGTTAAAAATCAGAAAAGTTTATTGCCAAATAGCAAAGAATCTTTATCATTTGTTTTCGAAGATTTTGATGGTGACAAAATAAAAGATGTGCTATTTTATGATGACGATAAAGAACAAATAAGACCAAGATACACTATGTTGTTACAGCAAAAGAACGGACAGATAAAAGAAAAAAACACTTGGATTATGACGTCTAATTGTTCTGGATTTGTTTTTACGGATTTGAATAATAACGGAACTAAAGATATTGTGGGATATTATAACAATGAATTATTCTATATTTTAATAGACAATAAAGGGAACTATTCTGAACCATTAGAATTAGCAAAAAGTCCTTTTAAAATTGAAAATTTGAAATGTACAGATGTTGACAATGATGGGAAAGAGGATTTAATCATATGTTCTGATGATAGAGAAAATGGCACGCTAGGATGGTTTAAAAACGAAGGAGGTCTGAAATTTAATCCTTTTTCCCTTATACATAAAGAAACAGAAAGACTTATAAACTTTGAAATTATTGATTATGACAGTGACGGCAATAAAGATGTGGCTGTAAATTACTGGAAGGACGATATTCGTGGTTTTTATATTTATAAAAATAGTGGTAATGGTATTTTTAGTAAAACTCGCATAATGGTTACAGAAACTAAAGATTTATTCCCAAGACTCGCTATGTGGGATGTCAATGGAGATAAGATTGAGGATATTATAGATTATGGATCAAACATTTGGTTCAAATATGTAGGAAATGAAAAATGGGAGAAACAGTCAGGTCCGTTTAATGAACAATTTATTAAAGGTATCTTTAAGGCAAATTTGGATAATGATAGCTCAGCTGATTGTTTGATGTTTTCAAGTAGTAATATCAAATGGTTAGAGTATAGTGGTAATGAACAATGGCAAAATAAGATTATCCCTAGTGATTTTGGTATTGATATGATAAGGGTAGGAGATATAAATGGAGATGGATTTGATGATATTATATGTTTGGCTAATAAATATGATATAGCCGATGGATTTCACAACGACATAGTTTTTGGTTACAAATATTCTATAATTTGCTTAATAAACGATAAGTCGGGGAATTTTAAACCAAAGACTTTATACCCTGTTACAGATGTAAAGAATATGGAACTTCAGGATATAGATAGCGATGGTGATCTTGATATTATCACTTCTGGTAACCAATGGCCTACAGCTGGTATTACGGTATGGAAAAATTTGCCTGAATCAGAAAGTTCTACTCTTGTTAAAGAAGATTCTAACAATGATGATGATAATACTATTTATAATGCAGCAGGATTAGATATAAAACCAGAATTCCCAGGTGGATGGATAAAAGCACAAGAATTTATAAAGAAAAATTTTGTAAATCCAGAAGAGGAGGGAATTAAGGGAAAAGTTTATGTTACTTTTATTGTAGAAAAAGATGGATCCCTTACTAATATTAAAATCTTGCGAGACATAGGTTTTGGTTCCGGTAAAGAAGTCATAAAGGTTTTAAAAATGATGCCCAAATGGATACCTGCGCAACAGATTGGAAAAAATGTAAGATGTACGTATAGCTTCGCTATTCAAGTGCCACAATAAATGTATTTTGATAAAATAAATATGAAGAAGCCGTCTCAAAATTATGTTTTGAGGCGGTTTTTTTTAATAACTACTCATTTTTTTGTAACTTGTGATGTTATAAATTAAATAATAAAAACAAATACGTAAATCTTATGGCTTTTGACATTGAAATGATTAAAAAAGTGTATGCCAACATGACAAGTCGTGTTGATGCCGCACGCAAAATAGTCGGTCGCCCGCTTACGTTGACAGAGAAAATTTTATACAGTCACCTTTGGGATGGAGTTGCGAAGCAAGCCTATGGAAGAGGGGTTGATTATGTGGATTTTGCTCCAGATAGAGTAGCTTGTCAGGATGCAACGGCTCAAATGGCTTTATTGCAATTTATGCACGCTGGAAAAAAAACAGTCGCTGTTCCTACAACAGTTCACTGTGATCACTTGATTTTAGCTAAAAACGGAGCTGAATCAGATTTAGCTGTCGCAAATAAACAATCAAAAGAAGTTTTCGATTTCTTATCTTCAGTTTCAAATAAATATGGAATCGGTTTTTGGAAACCAGGATCAGGAATTATTCACCAAATTGTTCTAGAAAACTATGCTTTCCCAGGAGGAATGATGATCGGTACCGATTCTCATACTGTAAACGCAGGCGGATTAGGTATGCTAGCAATTGGTGTTGGTGGTGCTGATGCGGTAGATGTAATGTCTGGAATGTCTTGGGAATTGAAATTTCCTAAATTAATCGGTGTAAAATTGACTGGAAAATTATCGGGTTGGACAGCTCCAAAAGATGTTATCCTAAAAGTTGCCGATATTCTTACCGTAAAAGGCGGAACTGGAGCTATTGTAGAATATTTTGGCGAAGGAGCAACTTCAATGTCTTGTACGGGAAAAGGAACTATCTGTAATATGGGTGCCGAGATTGGTGCCACAACATCTACTTTTGGTTACGATGATTCTATGCGCAGGTATTTAGCGGCTACAGATCGTCAGGATGTAGTTGATGCTGCCGATAAAGTAGCTTCATATTTAACTGCAGATCCAGAAGTGTATGCTAATCCAGAGAAATATTTTGATCAGCTTATCGAAATCAACTTATCAGAATTAGAGCCGCATATCAACGGACCTTTCACGCCAGACCGCGGAACTCCGGTTTCAAAAATGAAAGCGGAAGCTGCTGCAAATGGATGGCCAATTAAAGTAGAATGGGGATTAATCGGTTCTTGTACTAACTCTTCTTACGAAGATATGGCTCGTGCTGCTTCAATCGTGAACCAAGCTGTTGAACACGGAATCACTCCAAAAGCAGAATTCGGAATCAATCCAGGATCGGAACAAATTCGTTACACTATCGAAAGAGACGGTATCATCGCCACTTTCGAAAAAATGGGAACTAAAGTATTTACAAATGCCTGCGGACCATGTATCGGACAATGGGACAGGACAGGAGCTGACAAAGGAGAAAAAAACACTATTGTTCATTCATTCAACCGCAATTTCTCTAAAAGAGCAGACGGTAATCCAAATACACATGCTTTTGTAACTTCGCCGGAAATGGTGGCTGCACTGGCTATTTCAGGAAGATTGGATTTCAATCCACTAACTGATACTTTATTGAACGATAATGGTGAAGCCGTTAAATTAACTGCTCCATTTGGTGACGAATTGCCAAAAAGAGGTTTTGATGTTGAAGATGCAGGTTTTCAAGCACCAGCTGAAGATGGTTCAAGTGTTCAAATTTTGGTAAGTGAAACATCAGACAGATTACAGCTTTTAGCACCATTTGATCCGTGGGATGGTAAAAATATTTCAGGAGCTAAATTGTTGATCAAAGCTTTCGGAAAATGTACTACAGATCACATCTCTATGGCAGGACCATGGCTGCGTTTCCGCGGGCATTTAGATAATATTTCAAACAATATGCTGATTGGTGCTGTCAATGCATTCAACCAAACTGCAAATTCGGTTAAAAACCAATTGACAGGTGCTTATGAAGCAGTTCCAGCTGTGGCGCGTGCCTACAAAGCTGCTGGTATTCCTTCAATAGTTATTGGAGATCACAATTATGGTGAAGGATCTTCTCGCGAGCATGCCGCTATGGAGCCTCGTTTCCTAGGAGTAAAAGCAGTATTGGTAAAATCATTTGCCCGTATCCACGAAACGAACCTTAAAAAACAAGGGATGCTAGGGTTGACATTTGCTAACGAAGGGGATTATGACAAAATCCAAGAGGATGATACTATCAATTTCATTGATTTGGTTGATTTTGCTCCAGGAAAACCATTAAGTATAGAATTCGTTCACGCAGATGGAAGCAAAGATATCATCTTGGGTAACCATACTTATAACGCAAGTCAAATTGGATGGTTTGTTGCTGGTTCTGCATTGAATTTAATCGCCGCTGAAGCTAATTCATAAGCTTTTAAAAATTTAGATAAAAAAAACTCTCAAGGCAGCTTGGGAGTTTTTTGTTTATAAAACGATTGACTTATAAAGTTTTAATTCTGTTGGGTTTTGTATTTTCAAATTCATCGATGTCAATTCTGAGAAGATTTGCTGATGGATATTGAGAGTAATAGTTTTCGAGATAACCACCAATTAAGTATAATTTGTCCTCACAATAATATAGTTTTGAGGCTTTCAAAGGTAAATTGATCAGGTATTCTTTTAGCGTTTTTGTATTTATGTCATAAGAATACATTTTTTCATTTTCAAAAATGTATATCATATCGTCTTTACAGGTAATGGCAGGATAGCTCAGGCTGTTAAAAAATTCTCCTTCGGTTTTCCAAGTTCCTGTAACTAAATCGAAACTTTCTATTGAAGATAACTCTTTACCGTTGAAGCCTCCTATCAAATATATTTTATCTTTAATCAGGATTCCATTGGCTTCTTTTGCAGTAGGCATATTCGATAATTCGTACCAATAACCAGAATTTATATCGTACGAATGTACTTTGTCAGTGTAAATTTTTGATCCATTTTCTCTCATTTTGATAGAACCTCCCATAGTAATTATTGCTCCGTTGTAAGTGAAGGAGGCAAAATTTGCAGCCTGATGCGGATTGGTATTGTCTATGGCTACTGTTGCTTTCTTTGTGTCAAAAACTTCAATTTTGTCTTCCAAATATTCGAATTTACCATTAACGGAAATTTTTTTGCCACCTAGGACATATATGGTATTGTTGTAAATATTTAAATTATGACAGGCTCTTTTTCTGAATTTTATTTCTGAAGTTTCCCATAGATTAGTTTTTATATCATAAACCAATAGATTGCCTTTGTAATATTGACCGGAAAATTGAAATTTGAGTTCTTTGAAATAATCTTCTATCTCAAAGCCTGGTTTTTCATATTGTACTTTTTTCCAGGCATCTGTCGAGAAGGAACCGTCACCACCAATTACATATATTTTGTTGTCGTTTAAAACAGAACCAAAAGAGGAAATTGGATATTGTAATGGGGTTAATTTTGTAAAGTTTAGTTTTGATTTTAATTCTTTCTTTTCAGAAGAAAGTGTCAGTCCGTTTAAAATTTCTATTTGCTCATCTAGAAAAATCAGATAATTACTTTTTTTAAAATCAAGGAAACTAATCTTTTTTGGAGTGTAGCCAATGTGGGATACATACAAGGAATCACTTTCTTCCAGTTTTCCGGAAAGTTTTAGAGTAAATAAGCCTCTTTCGTCGGTTATGGTGTTTCCATCAATTTGGTTCAGAGTGATATTCGCATCTTGAATAGGGAGACTATTCTTGCTGTTTAATACACTTCCTTTTATGTTTTGTCCAAATGTAAATAAAGGAGACAGTAATATAAATAAAATAAAATTTTTCAAAATGTGTGTTTATTAAAAATAAATTATTGTCCTAAAATTAGTATATTTTTTAGTTTTAAAATCAGTTTTGGTATTATTATTTGAAGAAATATTTGTTTAAAAGCATGTTGAATTAGGAGCTTATTCTGCTGTCATTTCAAGCTTGTTTGTATTCTTGTTTTTTTAAGATAAAATATTCTGGTGCCGAGGTTTGGGATTAAGGGAGCGTTAATTTTCGGTTTTGTTTTCAGTCCTTTTGTATTTACGTTTCGGCTTGTGATATATTTAAGTCGGACACGTATAAGTATAAATCGGATTGTTTTAAATACAAGTCAGATTACAATAAATACAAATCAGACTGTTATAAATACAAATCAGACTGTTATAAATACAAATAGGACTAGCATAAATATAAATGCGGAATGTATTTATATAACTGCGATAGGAATAAATTTAAACTGGCTAGCTAGTTTTATGTTTGGACTTGACCTATTTATATTTTACGCTTTGTTATTTCTTTTTCTTGGTAGATTCTATTTCTTTTACTTGTGCAAATTGTGGGTTTGTTGCTACGATAGTGCATATTTGCAATCCATGCCCATTCCAATTATCAAACCCAATTTATTTATTATTATTATTATTATTATTATTATTATTATTATTTCTCACTTTGTCGATGTACTGTGTGGGCACGGATTGCAAATCCGCGCTATCGGGGTTTATTTTTCCTCTATTATTTTAATTTTTGGTAAATATTCCTTCAGCATCATAATGAATGGTAATATTTTTTTCCTCGTTTGTGCTAATTAAAAACTGAATTTTTTCAAGATGAAGTTTAGATTTATTTATTTCTTTTTCTACATCAGATATTGCTACTCCATAATATATGACTTTTACATTATATCCGTACAGTAATTGAGCAAGTGAATTAGAGTATTTTTGTTCAGTCCTTAACAAAAAGAGTTTATTAAAGTCAGGCTCATAAAACCTATCTTTATTTTCAAAGAATAGTGCGCAGTTGTTTTTTACAGCAATTATATCTGGAATTATACCGCCCTTGTTTTTTGTAGTTCTGTTTTCTTCTGAATTAGGGTGCAATAATACACCAGTGCCACTTTGCGGGAAATCATAGCAAATAATTTTCCAATCATTACTTTCTAGCCAGTTCAATAGATTTATTGTTACTTTCTCTTCTTTCATAATTAAGCGTCTCTCCATAAAGCTCCGTCTGGAAATAATATTGCATCAGCAAAATATGAGAACACACGGATATGTTTTACTTTAGAATATGTTGAACCGTATCGAACTTGCATATAGTACCTAGGGATTTCGTGATTAGCAATATTCGCATAATCTTTCGAAAGAATGTTTTTGTTCTCACTTGCTTGAACGGCATTCACAAAATCATTTACTTTGCCTTTAACCCCAGGAAGAACGATTGTATTATTTACATTATCAATATCTATATCAGACCAAGCAATAACAAGATTAAATCTTCTCTCTTCAAATGATTTTCCTTCTCTACATAGTAAATAGTCAATTGCAGCCAATGCTCCTGGGTATGGGTCACCTCTAAAAGTTGCATTTACTTTGTAAATTATTGTTTCGTCTCGACTTCTTAATAATTCTCCAATTGAGTAATTGGCATTTTCAAATTGTGAAAGGTAGTTTAACAAATATTGAGTTGGAATTTTTATTGTTGCAGACAATGGAGACATATTTAAGTGTCCTCCTTTATTCTGAAATTCCTGATTCATAAATGTTCTTCTTGCAATAACAGTTCTATTACCAAGTAATTTTTCTCTACCTGTTACTATTCCATATCTTTCAAATACAGCAATTATTTCATTCATAGCAATGAACATATTAGTCATTTCGGCATCTGTACCTAAAGGACTACCTGAATAATTTCTATTTGGGTCATGCAAGATTCCTTTACTTAATTGATTTTCAGAAGTTGAAGGATTAGGATGAGTTCTATAATCACTTGGATAATAGTAAAGAAGAGCAGGAATGCCGTAAATCGACATTACATCATCTAATGCTTTAAATACCAAAGGGTTTATTCTATCCCATAGTAAAGGTTTATTTGTTCGTGTGATGATTGCCGCTTCAGGATAAATATAAAAAGCTGGAACATTGTTTTCGACTGAGGCCGCTAATCTAGCGAATCTTTGAAAAGCATTGTGACCAGTTCCTGCTTCAGTTGAAACTTCAACGGAAAAGATAGGTTCGTGGTCAATTTCTACTATTAAATCAGGTGCATCTAAATAAAGTATTTTCTTAATGTGGTCAGGCATTGTATGGAAATTCTTTGCATTATTTGCATCACTCTCATACATCTTTTTCTTAACATAAGTTTTATTCCTTAGTTCAGTATTTGCAATAATATAATCAGCAAAACTTTCAGTACTGTACCAGATTCTATAATTCATCTATAAGTATTTTTTTATTGCTAATGCCACAGCCTTTGCTAATAAAGGAGGGACTGCATTACCCGTTTGAACTCTAGCTTGTACAATCCCGCCTTTGACAATAAAATCGTCAGGAAAACTTTGGATTCTACATCTCTCTCGTATTGATAACCCTCTATTGTCTTCGGGGTGTCCAAATTGAAATTGTGGACGAATGCCTCCTGAAACTTGTGTTGGACTTAAAATATCCCACGCTAAACGAATACGTTGTTTGAACTTTTCATACATAGGTTCACCAGGTTTTGTATTTCTAATTTTTTCAACTGTATCTAATGGATGATTTGGAGCGGTATGATTAGTAAAAGTTCCATTCGTATTAATTCTCATTAACTCTTGGTATTCACTAAATGGTGGCTTTTTGTATTTATTTTTAGTTTCTTTTATTTTCAAGGAGGGTAAATCTCCTATTGCTTCTTTTATTGTAACATAACTCTTTTCTGTTTCAGAACCGTGTGTTTTAATAATATCATTAAAATCAAATTCGTTATCTCTGATTCCAATGAAAACAAGTCTAGTTCTTTTTTGTGGAACACCGTAATCTGGAGCATATAGAAGTTTACTTTTTACATTCATATTTCCGATATGACTTAAATGTGTTTCTATATCATTTACGAAATTACCAGTACTTTTCATTCCAGAAACATTTTCAAGAACAACAACTTTTGGTTGCAATACTTCTACAAATCGAGCAAACTCTTTATACATATAATTTCTGTCATCATTCTCGTGTCGTTTTCTGTTGTTTAATGAGAAACCTTGACAAGGAATTCCACCTATTAAAACGTCAAGCTGTCTTCCATTTAGTAACTCTTTAATTGTTTCGGGGTTTACTTTTTTTACGTCTCCAGTTATTGTTGAACAATTTGGATGATTTGCTTGAAAAGTTTGAATTGAAGGTGCATGAATATCACAGCCAAGTACAGTTTCAAAACCAGCCATCTCAAAACCTAATGAAGTCCCCCCACATCCGCAGAATAATTCTGCTACTATTGGTTTTTCAGTATTTATGTTATTACCTCTTTTAAGTATAGGTTCTCCATTCCAATAATATCCATTTTCTTCTACTTTTATTGAAGTATCCCAAATGTTTTTTTTAATTATATCTGGTTCTTCTTCTCCATAAATATTGATTTGTCCATCTTCTACTGACGGAGTAATTTTATCAATTTGGATATATTCTTTTATTTCTGGCATTTGATGTTTTTTAGGCTTGTCTTAATGATGTCAAAATTAATGAAAAAGCAGCAACTTCATTAAGCGAATAAAGAAAACATTTTTTTAATTTCTATAGTGTTTAAAACTTAATATATTGGAATCTACTACTGCGGTACAATTAGGCATAACTAAAATATATGTGTGCAACTGTCACACATATCCACCCAAAAGGGAGTGTGTAAATATGATATAATACACACTTTTTATAAAACCAAATATAGTTGATTTCCTCACAATTCCAATTCGTTATTGTTTTTTAATCAATTCCCTCATAGTCTCCATCTGGATTTCCATTTCTTGTATGATGGCCTCTTTCTCAGCCAGTTGTTCTTTTAGGGCTTTTTCGCGAATGGTTTCAAAACGATAGGGCAGGTATTCGACCAGCTCTTCGAAGTGTCCCGACTTCGAACTTTTTTAAATGTTATTGTAAAACGTAAATTAACTAAAAGTCTCCTGACTTTTATCGTGATTACCTTTATTATTAAAAATGCTTTAAAGTTTGTGTTTTTAAATTAAGATATAATTACAAAATAATGGTTTTGTTGTCTTTATGATGATTTTTAAAAATAAATATGCAGTTGCAAAGGTCTATGCGTTAAAAGTCGGGAGACTTCGTAGCGCTGGAATTTTAAAGAGATTCAAGAAAAAAATAAGGAGACTTTATTTTAGAGGTGGGACTTTATGTTATATCAAGATTAATAGTTTCCGCTTTTTTTGAAATATCTTTAATAACATTATCAAGTTCTTCGGCTGAGACCAACAAATAATTCAATAATTCTTCATTTTCAATATCATCAATGCCGTAGTTTTTAATAATATCAATAAGACCCATTATTCTTGACAAGGGAGCTCTTACCACATGAGATTGTACCCATGCAATTTCTTTTAATTTTTCATTTTGTTTTTCGATGGCTTCGACATAAGCATTACGCTCTGTGACATCATTGGCCAAAATAAGTCTGCCGACTGTGTTCTGAAAAGGTATGGTATTGCTTTGGATTTCAACGTATATTATTTCTCCATTTTTCTTTTGATGCCTAACGAATCCAGATGGTATAGTCCCTACTTTTTTATTTATGCTTTCAAGATCTCTAATTAATATAGGGGTATCCTCAGATGGTCTGATGTCTTTAATTGTCATTCCCAAAAATTCCTGTAACGAATAACCATAATGCTTTTCTGCGGCTAGATTTACGTCTAAAAAGCGCAAAGTTTCTATGTCATAAACCCACATAGGTTGGGGACTTAAATGAAATAAATCGCTATATCGTTTTTCAGAAGTCTCTAATTGTAGTGCTATTTTTCTCCTTTCTATATTGTAAACAATACTTTTATATAATATATTGGCATCTAATTCATCTTTTATCAAATAATCAGAGACGCCCAGCGATAATGATTTTATGCCAAAATTAATATCGGAATATCCAGTTAAAACAATTATTGGTATACCATGGTAAAGTAGTGCTATTTCATTTATAAGTTCTTCTCCGCTTTTATCAGGTAGCGAAAGGTCTAAGAGTACTAAATCATATATAATATTTGAATTGTTTACGATTAGTTTGGCTTCATTAAAATTTTTAGCCCAAGAAATAGTATAGGATAAAAATTGTTCTTCTAAATAATCTTCAATAAGGGTATAATCGCCTAAATTATCTTCGACGACGACTATCTCATAATGCTTATTATCATTAATCGCTTTCATTTTAATTTTTTTAAGGAAGTTGTACTATATTAATCCAGAAACTTTCAATTTTTGTCACCGCTTCTATAAATTCATCTACGTCCACGGGTTTGGTAATAAAACAATTAGCATAATGATTGTAAGCTTCATGGATGTCTTTTTCGGAAGAGGAAGTGGTAAGCATAATGATAGGAATATGCCTAAATTTTTCACTCGTTTTAATATACTTCAATACTTCGTGACCATTTTTTTTTGGTAAGTTAATATCCAGTAAAATCAGATTTGGTATTTCTGCATCAACATAGGGTTCTTTATTGTTTAAAAAATCAATAGCTAGTTTACCGTCTTTAACGACACTCACTTTATTGATTATTTTTCCCTCTTCTAATGCGTCTGTAGTTAAAAGAATATCTCCTTCGTTATCCTCGACTAGTAAAATGTGAATTCTTTTCATGTTTTCTGTTGTTTATTTTTTTGGAATGGTAAAATAAAAACTGGTGCCTTTTCCTTCTTCTGATTTTACCCAAATTTGCCCTCTTAAATTCTCTATAATTTTTTTGGTAATGGCTAATCCCATACCGGTTCCTGAATATTCCTCTTTGCTATGCAGGCGTTGAAAAATAATAAATATTTTATCATAATATTCTGGGTTAATACCAATACCATTATCCTTTATTTCAAATATCCATGAAGTAGCACTATTACTGCAGGAAATATTTATAATAGGCGCAATGTCTGGACTGGAATATTTTAAACTATTGCTTATTAAGTTTTGAAAAACCTGTCTCAATGGGGCAGCACAACTTTGTAATATAGGAAGTGCTTCATAATTTATTTTGGCTTTTTTTTCTTCTATTTGTTTTCTGTATAGTAAAATAATTTCTTCTATTATAGTATTTAAATCAACCTTTTCGTGTCTGTTTTCATTTTTTCCTACTCTTGAAAATTCCAATAAATCCAGTATAATTTGTCGCATTCGTTTGGCACCGTCAACGGCAAAGAAGATGTATTTTTTGCCTTTTTCATCCAGCACATCTTCATATTTTTTTTCGATTTGTGTTAGAAAACTCGTAATCATTCTCAAAGGTTCTTGTAAATCATGAGAAGCAACATAGGCAAATTGCTCAAGCTCTTGATTAGAAATAGCCAATCCTTTTACATGATTTTCTAATGAACGGTTTACTTTTTTGAGTTTGGACTCGGTGTGTTTTCTTTCGGTAATATTTTTGAAATAGACAGTTAGCCCCATTTCTGAAGGGAAAGCATTTAATTCAATCCAATATTTGCTTTGTTTTAAGTATACTTCAAATCGGATAGGTTTATTGTTAGATTTGGCTTTATGAAAGACTTTATTAATCTTTTCTGAAATACGACCATTGTATAGTTCCCAAAAGTTCTTACCTATCATTTCTTCTTTGGTCCTACCTGATATTCTCTCGGCTTCTTTATTCCAATAGCTAACATTCCAATTGGAATCTAGAGTATAGAACCCGTCTTGAATACTTTCAAGGGTATCTAATAGTGTTTGTGTTGTTTCTTTTATTTTTATTTCCTGATTTTTTTTTTCGGTTATATCCCGTTCTATTGAAATCCAATGCGTATATTCTCCTTTGGAGTTCGTCACAGGATTCAATGATAGGTTAACCCAATACTCTTTGCCTTCTTTATTATAATAGATAATGGAAATTTCACAGGGTTGCCATTCATCCAGGGCTTTATAAAAACGAACTAATTCTTCTTCATTGGTATTAGGACCTTGTAATAACTTGTGCGTTCTACCAATAATTTCATCCGAAGTATAACCGGTCATATGAGTAAAGGATTCATTGACATAAACAATTTTTCGTCCTAATTCACTTGAAGGTTTCGCTTCTTTTATGACAACGGCATCATTGGTATTGGTAATTACCGATTCTAATAATTTTAATCGCTGCTCCTCTTGTTTTTTTTGGGTAATGTCCTGCATGGCTCCGATAATTCTGATAGCTCTGCCAGAAGTATCCCGAATTACTATTCCTTTATTGATTATATAGGCGTACTGACCATTGCTTTTTTTAAATCGGTATTCCTCAATCCAATTGATTGCATTACTTTTAACAGTATTATAATAACTTTGTGTTATTTTTTCCAAATCATCAGGATGGATGTTTTTCGTCCAGGTATCGCTATCATCTTTGAGTTCTTTGAGATTGTAACCAAATATTTTTTCAAATCCTTCTCCCCAATAAATAGTATTTGTATTTATATCCCAATCCCAAATGGCATCAAAGGTGGCTTTGGTAACATACTCAAAGCGTTCATTGCTTTTTTCGATTAATTCTTTGGATTCCTTGCTTTCAGTAATGTCTTCAATCAGCAAGACAAAATTTTCATTTTCTGCATTATAAAATGTTACCGAAAGCCATTTTTCGGAAGGGGTGTAATAAGTTTCAAACTTCAGGCTTTTACGCTGCAAAACCACTTCCTGTAATACCTGAGAATAAGAAGGGTCAGATATTATCGCTTCCGGAAATACATCCGATATTTTTTTTCCATTGATATTTTCTACCTGAAAGATTTTTTCGTATTCGGTATTAACTGCTATATAGAGGTAATCAACCACTTTTCCGTTCTCAATAATCCCTTTGCAATAAGCAAAGCCCTGACGCATATTCTGGAAAAGGTCCCGAAAAAGTTTTTCGCTTTCAATCAATTTTTCTTCGGCTTCTTTTCGTTCGGTAACATCCCAGTTAAAGCCAGTCATACGTATCGCATTTCCATCATTGTCTCTTTCAATAATTCCTGAGGCGTTTATATAATGAACAGATAAATCAGGCCATACAATTCTGAATTCAGGGTTATAATCTTTTTTATTTTCAAGGGCCAATTGTATCTCATTATCTACCCGTTGTCTGTCTTCTTCATGCACCCTTGAAGTCCATCCTTCATAAACGGATGTAAATTCATTTGGGGTAAGGTTATACAGTCTGTACATTTCTTCATCCCATATAAGCTTGTTATTTTTTATATCCCAATCCCATAGTCCTAATTGTTCACTCAGCATTGCCAGCTTCAATCGCTCATTAAGTCTTTCTGTCTCTATTTCCGCTTTTTTGCGTTGGTCAATATCCTGAAAACTTCCATAGATCTTTACGCATTTACCACCAATAAATTCAGTTTCTCCAATGGTGCGAATCCAGCGTACATTATTTTTTGCCGTAACGATCTCTAGCTCCTCGTCCCAAGGCTTTCCCAACTCAATGGCTTCTTTTACTTTTTGTCTTATCAATTCCCTATCGGTTCCCTCTTTATAAAAATTCAGTCCTGTTGCGAGGTCAGGAACAAAACTACTTTCCGCTTCGTGAATTTCTTTGGTAATATCGTTCCAGTAAACGGTTTGTTTTACTAAATCAATGTCCCAACTGCCAAGTCTTGCCAGACTATTTGCTTTTACCAACAAATGCTCTAATTCAATTCTTTGCGTGACATCGCGGCAGTTGTATATGATGCCTTTTATATCATTGCCATCAGCTAATTTGGTAACCGTTCCTTCCAGCCAAATATAGTACTCGCCTTTATGCAGGTAACGGAATAAACAGTAAATAGGCTCCCCTGGATTTTTTATGGCTTCTCTGATGGTGTTTTTTGTCTTTTCCCTGTCTTCGGAATATATTTTAGAAGTGGCGTTCTCGTTTTTCATCTCGGCATCTGTCCAGCCGGTAATACGGGTAGCTGAAGGGCTTCGGTAAATTAGGTTTAAATCATCATCGCTGAGTGAAATTACATCAAAATTATTTTCCATTAAGGCTTTGAAGCGCTCTTCACTTTGCTTTATTTTTTTTTCTGATATTTTTCGTTCTGTTATGTCTTTAAAGAAAATAGATAATCCACTTTCTGATGGATAGGCACTTATTTCATACCACTTGTTTAAAGCCAGATAATAATCTTCAAAATGAACGACTTGATTCGTAGCAACTGCCTGATGATATTTTTTGTAGGATTCTGAATCAATACTATCCGAAAATACATCCCATAAATTTTTACCGAGAATCTCATTTTTCAACATGCTTAAATCTCGCTCTGCAATACGATTCCAGTAGGTGATTGTCCAATTAATATCTACTGCAATAAACGCATCCCCAATACTTTCAAGAATAATAGTATTTTCTTTAAGGGCTTTTTCAGCTTCTTCTGTTCTTTTCTTTACTCTTTGTTCCAGTTCTTGATTTAAAGTCCGCAGTTCTCTTTGTACCGTTTTTCGATCGGTAATATCGATTAATGCCGTTATTAAACAAGGTTCGCTATCTATTTCAATTTTTTCAACTCTATAAAGCACCTCAATAAGTTCTCCGTTGAATTTCCTAAGCGTTCCTTCAACATCTTTTGTTTGGCTTCCTGGACCTATAATTTGCGCAATTATTTTTTCTCTTTCAGCTGCACCAATAAGCTTTAAATCAACAGCTTTTTTTCCTATGATACTTTCTCTGTTATACCCTGTTGTTTGGCAAAAAGTGTCATTCACCTGGATAAATTGTGAATCAGATATACGAGTAAAGGCAATGGCAACAGGATTAAAATTGAAAATGGAACTAAACTTTGTATTGGCTTTAGTGATTTCCTCTTCTGCCTTTTTACGTTCCGTGATGTCCCTGGCAATGCAATAAAGTTTTCCAGTAACCGGATTAGGAGCAGCACTCCAATCTAAAAATAGGTAACTACCGTCTTTTTTACGATAGCGATTAATAAAATGAATAATAGTTGCTCCCGATTTTAACTTGTCATATACTTTCAAAGTGTCAGCTATATCGTCAGGATGAACAAAATCAATAAAGGGTTCTTTTTCTAATTCGTTTTGTAAATACCCAAATGCATTATTAAAACTTAAATTAACAATTTCGAAATATCCTTCGGTATTGGCAATACAGGAAAAATCATTGGTGTTGTTAAAGAAATATTCAAACTCTTTAGCTTGTTTTTTTGCTGTTACTTTCTCAGTAACATCCTTAACACAATGTATTATGTATTTTAATTTTTCATTATTATTCATCAATGGGATGTTCTCTGGTTCCCAATATTTCAATTCAAATTTTGATGTTCCTCGAATAGGAAGATCATATTTCTGAATTGCCATTTTATGCCTTTTGTTGGTTTGCACAACTGTTTGTAATGAATGGGATAAATTTTTAACACCATCAGCTGTAGTGTCGTAATCATTGTCAGGGAATGCTTCAAAAATTCCTTTCCCAAGTAAATCTTCGCGTGTAGACTTGGTAGCGTCAAGATACGCTTCATTGACATCGGCAATAGTAAATTTAGGCGAGTCTATTTGCAAAAGCAAACTTGGCGTAGGGGAAATTTTGAAGAGCTCAAGTAAAGTATTTTTACCAATCATATTTTTATATTTTACAAACCACTCTCTTTTTTTAAAGAAAATGTTAATTATTCATATATTATTTTGTGGTATTTGTCATTAAAATTAGCTATTTTTTTGATTTTATGCAATCTAACTATTAAAATAGAGTTTGGATGAGACAAAATAACTGTTTTGAGCTCCTAACTTAATAGTTGCTTTTCAGAAACCATCTTATTATGGTGGTGTTTTTATCAAAGAGTACAATGATAAGAAAAAAGCTATAATTAATTCTTACTATGCAAAAAAGCGACAATCCGCATCTCTCCATCGCCCGATGACTGAATCCTGAAAAAATTACCAACGCCAATCATTTATTTACCTCAATAGATCTGAATTTTGATTGCGACAGTCTTGTTTTACCCTAATTAGACGAAAACCTAAAACAGTTTTAGTGACCGATATTTTCTAATTTAAAAACAATCCATAACAGGAATTGATTCAGGGGACACTTTTTTAGGAGCTAGTTCCTGCTGTCCACTTGTATCTTTTCGTATCTCTAAAAAAAGAGACACGAAAAGGATACCGCTTCCATCAGGGCTAAGGCGTTAGTTTTATAATAAGGATTGCCTTTTGGATAGACATTTTATGTATTAATTTTTCTGGATGAATAAGTAAATTTAGATGATGAAATTGTATCTTTAATGAAATAAAAATTATTAAATCAGAATGTAAATGAAAGGAAGAATTCAAACCCGCAATGAAGAATTAGCCAATGGAATTTCACATATTCTTGGGATAATTTTTTGTTTAATCGGAATGCCGTTTCTTATTACAAAAGCACGCGAACACAATTTAATCATGGAATCCTCCGTTATTATTTTTGGAATAGGAATGTTATTAGTGTATTTGTTTTCGTCTTTGTATCATTTGGCACAAAAAGAGAAAACGAAACAGCTGCTTAAAATTGCTGATCACATCAGTATTTATTGTCTCATTGCAGGAACCTATTCGCCGCTCATGGTCATTTATTTGAACAAAGAAATGGCTTTGGTTTTTTTAGGTATCATGTGGTCGATAGTTTTTTTGGGAATTTTTTTCAAGATTTTCTACGTTGACCGTTTTAAGTTTATTTCGGTTGCGCTGTATTTATTGATGGGCTGGATGATTGTTTTTGTAATAAAACCTTTGTGGGGAGTTATGCCTTTTTCAGTGTTTCTGTGGATTCTTGCCGGAGGATTGAGTTATACTGTTGGTGTTTATTTTTATGTAAAAGGACATAAAAGCTACTTTCATACTATTTGGCATTTCTTTGTGCTTTTGGGTACAGTATTTCATTATGCAGCGATTTTTAAAAGTTTGTAGAAACTTTTAAAAGCATTTATTAAAGCGTCAATATTAACGACAAAAGACTAATGTTTTTGATTTTCTTAAGAATTTTAGCAGGATTTTAGTTTTGATTTCTAACATAATGAGCTATATTTGTAATTCTTCAAAGATTTTTTTTTGAAACACAAACACAGCAAATTTAATAACTCCCTCAAAAATGCGTGTATTGTTAAAGAATGAGGAATAAATAAAAAATATGAAGTATTTTAGATTAATAGTTTTAACACTTTTTTTATGCAGTATAAGTGTTTTTTCGCAAGACAATAACATTAAACATTCCATAGTAAAAGGTGAAACAATTTCTAGTATTGCCCAAAAATACAATGTTTCAATCGCTTCTATTTATAAGCTAAACCCTAAAGCTAAAAAAACATTACAGCTTAACCAAGTTCTGGTGATTCCAAATTCTGAAATAAAAAACACAAATAATTCAGCAGTTGCCGATTCCGAAAAGACAACAGAAATTAATCACCAAGTAGTACCCAAAGAAACATTATACGGAATTACCAAGCAATTCAAAACTACTCAAGAATTGCTTTATAAAGCCAATCCTCAATTAGAAAAAGAAGGATTGAAAATAGGCCAGACGATTATTATTCCATCAAGTCTTACTCAAAAAGAAATAGCAAATTTATCAAATTCAAAGAATCAAGAGATTGTTGAGACTGCTGTAGAACAAACAGTTTCTTTGACACATGAAGTTAAACCTAAAGAGTCTTTATATGTCATTGCTAAGATCTATGGAATTTCGTTAAAAGAATTGCAACATGCCAATCCAAAAATTGGAAAGAAAGGATTGAGTATTGGACAGACGATTACGATTCCAAGTAATGGAAAGAAACTCGAAAATGAAACTGTTACTGAAGAGAAAAAGCCCGAAACAAAAGAAGTTCCAGTGGTTGAAAGTAAAGAGTCTGCTGTTGAAACTGCTGAGCGTGTAACTAAAGAGAAGTCTGAAAGCACAGATTCTCCAATTGTAGCTTCTGAAATTATTCATGAGGTTTTACCCAAAGAAACTAAATACGGAATTGCCAAAAAATATGGAATAACAGTAGCTGTTTTAGAAAAGCAAAATCCAGCCATTCAGCAAAAATTATTGGTTGGTTCAAAGTTGAGTATTCTGGCTTCTAATTATAAAATCGAAAAAAATAGTAAAGAAGAAGTAGCGGGTTACCAAGTTGAAAGACCAAAAGATACAATACATGCATCGATAAATATAGCGAACCAAGATTTGATAAATCAGATAATTCAATCGGCATCAGATAAAATAGGAACCAGATACAGAAGCGGAGGAACTAGTACTACAGGATTCGATTGTTCTGGTTTGATGTATTCTACTTTTGGAGCATTTGACATAAAACTGCCAAGATCATCTATTGAACAATCTTCGATAGGCGAAAAAATAGACGATGAGTATGCGCAAAAAGGAGATTTAATTTTCTTTAAAACTAATGGAAGAAGCAGAATCAATCACGTTGGAATGGTTGTAGAAGTAGCTGAAGATGAAATAAAATTCATTCATTCCTCTACGCATTCTGGAGTGATTATTTCTTCAACCAAAGAACCGTATTATCGTCGTAATTTTGCACAGGTGAACCGTGTAGTTAAATAATTATTCATGTTTTTTTGATTTAAATTACAAAATTAATTTACAGTTTTAAATTGTTTCATTTCTTCTAAAGGCTCAATTGTGATGATGCCTTTCCATAGTTTAGGATCATACTGTTTTATGGGTATGAATTTAAAATCTTTCTCATCACTAGCTACAAATGCGTTATTTGATATTTCTGTATTAGAAATTGTCATTATTTCTTTTTTATGAAACGTATTTCCTTCTATTTTAATATCCAGTGCAAGTATATCTTTTTCTTCGCTTGTCAATTCGATAAATTTTAAAGGTCTATTTAAATAGAAATAGACTCCTCTTTCTTTTGAAGCATAACGTAAATAATAGCCTATACCGCTTGCATTACGATTAAAGAGTAGTGTTCCTTTACTAATATTTTCAGATGATTTTATACCCAATAGGAATTTCATATTAAATCCTTTCACGGTCTTATTGTCCGCCAATGTGTAATCTGCTCGAACAACTCCATAATCGGTTTCAGAGATGTAAAGTTTTCCAGTGTATTTTGCTTTGCTCTTCTTGGGTTTAAAGTTTAGTACATAAACAAATTCATTTTCATTCGAATAAATAGCACCTTCGTATTCATAATGATAAAGTTCATACTGGGTTACAAAATCTAATTTGCTGTTTTGTAAAAAGTTATTCTTCGACATAAAATTCTCTAGACTGCGTTTAGATAAAGCAACTTGATTTTTATTCTCTTTGTTTAGTTTTCTCTTATATAAATCTTTTCGTAAAGAAATTGAATCTCTTGAACCGAAAAGCCCGCTTTTAATTCTGTAATATCTTGTAGTGTCTAGATGTTTTAGTACTATTTTTGTGGCTGTTTCTTGTAAATCATCAACATCAGCCGAACGATCTTCGTCCTTTAATTTTGTCGCTTTGACCACATCAAGTTTAGAAGAAAATACTCGTTTGTCCTTCTCAGTTTTAATACTACTGTAATAATTGCAAAAAATATCCGTATATTCTTTAGGTGGATGTGATAGGATTTTAGCATTAAATGAAGTTATTTCAGCGTTAGTTAGTTTTAGGTTATCCTTTGTAAAACCAGTTGATTTTGTAATTTCCATATCCATTATTTTTGGAGTAAAAGAGTTTTCCTCACGATAAAACAAAACTTCTTTTGATGATTGATCTTCTCTTTTGTAATTACGGACCAAGTTTTCCTTAACCGTTGCCATTATACTATAAGGGTTTGGTTTAATGTTGGAAACATTTACATCCGCCAGTTCAAAAACACCAGGCTGCATCTTGATAATATTTTGCTGGCTTTTCAACTGATCTAAAGTTATTGTTTGGTTAACATATCCGAGATAGGATATTTCGAGAACCGAATCGTTTTCGCTATTGTTTTCGGTTACAGAGAAGAAACCATCTGCATTCGAAATTAAACTCTTTGACCCATTAAATAGTATGTTCGCGTATGGAATAGTTTCGCCGGTTTTGCTATCAATGATTTTTCCAGTTATGTCTTGTGCTAAAACTAATTGATGAGCAAACAGAATGAAGAAAATATAAATTAGAATTCGTTTCATAATGGTATAGTGTATTTGTTGATTTGGGGAATATTTTCTAAAAATGTGTAGGCAGACTTTATTAGATTATCATAGTATTAAAAAAATATAATTTAAATTTCAGTTAGAATTTTTTGTAAAAGCTGCAACTTATTTTTCTTGACAAGAATAGGTTCTCTTTGCCCATGGCAAAATCTTGTATAAGTTTCTAAATGTAAAAAATCTTTTTGTGATTTTTCAATTACTTTGAATTTTATAAAAAAAGTATATCTTTAGCCAACCAATAAAAAACAACCAATAGAATGGAAGAAAACAAACCTGGAGAATTTAAAAGAGAACTCGGATTATTAGACGGAACTATGCTTGTTGTAGGATCGATGATAGGATCTGGAATATTTATTGTAAGCTCGGATATGGTGCGCCAAGTAGGTTCTGCCGGATGGCTTATAGCAATTTGGATACTTACCGCATTGTTGACTATTGTAGCAGCAGTTAGTTATGGTGAGTTGAGCGCAATGTTTCCCAAAGCAGGCGGTCAATATGTGTATATTAAAGAAGCTTACGGAAAACTGATAGGGTTTTTATATGGTTGGAGTTTCTTTGCTGTTATTCAAACTGGTACAATTGCAGCAGTTGGTGTTGCTTTTTCAAAATTTGCAGCTTATATTTTTCCGCCATTTAGTGATGAAAATATTCTATTTGAAATGGGTAATTTTAAACTCAATGCAGCTCAAATTGTGTCTATAATTACTATTATTCTGCTTACTTATATCAACAGTCGCGGAGTAAAAAACAGCAAGATTTTGCAAACGGTCTTGACAGTTATCAAAATTTCATCACTACTGGGACTAATTATTTTTGGTTTTATTCTGGCTGCGAAAGCCGAAGTTTGGAATGGCAACTGGGCTGATGCTTGGGGTTCAAAATCACTTAACACTACGAGTGGATCTTGGCTGCCAATTAGTGGAACGGCTCTTCTATCAGCTTTTGTAGCTGCTTTTGTGGGATCACAATTTTCGAGCGTGGCTTGGGAAGGCGTTACTTTTATAGCCGAAGAAATTAAAAATCCAAAACGGAATGTAGGTTTAAGTCTTTTTCTGGGAACATTAATCGTTGGAGTTATTTATACAATGGCAAACGTAATGTATATTGCAGTGCTGTCTTTGCAAGATATTGCGACAGCAAAATCAGACAGAGTTGCTGTTGTAGCATCACAAGTTATTTTTGGTGATATTGGAACACTAATTATTGCGTTGATGATTATGATTTCGACTTTTGCCTGCAATAATGGGTTGATTATGGCTGGCGCAAGAGTATATTATACGATGGCAAAAGACGGAGTGTTTTTCAAGAAAGCTGCAGATTTAAATAGCGCCAGCGTTCCAGCTTGGGCATTGTGGGCACAATGTATTTGGGCTTCGGCTTTGTGTTTAACTGGCAAATATGGTGCATTACTAGACTTCGTGGTAATTATTGTTTTAATATTTTACATTCTTACGATCTACGGAATTTTTATTCTTCGCAAGAAAATGCCAGATGTCGAAAGACCATATAAAGCTTTTGGATACCCATTTTTACCTATGCTTTTTATTGTTATTTCCGCTATAATTTCAATTACTTTATTGATTACAAAAACCAGTACTTGTGGCTGGGGAGTTTTTATAATGTTGATAGGAATTCCTATTTATTATTTAACTAAACCGAAAGAATAGTATTCAGATTACAGAATCGTGATTTGAAAAAATATAAGAATCCGTCTCTTTGAGGCGGATTTTGTTGTTATTGATAAAAACAGAAAACCCGTTTTGATGAACAAAACGGGTTTTTCTAGTGTAGTAAGCACTTATTTAATATTAGCAAACAGCGTTTTCTAATACTAACTCTTCATTAAAAGGAAGATTCCAAGCATCGGCTACTCCTTTGTAAAGAATTTTTCCGTTGGCAATATTTAATCCTTTTTTTAATTCTTCGTTTTCAGCACAAGCTTTTTGCCATCCTTTGTTTGCCAATTGTACAGCATAAGGTAAAGTAGCATTGGTAAGCGCTAATGTAGAAGTATATGGTACTGCACCCGGCATATTTGCCACGCAGTAGTGTACGATATCATCAATGATGAATGTTGGGTTTTCGTGAGTAGTTGGAGTACAAGTTTCGATACAGCCTCCTTGGTCAACTGCAACGTCAACAAGAACTGTTCCCGGACGCATTAATTTTAGCATATCGCGTTTAATTAAGTGTGGTGCTTTTGCTCCTGGAATTAATACAGCTCCAATGATTAAATCAGTTTCTGTAATTGCTTTTTTGATGTTGTATTCGTTAGACATTTGAGTCATAACATTAGCTGGCATAATATCGTCTAATTGACGTAAACGAGGTAAGCTCACATCCATTATAGTTACTTGAGCTCCTAAACCTGCTGCCATCTTTGCAGCTTGAGTTCCTACAATTCCGCCACCAAGTACTAATACTTTTGCTGGAGGAACACCTGGAACACCGCCAAGAAGAATTCCTCTTCCTTTCAAAGGTTTTTCTAAGTATTTTGCGCCTTCTTGAATCGACATACGGCCTGCTACTTCAGACATTGGAACCAATAACGGTAAGCTGCGGTCTGTTTTCTCAACAGTTTCGTATGCCAAGCAGATAGCCTGACGCTCAATCATTGCATGAGTCAACTGTTCTGATGATGCAAAGTGGAAATAGGTGAAAAGTAATTGATCTTTTTTGATAAGAGGATATTCTGAAGCGATTGGCTCTTTTACTTTGATTATCATTTCGGCAATACTGTAAACCTCTTCAATAGTAGGCAGGATTACAGCACCGGCTGCAGCATATTCTTCATCGGCAAAACCGCTTCCTTCACCTGCAGTTGCTTGAACATAAACACTATGACCGTTATTTTTCATCTCAGCAACACCTGCTGGAGTTAGAGCAACACGATTTTCGTTATTCTTAATTTCTTTTGGTACACCGATTATCATAACTGTTGTATTTAGTGGTTGATTCAAAATTGAATTACAAATTTAATAGATAAAGAAAAATTTTGTTCTTTGTAAATGAAAATAGGAAAATATTATTTTTATTTAGTAGTTTTACATGAAATAATTCTTTTTTTGACTTGATTTTGATTTTAAAAAAGAAAATTAATCGGATTATTTTGTTATAAAACACTTTTACTTATTTTCTTTTTGTTATGAATTTAGATGAAAACGACAGAAAAATATTGCGCCTCCTGCAGGAAGATGCGCATTTGACTTTAAAAGATATTTCGAATAAAATAAATCTGTCGCTGACTCCGGTTCATGACAGGGTCAAACGTCTTGAAAAAGAGGGGGTTATTGAGCGTTATGTTTCCATTTTGAACAAGAAAAAACTTGGCAAAAATCTCACTGTTTATTGTCAGGTGACTTTGGTGAAACAGACTTTTGATATTTCGGATAGTTTTAACCAGGCTATTTTAAATTTGCCGGAAGTAGTAGAATGTAATTTTGTATCTGGAAGTTTTGATTATATGCTCAAAATTGTATTGCCCGACATGGAAAGCTACCATCATTTCCACCAAATGAAATTATCCATTCTGCCCGAAGTATCTTTGATTAATAGTTTTTTTATTATCTCGGAAGTGAAGAGTACAACCGTTTTACCTATTTAAAAGTTTGAAAGGAATGAAGTTTGAGATTTTGAGAAGTTTTTTCGGGCTAATCTTTTATTTTAATCGTTCAAGTTGTCCTTTGCGTTTCACGATGTTTTTATAGTCCCATTGAATTTCTCTTGACTTTTTCAGCCAACGGGACAAATCAGTTAAATCGATTTGATCAGCGGAAGTATAGCGCATATCAGTAGCTTTAAAATTTCCTTCTTTTTTAAGATTTTCTTCTTCAAAAGTTTTCCACTCCAAAATAAAAGGCGTACTTTATCCTTGAGTTTTTCGTAACCTACAATTGGATTGCCATCTAAAAACCAGACAGAGATTGCGTGCCAAATTTTATTTTCGGCTTCGGTTAGTTCACTGTTAATAGTTGTTGCTAGCAGGTTGCAAATTGCTTTGTCAGCTTCAATTTGTTTGTTGTTATATGCTTGTATTTCTGAATTCATTTCTTGTTCGTCAAAATATAGATTCAACTAAACGAAGTTAAGAAAAATAGTAATTCATTAAAATAGAAACAAGGTAAATGGTTTGAAATATGAGTGTTAAGTATTTGTCTGTTTAAGAAAAAGCTAGCTAAACGTTTTTTTCGCGTGAGGGATAGAAATAAGCTACCAAAGTAGCATGGATAGCCCGACCGCGTTGAGGTAAGCGGCCGTATAAGCGTTACTAAAAGTTGGCCGCTTTTCTCAATGGGGTCACGCCCAAAGTAATTTTAGACTGCTGATTTAGATTTAAGAATTCAGAGTATACAAAATAAAAAATCCGCCATGTTCTAAAACTTGGAGGATTTCTATTGAATTCAGGCTGGGGTGATTTATTATCTAAAAAACTAAAATTAAAATTAAAAAATTGCAATTCCCAGCCTGTAAAGGTTTGGCTAGTAATACGTAAAGCGTCTTACTTTGGCAATGTATTTGGCTAGGCGGATCACTTGGTGGCTGTAGCCGTATTCGTTGTCGTACCAGATATAAAGCACTATGTTTTTTCCGTCTCTAGAAACGATGGTGGCGTTACTGTCGTAGATGGATGGCGCGGAGGTTCCTACAATATCAGAAGAAACTAATTCGTTATTCAACGAATATTTAATTTGCTCAACCAGTTCGCCTTCCAGTGCATATTTTTTCATGATGGTATTGATGGCTTCTACCGAAGTTGCTGTGTTTACTTCCAGATTCAGCATAACCAATGAACCATTTGGGACTGGAACGCGTATCGCATTGGAGGTCAATTTTCCTTCTAGTGCTGGCAATGCTTTGGCCACTGCACTTCCAGCTCCTGTTTCGGTAATTACCATATTAAGAGCGGCAGCTCTTCCACGGCGGTATTTTTTATGCATGTTATCGACCAGATTTTGGTCGTTGGTGTAAGCGTGAATAGTTTCTAAATGTCCTTTTGCAATGCCCAAAGTATCTTCAATAGCTTTTAGAATTGGAGTAATCGCATTGGTGGTACAAGAAGCTGCCGAGAAAATGTCAATTTCATCAGGATTGTATTCGTTTTGATTCACTCCATGTACGATGTTTGGGACTCCTTTTCCAGGAGCGGTTAGCAAGACTTTGCTTGTTCCTTTTGAAACTAAATGACGGCTCAAAGCTTCTTTGGTTGTGAAAGCACCTGTGTTATCAATGACAAGGGCGTTTTCAATTCCGAATTTGGTATAGTCGATTTCTTCGGGAGTATTTGCAGTGATGATATGAACGGTAGTGCCATTGATGATTAAGGCATTGTTGGCAACATCGGCAATAACAGATCCTTGAAAATCTCCGTGTATGGAATCGTAACGCAATAAGGACGCTCTTTTCTCTAAACTTATAGCATCATTTTTATCTCTAGTAACGATGGCTCTCAAGCGCATTTGATCTCCTTTACCTGTTTTGGACATCAGCTCTCGTGCTAACAAGCGTCCGATACGACCAAATCCATAAAGCACAACATCTTTAGGTTTAATTTCTTTGGTTGATTTAGCTTTTTTTAATTTATGCAAAACAAAATGCCTTACGTCTGGATATTTTTCGTCTTCTAGACGGTATTCATAAGTAAGTTTACCTATATCTAATTTTGATGGAGGCAAATCTAAAGTCAAGATAACATTGGCAATTTCTACTGAGTCTGAAACTGAAATTGGTTTGCCAACAAATTTTGCTGCGTATTCATGTAAGTTGATAATCTCACTTACATTTCGGTCTATTAACTGATTTCGGAACAGAACCAGCTCAATAGATTTGTCATACCATAAATCGCTGATGATTTTAATTAATTCTACACCTGAACGTCTTCTGTCGGCTTGAAACGAAACCTCTTTTTCGTATAAATCCATTTTAGTCATGTTGAAAATTTGTATAGTTAAACCAGTTTTTTTAATAACAAAAATGTTATTAATTGTTGTGATTTTTTAAAATTTGGTGCAAAAATACTTATTTCAATCGATTTCGTAACTTTTTTTATAACTTTTTTGGAATAAAAAAAGCCAGCTTACATTTTGCAAGCCGGCTTTAGATTTTGTGTTTTAACTTTTTAGATAATGATTCGCATCACTTCTCCGTTTTTATTTATCATTTCAATACGGATGCTTTGTTTTTCATCTTTATTATTTAAAATTTTAGAAACGGTTTCAACATTGGTTGCTTTGACATTATCAATACTCAAAATGATGTTTCCAACTAGTTCATCGGTATATTGCGCCAAGTTTTCATTAGAAATGGATTTGATTTTTACGCCATAATCCAATTTGAATTTCTTTTTGTCGGTAACATCAATGTTTTCCAGTTCGATTCCTTTGAATTCGGTGTTGAAGACATCATTTTTACTTAATACAACCGGAACAACCATATTTTTGCCATCTCTGATGATAGTTACCTGAACTTTGTCATTAGGTCTTTTGGTATTTACATAACCAGAGAGATCGGCATATGAGGTAATATCCTGATTGTCTATTTTGATGATAACATCTCCTTTTTGCAATTTGGCTTTTTCGGCACCAGAGTTTTTGGAAACTTTGTCAATGTAAAAGCCTTGGGTTTGTGAAATTCCTAGTTCTTTGGAAAATGTACCGTTTAGTTCACCGCCAGATACTCCAAGGATTCCCCTTTGCACGTTTCCAAATTCCATAATATCCTCAATTATTTTACGAGCATTATTGGAAGGAATTGCAAATGAATAGCCTACATAAGAACCAGTCATTGATGAAATCATAGTGTTGATTCCGATTAATTCGCCACGGTTATTTACTAAAGCCCCACCGCTGTTACCAGGGTTTACCGCAGCATCCGTCTGAATGAAAGATTGAATTCCACGGGTATCTAGGTTTCTAGCCTTAGCCGAAACAATTCCTGCTGTCACGGTTGATGTCAGGTTGTATGGATTTCCAACGGCCAATACCCATTCGCCCACTTTAACCGAATCGGAATTTGCGAATACGGAATACGGTAATTTTTCATCAGCATCAATTTTTAGCAGAGCAATGTCCATTTTTGAATCAGTTCCAATGAGTTTTGCTTTGTATGTTCTTTTGTTGTTTAATGTGATTTCAATATCCGAAGCGTCTTTCACAACGTGATTATTGGTAACAATATAGCCGTCTTCAGAAATAATCACTCCCGAACCCGTACCAATCTGTTCCTGTTGCTGTTGTCCGCCATAACCGTAAAAATATTCCATGATAGGATTAGAAACTGTTCTGACCGAAACATTTTTTACGTGTACAACAGTATGAATTGTTTTGTCTGCGGCAACTGTGAAGTCAACATTTTCTGCGCCTAAACTCGTTTGCCTTGCGTACGAATCAGGAGCTAGTGTCGTAATTCCGTTTTTGTTTGAAGAAAAATAACCGTTGCTGTCAAATAATAATTTGTATGCGCCAAGAGTTGTTGCGCCACTCAACAAGGATACCAAGAATAATTTTGAAATTTGTTTCATTTTGCTTTTTGTTTTTATTAGTTATTTGATCACGAATTTAGCAGATTTTTTTTTTGAAACAATGTGGTTTAACGCTCTTTAACAATGATTAACAATTCATTAATAGTTTGTACTTTTGTGTGATAAAAAAGGTAATAAAAATGCAATTAGAGTTTTATAAATATCAAGGAGCTGGAAATGATTTTGTTATGATTGATAATCGGTCCAGTTTTTTTCCAAAAGAAGATACACAGCTGATCGCCCGTTTGTGTGACAGACGATTTGGAATAGGCGGAGACGGGCTTATTTTGCTAGAAAATGATTCGGAAACTGATTTCAAAATGGTGTATTACAACTCCGACGGAAATCAAAGTTCGATGTGCGGTAATGGAGGCCGCTGTTTAGTAGCTTTCGCAAAAGACATGCAAGTGATTGAAAATGAAACCACTTTTATAGCTATCGATGGTCTGCACCATGCGTCATTTGAAGATAACGGATTGGTTTCACTGCAGATGATTGATGTTCCTGCAATTGATATTAAAAAAGATTATTCGTTCTTGAATACCGGTTCTCCACATCATGTGCAGATGGTCGAAGATTTGGAACATTACAATGTAAAAGATAATGGTGCTACGATTCGTTATGGTGAATTGTACGGCGCAGCAGGAAGCAATATTAATTTTGTAAAGAAAATAGACGATACCACTTTCAGACTCCGCACCTACGAAAGAGGAGTTGAAGACGAAACATTGGCCTGCGGTACTGGAGCTACTGCTGTTGCAATCGCCATGAATGCAACTGGTCAAACCGCAGCTACTTCCATTAATGTAAATGTCGAAGGCGGAAAACTGGTCGTTTCATTTGATAAAAATGAAAATGGTTTTATAAATGTTTTCCTGAAAGGCCCAGCTGAGTTTGTGTTTAAAGGAACGATTAATGTTTAATTCGTAATTTATTAGAATGATAACATTAAAAGGTGAGACGATTTACCTACGGGCACTTGAGCCCAATGATTTGGAGTTTGTTTATGCCATGGAGAACGATCAGAGTATCTGGGAAGTGAGCAATACGCATACGCCTTACAGCCGTTTTTTGGTGAAGCAGTATTTAGAAAATGCGCATCAGGATATTTATGAGGCCAAACAGCTGCGATTAGCCATCTGCCGAGACGAAGACTTTCCAGCTTTGGGATTGATTGATCTTTTCGATTTTGATCCGAGAAATAATAGGGCAGGTATCGGGATTGTGATTCAGGGCGAAAAGAATAGAAATCAGAACATTGGATCAGAAGCATTGAACTTACTTATTCGGTATGCTTTTTATAATCTTAATCTGCATCAATTATATGCAAATATTGGTTGTGAAAATGAAGCTAGTATTGCTCTTTTTACTAAATTTGGTTTTCAAAAAATAGGCATAAAAAAAGATTGGACTTTGGTAAATGGAGTTTACAAAGACGAAGCCTTTTTTCAATTAATTAATAATCAAGCGAGCGGCAACGAACTGGCGCAGCAATTTTAAATTTTTTATTTTGAATCTAAAGAAAATAGTATCATTAGTATCTGTTGCATTAATATCTATATTAATCGTTTACGGATTTGTTTTGATGTATCAAATTTTTAGTGGTAACACAAAGTTTGAAGAAAAAGAATTGTATGTATATGTACCTACTGATTCCAATTATGAGCAAGTAAAACAAATTTTAAAGCCTTATGTCAAAGATATAAGCCGTTTTGAAATGGTAGCTGGAAAAACAAGTTATCCTGAGAATGTAAAATCTGGACGTTTTTTACTTAAAAACGGAATGAACAGTTATGAATTAGTCAAAGCGATGAAATTTAATGATCCTGTGAGTTTGGCTTTTAATAATCAGGAACGCTTGGAGAATTTTGCCGGACGTGTTGGTTCTCAAATTGAACCGGATAGTTTGGAATTATTGAATACGTTTAAGGATACTGTTTTTTTGAAAGAAAACGGATTTAACGAGGAGAATGTTCTAGTTATGTTTATTCCTAATACTTATGAAATTTATTGGAATACTTCGGCGGTGAAGTTTCGTGATAAAATGATTAAGGAATACAATAATTTTTGGAATAAGGAAAGAACGGCTAAAGCTGCAGCACAAGGTTTAACGCCGATTCAAGCCACTATTTTGGCTTCAATCGTTCATAAAGAATCGGTTAAGAAAGATGAAAGACCTAGAATTGCCGGTGTTTACTTGAACCGATTGAAATTAGAAATGCCATTGCAGGCAGATCCAACGGTTATTTTTGCAATGAAAAAGAAGTCTAATGATTTTGATCAAGTGATAAAAAGAGTTTTTTATAATGATTTGATTATGAGCCACCCTTATAACACTTATGTGAATATTGGACTTCCACCAGGACCAATCGCAATGCCAGATATTACGGCTCTTGAAGCAGTTTTAAATCCTGAAAAAAATAATTATATTTATTTCTGCGCTAGTGTAGACCGTTTTGGATATCATGAATTTGCAACAACTTTGCCGGAGCATAATGTTAATGCAAAAAAATATTCGGATTGGATTAACAGCCAAGGTGTACAGCGATAGTTTTTATAGCTGTAATTGGATGTTTTATAAAAGCTTCAAAATTGTTTAATAGCAGTTTTGAAGCTTTTTTTTCTTCTAAAATCCTCCTTTGCAAATTATAATTTTACCAAAATACTGTTATGAAAACGTATTTGCAAGAGGGATGGAAATGGCATCTCCCGATTTAGAAAAACAACGCTTTTTTTGCCGTAGTTTTTGTTAATCGGGAATATAATGGACAGCCCGACCCTTGTGGTCATGCCCAAAACAAAGCTTTAATGGTTGAAAATTCTTTCTTTTTTAACTAAGGCAATATCTTCAAATCTAAATTTAGCACTAATTTGTGTCTAATTTTGTGTTTTCAAGACGTTTTTACTTTTTTTAAGCAGGAATAAACTTATTTAATTTGGACTGTTTTTTTGTTGTTTTAATCTCTTTTTTGTTTTTTGTTAACAGCAGAACCTCCGTAGAGCTAGTTACTTACGGGGTTTTTATAAGAGCAGTTGATAAGTTTAAAAGGTTGATTTTCAGCTTTGTTTTTTTAAGTCGTATCTTTGCGCATAGAAATTTCATAACGTGACAGGTTTTGAAGAAAACTACTTTATGATAAAAAAATGGTATTTTTACACAACTTTAATTGTTGTAGTAGCTTTTTTAAGCTTAGGTTTTAAACCATCCAAATTAGAATCTTCCCCATGGTTTCTAATTAACGAATCAGATGATACATCCTACTTGCTACCATCGTTAAATGTGACAGATTATACCAATTCTGAAATTCCCTATACTGGAACTTTCTTTATTGGTTATAAAGAAGCAATCGGCTTCAAAGAGTCACAGGGAAAATACAGAAAAATCAATTCTCTTGGTTATTTAGGAAAATACCAATTTGGTATTGAAACGTTAAAATCTATCGGTATTCACGATAGCGCAGCTTTCATTAACAGTCCCAGAATGCAGGAAAAAGCTTTTATAGCCTTACTGTCTAAAAATAAATGGGAACTTAGAAACATTATTGAAAGATATGAGGGAACCGTTTTGAACGGAACTCGTATTACTGAGTCTGGAATTTTGGCAGCGGCACATCTTGCGGGTGTTGGTTCTGTTAAAAAGTATTTCAGATACAAAGGGAAACGTTCTTTTAGAGATGCGTATGGAACTTCATTGAGAAGTTATATGCTGCGGTTTGGAGGTTATGATACTTCTTTTATTGTTGCAGACAGTAATGCCAGCGTAGATTAATTATTTTCTTTAAATTAAAAAAGCGTCTTTATGATTTATTTCATATGGACGCTTTTTAGTTTTAAACCTTAGGATATTTTTTTGGAGCAGAAAGATTATACATTTTCAAGAAGTATCGTCCCGCTTTCCGTTTCAATCTTTTGTGCCGAACCCCTGCACAAAAGGATTTTCACTGCAATCGGGGCTAAAGGAGAAAATTTTGGTTTTTTATCATGATTCAAGAAAAAGAAAAACTGGAATACTCGAACTCAGGTTAGTTGGCTGTAAATTAATGAAGAAACCGTTTTGCTAATTTTGATTCACAATATAAACGGCACTTCAACAGTCGTTAAAGTACCGAATGATTGTGGAAAATGTATCGAGATTTAAATATGTTATTTCAGAAGTGATGTTTTATCAATCAATTAAAATTTCTAGTATTTTGATAGCCGCTTCACTAATTTTTGTACCAGGTCCAAAAACGGCTACAGCTCCTGCATCAAACAAAAACTGGTAATCTTGTGCAGGTATTACTCCACCAACGATGACCATAATGTCTTCTCTGCCGTATTTTTTTAATTCTTCGATTACTTGCGGCACTAATGTTTTGTGTCCTGCGGCCAGTGATGATACACCAAGGATGTGTACATCGTTTTCCACAGCTTGTTTGGCTGCTTCGGCCGGCGTTTGAAATAAGGGGCCAATATCCACATCAAAACCCACATCTGCATAGCCGGTGGCAACTACTTTGGCACCGCGGTCGTGACCGTCCTGTCCCATTTTAGCAATCATTATTCTTGGTCTGCGGCCTTCCTGTTTGGCAAAAAGATCTGCCAGCTGTTTTGCTTTTTCAAAGCTTTTATCGTCTTTCATTTCTTTGCTATATACACCGCTAAAAGATTTAATCTGTGCTTTATACCTTCCGAAAACCGTTTCCAGAGCATTGCTTATTTCGCCTAATGTGCAACGGTTTCTGGCCGCTTCGACGGCAATTTCTAATAAATTTCCCTGACCAGTTTGAGCACAGTCGATTAATTTTTGAAGGGATCCCTGAACCTTGCTTGAATCTCGGGTTGTTTTTATTTGATCTAACTGCTCCAGCTGCTGCAGCCGAACCATTTGGTTGTCTACATCCAGAATCTGTAAAGGGTCTTCCTTTTCTAACCGGTATTTGTTGACACCTACAATGATATCTTGAGTACTGTCTATTCTGGCTTGTTTACGGGCAGCTGCTTCTTCAATTCGGATTTTAGGAATTCCAGTTTCAATAGCTTTGGTCATTCCTCCTAATTCTTCTACTTCTTCAATAAGTTTCCAGGCTTTTTCGACAATTTCATTAGTTAAGCTTTCTACATAATAACTTCCTGCCCAGGGATCAACTGTTTTAGTGATTTTGGTTTCTTCCTGCAGATAAATTTGAGTATTTCGGGCAATTCGTGCCGAGAAATCGGTAGGCAAAGCAATTGCTTCGTCTAGTGCATTCGTATGTAAAGACTGTGTTCCTCCAAAAACTGCGGCCGTGGCTTCAATACAAGTTCGGGCTACATTATTAAATGGGTCTTGTTCTGTTAAACTCCAGCCCGATGTCTGGCAATGGGTTCTCAGTGCTAATGATTTTTCATCCTTGGGGTTGAATTGTTTCAGCAGTTTTGCCCAAATCATTCTTCCCGCTCTCATTTTTGCAATTTCCATGAAATGATTCATTCCAATCGCCCAGAAAAAGGATAGGCGAGGTGCAAAGTCATCTATTTTCATTCCAGTTGATAATCCTGTTCTAATGTATTCCAATCCATCGGCAAGGGTGTAAGCCAGTTCTATATCAGCGGTTGCCCCAGCTTCCTGCATGTGATATCCAGAGATTGAAATAGAATTAAATTTCGGCATTTTATTGCTTGTAAATTCAAATATATCAGCAATGATTTTCATCGAAGGAGCTGGCGGGTAGATATACGTATTACGCACCATAAACTCTTTCAGAATGTCATTTTGAATAGTTCCGGAAAGTTGTTCTGGTTTAACGCCTTGTTCTTCGGCAGCCACAATATAAAAAGCCATAATTGGTAATACAGCACCATTCATTGTCATTGAAACCGACATTTCATCCAATGGAATCTGATCAAACAATACTTTCATATCTTCAACAGAATCTATAGCTACTCCTGCTTTTCCAACATCGCCCACAACACGGTCGTGATCGGAATCATAACCTCTGTGTGTTGGCAGGTCAAAAGCAATTGAAAGTCCTTTTTGTCCTGCGGCAAGATTTCGTCTGTAAAAAGCATTGCTTTCTTGAGCAGTAGAAAATCCTGCATATTGGCGGATCGTCCAAGGCCTGCGTACATACATAGATGCATACGGCCCGCGTAAATTGGGAGCAAAACCAGCTGCAAAATCAAGATGCTCGAGAGTTTCTATGTCCTTTTGAGAATAGGTTTTGTGAAGTTCAATCCCTTCGGCGGTCTGGAAATTCTCAGACTGGAGACTAGAGATTTCAGACTGAAAATCTTCTTTAAGTGTTATATGTTGTAAATCTTTTCTTTTCATTTTTTTTGCCTTTCATCTCTTCAGTTAGTATGCCAAATTGATTTTATTGTTTATTGAAAGCAGAATATTGAATGTGTAGATTTAATTACTCATTCGCTAGCCGTTCCTGTTCCAATTTTTCAGCCAGCCGTTTTTCGATAATTGGTGTAATCAATGTCTTTCTTGGTTTGATTTTTACAAAAGGAAACAATTCTAAATCCTGTTTCATTTTGTCATTTTTGTTAGGGTATTTATTTGTTCCCAACAGCGTCTCTTTCCCAGAATCGAAAAGTGCTTGCTCAGCATCTGCACTTTCCTGTATTTTTCTTTTGATAACACCATCATTGAGCTGTTTTAGGAAACCGCCTTTGGCTTCTATATCTTTAAATAGTAACAGCGCTTTTTCTGCCAATTGATTGGTTAAACTTTCAATATAATAACTGCCATCTGCTGGATTATCAACTTTGTCAAAATAACTTTCGTTTTTTAAAATCAACAATTGATTTCTGGCAATTCTATCACCAAATTCATTGTTTTTGTGATATAATGCATCATAAGGCAAATTCGCGATAGTGTCTGCTCCGCCAAGAATCGCACTCATGCATTCGGTCGTGGTACGAAGCATATTGACATTATAATCATAGATGGTTTTATTGCGTTTTGTTGGAGTAACAACTATATGACAGTCTAAATTGTGTCCATATTCATTAGCTATTTTTTTAAACAGTATTCTAAATGCTCTTAGTTTTGCTATTTCAAAGAAATAATTAGCTCCTACAGATATTTGGAAAACAATTGGTTTGCTAATCTTGTCAATTCGGTTGAAATATTCATTAGCGTGTGCAAGGCTGTATGCTAGCTGCTGTACCATATTAGCTCCTGCATTTTGGTATAAACCGCTGTTAATACTTATAAATGAAAGCGAAGGAGTTTCTCTGCTAATTATATTTAGAGTATCAAAATTATTTTTTTCCTGTGTATGATACCAATTTCCGTCTTTGGCTAATTGACCGATAGGGTCTAAAAGACAAAAGATAGTAGCTTTTTTTTCTTTTGCAATTGTGTCAATTTTTTTTACGAAATCGATTGAAATGAATTGAAAATGAAAGTACACGGAAATCTCTTCCAAAGGAAGTTTTTCTAATAACTTTTCTATGTTTATATTTTCATCCGGAATAGTAAAACGAAGGCTTTCGGCTCCACGATTGATTGTGTCTAAAGCTTTTTCAATGGATTTCTCAAGATCAAAAACAAAGATACTCTGGCAAATTCTAAATTGAGAAGATTTTGTAGAAACGGAATGTTTTTTTACAGCATCTTCTTTATCATAAAATGGCTTTACTTTAATATCCTCAGGAGAATTCCAGATTAAAGTTTCATTATAATCGGCTCCGTTGAGTTCGAATTGAATTTTCTGTTTCCAAAGTTTTGCAGAAACCGGGCTGAAATCGTCGAATAAATTCTTTGCCATTTTTAAATATAATTAGATTTTAAATCAGATAGGACTATTTCTTCTTAACTGTATCGCCATGAAACTGTATGATAAAAATATCTTCGCTGTCTTTTTTCATATAGTATTTTTCACGGGCGTATTTCTCTATCAGCAAAGGGTTTTTTAGCTGTTTGATGTTTTCTTCATCCTTCTTAATTTCTCCTTGATAATAGGTTGCATTATCTTCCAAGTCATTGATTTGCTTGTCTAAAAAACGATGCTCGAAATAAGAATAATTATCTAAGAAAACCATCCAGATTAAAAATGATAACGAGACCCAAACGTACTTGTTACTGAAAAATTTAAACCAATAGCTGTTTTTAAATGGGTTATTCATTGGGTTTATTTGCCTAGTTTTAATAGAAAAGCGAAACTTTGTTTTTTAAATGACTAAAGACTTGTAAAGGTTTTAATCTGCTGTAAAATTACAACAAAATTACAAAATACGCTGATTAATTACTGCGCGGACCACATCAATGGCTACAGTATTGAATCTGTCGTTAGGAATTATGATATCGGCAAATGCTTTCGTAGGTTCTATAAATTGTTCATGCATTGGTTTTAGGGTATGCTGATAGCGGTTTAGAACTTCATTCATATCTCTTCCGCGTTCAGCAATGTCTCTTTTCAATCGTCGGATTAAGCGTTCATCTGAATCGGCATGTACATATATTTTGATATCAAAAAGTTTTCTTAATTCAGGATTGGTCAGGATTAAAATACCTTCTACAATCATCACTTTTCGCGGATGCGTGACAACAACATCATCAGTTCTGTTGTGCTGTACAAATGAATAGACAGGCTGATTGATGATATTTCCTGCTTTTAATTCTTTGAGATGCGCAACTAATAATTCAAAATCAATAGCTCTTGGATGGTCAAAATTAATGTTGGAACGATCTTCATAACTCAGGTCATGCGTTTCTTTATAATAAGAGTCTTGTGAAATAATTCCGACTTCAGCCTCAGGCAGTTCATTCATAATTTGATGTACCACTGTTGTTTTTCCAGACCCCGTTCCTCCTGCGATTCCTATAATGAGCATAAAATTAATTTGATGTGTTTATACTGCAAAAATAGTTTTTTTTATGATGAGTATAAACGGTTTATTTCACAAAAAAAATTGCAGAATACAGCCAGATACTTTGAGGCATTCAAAAGATATAGCAAAAAGAAAAGCTTAAACTTTAAATTAGTTTAAGCCTTTCTTTTTGCTATATTTTTAAATTTAAAATTTTAAAAACTTAATAAATTGATTATCAATGCTTTTATCTCAATTCTTTCTAAGAGGACTTTTCAGTAGCCCGCATTTATTCCGAGTTTTTCTAAATTCTAAAATTTGTATGTTTTATTACAGAATTTAATTTTTTGAATAGCTTTTAAGAAATTCAAAAAGAATTATTTTTTTATAAAACGTCTTACTATTCGTGAGCCGTTTTTATCGAAAACAACAAAATAGATTCCAGCTTTTAGTTGGGAAACATCAAGACTATTAACACTTATTTTTTGTTGAGAAACCAAAGTTCCTTGAGAATCAATAATGTTAATAGGGGTTCCTGTTATATCTGCCGAAAATAAAAGAGTACTCTCTACCGGATTTGGATAAACAGTAAATGCTATGTCTTCCGGAATTGAAGTTTTACTTTTAGAAGTAACTTCTGTTTTTAATTCAGTAGTCGAAGCTCCTTTTGCTGTTCCTGATTTAGTGATTTTAATCCAGTTGATATTCACCCCAGTATTTTGAATAAAGACTCCAAAATTATAAGTACCTGCTGTAACAGTTACGGTTTGCGAAACTGTCTGCCAATTTTGCCAGCCTCCAGTATTTGGAATATCCACATTTCCTAAAACTATTGTACCTCCATTCAAATCAGAAGATATTTTAGCACCAGTTACCGCACTTGCTACTCTGTATTCTATTAAATAAGAACCTGTTGTTGGAAAATTAATATTATTGTATGCCATCCAATCTCCTGTTTCGGTATATCCTACATTCAAACCTCCTCCTGTATCTGTCGTAGTTTCGGTTTGGATGCCGCTCATAGCCGAATAACTTTCTGCTTGAATTAAAGTTGAAACAGGTGTTGTAGTAACAGGAACTAATTTCCATTGTCCACAAACTTGGTTCACGTTTTCCCATTGTTGCACATTGGCTCCGTTAACGGTACTCGCTCCTGAAACTTCAACCAATTTACCACTGTGTCTAGCTATTATTTTATAATAACCATCCCCAGTTGAAACTAATACAAATTGTTGATTTGGAGTTCCTGCATAAGTATATTGCTCAATATTAGCGCCATTACTTTTGTCAAATGATTTTACATCAAGTGATAAACCACTATGTTTTGCAATAATTTTATAAAGACCATCTCCTAGATCGGTAAAAATGAATTTTTGATTGTCTCCACTATTAGTGAGACCTTGGGCAATATTAGCATTATTGGAAGTGCTTAGCCCAGTTACCTCCATATTCAAAGCACTATTTTTGTTTTGCAGATAGTAGGTGTTTCCTAAATTAATTGTTCCATTTGCAAGAATACGAATCGAACTCACTTTATCGTTCCAAGTCGAATTTAGACAAGTATTGTCAGAATTAATTACTGTTGTACTGCCTCCGAAATTATCATCTTGGTACAAAATCGCTTGAAAACCTTGAGCGACTTTAAGAGATGAAATATCATTATCTTGGATGCCTAATGTTTTTAAACGCGCCAAGTTGTAATCACCAATCGTTAGTCCTCCTGAAAAACCAATATAATTACAATCTTTATACACTGTAATCACATCGGTTGAAGCGGGTACTGAAGGAACAGTTCCTGCATATCCTCCAAAACTGGCGATTACCTTAGTTGGTTGCGTTGTATGAAGCGATGGTGACTGATCTGCTACATCATCATAGGCAAATCCGTAAGCCAAATTATCAACACTAATTCCAGGCAAATGCCAAAATTTAGCATAATGATTCGTTGGATTTGTTTGATAGAATTGTGAAGCATTGTACCAGTTTTGTTGCCCAGGATTTTTAGTGGTAACATTTACCATGTGTCTGTTTATTGCCGCTGTTAACTGCGCTTGAATGACAAGATCCAAATCTCCATCAACCAATCTTCTGTCCAAAACACCTTTTCCCTCAAGAGCTTCTTGAGTAGAAGGTCTGTATTGAACTCGACCAGTACGTCCAACAAAACCTCCAGATTGACCAACCATTTCCAGTTGTTCTCCTATTATTCTTCCTTTGAAAACACCGGCATCACCGGCATAAAATATTAAATCTTCATTTTTATATTTGTTCCAAATGGCATCAATATATGGTTTTAAATAGTTAGCCTGTACTCCAACAGTTGTTCCGCCGGTTCCATCTGCAAAAGTTGGAGTTTTTGATGGAGCAGTAATTTCGCCTGTTGTATTATTTACACAACCTTGAAATTCAGCTGGTACATTGGCTTTGAAAGCAGCAATTATATCTTCATGCTTTTTTAATTCACCTACGCGTTTTTGATAACCATTGGCACCAAATAATTCAAGACCCATTGGATATTTATAGGAATCCACTCTTGAAGGATTGCCGAAAAACCCATATTGGTTATTTGTCAGTTCAATAATTTCATACAAAATTCCTTGATTGGGGTCGGTTGCATTTAATGGATTTGGCGAAGTGTATCCTGAAGGGGCTCCACTGGCTCCAAAAAAATAAAAGTACAATTGTTGTCCTTTGGCGATAAATACTCTACAGCCAGCAATCATAGGTAATGTAAAGGTCTTGTTTGGAATATCACTCAACTTTGTAAAACAATTGGCGTATTTTGAATTCTGTCCCGGCCCTGTATTCCCGCCAATGGTAGGTCCTGTAATTGTATTGTATGAAGCGCTCATTGGCAATACTTGACTTGTTTTGGCATTTACCCAAACGTGTTGGCCATTTGTATAATCAATACCAACAATTGCTACATATAGTTCGTTATCATTAAACGTAGAAGTGTTATCTATTGTAAATGGAATAGCACCTTGGCTATAGGTCAAACTACTAATTAATAGGAGTAGTAATGTTTTTAAAGAGGCAGCAAAGCCTCGAAATTTATTTTTTTTCATAATTTTATTTAAAATGATCCAAATTTCTTTGAACCGTAGGTTATGTTTTTTTTATTTGAAGCTAACTATAAAAAATAGGGGTATTTCCTTTATTTAGCAGTTGCTTTAAAAGAACTTGTTTTGCTCTTCCCTGAATTTTTTAATGAATTTCATTCTATCTTTAATTCAAAGCAATTATTCAGGTTCTATTTCTTTTCTAAAACACTGCTATTAATAATTAGTTGAAAATAGTCTCCTTTTTTTTATAGACATTGAGACTGAATCTATTTTTGGATAACTAATTTTTGAGAATCAATAGTACCATTTTTGATCGTTTTTACGATATAAATACCGGATTTCAAGTGTTTTAAGTCTAAGTTGGCTCTTTCAGCTGTAACAAATGATTTTTGCCAAACAATTGTACCTGCTAAATCAAACACTTTTACACTAGTATTTTCACTTACATCCAGTGATGCTATTCCAGAAGTTGGATTCGGAAACAATTTTCCAACAATACTTTCTGAGTTCTCAGTTTTAAGAGTGCTTTTACTGACAAGAGTATTTACACTATCAAAAAACCACTTTTGATTATCACCGCCGCCATAAGACCATTGTTGTATATTTGATCCATCATTGCTTCCGGCAGCATCCATCGATTTTCCGCTTCCTCTATTAATTAATTTGTAGGAACCATCTCCTGTAGCTTCGATTTTCCATTGCTGATAAGCATGGTTCGCATAATCCCATTGTTGTATGTTACCTCCATCTGCGTTGGAATAAGCACCAACCTCAAGACACTTTCCGCTGTTATTATTTATCAATTTCCAGTACCCGTCACCAATACTTTCCGCTTTCCATTTTTGATTTTCACCACCACCATAACTCCATTGTTGCACATTTGCTCCATTGTTTTTTGAAACATCTGTAACATCAACACTTTTTCCGCTTTGTTTTCCAATAATCTTATAAACCGTTCCATTAATAATTGTACTGCTTGGCGGATTGATAACAGGCCCGTCTGGCAAATAAAAGTTTCCGCTTAATAGGAATAAATAAAGTGTTTTCAGTGTTTGATTGTAGTAGGAGTACGGTTCGTTTATGGCTACTAAGTCGGAATACGAATTATTTAAATGCGTCTGGTTATCACCTCCCATAGCTGCAGCTGCAAAAGCTCCAACAAAGGTTGAATTGTGATATTGACTTGATTTTGAGCCATTTTGGTTATATCCGTCTACGACATTTTGTGAGCCGCCTAAGTTTATTCTAACAAAATCGGATGATTTTTTTGAATAATTTTTGGCTTCCGCATTGCCATACCAAACATAATCAACCGCTATTCTCCAAGGTGTGCGCGCGGCATCATAAGAATATTTGGTTCCACCATTGGCATAGCCGCCAGCTTGGCTGGAATAAGATCCGGAAGCAGTACACCAGTCTGAAACTAATCCTCCAGCAGCTCCGTTAACAGACAGATTATTATTGATTATTTGATAACATTTTGCAGCTACATCATTCCAAAAAGAATCATTAGTGAAAGATGCAAATTTTCTAAAATAAGCTGGAGCAAAATAAGATGGATTTGTAATTGAACTGCCTCCAAATTCGCCAGGTTTAAGAACAAATGTTCCCTGTTCTACTTCATTAATTTTAATGGCATTAATTAATGTTTTTGCATCACTACTATAATTTATTGACCCGATGGAACCCCATTGATAATCAGCAATTATAAGAGCCATGGCTGCATCAACTTCTGAATCTGTAGCACCTCCTGTACCTGCAGCTCCACCATTGCATCCGTTAATCTTCCAATTCATTAGACCAGCTGCATCTCTGTTATCTTTATAGTAGTTCCAAAGACCATCAAAAATCGATCTCTCACCGCTATAAACCGTAAGAAGCATTCCGTAGGCTATTCCTTCAGATACTGTTTTGCTTGGATCATCAAACTTTACTCTATATCGACCATTAGCACATTGTTCTAAAAAGTTTGTCTTCCATATATTATAATTGTTGATAGCATCTTGACTATTTCTATTACTCGGCATGAGTCCTTGTGAATAAGTCTTGTTAGCAGGAAAAGGTTGTGTCTGCGCATTGGTAGTTAAACTATTTGCAACAAACAGAATTAAGAGTATAATCTTAATATTTGTATTAAGTTTTCGCATAATTATATTTATTTTTTTGAATGTATTTAAATTAAAAACACAGCTAAATGAATCCTTTTTTTATGTTATTATTTTGTCATTTCTAGTAATTATTTGATAAGTATTATAGTGATTGTAGTAAATTATGTATTTACAATTCGTGTAAATCAGTAATAAGTTAGCCATAATTAATTGCGCTTTTGTAATAATCAAGTTCAAGATTTTTTTTTGTTTCATACATTTTAGTTTTTTAAATTAGATGATAAACTCTATTTGTAATCACTAACAGTTTTGTTAATAATTAACAATATTAGCATCCAAAGGATATAAAACTCAAATTTAGAACTACGGTTTGATTACGGTGAATAAGTAAATTATGGTTAAATTTTGTAAATCACGTATATGTACGTATAAGATTTTACGTGGTAAGTACTGAATTTTTAATTAATAGTTAATTAAAAATTCAGTAATATTGGATTCTGATGAAAGTTGTAATTTTTTGCGAATGCGATATCGGGTATCTTCAACGCCTCTAATAGAAATACCTAAAAGCGGTGCAATTTCTTTAGTATTAAAATTCATTCGCAAGTAGGCGCATAAGCGCATATCACGTGGTGTCAATTCAGGGTAATTTGTTTTCAAACGATGTATAAAATTACTATGGAGCTGATTAAAAATTTCTTCAAATTCATTCCATTGTTGATCACCTTGTAGTTCGTGTTCTATTATTCGGTTTACTTTTGTTAAGATATTAAAATTAGTATTCGAATCATTTTCTTTATCAATTTGGCTTATGAGTTCTTTTATAGATAATAAAATTGTATTTAAATGGATGAGATTTACGGTATTTGAAGCAACCTTAGCATTTTTAAGATTAATTGTTGCTTCCAAATTTTCACAGATTATAGCCATATTTTTGTGCTCTAACGCTAATTTTTGTTCATTTGCTTTGGCACGATGTAATAAAAGTTCTTTTTCTTGATTGATTATTAATTGTTCGCGTTCTCGAGTTCCAAGATATTGCTGATATTTTATAATAATATATATCATTGCTCCAAAAAGGAATAAATACAATAAGTAGGACCAGTTCGTTCGGTACCAAGGGGGCAAGATTTCAAATTTAAAAATAGTTTCGTTACTGACATTGTCGTATATATTTTTTGCTCTTACATGAAAAATATATTCATTTTCGGATAAGTTTGTGTATTCTTTTTCTGTCTGCTGACTCCAATCAGACCATTTTGGTTCAAAACCTTCCAGCCAATATTGATATTTTGTGCCATCTATATCATCATAAGATAATAATGAAAATGAAAACTTTATTGCATTATTTGAAAAGGGTAATTTGGGATAAATTGCTTTATTAGATGATTTTGTATTTATAGAGGGTGCCTCAAATCTGCTTGAAAACAACAAGCTGTCTTTAGGGAAAATACATTTAACTTCAGAAATAATTGACTTAAATTTTGACTGATAGTTCTTTTTTATTGAAGAATCATAATGCATTAAGCCCTCTTCGGTACCAAAAAAAACATCTCCGTTTTTGGTAGTTTGTATGTTTTCGAAACCGGGAATCTGAAAATATCTTAATTTCTTGAACGGTAACTCTTCAAAATCATAAGCACCATTGTTTTTTTTAATAATTTTTCCCGTATTATCTCCTGAAACATACCAAATGTTATTTTGGTCATCTGATTTTAATAAACGAATATGATTTTGGGTTCCTAAATATTTTTTGAAGAAAGATTCTGGAATCATTTTTTTTGAAAAAGAGTCTTGCTTATAAACTCCTTTTGTTGTGCCAAATAGTATTTGATTATTAATTTTGAAAGTATTCAAGAAGATACTGGATGGAAAGCCGTTTTTTTTGTCATAAAACTGAACGCTAGCTACACTTTCAAGCTTTTTGCTGAGCTTTATTTTATAGATTCCCTTATATCCATGGGCGATCCAAATGTTTTCATCCTTATCTATTTCAATAACACGGCAGTTTTCGCCAAACCCTTTAATTTTATTTTGATATACCCAAGAATGATTTGTTTTTTTTAATAAATACAAACCTGAATACCCTCCAACAAGTAATAAGTCTGGATGATTTGGTAAAAGCGTCCCTTTCCAAAACCCATCATTTTTAGCTAATAGTTTTGCAGTATTCCCATTTATTTCAAATATTCCATTATTTTCAAATGCTAAAAGAACATCGTCGAAAAGACCAAGATTCCATACATTTTCAGACATGCCAAGTATGTTTTGAAAATGAACATTTTCGTCTTTTCTGTTTTTATAAGCTTCCCAGTCTAAACAAAAAACTCCATTGTCGGTTGCTATATAAAGTTTGTTTTTATAAATTTGGCTACTGTGTATTTTAGCCTCAAAATTAGTGGTATCAAATATTCTTGAGAAAGGAGAAGAAATCTGAATAAGATCAATTCCTTCTTTTAATGTAACCCACAGATTATCTTCTTTATCTATTTTAAGATTTGTAACATAATCATTCTGCAACCCTTTTTGCTTGTTAATATGCTGTATTAGATTTCCATTATGGTCAATAATTACTAATCCTTTTTGACGTGTTCCAATTGCATAATATCCGCCCGATATTTTGATGCAGACAGAAATTTGACCTTGTTTTAATAAATGATCTGCTTCAGTTTTGAAAGGCTTTAATTGATTGTTTTTATAGATGTATAGTCCTTTTTTTTGTGTCAGTAGTATTAAGTCATTATCGATTTCAAAGATTTTTCTGATTTTCATTTCGGCAAACTTTAAACCTGAAGGCATTAGTTCAAGTGCGTCGTTTTTTAGTATAAACAGTCCCTTTTTATTATCAGAAACGTATACGTTTTTGTTATCTTCGAAAAAGTCATTAAAATTAGTTTCAGAATATAAAACTTTGATTTTGTTGTTTTTATAAATAAATATTTTTTCTCTTGAAAAAAAGACAACTTCATTATCCCGAATAATTGTATGAATTACTTCTCCGAAATTTCTTGAGTTTTTTGGGATTAATTTCATCAAAGAGTTATATAAATATTGGCCATTTGATTGCTGTACAGCATAACCTAGCTCACCTTGTGCTCCAATATAGATTTTATTGTTTTTATCAATTGCCAGAGAGCGAACCATACTTTTATTTTCAGGCTGCGCCACTATATCCCATCTTGTTCCATCAAATTGCATTAAGCCAAAATGATTAGCAAAAAACATCATTCCATTAGAGTTTTGTATGGCATCACAATTCTCAGAGGCAGCCTTATATGTTTTTGGACTATAATTTGTTATAAAAGGGATTCCAATTTTTTTGATTTGAGCATTAAATGGGTAGGTAACAAATAAAGCTAATAGAATTAGAATTCTAATATTAAATTTTGTCATTTTGTAATTTTTTGTAGGTTTTTTACGTATTTAAATAGTCTGATTTTAAAACAACTCTTTGGGGAAGTTATTTTAAGTAAGATTAATCAGTTTGTAAATTTGAGTATATTAACTACAAATGTAATTAAGAATTGTAATATTTAATAGAATTGTCTGTATTGCTTATATCTTTATAAAAATTTTGAGATTTTTTAAAAGTTGGATGCATTAAAAGTTATAGAAACCAATTTCGTTATTTGTAATGCAGCTTTCTTGGATAGAATAGTTTCGAATTTTGACGAGTAATAAAAATAAAAAAATCTTCAAAATATTAAAATTACATATTTTTGATTTCAGGAGAAAATGAATTTTTGGGCTGGAAGGTACTTCAATCAGGCACTTAATATCGATCTTGATATTTTTTTTCGAAAGTTTAAAAACGGTTATATTAGGAAGTAAAATAGTGGTGTATTATTCAGTTTGTTTAGAAACGTTGCATTCTTCCTTTTCAGGCTAACTAATATTTATGATTAATTTTTGCTAATCCACAACTTTTCGTATTGATCCAAAAAAAGTGTGGAAACATTGAAATTGAAATCTATATAATTTACAATTATTAAAGCATAAAAAAAGAGGCGAAAGCCTCTTTTAAGAATTTAAGTCGGGGTGGCAGGATTCGAACCTGCGGCCTCCTGCTCCCAAAGCAGGCGCGATAACCGAGCTACGCTACACCCCGTAATTCGAGTGCAAAGATAGGGTTTATTTCTGCTTTTCAAAGCAATTTCACAAAATAATTAAAATTTATTTCGGCATCAGTTTTTTGGATTCTTATGAGTGTGAAATTTTTATAATAAAGAGTACATTTGTATTTGAAAAAACAAAAAATATGTCAGATACAATCGAAAAAATAAAATGTCTTATTATAGGTTCTGGCCCTGCGGGTTATACCGCTGCTATCTATGCTGCCAGAGCTAATATGAATCCAGTATTATATCAAGGAATGCAGCCAGGTGGTCAATTGACTACGACTAACGAAGTGGAAAATTTCCCAGGTTATGTAGATGGAGTTACAGGTCCTGAAATGATGATTCAATTACAAGAGCAGTCAAAACGTTTTGGTGCAGATATTCGTGACGGATGGGCGACCAAAGTTGATTTCTCTGGAGATATTCACAAAGTTTGGATTAATGATAAAATTGAACTGCATTGCGAAACAGTAATTATTTCGACTGGTGCATCAGCTAAATATTTAGGATTAGATTCTGAACAGCATTATTTAAAAATGGGTGGTGGCGTTTCGGCTTGTGCGGTATGCGACGGATTTTTCTATAGAAATCAGGAAGTAGTTATCGTTGGAGCAGGTGATTCAGCTTGTGAAGAAGCTCATTATTTATCTAAACTATGTTCGAAAGTGACAATGCTTGTCCGCAGCGATAAATTTAGAGCATCCAAAATTATGGAGGAGCGTGTACGTAAAACAGAGAATATTTCTATTTTGTTAAACCACGATACAGTTGAAATTTTAGGAGATGGTCAGGTAGTTACAGCTGTGAAAGCAAAAAACAAAACCACAGGAGATATTTTTGATATTCCTGCCACAGGTTTCTTTGCTGCTATCGGTCATAAACCGAATACTGATATTTTTGCTGATTATCTTACTCTTGACGAAACTGGATATATTATAAATACTCCGGGAACTTCAAAAACGAATATCAAAGGAGTTTTTGTAGCGGGTGATGCTGCTGACCATGTGTACCGTCAGGCAATTACAGCTGCTGGAACTGGTTGCATGGCTGCTTTGGATGCTGAAAGATATTTGGCAGCAAAAGAGTAAAAAATATATTTTAAAACAAAAAAAGTCCCAACTTAAAAAATTGGGACTTTTTTATGGTCAAATGATTTTTGAATTTACTTCGCTTTTTTAATCAATTGGGCTTCACCTAAAAACTTGCGTACTTCAATTCTTGGTGTTCCTAATACATATATTTTAGACGAACCATTTTCATCAACAATAAGGCTTGTATCTGCTCTTAAACTGCAGACTGCAGATGCTTCAGCAGTAACATCAGCGTTGTGTATTGTGAAGTTAACTCCTGTGAATATACTGTTGTTGTCTTGACGGATAATGGCATTGGTACTTTCGCCTTCAATTATCGCTGTGGTTTTTTGGTACATATCAAAGGCAAGGTCTGTTGTTGTAATCAATGCCTTAACTTGTGCATTTTTGCTTAATTGAAATTTAGATTTTTCAGTTTTTAAATTCAATTCCACTTTCGATTTATCATCCGAAATTAAATTAAAACTTTTTGAATTTACATTTAAAAACAATTTGGAAAAATCCAATGATTTGAAAGTTATTTCATCAAGCTGAACAGCTTCAAGTGCATTTATAATAGAAATATTCTTGGCAGTTACTAATTTTAATCCATTGGTATATTTAATTTTTAAAGTCAGTTTTTTGAAACTAGTGATTTCTTTAGTAGTGTAAATACGCAGTGTTTTTTCTTTAATATCAAAAGAGATAGCTTCCTGAAGATTATCATCGGATTCAATTTTGATTTCGTTTTTAGCTCCTTTTTCCAAGAAAACAGTTAGGTTATCTTCAATCTCTAGAGCGGTAAATTCACCAATTTCTATTGGTTTTTCAATGACTGTTTTAGATCCTTTTATTTTTTCTTTATTTTGACCAATAGCAAGAGTTGTTGTCAAAAGGAAAAAAACAACTAGATGAGAATATTTCATTTTATACGTTTTGTGTTGAATGCAAATATAAAAAAATCACCCATTTTGATGGATGATTTTTTGATTTTTAATGTTTATATGTTACTCTTGATGAACGCTTCCGCCAGAATGTTCTTCTTTTTCAATTGATTTTGGAGATTTTTTATAAGTGATGCTTCCGCCACTTGAAGCATCGGCTTTTAAATTTACTATTGGCGAAACAGTTATTGAGGAACCGCTCGAAGCCTTAGCAACTACTTCATTTGCCAGTAATTCGCCGGCATTTAAAACCGACCCGCTGGAAGAAGCTGTTTCTAAATGTATTGCTTTTCCATTTATGTTTTGATTACTGGCACTGCTGCTGGTCAATTGAATGGTTTCATATTCTGCTATGACTTGAATGGATCCTGCACTCGATGAGGTCAAACTTAAATTACTTCCTTTTAATGTATTACTCCCGTTGATTGTTGAAGCTGATGAAGCTTCAAGTCCTTCGATAACCGGCATTTTTACAGTTACTTTTTTGGAAGAAACATTTATATAATTACCTATTTTGCAAGAAATGATAAGTACTCCATTTTCTACTTTCGTAATGATTTCTTTTTGCAAATTATCATCAGCTTCGACAATTATTTCTGTCTTATCCGATTGCTCGATAACTAAATCTATCGCATTGCTTACTTCTACATTTTTAAAATCACCTGTTACGGTTCTTTTTTCGGTAGTAACATTTCCACTTCCAGTTATAGACCTTAGTTCGCCTAACTGATTACAAGATCCAAAAAATAGCGCTATTAATGTAATAACAATAAATTTGGTAATTAATGTGATGACTTTTATCATTGCTGTTGGTTTTATTTTGATTAGACTGCTTTTTGGTAAAACTTATTCTGTCTTAATAATGATACCATCTTTGTTGATTTTCAATTCCTTGAAATTCTTTTTAGTCTTAACAACTGAATCACTTTCTATAGTAACTCCATTTTCATTAATGGTTATGTTGTTTTCATTGTCATCATCTGCATCATCGTTATCATTTTCATCATCAGGACAATTTATGCATCTTATTTTGTTATCGCCTACTCTAAAGATATTTTTATATGAATCTTCTGAATTCCAATAAAAGAAATCCCCGTCAGTACGATCATAATGTGCAACTGATTCATCTACTTTTAGTAAAGTTCCTATTGGTAAAAACAGTGTGATTTCGATTTCCTGATCGCGGAATTTATTCTTTACATCAGTGATTAAATAATTGTCAAAGATTAATTGATTACCTATAACTTTATAGCTGTATCTTATTGCATCTGCTCTTCTTTTGGCTTCAGATAATGATTTGCCTTTTGCTTCCTTTTCGATTTGAATGTATGCATATTTTTCGTCCGATTTTTCAATTCTGATGCCTACTTCATTCGAGTAAATAATATCATTATTCAATGAATCTTTAGTAATCATGAATTCATGTCGGTCATCTACATCTTTTGCGAAATAATCATTGTGAGTGAATTTTACAAAAAGTGTGTCAGTTGGTTTAAAGCTGATTGTTTCTTTTAGAACCGTTCTTCCATTTACAGCGAATGCTGTTGCTTGTTTTATACCGATTGAGATTGCAATTGAAAGAGCGATTAGCCAAAGTGCCAATAAAGTGTATTTTACAATATTTCCAAAAGATTTCATATTAGGAGCTAATAATTTGAATCCCAATAATGTCATGAAAAAGAACGGAATACCTACAGCAAGGAACATCAATAAACCAAAAGACCATACAGGATAATCGGTAAAGTTACCAGCTTCAACAAAACTCTGCCAAGGGAAATCCATAGAAACACTGGTTCCTAAAGTAAATACTCCAATAAAAAGCAGCACTAGTACTGTTAAACCTCCCATTATTAAAACAACTCCTAAAAATTTGGCGAAAACTTTAAAAAGGGTCATTATGAAATCACTGAAAGAGTTTCCCAATTTTTCAGCTCCCGTTTTTATTTGATTGCCATATTTGTCATAATCAGCATTTTTTATTTTTCCTGAAACATTGTCAAATTCTTCACGAACCTTTTTTTCAATGTTAGAAATGGTTACTGGTTCTCCAGTCATTTCTAGTTTTTCAGAGGTCGTTATAGCTTCAGGAGTTACAATCCAAAGAATGATGTAAGCCAATATTCCTGTTCCAAATCCAGCAAAAACAAATATTAAGAACATGATTTTTAGCCAAACTGTATCAATTCCAAAATAATGTCCCAAACCTGTAGCAACACCACCTATCATTCCGTTTTCTTTATCACGGTATAATTTTTTAGTACTTCTTGGCGTACCATAATCTCTATTGCTTGTTGTATTTGGAGCATCTTCTTCAATGATGTAGTCTTCGGGCTGTCCCATTACAGTAATTACTTCGTCAACTTCTCTAAGAGTAACTACGTGTTTTTCAGTTTTTTGTTTCTCAGTCAATAATTCCGAAACTCTCATTTCGATATCCTTGATAATTTCTTCTTGTCCAGATGATTTTGACAGCGATCTTTTTATGGCATCAAAATAACGGGTTAACTTTTGGTATGCATCTTCGTCAATATGGAAGAACATTCCTCCTAAATTTATATTTACAGTTTTGTTCATGATTTTTAGTTTTGGTTGGTTATCAAATTTACGGCATTAGACAATTCTGTCCAAGTGCCATCCAGTTCTTTCAGAAAAGTTTGTCCTATCTCGGTCAAACCATAGTATTTTCGTGGTGGTCCGGAGGTGGATTCCTCCCATCGGTAGTTGAGCAGTCCGTCGTTTTTTAATCGGGTCAGCAGCGGATAAATGGTTCCCTCAACGACCAATAATTTAGCGTTTTTTAAAGTGTCTAATATTTCTGAGGTATAAGCGTCTTTCTCTTTTAATACTGATAAGATACAAAACTCAAGAACACCTTTACGCATCTGGGCTTTTGTGTTTTCAATGTTCATAATTTTTAAATTTGAGTTGATTTGATTTGTTGATTAAATGGTTCATTTTTTGATTGATGATTGATTATTATTATGTTATTATTAAATAGTAATTAGTGATTAGCTTTTGATTGTACTATTGTAAAATAACCGTTTCTGTTTTATTTAAGAAAAGGTATTGTCAGCGGATAATTGTATTCTTCTCCATTTGAGGCTTTTACCGAAGCATAAATGATTAAAAAGAATTCAGCAACTTTTATACAGGCAAATGCAAAGAGAGCCAAAGCACCTACTGTCAATAATCCGATGCTGTTTCCGTAATCGAAATGTTCAAAAATGATTTCTTCATTGTGCATCAAGTCATTGAAAGAGATGTTTCTCAAAACTGTAAACAAAAATACGGGAATGGCGATCATTGCCAAAACTAATGAGTAAATTAAAATACTCAATTGAAAGTTTAGTACCTGTTTGCCGTTATGATCTACAAATTCTGATTCGTCTTTCTTTGAAGTCCAAAGAATTATCGGAAAAATATAATTTCCAAATGGAATGATGTATTGAGTAAATGTACTTAAGTGTGTAAGCGCAGCAATTTTTTTTTCGGTTGAAGTTTCCATGATTTGATTTCGTTTTTTGATTGATGATTGATTCCTGAGATCAGCTAAGTGACTTACCTAGTAATTTCTTATGCAAATATATGTCTAAAGGAGAGTATCTTGTATCGCATAGTAGTATATATTAACACAATATTAACAAAAATAGAGTATTTTGAGACTAAATACTTATATTTAAACCTAAAAATCACAAATTACCTCATTTAGTAGTTTTGTTTTTTTGCGTGAAGGATGGGAGCAGGTTACCGAAGTAACGCGTACAGCCTGACAGCATCCTGATAAAAGGGCGCATCACCACAAAGAGAATTAGCCCTTTTATCAGGATGGTGGCACGCCCAAAGTTTTAAATCACTTATTTTTATATGTATGCATAGTATTTTTTGTATTTTAGCAAAAAAAAGCTATGGGATTAACAGTTTCAAAATTAAACCGGTTTATACTTTTTAAATTGCCTTCAGCATTTATCTGTGGAGTACGAGTTAAATCTATTGATAAAGACCAATGTATAGTGACTGTAAAACACCGATGGATAAATCAAAATCCCTTTAATTCCATGTATTTTGCAGTTCAGGCAATGGCTGCTGAGATGACCACTGGCGCAATGGTGATTGATAAAATCCAGAATAGCGGTCAAAAAATATCAATGCTGGTGGCCAATAATAAATCAAATTTTTCCAAGAAAGCTACAGGCAGCATTACTTTTGTCTGCAGGGATGGGCATCTGATAGAGGAAGCAATTCAAAAGACAATTGCTAATGGTGAAGGGCAAACGTTTTGGATGAAATCTATTGGCACTAATGAAGATGGAGTACAGGTTTCTGAAATGGATTTTGAATGGAGCGTCAGGCTGAAATAAGCTCTGTTTTGTAAATAAAAAAAAGCTTCGTTTTCTTTAAACGAAGCTTTTTTGATATAAGGCATGGTGAATTAATAATTATAAATAGAAACAACCTTAAATTCGAATTTTATGAGTTGTATCCTTGGGGCGAGAATAAAAATCTGCTACAAATTTAAGTAAACTATATCGTAATAGTCTTAAAATTATATTAATTTTTCAGGCCAAATTCGTGAATTTTCTGAGGATAATTTTCATTAATCGCCATAATGGTTAGAACTACATAATTTAGTGCATTTTCTTTAACTTGTAAATAGGTTGAGTTATAATACGTTTAATTTGTGGTAAATTAAATGATTTAGCCTTGTAGCCTTTAAATCTGACAAATAAACCCATGACTTTAACCTCATAATGATTTAGTTTTAAAAAGGGTGACAATTTGACATTTTGAAAATTTTGGCAGTACTTTTGCAATCAAAAATTAACGAATAAAACTATGTTTAAGAATTTTTTTAAAAATAAAAGTAATATGACTACAGAAAATACAAAATTCGATCAAGAAATAGATGATGTGACATTAGAAAATAATGCAAATGGCGAGCAAATTATTATTGAAGAATTAAGTGTTGAAGAGCAGTTAACACAAGACTTAGCTAAAGAAAAAGATAAGTTTTTGAGATTATTTGCTGAATTTGAAAATTACAAGAGACGTACTACTAAAGAAAGAATCGAATTGTTTAAAACTGCTAATCAGGAAGTTTTGCTTTCTATGCTGCCAGTTTTAGATGATTTTGACAGAGCAATAATTGAAATAAGCAAGTCTGAAGACGAACTTTTGGCTAAAGGTGTGGAATTGATTCACGAAAAATTGAAAAGCACATTGGTAACCAAAGGATTAGAGCAGGTTGAGGTTAAAGCTGGTGATGCATTTAATGCTGATTTTGCTGAGGCAATTACTCAAATTCCAGCTCCTTCAGATGATATGAAAGGGAAAATTGTAGATGTTCTTGAAAAAGGTTACAAACTGGGAGATAAAATCATTCGTTTTCCAAAAGTGGTAATTGGCAGTTAAATTCCAACAAGGAATTTAGGATTTTTAATTTGGAATTACTTTAATTATGAAAAAAGATTTTTACGAAATATTAGGCATTTCAAAAGGTGCAGATGCTGCAGAAATAAAAAAAGCATACCGAAAAAGTGCATTGAAATACCATCCTGACAAGAATCCTGACGACAAATCGGCAGAAGAAAATTTCAAGCTGGCTGCCGAGGCTTATGAGGTATTGAGCGATCCTGCCAAAAAAGCAAAATACGATCAATACGGTCACCAGGCATTTGATGGTTCTGGAGGATTTGGCGGTGGAGGTCATGGCGGCATGAACATGGATGACATTTTCAGCCAGTTTGGTGATATTTTTGGTGGCGGTTTTGGTGGATTTGGCGGAGGCGGAGGTCCTCGTCGTGTAAAAGGAAGCAATTTGCGTATTAAGGTTAAATTGACCCTGGAAGAAATCGCTAATGGTGTTGAGAAAAAAGTAAAAGTAAAACGTAAAGTTCAGGCTCAAGGCGTTAGTTATAAAACGTGTTCGACCTGTAATGGCCAAGGTCAGGTAATGCGTGTAACTAATACTATTTTAGGCAGAATGCAATCGGCTTCAACTTGTCCTACTTGCGGCGGTTCTGGTCAGATTTTGGATAAAAAACCAAGCAATGCTGATTCTCAAGGAATGATTTCAGAAGATGAAACTGTTTCTATAAAAATTCCAGCTGGTGTTGTTGACGGAATGCAGTTAAAAGTTTCCAGTAAAGGGAATGATGCTCCAGGAAACAGTGTTCCAGGAGATTTGATTGTTGTTATCGAAGAGGTTGAACACGAATATTTGAAACGTGAAGGTGAAAATCTGCACTACGATTTATATATCAGTTTTGCCGAAGCCGTTCTTGGAATTTCAAAAGATATTGATGCCGTAAACGGAAAAGTCAGAATCAAACTGGAAGAAGGAATTCAGTCTGGAAAAATTCTGAGATTAAAAGGAAAAGGTGTGCCAAGCATCAATGGTTACGGAAGCGGTGATTTACTGGTTCACGTAAATGTATGGACTCCAAAAACTTTAAACAAAGAGCAAAAGCAGTTCTTTGAAAAAGCTTTAACGGATGATAATTTTACACCAAATCCTGAAAAATCAGATAAATCATTTTTCGAAAAAGTAAAAGATATGTTTTCTTAACTTTTATCAACAATAAAATACAAACCCATCCTTTATTTATTAAGGATGGGTTTTTTAATGAATAAATAAGAGAATTTAGGTTCGAAATTATTTACTTTTACGCCAGTTAAAAAATGAGCATGAGCAATATTCTAGAGGTAAATAAAGTTGTAAAGCAATATGGTGATTATGTTGCCCTTAACGAAGTATCCTTAACAGTACCCAAAGGGAGTATATACGGGCTTCTGGGGCCTAATGGTGCAGGGAAAACTTCCTTAATCCGAATTATCAATCAGATAACAATGCCTGACAGCGGCGAAGTTATCCTTGATGGCGAAAAACTGCAACCCAAACACATTCAGTACATTGGCTATCTACCCGAAGAGAGAGGACTTTACAGTTCCATGAAAGTGGGGGAGCAGTGCCTGTATTTGGCACAAATGAAAGGATTATCCAAAGCCGAAGCCAAAAAACAGCTCGAATATTGGTTTGACCGTCTGGGAATTCAAGGCTGGTGGAACAAGAAAATTCAGGAACTGTCTAAAGGAATGGCACAAAAAATCCAGTTTGTGGTCTGTGTTTTGCATAAGCCTAAGTTATTGATTTTTGACGAGCCTTTTTCTGGATTCGACCCCGTAAATGCCAATGTGATTAAAGACGAAATCTTGGCTTTAAAAGAGGATGGCGCAACTATTATTTTTTCGACCCATAGAATGGAAAGCGTAGAGGAATTGTGTGATCATATTGCATTAATTCACAAATCGAATAAGCTGATAGAAGGCAGATTAATTGATGTAAAAAGACAATTCAAGACAAACAGTTTTGAAGTAGGAATTCTGTCTGACAATGTTGAAGGGCTAATGTTTGATATTACCCAGAAATTTAAAGTGGGTCAGGCTAATTTCAAATCTTTGAACGATGAAATAAAATTAGAGATTCAGATTGGAAATGCGTCGCCAAATGAGCTGCTACATGTTTTGACACAGCGCGGTCAGGTGACCCATTTTGTCGAAAAAATTCCTAGTGTAAATGATATTTTTATCCAGACAGTTACAGAAAACAAGAATCAATAAAAGGAATTTTTAAAAATCCAAATACCAAATATCAAATATCAAAATCCAAATATCAAAATCCAAATACTAAAATCCAAAATCCAAATACTTCAGAAATTGGAATTTTAAATTTGTAATTTACCAAATATGAGCATTATATCATTAATCATAAAAAGAGAGTTTATAGCCAAGGTCCGCAATAAGTCATTTATTGTGATGACTTTTTTAAGTCCGCTGCTATTTGTGGGGATCACTGGATTTATTGTGTATTTAAGTTCGATGAAACCTGATACTAAGCTTATTGCTATTCATGATGAATCGGGTTTATTTGTGAATGAGTTCATGACTAAAAACACTAAAAATAGTGATTATAAATACGTGGACTTGTCTAAAATTGATGTCCAGTTTTTGAAAGACAGTATTGTTAAAGAAAATTTTGAAGCCTTGCTTTATGTTCCTAAAACGACAACGAATAAAGAGTTAGAAACTAAAATCCAGCTGGTTTCCAATGAAAGTCTGAGTATTGGTTTTATCGAGAAAACGCAGGGGATTATTGCTGATAAATTGACGAAGAATAATCTGGAATTGGCACATTTAGATACTTTAGCGATTAAAAAAGCCAAAGCGGATGTGGTTTTTAAATTATCCAAAGCTTCTGGTGAAGAAAGTCTCAGAGGGCTGAATGAAATAAAAATCGGAATAGGCGGGGCTTTTGGCTACCTCATTATGATGTTTATTATTATTTATGGCAATATGGTAATGCGAAGCGTGATCGAAGAGAAAACCAACCGCATTGTTGAGATTATTATATCATCGGTAAAACCCTTCCAGCTGATGATGGGGAAAATTATTGGAACTTCATTGGCAGGATTGCTGCAGTTTTTAATTTGGACTGTAATAGGTTTGACGTTAATGTTTGCAGCTTCCGCATTTTTTGGAGTTAATATTGGTCCGACGGCTAGAGTTTCTCCAGAAATGATGCACGCAGCACAACAGGAATTATCGGGTACTGCCCAAATGTATATCAAAGAAATATGGAACCTTCCAATTGCAAGTATCCTGATTGGTTTTGTGGTATATTTTATTGGAGGGTATTTTTTATACAGCTCTTTTTATGCGGCTATTGGCGCTGCAGTAGATAATCAGACCGATTCACAGCAGTTTCTTCTGCCTATCATTATGCCGTTGATGCTGAGTGTGTATATTGGTTTTTTTACAGTAATAAATAACCCGCATGGAACTGTCGCCGTAGTTTTCTCCATGATTCCATTAACCTCGCCGATAGTGATGCTAATGCGTATTCCTTTTGGTGTGCCGTGGTGGCAAATTGCAATTTCCGTATCTTTGTTATTCGGTACATTTTTCGGAGTGGTTTGGTTCGCTGCCAAAATTTACCGTGTTGGAATTTTGATGTATGGTAAAAAACCAAGTTGGGGCGAGTTATATAAATGGCTTAAATATTAGGAGATGCTAAGTTACTAAGAAGTTAAGTTTCTAAGTTTTTAGAAAAGCTTAGATTATTAGAAACGTTAAGAAAAAAACTTAGCATCTTAGTTACTAAGATTCTCAGAAACTTTAATAAAAAAATATGAGCAAAATTCTAATTATTGAAGACGAAGAAGCAATTAGGAGAGTATTGGCTAAAATACTTCGCGAGGAAAACGAATCGTATGAAGTGGATGTTGCAGAAGATGGTGTTATAGGGTTTGAAAAAATTAAAGAAAACGACTATGATTTGGTGCTATGCGATATAAAAATGCCAAAAATGGATGGTGTAGAATTGCTTGAAGCCGTAAAAAAGATTGATACCGAAATTCCTATTGTAATGATTTCTGGTCATGGCGATATGGAAACGGCAATTAATACTATGCGTCTGGGAGCTTTTGATTATATCTCAAAGCCACCAGATTTAAATCGGTTACTGAATACGGTTCGAAATGCTTTGGACAGAAAAAAACTTGTAGTAGAGAACAAAATCCTAAAAAAGAAAGTCAGTAAAAAATATGAAATAATAGGGGACTGCGAACCTATCAATCTAGTGAAAATAATGATTGATAAAGTTGCTCCCACCGATGCGAGAGTTTTAATTACTGGTCCAAATGGAACAGGAAAGGAATTAGTTGCTCATCAGTTACATGACAAAAGTGAGCGTTCCAGTGCTCCAATGGTCGAAGTGAACTGCGCAGCGATACCAAGTGAATTGATCGAAAGCGAATTGTTTGGTCATGTGAAAGGTGCTTTTACGTCGGCAGTGAAAGACCGCGCTGGAAAATTTGAAGCAGCTAATAAAGGAACTATTTTCTTAGATGAAATTGGTGATATGAGTTTGTCGGCACAAGCCAAAGTCTTGAGAGCTTTGCAGGAAGGTATTATTACAAGGGTAGGTGCGGATAACGATATAAAAATTGATGTTCGGGTGATTGCCGCTACTAATAAAGATTTAAAAAATGAAATCGCCGAGGGCCGTTTTAGAGAAGATTTATACCATCGTTTGGCCGTTATCCTGATTAAAGTGCCTTCCTTAAATGACAGAAGGAGTGATATTCCGGTGTTGATAGAACATTTTGCTGTAAAAATCGCAAATGAACACGGAAACGCTGTTAAGCATTTTTCAAAAGAGGCAATTAGTCTGCTGCAGGAATACGATTGGACAGGAAATATTAGAGAATTGCGCAATGTGGTAGAGCGTTTGATTATTCTAGGAGGAAGTGAAATTTCCGAGAGTGATGTGAAGGCTTTTGCAAGTAAATAAAAGAAATTTAATGATTTAAAAATGGAATGTTTTAAAGATTTGGCAGCTGTTAATCTTTCAAATGTTTTAATTTTTATTCTTTCAATAATAAAAAATGAAACTAAAAAAAATAAATCAGGTATTACAAGAAGCTTTAGTCGATAGCGGGTTGACAGAAGCTAATGAAATGCAGAAAGAAACTTTTTCGACAATAAAAAGCGGTTCGGATGCTATTATTATTTCGCCAAGCGGTTCTGGGAAATCTACGACTATTGTGATGAATGTCATTCAGCAATTGGTTTGTGAAGGGGAAGAATCACCTCGTGCTTTAATCATTGTTGAAGATAAAACCAAGGTCCTCGAAATGGAAGAACTTTTCGAAAAGTTTGGAAAATTCACCAACTTGAGAGTCTATGGTGTTCACGATAAAGGGGATATGGAATATGATAAAAATTATATTTCTGCTGGAATTGATGTTCTTATCGGAACTCCAAATAAATTGAGTGATATGTTTACCACAGCTGGTTATAATGTAAACCGTCTGAGAATGTTTATTCTTGATGATGCTGACCCGATTTTGAAACTGAGACATGAGACAAAAATCATGAGAATTTCGAATAGTATTGCTAAAACGCAACGTATTATTTTTACTGAGCAATTTACTGAGCGAATTGAAATCCTAGCAGATAAAATGTTATTAGAACCTTATGTTTTTGATTTTGACGAAGAAGAATATGACGAAGAAGAATATGACGAAGACGAAGAGGATTTAGATGAGGAAGAATCTGTAAACACTGATATAGATGATTTTGAAGAAGAAGACGAGGAAATTGATGATGAAGAGGAATAAAATTCAGTAATAAACCATAAGGTAAGAAGCAGGATTAGTAACGGATAATAATTCATGTGCTTTTTAGTTTAATGATTTAAGATAACAATAATTTAAAAATAAAAGCATCATGGGATTAATGAAAGTGTTTTCGGGAAGTGAGATTTTAGCATTGGCTTTGCAGAAAAAAATAGAAGCTGCAGGAGTAGAAACTACTGTTAAAAATAATATTCAATCGGCTAGAATGTCTGGTTTTCCAAATTCAGACTCAGCTGTTGAGCTGTTTATTCAAGAAACTGATTTTGCAAAAGCAAATCCGGTTATTGAAGAATTTAGGTTGAGTATCTAGTTGAATTAAATTGATTTTAATTTTTTGAAAAACCTTGACACTCATTCCAGTATCAAGGTTTTTTATAATATAATAATTTTATAATGAAAGAAGTACAATACAAAATGATTGTTGTGGATATGGATGACACGCTGCTGACAGACGACCATATCATATCTGAAGAGAATAAAGAAATGATTTTTAAAGCCCAAGAAAAGGGAGTTTACGTGGTTCTGGCTTCTGGGAGACCTACTTCAGCAATGACAGCTTATGCGAAAGAATTGAAAATGGATTATTATAATTCCTTTATTATTTCTTTTAATGGTTCAACAATTACTGACTTAAAAGAAGATAAAGTCCTTTTTGAACACGCTTTGACCAAAGAACAGATTCATTCTCTATACGATTTTAGCCAGCAGAATAATACTCATATTATTACTTATTTAGGCGAACAAATCATCAGTGAAAGACATTCGGAATATATTGATATTGAAAGTACGATTACAGGTTTAGAGCTTTTAATTGTTCCAAGTTTTAAAGATGCTGTAACAACTTCGGCTGTAAAATGTTTATTACTGGAAGAACCAAACTATCTCAAAAGTGTGGAAGCCGTATTGAAAGATGCCATGCCGGATTTGAGCGTGTGCATGTCGAAACCGTTTTTTCTGGAAGCGGCACCAAACGGAATTGACAAAGCGGCTGCTATTCAGGTTTTGGCCGAAAAGCTCAACATTCATCAAAGTGAAATCATTGCCATTGGAAATGCAGGAAATGATTTGACTATGGTACAGTATGCAGGGTTAGGAGTTTGGGTTGATAACGTTGACGCTGAATTAAGAGAATTTGGAGATGTTATTGTGGCTTCGAATAATGATCATGGAGTTGCCGAGGTGATTAAGCGTTATATTTTGAATTAATGAAGTCGAGTATTGAGACAGAAAGATTGATTCTAAGAGAAATGATTTCTTCAGATGATGCAGGAATGTTCGAATTGGATTCTGATCCCGAAGTGCATCGTTTTTTAGGAAAAAAGCCTGTAAAGCATATTGATGAAAGCAGGCTGATGATTAAAAATTTAAGAAAGCAATATGATGAGAATGGAATTGGGCGTTGGGCTGTTATTCTAAAAGACACAAATGAATTTATTGGCTGGTCTGGAATAAAATTAATTGCTGATTCGATAAACGATCATCAGAATTTTTACGAGATTGGGTATCGTTTTATACAAAAGCATTGGGGGAAAGGTTACGCCACCGAAGCAGGATTAGCTTTCGTTGATTTTGCATTTAATGAAATAAAAGCTGATGCCCTTTACGCTTACGCCGATAGCGGTAATGTTAGTTCCAGACATATTCTGGAAAAAATTGGGATGCGTTATGTCAATTCTTTTGAATTTGAAGGAGAAGAACATGTTTGGTATAGAGTGAAAAATCCAAATTTATAATTTGATTTTACAGCATAAAAAAACCGTTTCATTAAGCAATATGAAACGGTTTTTTTGTTGTAGATGTCGAAATATACCGTAGAGATGGACTGCAGTCCATCTCTAGTATATGTTTTTTGTTATTTTTTTGCCACCGAAATAAAATAATTATTTCCGTCACCCATTGTCAGTTTTACCCTTTCGTCACAAACATCGATTACGAATTTGTCATTGTTGTAACAAGTACAGGTTGTTTTTTTGTCTTTTGACATTTCATTGTCGCATTTTCCTGTTTTATAACCAGCTAATTGCGGCGTGTAAAAAGATACTAAATCAGTCGATGCAGTAACCAATGAAATGATGCTGGCCGAATTGTCATTAGCAATTCGATATACGATTCTGTCAGTATAGTTTATGTTGTCTACCGAAACTTTTCTGATATAAGTATAGGCAGTTGAAGCAGTTTCAACTGATTTTTCTTCAAATTTAAAACCAAGAATCCTGATGTCAAGGTTGAATTTTTCCTGTGAGTTATAGCTGGCCCAAGCAGTCAGAGTACTGATTGTAGGAAATGGATTTTTTGTAGCTATTGTTGGTGCATTTTGAGCTTGTGAGCAAAGTGTAATAAATAGTAGAGAGATTGTGAGGAAGAATGATTTCATTTTTGTTATTATTTAATATTTACCTACTCTTTATGGTTTTCGGCGATCCCATTTATTTAAAAGATTTTGTCTCTCAAAGTGTAATTTTTTATAAAATCAAAAACAGCTTCGAAAAACGAATATAATAAACAGATAAAATCATGTAATATTTCATTCTCTCTGAATTATTTTCAAAAAATAATCAGATTTACAATTTTCGATTACGGTAAGCATTTGCTTTATTTGGTATGTGATAAATCCAGTACCGATGCATTGTTTTTTGAAGGGTGAAATTAATATTTAAATAAATAAGAACAAAACACTGAAAGGTAAAATAAAGTTTTTTTTGATAGCAGGATTTCTATTTGTTTAAAAAACAATCCAATGGTTTTTGGATTAAATAAAGATAAATAATTATCGGCTTTATAGTGTTGATTTTTGTTCGTAAATTTGCGTACTTAAATTTTTTGACAACGATTTCATTAATTTAAGGTAATTATGGAGAATAGAAAAAAAGTGGCTTTTTACACGCTGGGCTGTAAACTTAATTTTTCGGAAACATCGACAATTGCTCGTAATTTGGAAGATGAAGGTTTTGACCGCGTGGATTTTGAGGAAGTGGCCGATATGTATGTGATTAATACTTGTTCGGTTACGGAGAATGCGGATAAGCAGTTCAAACAAGTGGTTCGTAAGGCGATGAAATTGAATGACAAAGCTTTTGTTGCTGCGGTTGGCTGTTATGCACAGTTGAAGCCTGAGGAACTGGCAAATGTCGATGGAGTAGATCTTGTTCTTGGAGCTACTGAAAAATTCAAACTTGCCGATTATATCAATGATTTATCGAAGAATGATTTTGGCGAAGTGCATTCCTGCGAGATAGCTGAAGCCGATTTTTATGTTGGCAGTTATTCAATCGGAGACCGAACCCGAGCTTTCCTGAAAGTGCAGGATGGCTGTGATTATAAATGTACGTATTGTACGATTCCTTTGGCTCGTGGAATTTCCAGAAGCGATGAATTGGAAAATGTATTGAAAAATGCTTACGAAATTTCGAAACAAAACATCAAAGAAATTGTCCTTACGGGTGTGAATATTGGAGATTACGGGAAAGGGGAATTCGGGAATAAAAAACATGAACATACTTTTCTGGAATTAGTCCAGGCTTTGGACGAAGTGGAAGGAATCGAAAGACTTCGTATTTCTTCGATTGAACCTAATTTACTAAAGAACGAAACGATAGAATTTGTGTCGAAAAGCAGGACTTTTGTACCGCATTTTCATATTCCGCTACAATCGGGAAGTAATGATATATTGAAGTTGATGAAACGCCGTTATCTGCGTGAAGTTTATACCGAAAGAGTAAATAAGATTCGTGAAGTAATGCCTCATGCCTGTATAGGAGTGGATGTGATTGTTGGTTTTCCTGGTGAAACAGATGAGCATTTCTTGGAAACTTATCATTTCCTTAATGATATGGATATTTCGTATCTGCACGTTTTTACCTATTCAGAGCGTGATAATACCGAAGCTGCTACAATGGAAGGTGTTGTTCCTGCAAATGTTCGAGCGAAACGCAGCAAAATGCTAAGAGGTTTATCTGTTAAAAAACGTCGTGCTTTTTATGAAAGCCAATTAGGAAGCAACAGAACCGTACTTTTTGAAAGTGAAAACAAAGAAGGCTACATTCACGGTTTTACCGAGAATTACGTAAAAGTAAAAACACCTTGGAATCCAGAATTGGTAAACACTTTACATGAAATCAATTTGACAAGAATTGACGAAGACGGAAGTGTTAGAATGGAGTTTACTTCGTCAGTTCGACCTGCGGTCTCGGGTTTGAATGTTGAGGTTTAAAAATAAACCCAATTCTCAGTATAAAAACAGACACGAATTGCACTAATTTACACGAACAGTTTTGTGTAAATTAGTGCAATTCGTGTTTTATAAATTTGACGATTAAGGATTTGTTGACCAAATACTGCTGTTTTTGATAAAAACGCGTCTGTTTAATTTTAGCTGAGCAATGATTAATTCAGCCATGTCTTCAGACTGCATTACTTTTTCGGGATTACCGTCTGTAAGGTTTAACTCTTTTGCCATATCGGTTGCAACAGTACTTGGGGTCAAAGCTGTAACACGAATATTGTGTTTTCGTACTTCCTGCATCAAAGAATCAGTCAGTCCCAAAACTGCAAATTTCGAAGCACTGTAAGCGCTGGTTAATGCATTTCCGTTTAATCCTGCAGTTGACGAAATATTGATAATGTCGCCCGTTTGTCTTTCAATCATATTTGGTAAAACGGCACGTGTTACATAATATGTTCCCATTAAGTTCACTTGAATGATGCGTTCCCAAGCGGTTGGTTCTAATTCCAGAAATTTTCCGAAAGCGGCAATTCCTGCATTGTTGATTAAAATATCAATGGTTTTAAATTCGGATAAAGCTTTTTCTACAGCAGTATTTACAGAGTTGATATCGGCTACATCAGCTGTTATTGCTAGAGCTTTCACTCTTAATGAGCGTGCTTTTGCAGCTACATTTTCGATTTCATCTTGTGTTCGTGCCAATAAAATTACGTTTACACCTTCTTTTGCTAATGCAAGAGCTATGGCTTTTCCAATTCCTTTTCCTGCACCTGTAATCAGAGCATTTTTGTTTTTTAAATCGTTCATTACTTTATTTTTTAACTGCGGTTGATTTATAAATTATTGTTTTAAGCTTTATCAAAAGGAAACAGTATAAAATTAAGGTATTATTTTCTACTGTAAAGCATAAAAAAAGACATTAGATTTATACAAATCTGAATGTCTTTTTCTGTTTAAATCAAATTTCAAACTGAAGATGTTTATTACTTTTTCTTTAGTAAAATTTTCTCCTGTGTAAATTGGTAGGCTTCGTCAAGAAATGAGATCATTTTATTCCAGTTGGCGTTTGGCCAATAGTAATTGTTGTATTTTTTTATTGACTTTATGATTAATTTATTTCCTTCTATTTTAGCAGAACTAATAAATTCTCCCGTTTCATTTTGAACTTTTTTATTTAGTTTTTCAATTCCCGAAGCTGAATAGCCCGCAGGGATTTCGAGAACAATTTCATTTTCGTAAGTACGCGGATACGGCGAATAAATATTGTTTTTTCTTTCCTTTTCTTTTTTGGTGATTTCCACTTGTTTAGTTAGGATTTTGCCAATTTCAATGATGTAATTACTTCCTGCTTTCTTTATTAGATCTTTTTTTACATCAAATTTTTCATTTATAATAAATGGCGATTTAGTTCCATATCTGCCGGTGCTTTTAAAAGAAAAAGAATAATCTTCTATTTCGAAGCCAAACTCTTCATTGATACTTTCTTTAGATTCTTCCAGCTGCTGGTCTTTTATTTTGCTAATTAAAGCATCATATTCTTTTTTGAATTTTGCACTGGTTTTTTTAGATTTAATTCGGTCATTTAAAGGTTCGGTAGAATATTTAAGATTGTCTTCATAGACAAAATCATAAAATTTCAAACGGTCAGATTGATGTTCTTCTTTAATATGTCCAAAATACTGCAGCTCACGATTCACTTTTAGAGTCGAAAAATCATCTGTAATACTTATATTCGAAATATTTTTAGATGTATTATCCTGTGCAGATGTTTTGGGTAATGCAGTTGTCTCGGCATCTACAATTTTTTTTCCTTTAGAAACCTGCATTACATATGCTTTTGTGTCTTCTAAATTGTAATCAAACATATCAGTATTTGAAAAAGCAGAAAAAGTATCTATGTAAATTGGATTTTTTGTGTTTACCCGAAGTATGACTTTTGTATTTTGCTCAATTAATAAATCGTCTATTGAACCATTTTCTCTTCCAGTAGCTACAATAAGATCATAATCTATCTTATTGTCTTTAAGGAATGCCATAAAATAATTAATAAACATTTTCTGTGACGACAGAAACCATTCAAAATCGCGAAGATAATATTTGTCAACTGCTAACAGATTTGCTTTTTCAATCACTATGGGTTCTATGAACAGCGTATAGAATTTGTGTCTTGCAAAATAATAAACTTCCCTTACTTTTTCTTCATCATCAGCGAATTTATTGTTTTCTATGAAATCGTCAATTGGACTTAAATTACCGCTTGGCTTAAATTTATTATTATAAAATTCAAAGACTTCTTCTTTTGAAACGGTCTTTTTTACAATTTTTTCTTTCTCGGATAAAAAGGCATCAGCTCTTTCTTCAAACTTTCCTGATCTTGCAAAAAATACCTGAAATTTATAACATGGCATTTCAGCCAATGGATAAAACCAGCGCGGAAATTCATTTTTGTCAATATCTTTGGCTTCAAGTACATATTGTCTTACTCCTCCTTTGTTTGTATCTATTTCTTTGAGTTCAGGAGCACCGTTATAGGTATTGAAATTTAAAAAGAAATCATTTTCAGTTTTAAAATTAATTTTCAGATTCATTATTGGATAAGTATCACCAAGTGTACTTTCAACAGGTTCAAAGCCTAGTTCATACTTAGAAACAAAAGGCTCAACGCTGTAAAAATACATGTCAATTATATCTCCGACTTCAAGGTTTGAAATTGCTATTTTTTTCTCTTTATCAATTTCTTTTGCTTCTTTTTCGACATCAATTATAATTTCCTGTCCATTAGGCTTGCGTATTTTAACGCCAAAAATCCCCGTCGATTTTCTGGAAGAGTATCCTTTATTGGAGTAAAATTTGTCTTTGAACGAGAATTCAGAAAACTCTTTGACCGCTGCCAAATCCTGTAATTTAATTCTTTTTCTTATTGCAGAAGTATATTTGACGCTTGAGCCAAATTTATGATAGTCATAATATTCGTTTTTATAAATAATCACAGCCGATTCATCTTTCCATTTTGCTGGAACATCCACGGTCTTATTGTATTCATCGGACTTTCCCCAAAAAAAATCTTCTACTTCTGCCTTATCTTGGGCGAAAATCGAAAAACTTAATGTAATGAAGATAAAAGTAAAAATAGATTTCATGTTGTGTTACTGTATTTTTGTTAGTACAATTTGCTGGTTATAGTTTGAGTTTAGATCTTTATTTAAAATATTCCATTTAGGAATTTCGGCTGCTTTTATTTCTGCGTTTTTAAAAACAAACTGCTTCTTGTAAATGATTTCTTTTTCAGTTTTTTGAAACGTTATTGAAACAGTATAATTAGCTTCCTTAACGGTCAAATCAGTTGGTATTTTGCTTAATTTATATCCATCAGGGATTACAAATACGGTAGTTGATTCAAAATTTTCTTTATAATCAAATTGATAATCAGTTTTTCTGTCTTTTAGTTCTAAATCTTTAAAATCATTGTTGTACTCTAAATCGATGTACATTTCATTATCAAAAGTTGAAACTTTATTATCGATATCAATATCATAATCAACAGTAAGTTTTATTTCTCTGTTATTTAAATCGGAGGTTTTTATATTACTGACTTGGATGTTTTTATCTTGCCCGGATAAATAGTTTTCAAGTTTTTCTCTTTTTTTGTCAGTTTTAAAGGAAGAGTAGATTTTTAAAAAATTAGTTCTGCTTTCACCGCTAAAACTTTTGGAGCAGCTTCCTTTTAGTTTTCCTTCTTTTACAGCAATTTTAGATTTAAAAGCTTCTTTATTGTTTACATCAGTTACTGTTGGCACTTTTTCAATAATAAAATTATCTCCATTTTCAATCATGACCTCTTTATTTTGGATTCTTTCGGCATTTTCACCAAAAGGGATATAATTTTCTGTTCCGTCAAGATAATATTTCTTCCCTTTGAAGATAAGGGTGCAGATCATGTGATTATCAACTGCTAAAGACGGTGTTTTGTAATCATAAGCAATATGTTTGGTTCCAATCCAAGTCAGGCGGGCATCAAAACCGGCTAATTTTAGCATTTGTTTTATCAGGTTGGCCATTCCTTTGCAGTCTCCGTATCGATTTTGAAATACGTGATTGGATTCATCAGGTTTAAAGCCTGCGATACCATCTTCAAAAGCAATATATCTGATATTGTCCTGAACCCAGTAATAGATGTTTTTTATTTTTTCTTCGTCTGTCTTAGTGTTTGATGTAAGCTCGTTTACTTTGTCTTTTAATAGAGATGTGTCATCTTTCATTGAATCAACTAATGATTTGTACCATTTATACAAATCGGCAGTTGAATTAAATAAAACAACTTCTTTGTCTTTGATTTTGAATGATTTGGCAATTATCAAAATATGCGGATACAGGAAACTTCTCCCTGGTGAATCTTCTTCCTTATATATTGCCGGAATGTTGTTTAAGGTATAAGTATAAACAGTATTGTTTTTTGAATCTTTTGTTTCCTGCTTGGAAATGCTGTTTCCCTCAAAGTTGAATTCTCTTAGTTCAATCGTTAACCATGAAGGCACTGTTATGGTTATCTGTTTTTTTAATACAGGAAATTCATCATTAAAATAAAGTGCAGTGAAATATTTTACATCATCATATTTTTTTGCCAGCTCATATTTATAAGTGTATCCTTGAACAGGAAAGTCAATTTGCATATACTTGACACGGGCATCATTATAAAATAAATCGTTGCTTTTGTAAAATTCATCTTTGACATAAAAACTTGTTCTTTTGTCATTTCTAAAGCTTAGATTGAATTCTTCTATCTTAGATTCACTATCGTAAAACTCATATTTTTGAATATCAGCCCTATGGTTAATATTCATCAAAATATCATTTACACTGTGGTGTACAATTACCTTGGATTGGTCTTTGTTTGTGTCAAAAGTTACGTTTTCGGAGCTTTCTAATACAGCGACATCATCTTTGGAGTAGGTTTCACGAAGTGTTTTTGCTTTTTTTAGATCAGCATCGGTAGGATCAATGTTTTTTTGGGCAGATAATTGAGTTGAAAATAGTAGGATAACTAATAGTTTCGAGGCAATTCGAATCATAGATTTTTTTTGGAAAAATACTATTTTAATTTCAATTCAAAAAACTAAAAATAAAATAATTTTCTTATTTATTTGATTCCATTTTTTCGCTCACTCATTCACTTATTTTGTAATGGTTAATTTATAAACTGACGTTTCCAAAACATCAGTATCTCTGTCTTCGCAAAGCAAAAACTCAATTGTACTGCCAGAATTTTTATAAACGGTAAGTCCTTCGAATTTGTGGGTATCACTGATTTTTTTAGTAAAATCGATTTTCATGGTTTTGGTATCGATACAGCCGATGAAGCTTCCCAGAATTTCACCGTCATTATAAGTAGAATTGGTGTCTTCGGAGGTGGACAAAAAGTAAATTTTATTATCTAATGCAACGGCATCAGTAAAACTGCTTCGGACTCCTTTTATTTTGGGTAATTTGTAGCTATTGGAAACTATATTGAATTCGTTAACCAAGTTTTTGCCCTGAATGGTGAACATTACATTTTTTGCCGATTTCCCGTTGCCACGGTTAAATATATACCATTCTTCTCCTGTGTAAACGGCTCCTTCTATGTTGAAATCTTCGGGTTTAATTTCTGCAAAACTTTGCATTACGGCATACAAATCGTTTAGGTCATTGGTTGTTATTTCTTTTTCCAGTGTATTGATTTGGACCATTTTGTTTCTTTTTTCGGTTGAACCCGAGCCAAAAACATAGAGGTTATCTCCAAAATGAGTGATAGCCTCAAAATCGGGTTTTTCTTTTTTTGCAATGTTTTCACCTGCATTTTCAATGATCTGATGGCGCTCCAGATTTTTGGATTCAATACTGTATTCGTATAGAAATCCGCTGTTGTCACCAATGATAAATAAGCTGTTGTCTTTGTAAATAAGTCCGGAAGCTGAGCCGATTCCGATGATGTGAAAAAGAATTTCGAGTGTAAATTTTCCCATTAAATACTGTTTTGAAAATGAATGCCCTAGCCCAGATGGAAGCGGAAATCCTTTTGAAAAGAACGGCTGTTTTTTCTTGTACTGGCAGAGCGACTGGAGGAAGCTCCTGCAAGTGCTTAGAAAAAAAGCAGTTCTTGAAAAAGATTAAAGTGAACAGCTGGATTAAGCTCCTCAAAAATAAGGTATATAAACTGGAATTTAATTTTTAAACAAAAAAAATGTGCTGAAGTACAGCACATTTTTTTTGGAAACCTAATGTTTTACAAATCAAAGCCATAGGCTACACGAACGCCAACTTGACCAACACCTTTGCCTAAACTTCCATCATTATTCCATCTAGGTAAGTCATTATAATGTTCATAGCGTAAGGAAACGTCAATATATTTTGTGGCATAACCAATACTTGGAGCCAAAAGCAATGAGGTTTTGTGATAATGCGGGTCAGTAACAAAAGCAGCACCACCTTCACCCATTATATAAAACTGATCATTCCAAATAAAAGCTTTGAAACCTAATTTTGCTGGAACAAATCCTAGATCATCTCCATCGGCTTCACTTACAAACAGACGGCTGTATCCAGTTGTTAAAGTTAATGAGTATCTTTTGGACAAATCATATTGTAATCTTGCATCGGCACCCAATGCTAATTTATAAGGATCGTGTACGGCATAGCCGCCAGTAACACCGATTCCTAGACGAAATCCTTGGTCATAATTTTGTGAACTTGATGTTTCTTGTGCAGTGGAATAATTAGCGAATAGTATTGCGATTGCTGCTACCATAACGATTTTGATTCTTTCTGTAACTTTCATGATTTTAATTTTTAGTTTGTAATAAAATATTATTAGACATCCACGTAAAGGGTGCTCGGCAAATGTATAGCTGATAACCTCCTGACGTATTACAGAATTATTTGGAATTCTTATATAATTTGGGGTTGGTTAAGTTTTCTTTATAATTGAAATAATATTGGCAGAATCAGGTTTGTTCTAATTACCTTTGCCGACTCAATAAATTTAAAATGAAGATTGAACAGTACACTAAAGAATTTGCATATAATATTAAATTGGCTTACCCCGTAATTTTAGGGATGCTGGGACATACTCTGATAGGAATTGTGGATAATTATATGATTGGAAATTTGGGTTCGACCGAGTTGGCCGCGGTTTCGCTGGGTAATAGTTTTATCTTTTTGGCTATGGCTGTCGGGATTGGATTTTCTACAGCGATTACCCCTTTGGTAGCCGAAGCAGATGCGGAGAAAAATGATAAAAAAATCCGTACTACATTTCATCATGGCTTGCTGTTATGCACGGTTCTGGGAGTTTCATTGTTTATGCTGACAGTACTTTCTAAGCAGTTGATGTATTTTATGGATCAGCCAGAGGCAGTAGTTTTATTAGCTGCTCCTTATATTGACTGGGTTGCTTTTTCATTAATTCCGGTTGTGATGTATCAGGGCTATAAGCAGTTTGCCGATGGACTGTCTTTGACAAAATACTCGATGTATTCTATTATTTTGACTAATGTGGTGCATGTTTTTTTTAATTATATACTGATATACGGATTTTGGATTTTTCCTAAACTGGGAGTGACCGGAGCTGCTTTGGGAACAGTGATTTCCAGAATTTTGATGGTTGTGTTTATGCATTATCTGATGATGCACAATCCTGTTATGAAAAAATATTTTAAAAATTTCACCTTTAAAGAAATCAAAAAATCAATAATCAAAAAAATAGTAGATCTTGGAATTCCTTCGGCTATGCAGATGCTGTTTGAGGTGACTTTGTTTACTGCAGCAATTTGGCTTTCGGGATCGTTGGGCAAAAACAGTCAGGCGGCCAATCAGATTGCACTTATACTGGCATCATCTACGTTTATGGTGGCTATGGGTTTGAGCGTAACTGCGATGATCAGGGTGGGGCATTCCAGAGGAATGGGCGACTATAAAAATTTAATTGTCGTAGCGAGATCTATCTTTTTGCTAGCGATAATTACCGAAGCCGTTTTTGCACTGATCTTTGTTATTTTTCATAATTTCTTGCCACATTTGTTTTTAAATATGCATGATCCAGCACAGGTACTAGATAATACCGAAATTATTATGATTACTTCAAAGTTATTATTGATAGCAGCAATTTTTCAAATTTCTGACGGAATACAGGTTGTTGTTTTGGGGGCTTTGAGAGGTTTACAGGATGTGAAAGTTCCAATGTATATTACATTTGTAGCATACTGGATTGTTGGTTTTCCTATTTCTTTTTATTTAGGTAAATATACAGACTTAAAAACAGTTGGAGTATGGATTGGCCTTTTGGCTGGACTGACCGCTGCGGCAGTGTTTTTATACATTCGCTTTGCGCGTTTGACTAGAAAATTGATTCAGGAAAATCCAAGCGAATAAGTGTTTGTAAGAATGTAACTTATAATTCGTTTTAACGTATAATCAGAGTACCAATTAAAACTATAAAAAATGATATTACTTATTATTCTTGGAATAATTTTACTGATTGTCGGATTTGCATTAAGCCAAAAAGTTAATGCGTTTTCTAAGTTTGCTCGTGTATTGAGAATTGTTGGATTTGTCTTAATCGCTTTGGGAATTTTTTCTTCTATGTTTAAGCAGATAGATGCTGGGGAAGTAGGAGTGAAATCATTATATGGAAGCGTTGAACCTGATGTGCTGGAAAGCGGTCTGCATGTTATAAATCCGCTTTTGGATATTACAAAATTTGATGTTCAGACTCAAAACTACACAATGTCTGCCATTCATGGTGAAGGCTCTCAGCAAGGGGATGATGCAATTAGGGTTTTGTCCAATGACGGACTGGAAGTGGTTATTGACCTGACGGTTTTGTATCGTGTGATTCCTGCCGATGCTCCAAAGATTTTTAAGAATATCGGTGTGGGTTATATTGATAAAATTGTAAGACCAATTACTAGAACCAGAATTAGGGACAACGCTGTTTTTTATGATGCAGTTGCTTTATATTCGACAAAAAGAAATGAATTTCAAGGAAGAATTTTTAAAAGCATAGAAGCCGATTTTAAAACTAGAGGTTTGATTCTCGAGCAACTATTAATTCGAAATATTGATCTTCCCATTTCTGTCAAAAAATCGATTGAAAGCAAAATTAATGCTGAACAGGATGCTCAAAAAATGACATTTGTGCTTCAAAAAGAAAGACAGGAAGCCGAACGCAAAAGAGTGGAAGCACAGGGTATCGCTGATTATCAAAGAATTATTTCTCTGGGATTGACGGACAAACAATTACAGTATGAACAAATTAAAGCGCAAAAGGAACTAGCGGCTTCGCCAAATTCTAAAATTATTTTTATGAATGGAAAAGGGAGCGCACCAGTTATTTTGTCGGATAAATAGAGTTTGAAAAGTTTAGTTGATTAATCGTTTAGTCGGTTAATCGATTAAACATATTACCAAATTAACGATTAAACATAAGAAAATGGAATTACCAAAATTTTTACTAGGCGACAATACCGATTTTCCAGATGATATTTTTATCATTCACCTGGATTACCCAAGATTCATTATCAATTTAAAAGATGATGAAGTAGAATTCATGGAAGAAGCGGAGGACTTGGATGAAGCTGAATTAAATGCCGAAATGGAAGGACTAATTGTGCTGGCCAATGAGTTTTATGATCGTGAAATAACTCGTTACGAAGAATAATTAGACCGTAACATCTGTTTATAAAAAATATAACTGCAAAAGTTGATGAACAGCTTTTGCAGTTTTATTTTTTAAAATAACTGTCCAGTAAAACTTGTGCTGCCGCAAAAGGCGAAATGTCATTATTTTGCACTGCTTTTTTTGTGGAATCGATCATTTCAATAATGTTAGGCTGATTGTAAAAATGGTTTTTTAACTGTTCGTCAATGGTTTCCATCATCCAAAACAGATTTTGTTCCTTGCGTTTTTCCAAAAAATAATGATTAGAATGTACTAACTCAAGATAATCTAGAATTGTTTCCCAAACTGTTTCAATACCTTCATGAGCCAGTGCACTGCAAGTTGCTGTAGCCGGAATCCATCCTGATTTTTTTGCTGGAAATAAGTGAAGAGCCCTGCCGAATTCCACTTTTGCCAATTGTGCTTTTTTAATATTGTCACCATCGGCTTTATTTATGATTATGGCATCGGCCATTTCCATAATCCCGCGTTTGATGCCTTGAAGTTCATCGCCCGCACCCGCAATTTTTAGCAGCAGAAAGAAATCGACCATGCTGTGAACAGCTGTTTCGCTTTGGCCAACTCCAACAGTCTCTATTAGGATAATATCAAATCCGCATGCTTCGCAAAGGATTATGGTTTCTCTGGTTTTTCGAGCAACACCGCCTAAAGTTTCCCCAGACGCAGAGGGGCGAATAAATGCATTTTGGTCTTTTACCAGTTCTTCCATTCGGGTTTTATCTCCCAGAATGCTTCCATGCGAAATGGTACTGCTGGGATCTACCGCAAGAACGGCAACTTTTTTACCTTGGCTAGTCAAATGTTTACCAAAAGCTTCAATAAAAGTGCTTTTGCCAACGCCTGGAACACCAGTGATTCCTATCCGAACTGATTTGTTGGCATGAGGCAGACATCCTTGGATAACTTCATTAGCTTTGGATAAATGGTCATTATTTGTACTTTCTATTAAAGTAATGGCACGGCTTAGAGCCGTTATGTTTTTTGATAAAATTCCTTCGATTAGTTCCGAAGCTGAAGGCAGTTTTTTTCTAAACGTTTTGATGTTTTGCATGGCTCTGGAACTGATAATTTCGGGTGGAGAAATACCAACTTTTTTATTTAAAGCGCTCGGATTATTTTTTTTGTTAGGCAAAATACTTTTGTTTTTGAATAGTAAAAGTAGTAAAAACAAAAACAGTTTCAAAAACGCAATTGTTTTGAAACTGTTTTGTTTTTCGGATTTATAAAAAATTAATAAGCTGCTGTAAAACGGACTTGATGATGTTTTGGAGTTTCTACTTCATCTGCAATAACAACGGCTAAATCTTCTACTGAAAGTATACTTCTTTGCTCTTCGTTAAAGATTGGATTTTCTAAGCCTAAACGATATTTACCTGTTCTTCCTGTTTTTGTCCCTTGGTGCATCTCGATTGCTGGACTAAAAAATGCCCAATCTAAATCTTTTTCTTCTTTAATTATTTCGAGATAATGTCTTGCCGCATTTGCTCCTTCAAATATATCTTTTGGAAATTCTGCAGTGTCAACTAATTGTACATTTGGGGCTATGTATAAACTACCTGCACCACCAATGGTTATAAAACGTTTTACTCCCGATTTTTTTACAGCTTCCTGAATAGCTTTTGACCCAGCAATAGAATCATTATAAATATTTGGGTTTGTCCATCCTGGGTTGTAAGCATTAATAATGATATCGTGTCCTTTTAAGGTTTCTGCCAAGGAATCAATGTTAAAGATATCTACAGCTAACCATTTAGCGGCAACATTATCTTTTGGGTTTCTGGCAATAGCAGTGATTTGATGGTTTCTGCCTGTTAATTCATTTAAAATTGCTGAGCCTACAAATCCTGTGGCTCCAATAATTGCGATTTTCATAGTTATATATTTAAAAGTAATAAAAAATGTTACAGTTTTATGTAAAAAAATAGAATTAAAATTTATTTGAAAAATCTTCTAAGGTGATATCGCTCAATTGCAAGCTAATTGTTTGATTAATATCTTCATATAAATTCTCTAAGTTTTTATTTATTTGCCTGCCTACAGGGCAATTTGGATTTGGTTTATTCTTTGAAAAACCTAATGTTACCGTGTCAAAAGTCATTTTGAATATTGCATCTAAAGTGATTTTTGAAGCTGATTTCAATAAACGGGTACCGCCATTTTTGCCTTCTTTGCTTTCTATAATATTGTTTTTTTTCAGGTTTGCTATTTCTTTTCTGACCAAAACCGGATGCAGATTCATGCTTCCTGCAATAAAATCCGATGACAAATATTCATCTGGAAATTTAGAGAGTAAAGTGAGAATATGAATTGTTATGGCAAATTTACCTGAAATCATACTGTAATAAAATTTATTGCAAATATATAAATTAAATTTACTTCTTCGATTTTTTTATTGTTAATTTCAAAGGTTACAATTTTATCAAATTAGATTATTAATGGTATTTTTGCATCCAACTCTGCACTATGTATAACATTATTTTAATTTTCGTCTGTTTATCGATAGGACTCCTTTTGCAAAAAGTAAAACGTTTGCCAACTAGTACATACAAACGGCTGAATTATATTGTTATTTATTTTTGTCTTCCTTCATTAGCTTTATTTTACATTCCTAAAATTGAGTTAGATTCAAAATTGCTGTATCCGATAGCTGTAACTTGGATTAGTTTTACGGTTTCTTGGCTGTTTTTTAGTTTGTTAGGAAATAAGTATGGATGGTCTAGAAAGCTCACAGGATGTTTGATTATGACTGCGGGCTTTAGTAATACTTCTTTTTTAGGATTCCCAATTATCCAAGCTTTGTATGGCGAAGAGGGATTGAAAATGGCAATTTTAGTCGACCAGCCAGGAACATTTGTCGTGCTGTCAACGTTAGGTGTTTTTGTTGCCACTTTATATTCGAAGGGAAGTTCTAATGGAGTTGAAATTGCTAAAAAAATAATCTTTTTTCCGCCGTTTATAGCTTTTCTTTTGGCTTGCTTTATGAATCTGTTTCATTTCGATTTTCATCAATATATTCAGTTTGGCCTGCAAAAGATAGGAAGTGTGATGACCCCGCTGGCAATGCTTTCGGTAGGTTTGCAATTGCATTTTGACAGAAGAAGCAAACATTTTAAATTTTTACGATTGGGACTTTTTTATAAATTGATAATGACTCCTGCCATAATTTATTTATTGTATGTTGTGGTTTTGAATCAGCATTCGCAAATGATTCAGGTATCAGTTATGGAAGCTGCAATGGCTCCTATGATTTCGTCAAGTATTATTGCTTCTTCTTATGGTTTAAAACCCAGATTATGCAGTATGATGATTGGTTTTGGAATTCCTCTTTCTTTTATAACTTTACTGTTTTGGTATTTTATAGCCAATTCCATTTGATGAAATAACCGACAAGTGCTTAGAAAATAAAATAGGATTTTTATCTTCTAAGCATTAATCTGATAATATTTAGGATATCAAATTATGGATTTTGGCATATTGCAAAAGCATGATGGTTTTGGCATCTTTTATCTCTCCAGATTCGATCATAACATACGCTTGGGCGAAAGGTATTTCGATAACATCAATCTCTTCATGTTCGTGTTCCAGTCCGCCACCCGAACTCACTTTCATGCTAATGTCATATTCTCCTATGAAGCAATATAGAATTTCGGTTACTGCACCTGGGGACATGTAGGTTTCGAAAACTTTTTTGACTGAAGGTAAACGGTAGCCTGTTTCTTCTTCTGTTTCTCGAATAATGCATGCTTCGGGATCATCTTTATCAAGTAATCCAGCACATACTTCAATCATTAAGCCGCTTTCGTTTCCGTTTAAATAGGTTGGAAGTCTAAACTGTCTAGTAAGTATCACTGTTCCTTTTAAACTGTTGTATAAAAGGATTGCTGCTCCATTACCTCTGTCGTACACTTCGCGTTCTTGCGTGTCCCAAGTATTGTCCTTTTTCTGATAGTCAACAGTGACTTTGTTCAATATATACCAATTGTCAGACAGCAGTTCTGTTTTTTGTATTTTATATTTTGGATTGTTCATGGTCTTTAATTTTAAGAGCTAAAAAAAACGTCCCGGTTTATCGGGACGTTAGCTGTATTATTTAAGAATTGTCTGCTTTCTGTCTGGTCCAACAGAAACGATCTTTATCGGAACTTCGACTTCTTTTTCTATAAACTCGATGTATTCTTTTAGTTCAATCGGTAATTGATCATAAGTAGTCATACCTGTTAAGTCTTGATGCCATCCTTTGAACTCTTTGAATATTGGAGTTACATTTTCCGGTTCGATGTTATAAGGGAAATGTGAAATGTTTTTACCTTTATAGTTATATTCTGTACATACTTTTAAAGTTTCGAAACCAGAAAGTACATCACCTTTCATCATCATTAATTGGGTTACTCCGTTAATTTGAACAGCGTATTTTAAAGCTACCAAATCCAACCATCCGCAACGTCTTTGTCTTCCTGTAACCGAACCGAATTCATTTCCTACACTGGCCATTGTAGCACCGTCTTCGTCAAAAAGTTCTGTTGGGAAAGGTCCGCTTCCAACGCGCGTTACGTATGCTTTGAAAATTCCGTAAACTTCTTTAATTTTGTTTGGAGCAATTCCTAAACCTGTACAAGCACCAGCAGCTGTAGTGTTTGATGATGTTACAAATGGATAAGTTCCAAAATCAACGTCTAGTAATGAACCTTGGGCTCCTTCGCAAAGGATTGATTTTCCAGCTTTTTGGGCTTGCGCCAAATATTCTTCACTATCAATAAAGTCTAATGTTTTTAAAACTTCAATAGATTCGAAGAATTCTTTTTCCATTTCAGCTAAATTGTATTGGATGTTAACATCGTAGAATTTAATCATTTCTTCGTGTTTGTCAGCCAATGCTCTGTAACGCTCTTCGAAATCCTCTAATTCAGTATCTCCAACACGCAATCCGTTTCTGCCAGTTTTGTCCATGTAAGTTGGTCCAATACCTTTTAGCGTAGAACCAATTTTAGCTTTTCCTTTAGAAGCTTCAGAAGCAGCATCAAGTAAGCGGTGTGTTGGTAAAATTAAATGCGCTTTTCTTGAGATGATTAATTTGCTTTTGATGTCCAAATTAAATTTTTCAAGACCTTCGATTTCTTTTTGAAATACAACCGGGTCAATTACTACTCCATTTCCAATAATATTGATAGCTGTTTTATGAAAAATTCCAGATGGAATAGTTCTAAGAACGTGTTTTATTCCGTCAAATTCTAAAGTGTGCCCTGCATTTGGTCCTCCTTGAAAACGAGCAATTATATCATAATTTGAGGTAAGAACGTCAACAATTTTTCCTTTTCCTTCATCTCCCCATTGTAATCCTAATAATAAATCTACAGTCATTCTATGTTTTATTTGCAGTTAATTTTATATTGTGTCTTCTGTGTTTGTTTTTTTCTTGTTTCCGTATAAGTATAAGGAATGATTGGTGATTTCGATATCAAAAATTTCTTCGATTGTTTTTTTGATGGTCTGAATTCGAGGGTCACAAAATTCAATCACTTCGCCAGTGTCAGTCATAATAATATGATCGTGCTGTTTGTCGAAATAAGATTTCTCATAATGAGCCTGATTTTGTCCAAACTGATGTTTGCGGACTAAGGCGCAGTCCAGCAGTAATTCGATTGTATTGTAAAGGGTTGCCCTGCTGACACGGTAGTTTTTGTTTTTCATTTTTAGATATAGATTTTCTATATCAAAATGTTCTTCACTTTCGTATATTTCCTGAAGGATGGCATAACGTTCTGGTGTTTTGCGGTGTCCTTTGTTTTCAAGATACATTGTAAAAACGTTTTTTACAATCTCTTGATTTTTGTTGTTATCTGTAGAAATGAGTGTCATATCCTGCAAAGATAAATTATTATTTTAAAAGTATAAAAAAATAGGGTTTTAATTCTAAGGAGTTTACTTTATTTTTTTGGTATTCGAGCTTTGTTTTTTGTGAATTTTTCTGATGAAAATTAAGGGGCTTATTTTTACGTGAGGGATAGGAGTAAGCTACCGAAGTAGCACGGATAGCCCGACAGCATCCCAATAAAAGGGCGTGTACCCGCAAAGAGAATTGCCCTTTTATTGGGATGGTGGCGCGCCCAAATTATTTTTGAAGCTTTTTATTTTTGTTGACTATTAAACAATTTTAATCTTTAAAGTTAGTTTTTGTAGACTCTGGTTACTTTGTCGATTCCGTCAATTTTTTTGATGTTGTCCATTAATTTCTTCAAAATGGTAATATTGGGTACGATTACGGATATTTGTCCTTTGAAAATACCTGCTTCTCCATTGAGCGAAATGCTTTGGATGTTGACGTTCATGTTGTTTGAAATAACTTTTGTCAGCTCGTTTGTAAGTCCTAAACTGTCCATTCCCATAATATTGATGGTGGCTTTGAAGTCCTGCTGGGTGGAGTCGATCCACTTGGCCTGCATGATTCGGTATGCATAATTGGACTGTAGAGCAATGGCATTTGGACAGTCTTTTTTGTGTATTTTAATGCCTTCGTTTATAGTAACAAAGCCAAATACTTCGTCTCCCGGAATTGGGTTGCAGCAGCTGGATAATTTGTAATCGAGTTTGTCCTGAGTTTTGCCAAAAACCAGCATATCATAATTGTTGCTGATGACCTGTTTATGGATATCCTCGTTGGGAGTATTGTTGTTGCGCTTGATTTTGTTTTTGAAAAAGTTGATTAAAGAGTTGCTTTTTTGACTTGCATAATCTTTTAACTGCTGGTTATCAATAGATCCAACGCCAACTCTGTAAAACAAATCCAGACTTGTTTTTAGTTTGAAAAAATTCACTAACTCGTTTGTACTCTGTTCATTTAGAGCTACTTTTAGATGTTTTAGTTTACGGGTAAGGAGTTCTTTTCCATCTTCGGCAATTTTTTTGGTATTCTCGTTGAGGACGTTTCTGATTTTGTTTTTGGCTCTCGAAGTGGTCACAAAATCCAGCCAGTTGATGGTTGGTTTTTGATTAGGAGAGGTGATAATTTCGACTTGGTCACCGCTTCTTAATTCGTAATTTAAGGGAACTAATTTTCCGTTGACCCTTGTTCCTCTTGTTTTTATACCAATTTCGGAGTGGATGCTGAATGCAAAATCCAGCGATGTGGCTCCTTTTGGAAGTGATTTGATTTCTCCTTTTGGGGTAAAAATATAAATCTCTTTGGAGTACAGGTTCATTTTGAAATCTTCGACAAAATCGACAGCACTTGTCTCGGAGTTTTCAAGGGCTTCTTTTAGAAGATTTAACCAGACATCAAGACCGTTTTCTTCGGTGGCGCCGTTTTTGTATTTATAGTGTGCTGCGTATCCTTTTTCGGCAATTTCATCCATACGCTCGCTGCGTACTTGTACTTCTACCCAACGTCCTTTTGGTCCCATTACGGTAATGTGCAGGGCTTCGTAGCCAGTAGATTTTGGCGATGATATCCAGTCGCGTAAACGGCTTGGGCTGGGTCTGTAATGATCTGTTACGATGGAGTAAATTTTCCAAGCTAGGAATTTCTCGTCGTGCGGATTTGATTTGTAAACAATGCGCAAAGCAAATTTGTCATAGACTTCGTCAAAAGTTACATTTTGCGCCAGCATCTTTCTATTGATTGAATAAATGGATTTTGGGCGTCCTTTAATAATGTAGTCTACATTTTCTGCGTTTAAAGCTTTTTGGAGCACCTCGGAAATATCTTTAATGTAAAGATCTTGTTCTTCCTTGGTTTCTCTTATTCTGCTGACGATGTTATTGTATCTTTCAGGTTCAGTATATTTTAAACCTAAATCTTCCAGTTTGTTTTTAATTTTATAAAGTCCCAATCGATGGGCTAAGGGCGCATAAATATATAAGGTTTCAGATGCTAATTTGACCTGTTTGTGGTCTTCCATAGAGTCCATGGTCAGCATGTTATGCAGTCTGTCGGCAATTTTTATCAGGATTACGCGGACATCGTCATTTAGAGTTAAAAGCATTCTGCGGAAATTCTCGGCCTGCATCGATACATTGAGATCTTTTTGTACCAATGATATTTTTGTTAATCCTTCGACGAGCTGGGCGATTTTTGGACCAAACATTTTGTCAATGTCTTTGACTGTGATCGGAGTATCTTCGACAACGTCGTGCATTAGGGCTGCCGCAATAGAAGTTGCTCCCAAACCGATGTCGGAAGCTACAATTTTGGCAACTGCAATTGGATGAAATATATAGGCTTCACCAGACTTTCTGCGCTGGTCCTTATGTGCATCTACTGCAACATCAAACGCCTTGCGTATCACCTTTTTATCCTCTGTTGTTAAGGTTTGATAACTGATGCGTAGCAGCTCTTTATATTCATGAGCAATTGCTTTGTTCTCTTTTTCTATATCGATTTCTATCATAACGGCATGGTTCAATTCTTAAAAATAAGAAATTTTTAGTAGATATGCAAGGGTTTTAGGTGGCAGATTTTAGATTTAAGTAGGCGGAATTGTGATTACAGAATTAGGTTACAGAATTCAGAACCTAATTTTTAGAATATTTTTTAATATAATTTATGAAAGCTTTGAGAGGGTATGTCTTATTATTGAAATCTGCAATCTGAATTCTAAAATTTAAAACCCTCTTTGTCTCTTTGCTTCAAATATTAAAATCGCCGCAGCTACCGAAACATTCATACTGTCAATTTCGCCCTGCATTGGGATAATAATATTTTGAGTTGCTGCATCGCGCCATTCCTGTGTCAGTCCCGTAGCTTCAGTTCCGACAACAAGGGCAGTTGGCGAAGTGTAATCTTGGGTGTGATAAGAAGTGGAATTTTGAAGCGTGGCGCAATAAAAATTAATATTTCTTTCTTTTAAAAAAGCAATAATCTCGGTAGTTGTTCCTGTAGCAATCTGATTGGTAAACAAACAGCCAACACTTGACCGAACCACATTAGGATTGTATAAATCACTTTTTGGATTGGCAATAATCACCGCATCAAGATTTGCAGCATCGGCGGTGCGCAATAAAGCACCGATATTTCCAGGTTTTTCAGGAGCTTCGGCAATAAGAATCAATGGATTTTTGGATAATTTCAAATCGGATAACTGCATCGATTTGGCTTTGGCTATTGCCAAAATTCCTTCGGTAGTATCTCTATACGCCAGTTTTTGATAGACGTCTTTGTTGATTTCTATCAATTCGGCACTATTCGATAACTTTCGGGTTTCGGTTTCCGAGCATACTTCAGGCAAAAACAAAATCGTTTCTATTTCGTATCCGCCTTTCAAGGCTAGTGAAATTTCACGTTTTCCTTCGATTAAGAATGTTCCCGACTGTTTGCGGGCTTTAGCTTTTTCCTGCAGCAACACTAGGGATTTTATAAAAGGATTTTGGATGGAAGTGATTTGTTTCAAGTCAGTAGGAGATTAGTTTCTATGGTGCTAAGGTACTACCATTTTTTAAATTCTTAAAATGACCGGCAGTAAGCAGTTTTTATTTAATTTTGGAATCCTAACCGCAATCTGCAGCCTAAAATCTAAATCTCAAATATGTTTCATTTACTCGACATCATCGGAACCATGGCTTTTGCAATGTCTGGCGCATTAACAGCAATGAGCAAAAAGCTGGATCCGTTTGGCGTTTTTATCATTGCGTTTGTGACCGCTGTTGGTGGCGGAACCCTGCGCGATGTCATGATTGGCCGTACGCCGGTAGGCTGGATGCAGGATCCGACTTATGTGTATGTAATTGTTTTGGGGTTTGTTTTAGCAATTGTATTCAGAAAAAAATTAGACAGACTCCGAACCTCATTAGCCTTGTTCGATACTATTGGATTGGGCGTTTTTACCTTAATCGGAATTCAGAAAGGAATAGATTACAATCTTCATCCCATTATCTGCATTGCTCTGGGAACGATGACCGCTTGTTTTGGAGGCGTCACCCGTGATATTTTATGTGTCGAAATTCCCGTTATTTTTCGCCGTGAAGTCTATGCAACCATTTGTATAATTGGCGGAATCGTATTTTTTGCTCTTCGAAAAATGAATGTAGAAAATGATGTGCTGTATCTGGCAACTTCATCCATAATTATTATAACCCGCCTGATGGCCGTAAAATACAAATGGCATCTCGCTCCTTTAGAATATAAATAATAATCATTTGGGCGAGACCGCATCCCGATAAAAGGGCAGATTCTCTTTGCGGTTATACGCCCTTTTATCGGGATGCGGTCGGGCTATCCATTCTACTTCGGTAGCTTATTCCTATCCCTCTCGCTGGCAACCCGGAAATAAAGAGCTAAGGAACACGAATTGGTTTTAACTCCAAAATCGTATGCTTTATTGTCAGTTTAGAATTTTTCGCAATTCCTATTTAGAATATTAGCCTAATTGTGTACTTTTCCAGTCTTTAATGCTCAATTGTGAAAAACTACACTGTAAAACGATATCAGGAAAGCGATTATGACAGCTGGAATACATTTGTAAGCCAAGCCAAGAATGCGACTTTTTTGTTTCACCGCGATTTTATGGAGTATCACAAGGACCGATTTGAGGATTATTCTTTGATGGTTTTTGATGGTGAAAAGCTAATCGCTATTTTACCGGCCAATAGAGCAGGAGAGATTGTTTATTCACATCAAGGTTTAACTTACGGTGGTTTGGTATATTCGTCAGGTTTAAATGCAGAAAAAGTTGAACTTATTTTAGATGATATTTTACTTTTCTTAAAAGAGAATTCCGTTAATACTTTTTATTACAAACCAATTCCAAGTTTTTATTTTTTGGAAGGAAATGCTGAAATTGATTTTTTTTTAATAAAAAAAGGAGCTGTTATCGAAAAAAAAGAAATGAATTTAGCCGTAAATTTGATTTCTCCCTTTACTATTTCTAAAAGTAAATTAAAACACTTTAGAAAAATTAAAAAATTTGATTTAGAGTTTGTAGAAGAACAAAATTTAGACCCTTTTTTTTCTTTGATTTTAGAACCAAGATTGTTAGAAAAGCATAATGTTAAACCAGTTCATTCAAAAGAAGAAATTAGTAAACTAAAGCATTTTTTTTCAGACAACATAAAGCAATTTTCAGTTTACTTGGACAATTGCATCATCGCAGGGGTCACTATTTTTGAAACAGAAAAAATAGTTAAATCGCAATATGGCGCTACATCCGAAAAAGGTGAGGAAGTAAGAGCATTAGATTTTTTATTTATAAATTTAATTAAAAAATATCAGCAGGAGGGCAAACATTTTTTTGATATGGGCATTGTTGGAGATAATAATGAAAAAGGATATAATGCCGGACTTTTAAAACAAAAAGAAGAGTTGGGCTGTACGGTATATAATCAGGATTTTTATAAAATTAATATAAGATGATAAAGTTCCTTGACTTAAAAAAAATAAATGAACCCTATGAAACCGCTTTTCAAGAAAAATTGAAATCGGTATTGGATTCGGGTTGGTATATTTTGGGGAAAGAAGTTAAGACGTTTGAAGCCAATTTTGCTAATTATTGCGGAGCCAACTATTGTATCGGTTTAGGGAATGGTTTAGACGCTTTAGTCTTGATTTTTAAAGGCTACATACAACTTGGAAAACTGCAAAAAGGAGATGAAATAATTGTGCCGGCCAATACTTATATTGCCAGTATACTCGCCATTCTTCAAGCCGATTTAGTACCAGTTTTAGTCGAGCCAAAATTAGAAACCTATAATATTGACCCTAGTTTAATTCAAGAAAAAATAACCCAAAAAACCAAAGCTATTTTGGTAGTTCATCTTTATGGCCAACTAGCCGAAATGGATATGATAAATGAAATTGCAGTTCAAAATGATTTGATTGTGGTGGAAGATGCAGCACAGTCGGTGGGAGCAATCTGCAATCAAAAATCAGTAATTAAAAATCTACAATCAAGCGTAGCGTATAGTTTTTATCCAGGAAAAAATCTTGGTGCGCTTGGAGATGGCGGAGCTGTAGTGACTAATGATGAACAGCTCGCCAAAACTATTCAATCTCTAAGGAATTATGGTTCTGAGATAAAATATCAGAATGAATATATTGGCGTAAATTCAAGATTAGACGAATTGCAGGCTGCTTTCTTGAATGTTAAATTACCTCATTTGGACAAAGAAAATAATATTCGAAGAACTATTGCCAACCGTTATTTGTCTGAAATAAAAAATGATAAAATAGTATTGCCAACACTGTCATTTCGAGGAACGAAGCAATCTCATGTTTTTCACCTTTTCGTCATTCGAACCAAAAATAGAGATTATTTACAAAACTATTTATTAGAAAATGGAATTCAAACGATGATTCATTATCCGATTCCGCCCCATAAGCAAAAAGCTTTTTCAAGCTGGAATAATTTGTCTTTTCCAATTACAGAAAAGATTCATAATGAAATTTTAAGTTTGCCTATTAGCCCTGTAATGACAGATGATGAGGTGAGTTTTGTAATTAAAAAGATGAATTTATGGACATAATAATAAAATCCTTTAACAGACCTTATTATTTGGATCGCTGTATTCAGAGTATTAGAAAGTTTATGACAGATTCTGATTATCGGATTATCATTCTGGATGATGGGACACCTGAAAAATATTTAAAAAAAATTTCAGAAAAATATTCGCATATAACGATTTTAAAATCTGATTTTCACAATGAAAAAATAACAGCGATAGAAAGCGATGCTGAAAATATAAATTCAAACGTTCCTATAGATTTGTGGATTAATGCCGCTAAAAATGCCTCGGATTATTTTGTGTTATTGGAAGATGATATTTGGTTTACAGATTATATTTCTCTGAATGAGTTGGAAATTTCTTTACGAAAAGCTAATCTTCAAATGCTTAAATTATTTTGGTTAGGGAACTCCAAATTAATATCTGACCGTATTGTGAAAAAGGAATCATTTTTTAGTATTTATGAGCCAAATCTGTATACTCGAAATCCGCTTTTGTACAAATTGTTTTTTAAATATTCTCGATTCAAAATCAGAAAAATATTGTCATTCATTCCTATATACACTAAAGAAAGGGCTTTGAGCTATTATTCTATCTATTCTGTTGCTGGAGTTGTTTTTAGAAGGGAATATTTTTTGTCTTTATGGAAAAATCACGCCAATACTATAGATGAGGGGCTTCAGCTTTTTAATGCAGTTCAATTTCTTAATAAAAATAAAAATATAACTTTTGGGAGAACCAATAAGGAGGTTGTAAAGACGAGTTTTCTTTCCGCTGCGACGAATCAGCATAAGAATTATGAAAATGTTTTTATCGATATGTTTGTGTTTAATAGAATCATAAATGAAGCTTGGTATGAAGGAGAATTGGACGTAATGAACAATTTTCCTAAAGATTTGAATCCAGAAAGCATTCAAAAAATTCTGAGAGACAAAAATGCTGTTGATGCCAGTGAAGGTGAATGGAAAAAATGGGTTGAACGATTCAAACTGCAATACACATCTTTTGGATGTATAATTGAATAATATGTTAGAAAACAATACCGAAAAATCACATAAAGAAATTATTAAAGCCACAGGAGTATTTGGTTTTGTCCAAGTTCTGAGGATGCTTATTAGTATCATAGGGATTAAATTTGCAGCAGTTTTTTTGGGATCAGCGGGCATTGGAACTGTTGGCTTATTAAATAATATGATAGGTATTATTGGTTCTCTTACCAATTTTGGGTTGAATGTAACTGGGGTTAGAGAAGTGAGTTCAGCTTATTCGGATGGTGATCAGGGAAGATTTTCGGAGCGGTGGGCGGTATTAAAACGATGGTCTTTTATTGTCGGATTGTTTGGAGCAATAGTAACAATTTTATTGTCAAAATTGTTGAGTAAATGGACTTTTGGAACTGAAAAAAATTATTTTTGGTTTGTGATTCTCTCCGTAAATTTTGTTTTTTTGAGTCTTTCTTCAGGAAGAATTGCTATGCTTCAGGGATTGAGAAAAATTAGACTGATAGCCGTTTCTAATGTTTGGAGTTCAGTATTCATAACTTTGGTAACGATTCCAATTTATTATTTTTTTAAGTTCGATGGTATTGTTCCTGTTATTTTGCTGTCAAGCTTAATAGGTTTGCTTTTCAATCTATACTACACCCGAGACATTGAAACAATAAAAGTAAATCTTTCGTTTTCTGAAACAATCAGGAGAGGACAGCCTTTGCTAAAAATGGGTTTTTTATTGTCGATAAACGTGATATTCGGTCAAATATGCAATTACATCATAAAATTGTATTTGAATGGAAATGGCATCAATGCTGAAATATTGGGTTTTTATGAAGTGAGTTCGGTTATATTGCTGAGCTACATTGGTATGGTTTTTAATGCCATGGGAACTGATTTTTACCCTAGACTTGTTGCCGTACAAAACAACGATAATAAAGTAAATCAAATTGCAAATGACCAAATAGAAATAGGATTGCTGCTAGTTACTCCTTTATTATCTCTTTTGTATTTGTTTGCTCCCTTTTTAATCGAAATTCTATATACAAAAGAGTTTTCCGCTGTTATATTGATTTTTAAAGGAGCTCTTTTTGCGGTAATAATAAAGGCAGTAATATGGCCATTGGCTTTTGTTATCTTGGCAAAAGGGCAAAATAAATTATATTTTAAGCAGGAATTACTGGGCGATTTTTTGAATATTACTTTGACTATAGCTTTTTATCATTGGTTCGGGTTAGAGGGAATAGGTATAGCGAGTATTGTTAATTTTACGTTATATGGAATATACGTTTATAGAATCCTGAATAGGAAATTTAATTTTAGTATCAGAAAAGATACTTTCAGAATTCTTTTAGTTTCCCTTTTAATTGGATTGTTAAATTGTCTTGTCGTATTTTTTGTAGATTATCCTTTTGCTTATTTAATTTTGGGAATTTCTTCGTTTATCTCTATTTTTTATTCTTACAAAGAGTTGGACAAAAGAATTGATATTTCCTCTTATTGTGTGAAAATTAGAAAAAAAATTAAGGGTCAATAAAGAAGTAATTTTGTTTAAATAAAAATTTGAAAGATTAATAATAATAAGAGGCTCTGTACTTTTAGAAAAAAATATGTGAATTTGGGTTTTGACTCATATTATTTATATAAATGAAAGAAAACTATTTTAAAGCATTAACAGGAGTTAGAGTAATAGCTGCTTATATGGTTTTTATACATCATAAAAATCCTTTTGATGAAAATTTTTTTGGGACATCAATTTTTGATTTTTTTAGAGAGTTTCATATTGGTGTTACGATCTTTTTTGTTTTGAGTGGTTTTTTAATTGCATATCGCTATTTCGAAGAGGAAAACATTAATTTCAAATACTATTTAGTTAAGCGTTTTGCTCGAATTTATCCAGTGTATTTTGTTTTAACAACCGTTACTTTTTTAGGATATGCTATTTATTATTCGAAATTGGATATGAATAATCTTGGTCTTTATTTTTTTAATATTACATTTTTGAGAGGCTTTTTTGATGATTTAAAATTTACAGGAATAGCACAAGGATGGTCGTTAACTGTTGAGGAATGTTTTTATTTTCTTGCTCCTCTTTTTTTTATTTTTATTAAAAAAAGTAAAATCTATCTTTTAATAATACCAATATTTTTTTTGGTGATGGGTTTCGGGATAGCTTATTTCTTTAGTAAATTAAACTTTTACGGATTTATGAAAAACTCTAATTTTATGTTAGGCTTTACTTTTTTCGGAAGAGTTACGGAATTTATCATTGGAATTTCACTTGCATTAGTAGTAACCAAAATTAATAAATCAAAGTTTAAGTATTTTACTCTTATAGGTTGTATTGTAATACTGTTTTTTGTTTATAGTTTGTCTGTTTTAAAAGTAGGTAACGGTAGTGGTACAGATTGTGTTTTGGGAAAATTAATTAATACATTATTGTTGCCAATATTTGGTATTGCTCCTTTGTTTTATGGTTTGATTTTTGAAAAAACCATTTTATCAAGAGTTTTAGAAACTAAAATATTTGTGCTTTTGGGTAAAAGTTCCTATATTTTTTATCTTATTCACATGGGGATTTTTGCAGTCGCACTAAACAAAATTTCGCATAATCTGCTTTTTCTTTTTATTGGTTTAAATTGTATTTCAATTTTAATGTTTAAATATATTGAATTACCTTTTAATTTGTTTATTCGTCATAGAATATTGAAAGAACAGACGAAAAATCTGAGTATAGTAAGTTTGTTTTTTCTCAACCAAAAAAAATCTAAATAGTGTTGATATGACTTTTTAAAAAATTTTCAGGAATTTTTTATTTTTTATAATCTGATTTCTAGTAGTTCTTAAAGTTTTTTCTCCAAGCCAAAAGAATTCTTAATTCTATGTTTTTTAACACCAAATAATAATTTCTGTTTTTAAAACAAAGAACAATACTATTGTGTATTCTTTTCTGTAAAGCCAAATCTTCCTGTCTGCTCTGATTTAATTTTATAGCTTTTTTTAGAATTAAGTACGTAGAATAATTTATTTTCTTGGCTCTATTATCCCTTTTTTTGAAGAAATCACTTCCTAGAGAGTTAGTAACTATTCTTTTTTGAACAAGAGGTTCATCAATAAAATCAAATTCATATAACCGAGAAGCTCTAATCCAAATATCCAAATCTTCATATATAAGTGTTTCATCATATCCTTGTAAATGGTCAAATGCATTTCTTTTGATCATAGCCGATACGGAACAAATACTGTTACCACCAGAAAGAACCGATTGATAAATGTCGCCCGTAATTCTGTTTTCGATTATTTTTTTATGATTGTTTACTGGGAAATAATAAGAGTCAAATACCCCATTTTCTGAAATTAATTCGACATTGCCATAAACCACACCAAGGTTTTTAAAGGGACTGTTTTGGAATGCATCAATTTGCAACACCACACAATTGGGTAATAAGATATCATCAGCAGCCAAGTCTATTATATATTCTCCTTTGGCGAGTTTTAATGCTTTGTTAAAGGATTTGGTATTTCCTAAATTGGTTTCATTTACTATAAACCGAATTTCAGGATTTTTCTCCAGCCAAGTTCCAATGATAGTTTTCGAAGAATCGGTACTGTAATCATCAACGATAATAAGTTCAATAGGAGAATATGACTGGTTAATAACAGAATTTAAACTCTCAACTACGTAGGCTTCGTGGTTGTAGCACAAACAAATAATAGTAACGAGTGGATTGTTCTGCATTATTTTTTAAAATAGTTATATTTGAGACGAAAATAACAAAACGAAAATGATATTGCCCCACAAAAAATATAAAATTGCATTAATCGGTTATCGATTGAGTGGTGGCGGTAGTGATAAAGTGATGGCCAATTTGTCTGTTTTCTTTGCTAAAAATAATATTGATGTTCATGTTATTATTGTTTTGGATGAAGTCTCTTATCCGTATTCCGGAAAATTGGTCAATTTAGGATTATTGAAGAATAAAACTAACGGCATCTTTAATAAAATTAAACGATTAGTTTCGTTACGGAAGTATCTAAATGATAACGATTTTGATTTTATTATAGATTTTCGTTTTCGAACCAAAGTCATTCAGGAATTAATTTTGGCCAGATTTATTTATAGAACTAAGACAATATTTACGATCCATAGTTTTTTGATTGACCATTATATGCCTAATAATTCTTGGTTAACGCGATTAATGTACAACCATTGTTATGCAAATGTAGCAATAACCAATCAAATGGAAGAATTGATTGTCAAAAAGCATCAATTAAAGAATGTAGTTACGATCTCAAATCCCGTTAATTTAGAGGAGATTTACGAAAAATGTGATGAGCCAATTACTATTGATTTTGAATATATTATTGCAATTGGACAATATGAAAATAATATAAAACAGTTTGATAAATTGGTTCTAAGTTATGCCAATTCTGTTCTAAAAGACAAAAAAATACATCTTGTTATAGTGGGAGAAGGCAATAATGAAGGATTGAAAAAAGTTGCAAAAGACTCTAATGCAATCGATTTTGTCCAATTTTTAGGATATCAAAACAATCCTTTCAAATATTTAAAAAACGCTCTATTTTTAGTTTTGAGCAGTAAAAATGAAGGCTTGCCAAACGTTATTTTGGAATCATTGGCTTGTGGAACTCCTGTTGTTTCATTTGATTGTCCTTGCGGCCCCAGAGAAACTATCAGTAATTTAAAAAATGGAATTTTGGTTGAAGACCAAAACTTGGAAAAACTAACCGAAGCCATGAATGTAATGGTAGAGGATCAAAAATTATATCAATATTGTAAGCAAAATGCAAAGGAAAGTGTTACTTCATTTTTGTTGGATACAATTGGTAAACAATGGCTGGATTTAATGCAAATTAACACAATTAAATAATGGAGACAATAAATGCGATACAGTTATTGAAAATTCCTGTCGTTGAAGATGTAAGAGGTAATTTAGGAATTATTCAAAGCGATTTTTTGCCTTTTGAATTCAAGCGGGTGTATTATCTTTTTGATGTGCCAAGCACGGCTTTTAGAGGTGGACATGCTCATGTCAACCAGCAGGAAGTACTCATTGCTTTGAGCGGAAGTTTTGAAGTAACTGTAAATGATGGAATTCAAAAGAAGCATTATTTGTTAAATAAACCGAATGTTGGTTTGCTTATTCCCACAGGCATTTGGCGTGAATTAGAAAATTTTTCTTCGGGTGCTGTTTGTTTAGTTTTGGCTTCAGATGATTTTCTAGAAGAAGATTATATAAGGGATTTTGATAAATTTTTGAATTCCAAAAAATGAAATTTTTGTATATAGTTCCCAAACTAAATAACGAAGGTGGCGTTGCCCGAGTTTTATCGATAAAACTGAATTACTTTATTGAAAAGTTTGGTTATGAGATTCATATTCTTACTCAAAATCAAGGAAACTTTCCATTATTTTATTCCTTTCATCAAAAGATTGTTTTCCATGATATGATTCTGGAAGGAACTTTTTTTAATTTTTTCAACTCTTTTAGTAAATCTTTAAAAAGTAAAATAGAAAGCGTTCAGCCAGATGTTATTGTTGTTTGTGATAATGGTTTGAAAGCCTATATAATTCCATTTATTCTGTCTGTTGAAATGCCAATTATTTTGGAATGCCATGGTTCAAAATATATAGAAGAAAAACATTTGAAATCAGATTTGATTTCAAAAATTAAAAGTTCTCTTAAATATAAATTCAAAGATTTTGGTGCAAATAAGTTCTCAAAATTAGTGACTTTGTCTAATGAAAGTTTGAAAGAATGGAATGTGAAAAATGGTTTGGTTATTTCTAATCCATCCTGGATACAAAAAAATATTGAAGCTGATTTAAAATCCAAAAAAGTAATTGCGGTTGCTCGAAATTCGTATGAAAAAGGTTTGGATAGATTATTGGCGATTTGGCAGAAGGTGGTTGCTAATCAACCAGATTGGGTTTTAGATATTTATGGTGAATCGGTGACAGATTTGAGGGGTATAGTTTTAGAGTTGGGTATGGAACTTAATGTGGATTTAAACGAACCCGTAAAAAACATTTCAGAAAAATACTTGAATTCATCGGTATATGTTATGACCTCACATTCTGAGGGATTTCCTATGGTATTGCTTGAAGCAATGGCTTGTGGTTTGCCCTGCATAGCTTATGATTGCCCGATTGGTCCGAGATCAATTATAAAAGAGGGTGACAATGGTTTTTTGATTGAGAATGGAAATGTTGATTTATTTGTTCAAAAATTAGAATTGCTTATTGAAGACGAAAAATTGAGATTACAAATGGGAGAAAAGGCAAAAGAGAGCATTAAAAAATATGAAATCGAAGGTATAATGCAACAATGGAAATCACTTTTTGAAAGTTTGGTAAAACAATAATTACTTGGATTGAATTTTGCAATAATATCCCAGTTTGTATATATCAAACAAGAAAAGAGAGGGTTTTTTGGAAAGTAAATTGGAAGTTATCGCTGATTCTGTTTTATTAAAAATGAAAGCGGTTGTCGAAACTAGTCTGAATTTTTTTAAAATAATATAAGCGGAATTAATTTTACTTTCAATATTTGGAAATTTACCTGAATTGATAATGTAAACAAGATTCTCAATAGCTGTTTTTGTTTTTTCTAAAAAAACAATAGAAGTTTCCAAATTTAAGTGAAAGGTTGGATTATCGATATGGGAAATACTGATATTTTGTGTTTTCAATACTGATAAAAAACACAAATCTTCATAACCATAATTTGTAATGGTTACATCAAAAGGATATTGAGAAAATATTTTTTTTTTAATTAATAAATTAGAGGTTAATGCTTTGAAATCTGGATTTTTACTTCTGTTTTCAAAAGAATGAGCTTCTCTTTTATTTCCATAAACCCAACGTAAAAGTTTCTCTTTACCGGGTATTTCTTTTTCGTATTGGATACCTCCAAATACAACAGATGTATTCAGAATGACTTCGCAATATTTTTGTATAAAATTATTTTTGGTTGGAAAAGTATCACAATCCATTATAAGTAACAAACTGTATTTTGATTTTTCTACTAATGAATTGATATTCCTGCCTCTTCCGAGGTTGGAATTATTTATAAAGAATGCACAATTAGTTATGAGATTTATTTTTTGATTTTCTATATTCCATTTTGAAACTGAAGCATCATCCTGACATAAAATTTCAAATTCAATCGCACAATTCAAACATTGTTTTTGTAATTCAAAAACTAATGGGAAAGCATTGTAATTATAAACCGGAATAAGAATAGAAAGCATTACACCGTTCTTTGAACTACTTCAAAAATAGTTGCATCCTCGCATTTTAATGTTTTGTATGGATATTTCATCAATAATGCATAATCGTGAGTTGCCATAATGACTGTTTTACCCAGCACGTTTATTTGGCGTAGAACTTCAAGTACTTCGATACTGGTTTGCGGGTCAAGATTCCCTGTTGGTTCATCGGCAAGAATAAATTCAGGATCATTTAATAATGCTCTTGCTATTGCAATACGCTGCTGTTCACCTCCAGAAAGCTGGTGAGGCATCTGATTAGCAAAATTTTCCATGCTTACTTTGGATAAAACTTCTTCGATTTTGGCATCCATTTCGTCTTTGTCTTTCCAGCCTGTTGCTTTCAAAACAAACAGCATATTGTCTTTTACCGTACGGTCTGGCAGTAACTTGAAATCCTGAAAAACGATACCAATTTTTCTTCTCAAAAACGGAATTTCATCTTCTTTTATAGTGGCTAAATCAAATTCTACAATCTTACCTTCGCCTTCCGTTAAAGGCAAATCAGCATATAATGTTTTTAATAAACTGCTTTTTCCCGAACCCGTTTTTCCAATAATGTAGATAAATTCGCCGTGATTGACTTCTAAATTAACATCAGATAAAATAGTTTTTCCTTCTTGATATATGTTTACGTTTTTTAAAGACAGCACTGATTGTGACATAATAGAATTTGTTTATTGGGTAAAAGTAAAAAGATAAAATCCAAATACAAAAGTAAAAGGTGAAAAATAAAAGGCAAAAAAAAAACAAATTCCAAAAATCCATCTAGGCTCCCCTCTCCTTTAGAGAGGGGCTGGGGGTGAGGAAAAATAGTTTATAATAAAAGCTACCCTGCTTTCGTTATAGAAACAGATTAAATATCTTTGATTTACTTAATAAAAACTACAATGCGTAAATATATCAGGCTTTTTTTATTCCTTTTTTTTGTTCAAATATCCTCCCTGTTTTCTCAACAATCAGCCATTAAGACCTACCCATTAAAAGACTTCAATAGAGCGGTTTCTTTATATGAGGACCAGCAGTATGCTTCTGCACAAATTATCTTTAAGCAGGTACAGAAAACTGCCAAAACCGAAGGATTACAGTCAGATTGTGCTTATTATATTGCTAATTGTGCGATTCGCACGGATCAGGATAATGCCGAGGAATTGATTAACAGTTTTGTAGAAGAATATCCTTCAAGCCGCAAGCAAAATCAGGCTTTTATTGATGTGGCTTACTATTATTTTGACCATCGTGAATATAAAGAAGCATTGCATTGGTTTGAAAGAGTGGATGAAAGTATTTTAAAAGAAAGCGAACGCAACAAATATAATTTTCAAAAGGGCTACACTTATTTTGATGCCAAAAATTCAAAAAAAGCAAAAAGTTATTTTAGCCGGGTAGCCAGTTCGGATGAATATGGCACGCAAAGCAAATATTATATGGGTTTCATGGCGTATGAATCGGATGATTATGCCGAAGCGAATAAGCAATTTGATCAGGTTTCCGGGAATGAAAAATATGCTGAGAAATTATCATATTATAAATCGGATATGAGTTTCAAATCGGGTGATTTTCAAAAAGCTATTGATTTAGGGATTAAAGCAATGCCAAATTCCACAGCTGAAGAAAAATCGGAACTGAATAAAATTATTGGTGAAAGCTATTTTAATCTAAAGCAATACGATAAAGCAATTCCTTATTTGGTAGGTTATAAAGGCAAAAAAGGAAAATGGAACAATACCGATTTTTACCAATTGGGTTATGCTTATTATGTGCAGAAGGATTATGAAAATGCAGTTTCTCAATTCAATAAAATTATTGATGGAAATGATTTTATAGCCCAAAACGCTTATTACCATTTGGGAGAAAGTTATTTGGAATCCAATAAAAAACAGCAAGCGCTGAATGCTTTCAAGAATGCTTCCGAAATGAATTTTAATCTAAAACTGCAGGAAGATGCCAGTTTCAATTATGCCAAATTGAGTTACGAAATTGGTAATTCATACCAAACTGTTCCCGAAGTTTTGCTGGGTTTTATGACCAAATATCCAACCAATCCGAATAATAATTTAATAGAGAAATTATTAATTGACTCTTATATTTCATCAAAGAATTACAAGGAAGCGTTGGTTTTATTAGAAAAAAATAAATCATCAGAAAACCGAGGAGTTTATCAAAAAGTAGTTTTCTACCGAGGATTGGAATTGTACACAAACAGTGATTATTTTGGTTCTTTATCAATGTTTGAAAAAGGTTTGAAAGAACCAAAAGACCCCATAATTACAGCTCGTTCTGCTTTTTGGAAAGCCGAATCCGAATATAATTTAGAAAATTTCAAAGAGGCTTTATTGAGTTATCAGCAGTTTTTGGATTTACCAAAAGCCAAAGAAACAGCTGAATTCAAAAATGTTAATTACAATATTGCTTACGCTAATTTCAAATTGAAAGAATATGATACTGCTGGAGATTCTTTTCAAAAACAAATAGAAAGTAATAAAGCAGATAAATTTCGTTTGAATGATTCTTATTTACGCTTGGCCGATTGTCGATTTGTAACGACTAAATATCAGGTTGCATTGGACGCTTATAATAAGGTAATAGAATCTAAAAGTGTAGATGCAGATTATGCTTATTTCCAGAAAGCGCTTTGTTACGGATTTCTTTCGAAAAACAGCAAAAAGATAGAAGAACTTAATGCATTTTTGACTTTGTACCCAAAATCAGATTATCAGGATGACGTTTTATTCGAATTGGGAAATACGTATGTAGCTGAGAATAAACAAGACTTGGCGATTAAGGCTTATGATAAATTAATCGCAAATTACAAAAGCAGTTCCTATACTTCAAGAGCTATTCTGCGTCAGGGACTGATTTATTATAATTCGGATAAAGATGATTTGGCTATAACTAAATTTAAAAAAGTGGCTTCCGAATTCCCTAAAACTCCCGAAGCTTATGAGGCAGTTTCCACGGCTAGATTAATTTATGTTGATAATGGTAAAGTAGATGAATATGCTACTTGGGTTCGTACATTGGATTTTGTTGCTGTAACCGATTTGGATTTGGATAATGATACTTTTGAGGCTGCAGAAAAACAGTTAGGACAGGGTAATAACAAACAGGCAATTTCGGGATACAGTAGTTATGTTTCCAAATTTCCAAATGGGGTAAATATCCTGAAAGCTAATTTTCAATTGGCACAATTGTATTATGCCGGAGGTTCAGAAAATAAATCTATTCCTAATTATGAATATGTGATAAGCCAGCCTCGTTGCGAATATACAGAGCAGTCTTTAGTTAGATTAGCGCAGCTATTTTTGAAAGTTAAAAATTGTGACAAGGGAATTCCGGTTTTGGTCCGCATTGAAAAAGAAGCAGATTTTGCTCAGAATAAAACTTTTGCGCAAGCGAATTTGATGAAATGTTATTATGAAACAAAGGATTATTCAAATTCAGTGGTTTATGCGGATAAAGTTTTGGCGAATCAAAAAGCGGAAGAAAATGTAAAAAGTGATGCCCAAATTATCGTTGCGCGTTCGGCGATGCAATCCGGTGATGAAGCCAAAGCTAAAACTGCTTACGCAAAATTGCTGACTGTAAGCAAAGGAGAATTAGCTGCGGAAGCTTTGTATTATGATGCTTACTTTAAAAACAAAGACGGAAAATTTGAACTTTCGAACACTGCCATTCAAAAATTAGCCAAAAATTATTCAAGTTACCGCTATTATGGAGCCAAAGGATTGATTCTGATGGCAAAGAATTATTATGGTTTGAAAGACAGTTATCAAGCGACTTACGTTTTGGAGAATGTAATCGAAAATTTCACTGATTATTCGGATGTGGTTGAAGAAGCGAAAACAGAATTGAATAGAATTAAAGCGGAAGAATCCAAAACAAATTCATCAATAACTAAATAAAGCAGAATGAAATTACCTTTTTATATAGTAGATGTTTTTGCAGAGGAAAAATATGCCGGAAATCAACTGGCTGTTTTTTTGAATGCTGAAAGACTGAATACGGAAGAGATGCAGAAAATTGCCCGAGAAATAAACTTTGCCGAAAGCACTTTTATTACTGACATCCAGCCCGAAAATAACAGCGCATCAATTCGAATTTTTACCCCAGAACATGAGATGCAGTTTGCAGGCCATCCAGTTATTGGAACTTCATGGGTTTTGATGAATAAAATTATCGAAAGCCAACCACAAAATTTTAAGCTGTCGGTTCCAATTGGAGAGATTCCAATACAGCAATCTGGAGATTTGGTTTGGTTGCAGGCGGCTCAACCTCAGTTTTGGGATGTTTTTGCAAAGGAAGGTTTTTTGACTTTCAGTAATTTAAGCACTGTCGATTTTGATGATAAATTTCCGATTCAGGAAGTGAGTACAGGAAGTGCATTTGTGATTGTTCCGCTTAAAAGCAAAAAAGCTTTAGGAAATTTAAGCCTTGAATTGAATAAGATGAAAGAATGGCTTTTGATTCATTGCGAAACAAATCATAGAGCATTGTATTTTTATTGTTTTGATGAAGGTAAACTCTATAGCAGAATGCTTTGTGTTGAACATAATCAACTAGTAGAAGATGCTGCTACAGGAAGTGCAAGTACTTGTCTGCAGGCTTTTCTTTTGAAACATCATTCGCCAGAAATTAAAATAATCAATCATCAAGGTGATTTTATTAGTAGGCCTTCGAAAATTTATTTTGAAGGAAAATTGTTAGGAGATTATTTTGACATCAAAATAGGAGGAAAGACACAATTCATCGCAAAAGGAGAATGGGAAGTGTAGTTCAGATAGCAGAAATTAGAAGGCAGAAATCAGAAGTTAGAAAAAAAATAAAGATGAAAATCAAAAACATAAAAGCATTCATAATTAAGCAATCAACGTCTTTGACTCCCTCCCCTTTGGGGAGGGCTGGGGTGGGGATTCTCTTGCTACTTTCCCAGCTTTCATTTGCCCAAAACAAACAGGATAATATTGGAACAGAAGTAGTAAATGTGGTAAAACCATACACGCCGACAATTTCTGATGCTTTCAAAGTAAAGGAAGTTCCCGTGAATACCAATGATGAAAATCCTAAAAAAGAAAGCGTAAATTATTCTATTTTGCCATTTCCGGTAGCTTCTACATTTGCTCCTTCAAAAGGGAATGCTCAAGGTGTCGAAAAAGGAAAGCAAGAACGTTTGTTTAAAAATTATGCAACAGTTGGTCTCGGTAATTATGGTTCTTTGAATGCTGAATTGTATGTAAATGAAGATCTTAATAATAGTGAATATGTAAGCGGAATGTTTCGTCATAATTCATCTCAAGGAGAAATAAAAGATGTTCTTCTTGATAATTTCTATTATGATACCAAAATCGATTTGTTGTACGGAAGCAATAAGGAAGAAATGGCTTGGGATATTAAGCTGGGATATCAAAACCAAATTTATAATTGGTATGGACTGCCTGCTGATTTTGGGACTACTTTGACAATTCCAGAAAGTATGGATTTGGTATATGGCATTAAGCCGCAACAATCGTATAATACATTTACGGCTGGAGGTTCTCTGGCTTTTGAAGATGGAATTCTGAATGACTTAAGTTTAGATTTTACTCACTTTACAGATGATTTCAGTTCGGCTGAAAATCGATTTTTATTAGCTCCGACTTTTAAGTTTGACGTGATGGATGAAGCCATAAAAACCAAAGTTTTTGTTGATTATATTGACGGCAGCTTTATGAAAGATTATTCGGAAACTAATACCGCCGATATTAAATACGGTTTTACTAATTTGGGAATTGTGCCGAGTTTCGTGATGAAAAGAGACGATTGGACAATAGATATTGGTGCGGGCTTGGTTTATAGCATGGGTAAAGATAACACCAGCAGCAAGTTTTATGTTTATCCGTCGGTTAAGGCTTCATATAATGTAGTGAGTGATTTGATGATATTTTATGCGAATGCCATTGGAGATTTACAGCAAAACACCTATAAGAATTTTGTAGATGATAATCCTTATGTTTCTCCTACATTAAATATTAAGCCAACAAATGAGCTGTATGATATTCAGGCGGGATTAAAAGGAAAATTGGCGAGTACAGTGAGTTATGATGTAAGAGCGTCCTATATATATGATGAAAATAAAGCATTGTTTAGAAGTAATAATTATACTGAAAACAATACCAATGCCAATTATGGTTTTGGAAATTCATTTCATGTTGTTTATGATGATTTGACGACAATGCGTTTTTATGGAGAAATAAAAGCAGATTTGGCCAAAGGAATAACCGTTGAAGCCGATGTTACAATAAACAGTTATACTAAAAAATCAGAGCAGGAAGCGTGGAATTTACCGGAGTTTCAATTCAATTCTAAAGCTGATTTTATGATAACCGAAAAATGGTTTGCAGGTGTGAATTTGTTTTATACAGGTGAACGTAAAGATTATCAGTTAAATACCGATATTTTTTATGTTGTGACTCCCGGGCCAATCACATTAGACAGTTATTTTGATTTGAATGCTAATATTCGTTACAAACACAACGAAAGATTCACCGCCTTCTTAAAAGCCAATAATATTCTGAATAATGACTATCAAAAATGGCTGAATTATCAAGTGCAGGGTTTTCAGGTGATGGTAGGAGGGAATTATAAATTTGATTTTTAAAAAAGATAACCGCAAAGGCGCAAAGGCGCAAAGTTTTATTGTTTAAAATTACTTTGCGACCTAGCGTCTTAGCGGTAAAAAAAAATTATTCTGTAAAAGGCACAGCTACTCGTACTTTATCCCAGCCTAAATTTAAAACAATACCAGAATCACCTTTAGTAAAAACCATAGAAAAAGCTTCTAAAGATTCTTCGCCTTGGGTAACAGGAACTTTCAATCGGGCTACTTCATTTTTATCGTTGTATGGAGTGCTTCCCGATACATTTAAATCTTTGCTAATAATTATGGTATAAGAATCTTTTTCTGGAATTGTAAGTAAAGCATAAGAACCTGCTTTAAGTTTAGTATTTCCAAATTTCACATCTTTATAAAAAGTAATTTCAGGAACTTCATTAGCACCCGTTCTCCAAACTTTTCCTGCAGGAGTTAATTCGTCTAAAGAACGCCCCTTTAATTGCGGTCTGCAGTAAATTATTCTTGCCGTTTTATTAGCGTCTTTGTAATCATTAGGATAAGTGGCCATATCCATTGGGCTTTTGTCTAAACCAGGAAATTTTTGTGCAGTTGCGTTAGTAGTGAAGACCATCATAATTCCGAATGCCATTGTAGTAATAATCGAAGCTTTTTTCATAATAGTTGTTAAATTAATTAAAAAGTTAAAAATATAGATTGTATTACTAAAATTCTATAATAGCGTGTTAAAATTTAAAATTGGAATTATAAAATATTTCTGTTTTTATTGAAATTCCTATTTAGATTCCTGTTTTATTTACTTGTATCGTTTGTATATTAGCAGTTCATAATTTTAGCTTTTTTACCCCAAAGTGAGCAAAGAACGTAGGGTCACATAGTTTTATAGTCAATTCTGGTGTTCTTTGCGAACCTTGTGTTTTGTATAGAAGTCTATTTTTAGTCAGTTCAGTAAAGACTAAAAAACGATGAGGTTCTCAATTTCATAGTGATTTTAACTTCTAAGGTTTTTTATTTATAATATTGTATTTTTCTCTCCATTGTAGCTGTTACTTCATTTTTATTTCCTTCTAAATACATCTTACACTTAATCCAGTTTTTATGATTATCGTATTCATATTCATAATATCTGTTTGCGGGCTGATTTATTTCATCTTCACTAATAAAATTGACTTCTACTAAATCATTATTTTCATTATAGTTGAAAATTATGTCATCACTTGGGTAGGGATAAGATTGTTGACCAGTAATATGTGTTTTTTGAATATAGGTATTGGTAGAGTCATAAGAATAAATTGCGGTAAGGAATATTCCTAAATAATTACGCCAGGTTGTCTTGATGATTTTGCTTTTATCATCGTAGTAGCATTTAAATTTAGTGTCACAAGCATAGTAAAACTTATTGTCCGAATTACGGTCGCGATACGGGGTTACGTTTTTTAAATCAAAATTACATTCTATTAGGTTTCCTTTCGAATCGTAAGTAAATGTCCTAACTAATAGTAGTTCGTCTTCTGAAGGTGATTTAAATATTTTTTGTCCTGGATTAGGTTTATAATAAACCTTTTCTTCAATAATTTTATTTTTTTCAGTTTTATATTCATATTGAAACTGTCTCAGATCTCTATATTGATCTTGATTTAGTGCTATATTTACGCTATCTAATTTGGCTATTTTATATTCTATATCTTGTTTAAATCTAGTTTCAATACTGAAATTAGTCTGGATTTGTAAATCCAAATCAATAGATAAAGGTTTTGAAATACTTAGGTAGGGCAACAAATCTTTCTTTAAAACATAGTCTTTGTAATCATATTCATATTTATATATTCTCCCAGAGGGACGATCTTCATAACCTTTGGTTCTAAGAGTAATTGCTTTTTGTATAGGAAGTCCCTCTTTATTAAATTCGTAAGAATCATCATTGGCGATGTCGTTTTCAAATAATACACGATATTTTACAAGTGGTGTAATGTCTTGTTTGTAAAAGGAATAAAATGTATTTACGGTCTTAACAGGACCATTTAGATTTAAGGATCTGTTTACTTTTAATTTGTTTTCCTGAGCAATACAAAGGCAGCTGCATATCAATGCAAAACCTGCAATAACTTTTTCAATATTTAATTTAATTTCCATAATATGAAATTTTTCTTTTTACACTTTTAATCACCTCGCCCTGCATCGAATTGTATCTGAGTTTGCATTTTATCCAATTGTTATGGCTATCATACTCATATTCGTAAAAAATTTTTTCTTGTTTATGTAAATCATAATTTATGTATTCACATGCTATGATATCTGCATTTTTGTTATAATAAAATTTAGCTTTTTTATATTCATAATGAGTGCCAAAACCAACGTCATCAAATGTTTCAACCTCTGTAACGTAATTTTCGGTAGGATGATATTTATATTTCTGTTCCATAAGTGGCTCTTGTTCGACCTCCGGGATCACAGCATTCATATAAGTCGCTTTAATTAAACGATTTTTACCATCATATTCATAGATACGTTTTTCATACGCCCCATCTTTTTCGGTATTATAATTCTCATTCTTGGATTCTCCTTCATAAAATAAGCGTTGCTGTACCAAATTGCCTTTAAGAGCGTATATATATTTTTTGGTTTGGTATAGCTCAGTTTCAATTTTATTAGTAGAAGCATCTTTTTGTATAAAATATTCTTTTTCAGCGGTTATTTTACCGTTTTTGTCGAAATTATATTTATACGCAATATCCGAGTTTGAAATTTTAAAACAGGTAGACCTGTTAAACGTAGTTTTATTTACATTTTGCATATTTAAATTAGCCATTCCCGTCCAATCAGGTGCCCGATAGACTTTTTTATCCAATTCATATTTGAAATTATTTTGAAGATCTTTTGGTTCATATACTAATGAATCGGAAAAATGTCTTGATATTAAACCATATTTATTAAAATCATATGATTTATATGAGTTCCGCAATATTACTACATCTGTGATATCATCTATTTCATCTGCTGTCAGATCTTCTTTAAAAAACACACGGTCATAAACGACTGATTTAACCGAATCATTTAAATTTAAGTGATACAAATCTTTATAAATTCCATTTTGATTATTGGTTTTCAGCTGTGAAAAACTTGATAATGGGATGAAAAAAAATAATAGTAGGGTTTTAATTTTATGCATTTTAAGTAACTTTTATATTCGACATATTTGGGTAATTTTAATGTATTCAGACTTCAAAATATTATTATACAAGTTGCATAAGTCAGCCTTTTTGGGCAGCTGACGCTTTAGATAACTGAGCCAAATGTTCTTGAATTTTAGAGACTACAGTATTACAATTTTTAATAGCTGACAAATAATATAGGATTCCAATCATACTGCTTGTAGCATCAAAGGTAGTTTCTACTTTTTTTAGAACATCTGTTTCGTTGCCAACAGCCATCATTTTTGTATAAGTTTTAATTATAGAGGGTTGTGTTTTTTTTAAATCTAGTATTCCGCTATCAAGCTTAGCACTCATAGTATGAAAAGCCAATCCCATTTTAGTGTAAACCCTTTTAATTTCTTCAATATTATTTGCTTTAGCAGCAGTGTCAAATTCGGTTGCTTTCTTTTGCAACGTTTGAGAAAGTAATTCCGTTTTTTTGACAAATGCATCGCCATGAGCTATCAAAGTTTCATATTTTTGCTTTGGGTACATTTCGTCAAATGACGGTCCACTATTTACTTTAGTTTCCGACACTAGACTTTCGGAAGTGTTGTTTTTGCTTTTTTGAAGTTCGGTCGAAATATCGCTGAATACATCGAGCAAATTTTTATCTGTGGAAGTGCTGCTAGGATTACTTTCATTTAAAGTAGTGTTATTTGGGTTAAAGTAATTGTCGTCTATTATGGTTTGACAAACCTTTTCAATTACAGCTAATTTCTCTAGTTTGGATTTAACAGTCGATGTGGTTTTCTTTTTTTCAATTGCTCCATTTTGTGCATAACTCATAGTAATACATAGTAATAACATATATGTAAGTTCTTTTTTGCCAATTGTTTTTATTCTCATAGGTGTTTTATGTTTCGCTATGCTTTTAAAAGTATCACATCTTTGTAAATGTATACATTATTGATAAAAGTAAAAGAAGATATTTAAGAGAAATATTGACAAATTTATACAAAACTTGAGTTACTAAATTATTTAATTCCTCCTACTGAAGCTCTTTTATAACGAGTATTCACTTATGAAAGCACAAATTGTAGTATTTCAATGAGGTTAGGAAATAATAAAATGTTTAAAAAAGTTTGAATGCTTTTTATCAAATTTTTGAGTTGGTTTTGTAAGCCTTAAATAATTCTTTGCGTACTTTGCGGTTAAAATTTTTTATGACTTTTAAACAAAAAATATACAATCAATACCATCAATTAGTTCAGGACCGAATCGACGTTTTCAGGGATATGATTACAGCTTTGACCGAAGATTCAAAAAATGATGCCAAAGGTTCCGCAGGGGATAAGCACGAGACAGCTTTGTCTATGATGCACATTGAACAGGAAAAACTCAATACAAAACTCAAGGAAGTATTGAATCAAAAAGCAGTTTTGGATAAAATAGATCCCACAATTGTTGCCGAAACCATCATTTTAGGTAGTTTGGTAAAAGCCAATGGAATCTATTTGTACCTCAGTCTTGCTCTTCCAAAAATCAGTGTTGATGGGGTGAATGTTATTGCTTTGTCACCTCAATCTCCTTTGGGGAATAAACTGATGGGGAATAAAGTTGGGTTTGCTTTTGAGATTAACGGGACGAAGTATTTGATTGAGAGTATTGAGTGATTTATAAAAAAAAAGATAATATGATGATAGAGATGTATTTATTGCCTTTTGTTATTCTGTTTTTTAGTTATTTCATGTATGTCTTTTTTCATAAAGGAAAAAAAGACCAATTCTTGGAGAAAAACGAAATAATATGACTGAATATTTAAACGATTATTCAAATCATCGATTGTATTGGTCTTACGTATTTTTTTTAATTTTTGGTTTATTATTACTTATTTCAGTATTAATAATAGATATATTTATGTAAGCCGAGTCTCTGATATTTCCCAATGTGATTAAGTTAAAGATAAAGTCACCGTTTTGTCATTCCGAAGAATGAGGAATCTCACTAGTGACTCACGTTATGTGATTTATCCTTCGTTGAAATGACAAGTAGTACGAGTGTTGTTAGTATATAAAATGCGGGATTAAATAAAAATGCATTATAACTATGTAACTTGTGTCCGTGTTATTCGTGAGCTAATTTTACCAATCTCCGTTAGGAAATAAATTGATGGGGAATAAAGTTTGGTTTAATTTTGAGATTAACGGGACGAAGTATTTGATTGAGAGTATTGAGTTATCTATAAAAAAAGACAATATGAAAAAGATTTTTGTTTTTATGATTTTGTTTTGTTTCACTTTGAATGCTCAAAACACTGAATTTAAAGTATACAATAATGGTTTGATTTATTCTGAGAATTCAGTTTCCAAGCTTAAACATATTGTCGATTCTTTAAACTTGAAGTTTAAAGTATGCGAATTTAATAAAACCTTTCTTTCTTGTGCTCAAGCAAGAGCAAATTTTGTAGATATAGATGGAGGGAAAGCTTTGGAAGCTAAAAAAGATATTGAGAACAATATTTCTTTTTCGGAATTTAAAGCTAAATATCCTAAAGCAAATTTTGATAAAAATTTAGTTGTAGTGAAATCAGCTTATAAAGATTACGAAAATAAAGAATATATTGAATTTTCTAGTCTTGAACTGGGAAAAAATAGCAGTAAGAGTATTTCTAAAAAAAATAATGCTGTTTCAAGTAATGATAAATTTACGGAAAAATGGATCTATGAGTTTGAAGAAAAAAGTAAATATTCCGAAGCTTCATTAAGAGCTTTTTACTTCGTTGAAGAACTTAAAACTAAACCAATTGCAGATAAATATGCAAAATTAATACAATATGCTGATTGTATGATTGATACAACAGCTCAGGTATTTTATGATAAAGCAAAAGATTCGGGTGTTCGATATTATGATACTTTACCAACGAAAGCTAAAAAAATTCAAGAGTATGTAGGTAGAGTTTTGAATAAACCAAATTTTAGTAGTGAAAAACTAGCTCTCGCATATGGATTTTATGGAGTTGATGATTTTAATAGAAAAAAGAAAAAAAGCAAGCAAGATATTGCTAAACAAAAAATTGCAGAAAAAGAGTATGATGATTTTCAGAAAAAATTAGAAATATGGGAATCATTGCGTCTTGCACGCATAGATTCTTTAAAAAATACTGATTCAAATTTTGTGATATTATTAAATGATGCGTTAATAGAAGCTAAAGTAAATAGATCGTCAGATGATGAATTTGAAGAATATGTTGGCCGTTATATAAGTAAGGAAGCTGAGCTGGAATTAAAACGAAACAGACGAGTTATTGGCGGTTGCAGTATGGATAGCAGTCCAAGAACTCATGCTTTGAATATTGCAATGTTATCTGCGGAGACTACAAAATGGGAGATTTTTCTTCGCTCCCATCTAAATATAATGAATGACCGTTTTGATAGAGTAAGTGACGGGAGTTATGCGCAAGGAGCAAGAAGTACGTATATAAAGGAGATAGAGATTTTGGATATAAATACTTTAGATTTGATTTTGGGGATATCTTTAAGAATAGAAAATCCCGCTAAAAATCATTATTTTTCAAGTATTGACAGAGTGGGATGTGCACTTTCGGAAAGCAAAAACCTTAAATTAGCAGAAACGGCTATATTGAGCATGATTTCAGATAGTGATCTAGATGATTATAATAGAATTTTAATGTATTATTTGTTTGATAATTACAATTATAATTTAGCTGATGAAAACGCAAAAAAGCTGAATAAATCTAAATTACAACTAGCAGTTTCTAATATGCCAGATTACATTTCTTCTAGAATAGTTTTGAAAAACTAAACCTGCAATTTCAATTCCGTTTTTAAACTTTTAACCACTACCACGGGTCTGATATCCGTATTTTGTTATTTGCCTTTGACTATTTCAAAATAATACAAACATATTTAACAAAATGTGTGATTATACGCCTTGTTTGTGTTAAGAACGGCTCAAATCATTAAAAAAACCTGACTCCCTAAAAAAACTTTTTGTAAATTCGCCAGCTTAAAAGTTTGACTTTAAAACGAAACGAAATTATGAACAAAACAATGACAGTCGACATATTGTCGAGCATTAAAGGAGCACAGCCCTCAGAGTCCGTGAACAAATTATTTGATGTAATTAAAAATGCACATCCATCAAATAATAATCCTGCAAATAATGTCAATCGTAATTGTGTGTCTGTTAATAATTTAAGAGAAGATGTTGTGATAGAGAGTTCGGCTATTGAGAAACAAATAATTTTAGAAAATTTCCCGAACAAAAAAAATGGTTTTTTAGTTGTTGCTAAAGTTATAGAAGGATAAAAAATGGATTCTCAAATAAAAAAAATACACCAGCAATTGGTGTCAAAACAAATAACTTGTACTGCTTTGGTACAAGAAAAATTAGACTTACTTAAACAAAATACATATAATTCTGTAAATTCTTTATTAGATACTTTGGCACTAGAATTAGCAGCGAAGGTAGATGCTAAAATTGCAAACGGAGAAACAATAGGTTTGTTGGAAGGGATTCCTTTTGGGATTAAAGATGTATATATGGTGCAGGGAACTTATACTACTGCAAGTTCTGATTTGTTGAAAAATTATAAATCGCCTTATACGGCTACTGCAATTCAAAAATTATTGGATGCAGGTGCAATCCCATTGGTAAAAGAAAACTGTGATAGTTTTGGTCACGGATCTTCCAGTGAAAACACCATTTTTGGAGCGGTAAAAAACGCTGTCGATTCAGCATTAGTTGCCGGAGGTTCTAGTGGAGGTTCTGCAGTTAACGTTGCAAAAGAATATACAGTGTTTTCTATTGGCGGTGATACGGGAGGTTCGATTCGTCAGCCAGCTGGATACAATCATATTTACGGTTTCAAACCAACTTACGGTAGGATTTCTAGATACGGGTTGATGGCTTATGCATCTTCTACAGATTGTGTTGGTCCATTGGCTAAATCAATTGAAGATATCCGAATTGTGTTGAATGTAATGAGCGGGAAAGATCCAAAAGATCAAACTTCAATACCTTCAACAGAGATCAGTCAAGAAGCAATTGCAGCTTCAGCTGTAAAAACAATCGGGTATTTCAAAAATTTTATCGAAAGTGACGCTATTGATAGACAAATAAAAGCTGATTTCTTGGCAAGCATCGAAAAAATAAAAGCCAAAGGAATTGAAGTAAAAGAATTGGATTTTTTCAAATCAGATATTTTAGTTTCGACTTACTATACATTGGCAATGGCTGAAACGGCTTCGAATTTGTCTCGTTTAGACGGAACGAACTATGGTAACCGTATCGAAGCGGAGAATTTAATTGAAACTTATGCTGTGACACGTTCTGAAAATTTTTCAGAAGAAACAAAACGCAGAATTGTAGGTGGGAATCAGGTATTGTCTCAAGGTTTTTCAGATGAAATATATTTAAAAGGATTGGCTTTAAGAGATCAGATTTCTGAAAACTTCAGTAAAGATTTTCAAGAGGTGGATGTTATTTTATCGCCGGTTACTCCAAGTACTCCTCCTAAAATTGGAGACAGTTTAAAAGATCCGTTGGCAATGTATTTATCCGATGCTTATACGGTTGGTTTTAGTTTAGGACAATTGCCAACTTTAACTGTGCCGCAAGGAACAAGTACTGGACTGCAGATTACCGCAGCGAAAAATAATGACGAATTAGTATTGAAGTTTGCTAACTTCTTAAAAGAATTGATATAATGGAATTGGAGCAATTAACTGCGGCGATTAAAGCCCACGATTTAGAATTGGTAATTGGACTGGAAACTCACGTCCGATTGAATACCAAAACCAAGTTGTTTTGTTCTTGTCCAAATCAAGAAATAGAAACACCTAATGAAAATATATGTTCGGTTTGTACCGGACAAATGGGCGTTTTGCCTGCTTTAAACAAGGAGGCGATCACAAAAGCGATTTATTTTGGAAAAGCGGTGGACTCGTCTTTTAGTAATGAAGTAATATCTTGGGATAGAAAGCACTACGAATACCCGGACAATCCGAAAAACATTCAAATAACGCAATATCACAATCCAATAATTCCTGACGGACATGTATCGTGTTATAGAAATGACGGTTCTCAATTTACTGTAAATTTAACTCAGGTTCATATTGAAGAAGATGCCGCAAAATTGATGCACGAAAAGAAAATTTCGTTAGTCGATTTTAATAAAGCCGGTGTTCCGTTGATTGAAATTGTTACGGAACCTTGTATTCGTAACATTGAAGATGCTTCAACCTATGCGCAATACATTCAGCGTATTGTTCAAAACTTAGGAATCTCTGAAGCGAATCTTGAAAAAGGAGAGTTCAAATCGGATGTTTCTGTGTCTTTGCGTAAAAAGCATTCTTACGAATTAAACCCAAGAACGGAGATCAAAAACTTGAACTCGTTTAAGTTTATGGTGGAAGCTTTGAAGGAAGAGGTGGAGAAACAATTTAATTATTTTATTGAGCATAAAGAGTTTCGACCAGACCAAACGACGGTGTTGTGGGATGCTGATTTAAAGCAGACCAAAGTGATGCGTAAAAAAGAATTTGAAGCGGATTACCGTTTTATTTCGGAACCGGATTTACCTTTTGTAAATATTAAAGCTGAAATTGAAGCGATTAAAGTGGATACAAGTGCTTTGCCATACGCTGTTGAATCTATTTTGATTAACGGAGGTGTTTTACCACAAGATGCTAAATTTTTCACGGCAGATAAGCTGCGTTCGCAGACATTTGTGGAGATCAATAACGAAATTAAAGACCCTTCATTTGTTGCTAAAACTTTGGCGAACAATATTAAGGCAGAAGATTACGCTGAAATTCATAGTATTGCCCATTTAACGGAAATTTTCCAATTATTTAAAGCCGAAAAAATCACTGCGGTTCTAGTTCAAAATGCGATTACTTCGTACTTAAAAGACCGAACTTTCGATTATAATAAGTATTTTGATGACAATACTATTTCTGAAGATACAATTCAGGAAGTTATTGCTAAAGTACTTTTAGAAAATGAGGCTGTTGCCAATGATATTAAAGCTGGAGACCAAGGAAAAGCGGGTATTTTAGTTGGTAAAGTTTTAGGTGTAATTGGAAAAGGAGCGAATGGTAAAGTAATTCGTCAGATTATTTTAGACAAATTGGGTGCTGCTGCAATTTTAGAGAATAATGGAGCCTCTGAAAAAGTTTCCAAAGAGATAATTGCCGAGAATAAAGAAAGTCAAGAAGAATCGCTTCCTGAAATTCCGATTATTATAAAAGATACATACAGAACACATAAAATTTCACAATTATCAGAAGTAAATATCCAACAAGAAGTGATATTGTCGGGCTGGGTTGCAAGTGTTCGTGACCATGGTGAATTGATGTTTATTGATTTGCGTGATTCAAGTTATGAGATTTTTCAAATCCGTATCAGCAGAGAATCATTTCCTAATATCGATGAGTTAGTGAAATTGAAACCGGAATCGGTAATTTCAGTAACTGGTAAAGTTGTTGGGCGTAATGAGGATGATTTTAATGCAGGATTACGTACAGGTAAAATTGAATTGGAAACTTCGGTTTTAGAGATTCTAAATTTATCTAAAACATTGCCTTTTGAAATTAAAAGAGCTGCTAAAACGAACGAAGCGATTCGTTTTCAATACAAGTTTTTGGATCACAGAAATGAAGAGGTAAGAAGAGCAATTGTAAACCGTCATAAAGTAATTAAATTATTGCGTGACATTTTAGATGAAGAAGAATTTTTAGAAATTGAAACTCCGATTTTAAGTGCAGGAACCGATGAAGGAGCACGCGAATTTATTGTTCCTACTCGTAAAGGATCAGGTATGTTTTATACGTTACCCCAAGCGCCACAACAGTTCAAACAAATGTTGATGGTGAGCGGTTATGAAAAGTATTTCCAAATTGCGCGTTGTTTTAGAGATGAAGATTCTCGTGGAGATCGTCAGCCGGAATTTACGCAATTGGATATGGAAATGGCGTATGCAAGTATGCAGCAGATTATTGATTTAAACACAAAAATGTTTAATGAAGTAGTTAAGAAAATATATGGCAACAAGTGGATTTTGCGTCCGTTTGAAGTGATTACGTATAAAGATGCGATGGATTTTTATGGTTGTGACAGACCAGATTTGCGTTACGGATTGAAAATGCAGGACATCACCGATATTGTAAAAGATACCACTTTCCAAGTATTCAGTAAACCTATTGAAGATGGCGGAATTGTAAAATGTATCAAGGTTTCGGCTAAAGAGCAAGGAAATAAGCGTATGTCCAAAGGTCAGATCGAAAACCTTACCGCTATTGCCCAACAGCACGGTTTAGGTGGATTGGCTTATATTATTGTAAATGAAGAGGAACTGCAGTCGCCAATTATTAAATTTTTAGGCGAAGATATTGCAGCTGGAATTATAAAAGCTGCCGATGCACAAGTTGGGGATATTGTATTCTTTTCAGCGGCAGATTATGCAACGGCTAATAAAGCTTTGGATGCTGTTCGTCAGGAATTAGGTAAAATACTGCACTTAATTAATCCGAAGGAATTATGTCCGGCTTGGGTAGTTGATTTTCCAATGTTTGAAAGAACAGATGAAGGAAGATGGACTTTTACACACAATCCGTTTTCAATGCCTGCGATTTACGATTTAGAAAAGCATATGAAAGGAGATGACAATGAAATTGGAACAATCATCGCACAGCAATACGATATAATCTTAAACGGTTACGAAATTGGAGGAGGATCTGTTCGTGCACATAAATCAGAAATTCTGGAAGCGACTTATAGAAATATGGGTTACAATAGAGAAGAAATGATTAAAAGTGTTGGAACGATGCATAAAGCCTTCCAATACGGTGCACCGCCACACGGAGGAATTGCTTGGGGAATTGACCGATTGATGATGATTTTGGAGAAAAAATCATCTATTAGAGAAGTAATGGCTTTCCCAAAAACTGGAAGCAGCGAAGATTTATTATTTGGAGCACCATCTCTTTTATCTGACAAAAAGGTAGAGGAAATGAATGTGAGAATTATGAGGTAATAAATATCAATTTCAATGGCAATATCAATTGCAGATTGAAAAAATAATAAATTTCCAAAACAGCATTTTAAATGTTTGTTTTGGAAATTTTTGTTTTATAATGTTTTTTTAATTGAGTTGCGATTGCTTATTCTAAAAGAAGAATTATTAATTGCTTCCAAGTATTCCTAAATCTTAGCTTTTAGCCCCGACAGAAGGGATAAATCTTGTGAGTCTGCGTTCGGCTCGCAAGTTTAGGAATGATGGCGGGAACTATGTTGGCAAAAAAACCGAATCTTTCGCTCAAAATTCTTTTGAATGTAATTTGCTGTAGACTCATTGCTATCATTGTTGTTTTATATTGAAATTGATTTTTGTCATTCAAATTACCGTTGTTCTTATCTTTTTTTAAACTGCTATTGCTATTGATTTTTGCTGTTGAAATTGCTATTTCCTATGATATTAAAATTAAATTTTGATAATACCATTAAACCTGATTTATATCATTGAAATTGATGTCTTTTGTTAATAACTTAGCCTCTTATAATTGGAATAAAACACTTATATAGTTTACATTTTCATATATTTGCTGTTAGACGAAAAACACATTTTTTTAGATTAAAATATATGAGCGAAGAAATCAAGAAGGACAATTATTCAGCAGACAGTATCCAGGCCTTAGAAGGAATGGAACACGTGAGAATGCGTCCGTCAATGTACATTGGAGATGTTGGTGTAAGAGGGTTACATCATTTAGTTTATGAAGTGGTAGATAACTCTATCGATGAGGCAATGGGAGGTCATTGCGATACGATACGGGTTGATATCAATGAAGATGGTTCCATTTCTGTTGAAGACAACGGACGTGGTATTCCGGTTGGAATTCACAAAAAAGAAGGTGTTTCTGCATTGGAGGTTGTAATGACCAAAATTGGTGCAGGAGGTAAATTTGATAAAGATTCCTATAAAGTTTCTGGAGGTCTTCACGGTGTTGGGGTTTCTGTTGTAAATGCGTTGTCAAACCATTTGAGAGCAACCGTTCACAGTAGTGACGGGAAAGTTTACGAGCAGGAATACGAAAAAGGAAAAGCACTTTATCCAGTAAAACAAATTGGTGAAACTACCAAAAGGGGTACAATTGTTACCTTTTATCCGGATCCTTCCATTTTTACCCAAACAATAGAATATTCATATGATACTTTGTCTGCACGTATGCGTGAGCTGTCTTTTTTGAATAAAGGAATCACTATTACTTTTACAGACAAAAGAGAGGTTGATAAGGATGGGAATTTTATTTCCGAAATCTTTCATTCCGATGAAGGTCTTAAAGAATATATTCGATATTTAGATGGAAATCGTGAGCCAATTATTGCACACGTAATTTCTATGGATAACGAAAAAGGGGAAATTCCAGTTGAAGTAGCTTTGATTTATAATACAAGTTACTCTGAGAATATATTCTCCTATGTAAATAATATTAATACACACGAAGGAGGTACACACCTGCAGGGTTTTAGAACTGGTCTTACAAGATCGCTGAAGAAATATGCAGATGCTTCCGGAATGTTAGATAAATTGAAGTTTGATATTTCCGGAGATGATTTCCGTGAAGGTCTTACGGCAATTATTTCGGTAAAAGTGGCTGAGCCTCAATTTGAGGGGCAGACTAAAACTAAATTAGGAAACAGAGAGGTTGTTTCGCCTGTAAGCCAAGCGGTGAGCGAAATGATTGAAAATTATTTGGAAGAAAATCCAAATGATGCCCGAATTATTGTTCAAAAAGTAATTCTTGCTGCTCAAGCACGTCACGCTGCCAAAAAAGCGCGTGAAATGGTACAGCGCAAAACCGTAATGGGCGGTGGCGGACTGCCAGGAAAACTATCAGATTGTTCTGAGCAGGATCCTGCAAAATGTGAAGTATATCTTGTCGAGGGAGATTCGGCAGGCGGTACGGCAAAACAAGGTCGTGACCGTGCTTTTCAAGCTATTCTGCCATTACGTGGTAAGATTTTGAACGTTGAAAAAGCAATGCATCACAAGGTTTTTGAGAACGAAGAGATTCGGAATATTTTTACGGCACTTGGAGTGACTGTAGGGACAGAAGAGGATAGTAAGGCTTTGAATATCTCAAAGTTGCGTTACCATAAAGTAATTATCATGTGTGATGCCGATGTCGATGGAAGTCACATCTCAACTTTGATTTTAACATTCTTCTTCCGATTTATGAAAGAGCTAATTGAAGAAGGGCATGTATATATTGCTGCGCCGCCTTTATATTTAGTTAAAAAAGGAAATAAAAAAGAATATGCTTGGAACGATGATCAGCGCGATCAGGCAAATGCAAGAATGGGAGGAAGCGCAGGAATTCAGCGTTATAAAGGTCTTGGAGAGATGAATGCGGAGCAATTGTGGGAAACTACAATGGATCCGAGTTTTAGAACTTTACGACAAGTAAATATTGACAGTCTTGCTGAAGCTGATAGAGTTTTCTCTATGTTAATGGGTGATGAGGTGCCTCCAAGAAGAGAATTTATCGAGAAAAATGCAGTTTACGCTAATATCGATGCGTAGTTTTTAGAATGAGCTGTATTTTTCGTTTTTGATTTGAAATTAATAAAAACAAATAAAAATGAAAGTTACCATTGTAGGAGCAGGAAATGTGGGAGCATCCTGTGCAGATTCAATTTCTTATAGAGGAATTGCAAGTGAAGTAGTATTATTGGATATCAGAGAAGGTTTTGCCGAAGGTAAAGCTATGGATATTATGCAATGTGCTACAAATACGGGTTTTAATACCAATGTTTCAGGGGTTACAAATGATTATTCTAAAACAGCAAACAGCGATGTAGTTGTGATTACTTCGGGGATTCCTAGAAAACCAGGAATGACTAGAGAAGAATTAATCGGGATCAATGCTGGAATTGTAAAAACTGTTTCAGAGAATGTGTTAGCACATTCGCCAAATTGTATTGTCGTAGTAGTATCTAATCCAATGGATACAATGACTTATTTGACGTTGAAAGCTACTGGATTGCCAAAAAACAGAATTATAGGAATGGGTGGGGCTTTAGATAGTTCTCGTTTTAGATATTATTTGTCTAAAGCATTGGATAAACCATCAAATGATATTTCTGCAATGGTAATTGGAGGACATGGTGATACTACAATGATTCCTTTAACAAGATTGGCTTCCTATAATGGTATCCCTGTATCTCAATTTTTATCTCAGGAAGAGTTAGATAAAGTAGCAGCTGCTACAATGGTTGGTGGAGCAACGCTTACAGGCCTGTTAGGAACTTCTGCTTGGTATGCTCCAGGAGCTTCTGTTGCTTATTTGGTAGACAGTATTTTGAATGATCAAAAGAAAATGATAGCTTGTTCTGTTTTTGTTGAGGGTGAGTACGGACAAAATGATATCTGTATCGGTGTACCTTGTATTATAGGTAAAAACGGAATCGAACAGATTGTTGATATTAAATTAAATGATGCTGAGAAAGCTGCTTTCGCTAAGAGTGCTGATGCTGTAAGAAGTATGAATGCTGATTTGAAGTCGGTTTTAGTATAATTATTTTCGTAAGAAAAAAAGAAGACTGCATTTTTGCAGTCTTTTTTTTGATTTTAATTAATAAATTAATTGGTTAATCTTTCCGTTAATTATATATTTGCTCGGTTTAAAAAAAATGATATAAATCGTGCACTTCCTTTTTGTTTTTCAAAAATGATGTAATGGCTTATTTTATTAGGGTTTAAAACAAAAAATAATAAATAAAAATAATTAATTTTTAGTAATAATGCAGAATAAAGGACTTATTAAATTTTTCGCAATTCTATTTGCATTGGTAAGTATTTACCAACTTTCTTTCACTTATATCGCAAATAACGTCAAAGATGAAGCCAAAGCTTTTGCAGGGGACAACCCTGATAAAGAGTTAAAGTATTTAGATTCTATTGGTGAAGCAAAAGTGTTGAATCTTGGTTTTACTGATTTTACTTACAATGAAGTAAAAAATAAACAGCTAAATAAAGGTCTTGACTTAGAAGGAGGAATCAACGTTATTCTTCAAATTTCTATTAAAGATGTTTTGAAAGGGTTGGCTAACAATTCTAAAAACCCTGTATTTAATAAATCATTAGCTGATGCAAGTGCAAATTTAGAAGGAAACAAAACCTATTTAAATAAGTTTTTTGAAGCTTTTGAAGCAAACTCAAACGGAACTGTAAAATTAGCTTCTCCTGATATTTTTGCAAACAAAAGTTTGCAAGGTGAAGGTGGGATTGATTTTAAAATGTCTGATTCTGAAGCTCAAAAAGTAATTAAAAGAAAAGTTAGTGAGTCTGTTGAAAGTGCTTATAAAGTATTGAGAGAGCGTATTGATAAATTTGGTGTAACACAGCCTAATATTCAAAAATTAGGAGAGTCAGGAAGAATTCTTGTAGAACTTCCAGGTGCTAAAGATGTTGATAGAATTAAAAAATTGTTAGGTGGAAAAGCTCAATTAGAGTTTTGGGAAACTTATAAAGTTGAAGAAATTGGTAATTTCATCATGGCTGCTAACGAGGCTTTGAAAAAAACTGAAGTTGCAAAAACTGAGACTAAAACTGTTGTAAAAGATTCATTAAGTGCTTTGTTAACTGATGCAAAAGATTCTACTGCTGCTAAAAAAGGAAATAATCCTATTATTGATAAAATTATTGCACAAGGCGGAGGACCAATTCTTGGTCTTTTCTCTCCAAAAGATACTGCTGTAATTAATTCTTATTTCAAAAGAGCTGATATCAGAATTTTATTGTCTGGTGACCAGCGTTATGCAAAATTTGTTTGGGGAAAATCGACAACTATTAAAGACGATAAAGAAAAAGAAATTGAAGCAGTTGAATTATATGCCTTAAAAGGAAACAGAGACAATGTACCAGCAATGAATGGTGGTTTTGTTACTGATGCGCAAGATTCATTTGATCAGATGAATAAACCGGCAGTTTCTATGTCAATGAGTGGTCAAGGAGCAAGAAACTGGGAAGAAATTACTAGAAAAGTTGCTCTAACAAAAGGGGCGATAGCTATTGTTCTTGATAATGTTGTATATTCTGCACCAAATGTTAATGAAGCTATATCTGGAGGTAATTCAATTATTTCAGGTAGTTTTACAGTTTCGGAAACTGCCGATTTAGCAAACATATTAAACGCAGGTAAATTGCCAGCTTCTGCAGATATTATTCAGTCAACTGTTGTAGGTCCATCTTTGGGTCAGGCTGCAATTGATGCTGGAACAATTTCATCTGTATTAGGATTTTTATTAGTTTGTTTATGGATGGTATTCTATTATGGTAAAGCAGGTTGGTATGCTAACCTTGCATTATTATTGAACTTACTTTTCTTATTTGGAATTATGGCAAGTTTTGGTTTTGTATTAACATTGCCAGGTATTGCAGGTATCGTATTAACATTAGGAACTGCGGTCGATGCGAACATTATTATATTTGAAAGAGCAAAAGAAGAATTGCGTGCAGGGAAAACATTGCCTGAAGCAGTTACAGCATCTTACGGATGGCACGGTGCAATGCGTTCTATTATTGATGCAAACGTAACTCACGTTTTAACTGGAGCAATCTTGTTTATTTTTGGAACAGGACCAATTAAAGGTTTTGCTTTAACATTACTTATTGGTATCGTAACTTCATTGTTTACATCAATCTTTATTGCAAGAATTTTTATTGACAAAAACATTGCAGGAAAAGGGGATTTAACTTTCTCTACGAATATTACCAAAAACTGGTTTACTAATTTCCATTTTGATTTTATTAAAATTAAAAAATTTACATATATTTTCTCATCTATTGTAGTTGTAGTAAGTTTAGTTTCTATTTTCTTTGTTAATGGATTAGATGAAGGTGTTGATTTTGTTGGAGGAAGAACTTTCCAAGTAAAATTTGAAAAACCTATAGATGCTACAGTTGTTTCAGATGAATTATCTGCAGCTTTCGGAACTCCGGTTGAGGCTAAAATTTTAGGGGATGATGATCAGCTAAAAATCACAACTAAATACAAAATTAAAGAAGATGGAGTAGCTGTTGATGAGGAAGTGAATCAAAAACTATATAATGCATTAGCGAAATATTTCCCTAATGTTTCGTATGAGAAATTCACAAACACTTTTGACGGTAAAAAAGTTGGAGTATTACAAGCTACTAAAGTTGGAGCTTCTATCTCAGAAGATATTAAAACAAATTCATATTGGGCTGTTCTTGGTGCAATGGCGGTTATTTTCTTGTATTTAATGATCTCTTTCCGTAAATGGCAATATTCATTAGGTGCGATTGCTGCTGTAGCGCATGACGTAATCTTTGTATTAGGAATCTACTCTTTATGTTATAAATTTATGCCTTTCCACATGGAAATGGACCAGCACTTTATTGCTGCGATTCTTACTGTAATTGGTTATTCGATGAATGATACTGTAATTGTATTTGATAGAATTAGAGAGTTTATTTTAGGAAAACGTAAAGGTTCTTTTGAGGATATCGTAAATGCTTCTATTAATACTACATTATCAAGAACGTTGAATACTTCATTAATGATGATCATCGTATTAATGACAATGTTTATTTTTGGTGGAGAATCAATTAGAGGATTTATCTTTGCAATGTTAGTAGGTATTGTTGTAGGAACTTATTCTTCATTGTTTATAGCTACTCCGGTATTGGTTGATACAATTTCTAGAGAAGAAAAAAATGAAGTGGAGACTAAACACAAAGAAGCTTAATTAACTCCAAAATATATTTAAAAAAAGATTCAGCGAAAGTTGAATCTTTTTTTTGCTGTTATTTCAAACATTATTTTATAAAAGTATCTTTTATTAATTGTATTTCATCAGTGTTAATGGTTTTCTTTTTGTTAGTAAAACACAGCGTGTTTTTTAGAGGTGTTGTCCCTTGCCATAAAACCTTTATTTTTCCGCTTTCGAGTTCGGTTTTACACAAGAAATCCGGAATTATAGCTAACCCTTGCCTAAACAGCGGACAATAGAGTTTAAATTTGGAACTATGTAATTTGGTCTGAAATCTGTATATTTATTAAAATTAAGCTGTTAGAAGTGTCTTAAATGCTCCATGTCTCCCGTGGTACCGTACCATTTTTGCTGTTTGAGCCAAAGTTCCATAGCTTCTAAATCCCGTTGGTTTTTTAAAGCTTCAAAGACTTCGGACTCAGTTTGATTTCTGGCAATAAGAATTATCGTTTCTGAGGAAAAGGCTTCATAATCGATTGTGTTCTTAGCAATCATTTGTGGAGTAATAATTAAATCTAAAATACCTTTATCCAGATTTTCGATCATTTCCGGGTACTCACCAAATAGAATAATTACATTAAATAGAAAGGTTGACAAATAAGGTTCTAAAGCAATCTGGAAAGTCTCCAAACGCATTCCGATACTAATAGTTGGCGTGTTCTTTTCTGTGCTTCTTTGGAAGGTTTTTTCGGCTTCTTCTAATTTTGACAATCATTTATCATACACCGATTTGGTGGTTTCAGTTACCGCATGCTTTCAAAAAGTACATTGATGTGGTTTTCACCGAAGGTCATAATAATGGCATTTACAAAAGTGATGGACGCCCGTCTAAAAATCCTGCTATAAATTATGGAACAGGTGGGATGTTACACGGTAGAAAGTATATGGTAACGACTTCATGGAATGCACCGAAAGAAGCTTTTACGTTACCGGGTGAATTCTTTAATGAAACCAGTGTAGACAACGGGCCTTTGTTCGGATTTCACAGAATGAATGCTTTTACTGGTATGGAGTCTTTAGAAAGCTTGCATTTTCATGATGTTATGAAGGTATCAAACCTAGATAGTGATTTAGAAAAGTATAGAAATCATTTTACCCAATTATTTTTGAACTAATTATGGAAATCAATTTAACAGTAATCATCAATGGTAAATCAGGATATAGAGAAGAATTGAAGGCAATTTTGGTGAATTTATCGAAGAATTCTAAAAATGAAGAAGCTTGTATTCAATATGATTTACATCAAAATATAGATAATCTAGATGTCTTTATTCTTTACGAAGTATGGAAAAACAAAGAAGGATTGGATTTTCATAAAGAGCAACCACATTTCTTGAAATTTAATGAGGTTTCTGAGCTTTATTTAGATGGAGAAATCAAAATTTTTACCACTTCGAGGATAGGATAATCAAAAAATAGCCACTGAAAGTTCAGTGGCTATTTTTAATCAAAAGAATTCCTCGAGGCTCTGCCTCGGGGTCATGCGCAAAGATTAGTATATTTGTTTGATGAGTGAACATATTTTCAAACGGCATAATAAAAGCTTATTGCTTTATCATTTGGTTTGTCCGATAAAATATCG
>CAUPJC010000011.1:0-132214 GCA_963511475.1 uncultured Flavobacterium sp.
GCACGTTTCAACGATTCCTAATTCTTCTGAAAAGGATAGGATTTCTAGCTTTTCTTCTAAACTCCATTTCTTGTATTTCATATCTCAAATGTACTATTTGAAATTTAAAATAGCACTCCGAACTATTAAGGGGCTAAAATACAACAACTATTGATAAATATATTGATTTTACAAAAGGAATTGGAGAAGATAGAACCTTTGGACAGTTTAAAAATTTACAAATTCATGGAAGATTAAATGATACTAATAATAAAATTAATTTCGGTTTTGGTGATGAAATGGATGATGATTACAAGGCAATTGAAAATTTAGATGATAATGAATATTTAAAGAATTTTAAATCTTTTCAATATCTTCAGAATTCAAATTATAAAACACTTTTAGATTTTATTGATAGCACTAAATTTCAAGTCCTGATTATGGGGCATTCTTGTGGTTTGTCTGATAGGACATTATTGAACACTATTTTTGAGCATAATAATTGTCGTTCTATAAAAGTATTTTATCATGAGAAGAAAGACGAGAATGGTAAAATAATTGATGATAACTATACTGAAATTATTCAAAATATTTCAAGACATTTTAATAAGAAAAAATTAATGAGAGAAAAAATAGTAAACAAAACACTTTGTCAGCCTTTGCCTCAAATTCCGCTTCCCTTAAAATAAAAATAGCTCACAAATCTGCTAGCCGTTTATAATTATTCTGCAAAAGATATAACTTTTGGGAGTAATTGTATAACACATAAAATTCATAAGATTATAAATTTGCTTTAAGCTAAAAAACAAAAATTATGAATCTTAAAAGATTTTTTGGAGGACTGCTTACAGTTCTGGGAATTGGTGCTCTTATTTATACAGCAGTTATATTTGCCGGTACATCGGGTGGAACAAGAGATGTTAAGTCGTTAATTATTTACGGAATACTTGGAGTCGTGTTTTTTATGTCAGGAATTAGTTTAGTTCGCACTACAAAAGACGAGTCTTAATTTTTTCTTTATTTAAACGGCAAAAACATTATGCTAAAAAAAATGGCTCTCATTTCTGAAAGCCATTTGTAAATATTATATGTAAAAATTAAAATCTATTATCTCCATCCAATAGATTTCCTAAACCTCCAAGTAAACTTCCTTCGTCACGGCTGTTTCCTCCAGATCTTGGAGCAGATGCAATAATTCTATCAGCCAATCTACTGAAAGGCAATGATTGAATATAAACCGTTCCAGGTCCGCGAAGAGTTGCGTAAAACAAACCTTCACCTCCAAAAATAGAGTTCTTAATTCCGCCTATAAATTCAATATCATAATCAACATCTTTGGTGAAACCGATGATACAGCCGGTGTCAACTTTTAGCACTTCGCCATGCGCTAATTCTTTTTTTGCCATTGTTCCTCCCGAATGAACAAATGCCATTCCATCTCCTTCAATTTTTTGCATAATGAAACCTTCGCCTCCAAAGAGACCGCGCCCGAGTTTTTGAGAGAATTCTATGCCAACAGAAACGCCTTTGGCAGCGCATAGGAAAGAACTTTTTTGGCAGATAAATTTACCTTGAAATTGTGTCAAATCAATTGGAAGAATTTTTCCGGGATAGGGTGAAGCAAACGAAACTTTGCTTTTGGTATTGCCTTGGTTTAAAAAGGCTGTCATGAATAAGCTTTCGCCAGTAAGGACTCTTTTTCCAGCATTCAAAAGCTGGCCAAACAAACCTGAACTTGCTTGTTGTGAGGATCCATCTCCAAATATGGTTTCCATTTTGATATTGTTTTCCATCATCATAAAACTGCCTGCTTCGGCAATTACGATTTCCTGAGGGTCCAATTCTATTTCGACATACTGCATTTCTTCTCCAAAAATCTGATAATCTATTTCGTGTGCTTGCATGATTTCTTGAATTTAAGTTTCTGCATAAGTCGGATCTAAGCTTAGAATGTTACAGAGTTAATTAGGGAGGAGTGGCTGTTAATGATAAAGGCATACTTATCAAAACAATTAGCTATAATTACTAATAGGCGTGCTCGCCTACCAAAAGTATAGGCGCGCCTACCAAAATCATAGGCGAGCCTATTTAAAATTATGGCGCGCCTAAACTTATTAATAGGTGCGCCTATCAAAACCAAATGTGATGCCTACAAAATGTATAGGCGTGCCTATCAAAATCATAGGCGATACTTATAAAATTGATAGGCACGCCTATTAATAAGTTTAGGCTCGCCTATCAAAAAAAAAGGTGACGCCTACAAAATCGAGAGGTAAGCCCTAATATTATTATGGCACTCCATAAAACCGAATGTTTTGCATTTTATGAAAAAAAACGGCTCTCATTGCTGAAACCCGTTTTAAAATTTGATGTAATATGAATTTACAAATTCATTAAACTCTCGATTTCTTCCACTTCAATCGGAATGTTTCTCATCAGGTTGAAAGGCTCTCCAGTTTCCTGAACAACAACGTTATCTTCCAAGCGGATTCCGAAACCTTCGGCTGGGATGTAAATTCCAGGTTCAACGGTGAATACCATATTGGCTTTCATCGGCTCGTGTAGTAGTCCGTAATCGTGGGTGTCCAATCCCATGTGGTGAGAAGTTCCGTGCATAAAGTATTTTTTGTAGGCAGGCCATTCTGGATTTTCATTTTGAACATCGGCTTTGTCAATTAATCCTAAACCGAGTAATTCAGAAGTCATGATTTTACCAACTTCTACGTGGTATTGTTTCCAAAGCGTTGCTGGAGTAAGCATTTTTGTAGCTTCGTTTTTGACTCTTAAAACAGCATTATAAACAGCTTTTTGTCTGTCAGAATATCTTCCAGATACCGGAATTGTTCGGGTCATATCGCTCGAATAATTAGCATATTCAGCAGCTACATCCAATAAAATCAAATCACCAGCTTTGCATGGCTGGTTGTTTTCGATATAATGTAGCACATTCGCATTATTTCCCGAAGCAATAATAGGAGTGTAAGCAAAACCTTTGGAACGGTTGCGGATGAATTCGTGAATTAATTCGGCTTCGATTTCATACTCGGTGACGTTTGGTTTTACAAAAGACAATAATCTTCGGAAACCTTTTTCAGTAATATTACAAGCATTTTGGATTAAATCTATTTCCTCAGATTCTTTAGCCGAACGGATGCGCTGTAATATTGGGTTGCTTTTTGCTACTTGATGCGCTGGATATTTGGCTTTCCACCATTTTACAAAACGGGCTTCACGGGTTTCAGTTTCAACAGAAGCGCGGTAATGTTCATTGGTATTAATGTACATGATGTCTGAATACGTCATCATTTCGTTTAGGATTTTTTCGAAATCCTGTAACCAATAAACGGTTTTAATTCCTGAAACTTCAAAAGCACGCTCTTTAGTCAGTTTTTCGCCTTCCCAAATCGCAATATGCTCGCTGGTTTCCTTAAGGAATAATATTTCTCTTTGATTTTCGTATGGAGCGTCTGGAAAAAGCAATAAGATGCTTTCTTCCTGATCAACTCCTGATAAATAAAAAATATCGCGATGTTGTGCAAACGGCAAAGTACTGTCTGCAGAAACAGGATAAATATCGTTAGAATTAAATACAGCTACACTATTAGGTTTCATTGCAGCCATGAATTTTGCTCTGTTTTTTATAAAAAGAGCACGGTCAATTTGATGATATTTCATAAGAAAACGAATTTGGGTATTTAATCTTCAAAAATAGAAACTTTTATAACGAAATTGGTGCTTTTAGTGATTTTTTTAAGGTTTTTATAACGGGTTTTAATTAAAACAAGAGTTTAACTGTTAATTTTTTTGGAGCAGAGATATTGGGCATTTTTAGGAGGCATTGGTCCCGCTTTTTGCTGCAATCTTGTGAGCCGAACCCCGGCTCACAAGGATTTCCACTACAATCGGGGCTAAAGGGAAATATTTTGCATTTTTGCTGTGATCCAAAAAAGAAAAAAGCACGAAGAAATTGGCTTTCTTCGTGCTTTTAGAAAAGTATTTAAAAATTAAAACTGTGCTAATTCGGTAGAATCTTTCATTGCTGTTGTTGTGGATTTTCCTGTAGTAACAGTGTTTTGTACGGCGTCAAAATAGGAAGTGCCTACAAAATTTTGGTGTTTTACAGCTTTGAAACCGTGTTGCTGTAAAGCAAATTCTCTTTCCTGTAATTCGGAATAACCAGCCATTCCACGTTCTTTGTACGCTTTCGACAATTCAAACATACTGGTGTTCAAGGCGTGAAATCCTGCCAAAGTAATAAACTGGAATTTATAACCCATTGCTGCCAAGTCTTCTCTGAAGGTTTCCATTTCGGCCACCGATAATTTGGCTGCCCAGTTGAAAGAGGGAGAACAATTATACGCTAACATTTTTCCTGGAAACTGTTTGTGTATCGCATCTGCAAATTGTTTGGCATAGGCTAAATCGGGGTTACTGGTTTCCATCCAGATCAAATCGGCATAGGGCGCATAGCTTAATCCGCGGTCAATTCCTTGCTCTACGCCGCAGTTTACATAGAAAAAACCTTCGGCCGTTTTTTCTCCTGTAATGAATTTGGCGTCTCTTGGGTCGATATCGCTAGTCAATAAGTTGGCAGCATCAGCGTCTGTTCTTGCTACAACAAGCGTAGGCGTTCCCATTACATCGGCAGCCAAGCGTGCGGCAATTAGTTTATTGATGGCTTCCTGAGTTGGCACCAAAACTTTTCCGCCTAAATGGCCGCATTTTTTTGCCGAACTCAATTGGTCTTCAAAATGAACTCCCGAAGCTCCCGATTCAATCATTGATTTCATTAATTCAAAAGCATTCAGATTACCTCCAAAGCCAGCTTCTGCATCGGCAACTATAGGAACTAAATAATCTTTTTTATCATCTGTTTTATTTACTATTTGTATTTGATCGGCACGCAACAAGGCGTTGTTAATTCTCTTAACTACTAATGGAACACTGTTGGCTGGATATAAAGATTGATCCGGATACATTTCGCCCGCCACATTCGCATCTGCTGCCACTTGCCATCCACTGAGATAAATGGCTTCCAATCCAGCTTCGACTTCCTGAATGGCTTGGTTTCCGGTAAGCGCTCCTAGTCCTGCAACAAAATCTTGAGAGTTGAGTTTGTTCCATAATTTGGTGGCCCCCATTTTGGCAATGCTATGCTCAATTTGGTAAGAACCTTGAAGGTTTATTACTTCTTCTGCGGTGTACGGGCGTTGGATTCCTTCCCATCTTGGGTTTGTAATCCATTCGGTAACTAATTCTTGAATTCTTGTCTCGGTTGTTTTCATGGTAGTTGTTTAATAGAGTTTGTTGGTTATTTATTTTGGCTGGTTTTTTTTATTTTGATATTGATATTGCCATTGCCGTTGATTTTTGACATTGCCATTGAAATTATTACAGGTATTTATAACCGATTAGGGTTAGGAATTCTATAAAATTGTCGTTTATTACAAGCTTATCCAATAGTTCTTCTGCTAATCGATAGTTTTGTTTTTCATGGTTCTCGTTGCCTACTTGCTGTCTTATTTTTTCAAATTCTTCCATTGCCAAGCGATGATAGTATTTTACTGTTAGCGCTTTGTAATTGTCTAAAACAACTTCGTTTTGAACCCATTGCCACAATTGAGACCGTGAGATTTCAGCCGTAGCCGCATCTTCCATCAAATGATGCAAAGCTGCCGCGCCTTGTCCGTTTAGCCATGAGGCAATGTATAGAACAGAAATGCTAATGTTTTTTCGAACTCCCTGCTCGGTTATGGTTCCTTTTGGGACTGCGAGTAAATCTTCTTCAACTACGTTTACATCTTCTCGTTTTACATGAATTTGATTTTGTGTCGGCATGTATTTATCAAAAACCGATTGTGCCAACGGAACCAGATCAGGATGAGCAACCCAAGTGCCGTCGTGACCGTTTTGTACTTCTCTTCGTTTATCGCTGACTACTTTGTCAAACGCAATGTTATTTGCTTCTTCATCATTCTTAATCGGAATTTGTGCTGCCATTCCGCCGATAGCATGAATATTTCGTTTGTGGCATCTTTGAATTACCAATTGTGAATAAGCACTCATGAATGGAGTGTTCATCGTTACTTGATCGCGATTTGGAACGATATAGGTTTTATGTTTTCTTAATTTTTTGATGAACGAAAAAATGTAATCCCATCGACCACAGTTCAATCCTACAATATGGTCTCTCAATTCAAAAATAATTTCGTCTAATTGAAAACTGGCAGTAATCGTTTCTATCAATACTGTTGCTTTGAAAGTTCCGTTTTGTTCTCCTAGATATTCTTGCGTAAATTCGAAAACTTCATTCCACCATCTTGCTTCTAAATAGTGCTCTAGTTTTGGCAAATAGAAGTAAGGAGCGGTTCCGTTTTTAAATAATTGCTCATGATTGTGGAAAGCGTACAGACCAAAATCGAGTAAAGAACCTGAGGTTTCCTGTCCGTCGATTAGAATGTTTTTTTCATTCAGATGCAGCCCTCTTGGTCTTACAATTAAAACTGCTGTATTTTCTTTTAGAGCGTATTTTTTATTTTTTACAGTATCTTCAAGAGTTATGGTCCTGTTTACGGCATCTATCAAATTTTGCTGTCCTTCCATCAAATTGCTCCAAGTGGGTGATGTGCTGTCTTCAAAATCGGCCATAAAAGTTTTAGCACCAGAATTGAGTGCATTAATGACCATTTTTCGATCCACAGGCCCTGTGATTTCTACTCTTCTATCCAATAAATCTCTTGGAATAGTTGCAGCTACCCATTTGCTTTCTCTAATCATTCGTGTTTCGGGAAGGAAACAAGGTAAGGCTCCCGCATCAAATAAGACTTGTTGGTTTTTACGGTCTTCTAATAACGCAAGTCTTTTGCTATTAAATTTTTGATGCAGTTCCGTTAAGAATTCAATGGCTTCATCCGTCAATATTTCGGGATACTGCTGTGTCATTCCATTTGTGATTTGGAATGTTTTTTCTGTAGTTTCGGTTTGGTTTTTCATAACTAGTTCATTTTGATACTGCAATACTACAAAAAGTTTTTTACAAAACAAGCGAACGTTCGCTAAAAATGAAAAATAATTTTTTTGAGGTTTTTCTTTTTTAGTTTATCTTTGAATTTATGAACGTAGAAAAAGAGTATATCAAGTTGATTTTCGGGCTCAAGCTCAAGCAGGCTCGAGCAAATAAAGATTTGTCATTATTTGGCTTAGCCAAAATAACGGAGCTGTCTAAATCGTATTTGAATGAAATTGAAAAAGGAAAAAAATATCCAAAAACGGAAAAAATTATTCTTTTAGCCGAAAAATTAGAAGTTTCATACGATCACATGGTGTCACTAAAGCTTGATAATAATCTCGCACCGATTGGTGAAATATTGAAATCAGGAATTTTGAAAGAGATCCCGCTAGATCTGTTTGGAATTCAGGAAGCCGATTTAATTGATATTATTGCCAATGCTCCGGCTAAGGTCAATGCCTTTATCAGTACGATTATAGAAATTGCGCAACATTATAACTTAACAAGAGAGAGTTTTTTCTTGGCATCATTGCGTTCCTATCAGGAAGCGCACAATAATTATTTTGAAGATCTTGAAGAAAAAGTGTTGCTGTTTTGCAAGGCATTTCACATTACTAATGCAACCAACATTTCGATTAGTGAATTGTCGGCAATTTTAATTGAAGAATACGGATATACTATTAACGAAATTGTTTTTTCGGAGAAAGAAGAATTAGGAGACTTACGGTCTATTTTTGTGCCAAAAAGCAGAACTTTATTACTATCTGTTGGGATTGATGATTCTCAGAAAGCATTTATTTTAGCAAAAGAAATTGCTTATAATTTTCTTGAAATTAAAGAAAGACTGTATACTTTCAGCTGGATAAAGTTTGATAATTTTGATCAGGTTCTCAATAATTTCTATGCTTCCTATTTTGCGGGAGCATTGCTTATTCCAAGAGAGCCGCTGATTGAAGAATTAAATTTGTTTTTATCAAAAGAAGATCCAAAACCTCAGGAGATGATTCAGTTGATGAACAAATTTACGGTTTCTCCAGAATCATTTTATCAGCGGTTAACTAATATTTTGCCAAAAGATTTTCAGATAAAAAATCTCTTTTTCCTCCGTTTATCTCATGAAATAGGTGCAGATACGTATCAGATAAAAAAAGAGTTGCATATTACCAATCAGCAGGAACCTCATGCCAACGAGATGAATGAACATTATTGCCGAAGATGGGTGTCGATAAAAACGATTGTGGAGTCTTTGAAACAAAAGAAAGAGCATTTTTTTGACGCACAGATTTCACGTTATGAAAACAGTAATAATGAGTACCTTGTTTTTTCATCGGCTACGCCAGATCCTTTTAAGAAAAATTGTTTGAGAAGTATTTCTGTTGGAATTTTGATTACTCCCTCGCTTAAGAAAAAGTTTAAGTTCATTGAGGGGAATTCGATACAAAAACAACTCGTTGGAGTTACTTGTGAAACTTGCTCTGTTAAAGATTGCTTAGAAAGAGCATCGCCTCCTATTCACTTGGAACAAAAAATCAGACATGAAAAAACCGATGCAACGGTTCAGGAATATATGGCTAAGTTTAGTTAAAGTAAAAGAGCCACGAATGAATTTTATATTTCGTGGCTCTTTTTGTAATGTTCAATAGGTGTATTAATCAACCCATTTATAATAACGAGCTCCGATTAAATTCGGGATTTCTGTTTCTATGCGGTCCAGAAGCCATTCGTTTTTAGGTTCTTGAATGCTTTGTTTCTGTTCTTTTTTGTGCAGTTTCTCATAAGTTTCAAAATCAATTTCAAAACTTTTTTCCAATGTTTCGAAAAGAGAAACATTAGCTATTGCGGATTTCCATTCGGGTTGAATAATACCTTCAAAAACTTTAGATTTAGAACCGCTTCCGTAAGCAAGAAAGCCAAATTTTTCGGAGGTAATTTCTTTTTTGGTATCATAAAAATGAGCTAGAGTAGAAAGTAATCCCATAAAAATCGAACCAGTATAAAGGTTTCCTATTAAAGAAGAAGCCAATTCTGCAGGCTGTAATTTTTCGGAAACAAATGTTTTATAATCATCAGATTTGCTAATTTCTTTCAGCTTGTTCTGATATTCCGAAGCATTTTCTTCGCCATTTAAAACTGGAGTTGAAGCATCCGAAGCATAAATTTCAGAAAGCATTCTTCGGCCTTGAAAAGCATAAGGCAGATGCATTACAATGCTTGTCCAAGTGCTGTAAACCGTTTCTTGAGTGTTTTTTATTTTTTTGAAAGAGAAATAAGCTTCTTTGGTTCGGTCCATATAACATTGGTTCGAATATTGACCGTCAAAAACAGGCTGGTCTTTGTGGATTTCAATTTCGCTTTCCAGATTATCAAACCAGGATTCGTTGTTTCCATTCCCCGTGATTTCCTGTTTTGAAATTGTTCTATATGGTTTGAAAAAATCAAAAACTCCTTTTGTACTTACACCCCAATGATTTTCGAAAGTTACAACTCTTGGATTTGAAGAAATCAGCATAGCAACTGCTCCAGCGCCTTGCGTATATTCTCCAGTTGAATTTAAATCGTATTTAGCAAAATCGGTAGTAACAACAATAGCTTTTTTGGTTGGGTTTAGCTGAACAAAATCAAGACAATTTTGCATGGCATCTACACCGCCAATACAGGCAAAAGTAAAATCTACTACATCGCATTCTGATAAAGTGTTCTCGCCAAATTTTTGTTCTATTAAGGAAATCAAGAAAGAACTTATGGGTTTTGAGCTATCGATCGCACTTTCGGTTCCGACATATATTCGTGCAATATCCTCTAATTTGATGTCGTTGTCTTGGATTAATTTTGTTAAAGCATTGGCTCCAAACACCACTGTATCTTGGTGAACATCTGGTAAAGTCATTTTTAACAAACCCAATCCTTTTTCTAGTTTTTCGGGTTCTATGTTTCTAGCTAATGCTAATGTTTTTATGGGTAAGTGTAATTTGGCAACATCAAAAGCTATTGCATCAATTCCGATTTTCATTGTTGATTATTTTTCTGCAAAATTAAAACTCCACTTTTGAATAACAATTATATTAGTATGATAAAAAGTAATGTTTTCGTTGTTTTTATTTATTTAAAGCTTAAAGACGTATTTTTCATATTTATTGATAATTTTTCTTAGTTCAAGAAAGTTTTTATTGAGTAATCGATATAAGAGTATTTTGTATTTTATTATGCTTTGTTTAAGTAACATGCGGATATATAAAGTATTAAGTTTTGTTTTTTTTGTGATTGAAAATAGGACGGTTAAACACTTTAAAATGATTATAAATAGAGCTGTAAAAAGGTGTAAAAGATTGTAAATCTTCATTAATTACCCTAAATTTGTTCGACTTTTTAAAAAAATATAATATTTATATCATTATGGCAAAATCTGCAATATTGAAGTCGTCTATAGCTAAAAAAGTAGCTATGGCGCTTTCAGGACTTTTTTTGATTATGTTTCTATCGCTTCACTTCTTTATTAATTTCGTATCTGTTTTTAGTGAGAATTCATTTAATGCGATGTCACATTTCATGGGTTACAACCCTTTAATTCAATTTGTTATGCAACCTGTTTTGGTTGCTGGAGTAGTTTTTCACTTCGTTATGGGATTCGTTCTAGAACTGAAAAACAGAAATGCAAGGCCTGTTGCTTACGTAAAGTTTGACGGTGCTGCAAATTCATCTTGGGCTTCTAGGAATATGATTATTTCAGGTCTAGTTGTATTGGCTTTTTTAGGATTACACATGTATGATTTCTGGTTTCACGAAATGGTTTACAAATATGTGGAATCAAATGTTGTTGATGAAACTAGATATTATCATGAATTGGTGGCCAAATTTGAAAGTCCTGTTCGTACAGGATTGTATTGCGTGGCTTTTATTTTATTAGCATTACACCTTTGGCATGGTTTCACTTCTTCTTTGCAATCTGTAGGATTCGATAACAAAATAGGGAAGTCATTGCATAAAATCTGTTATGCATTTGCAATTATAGTTCCTTTTGGATTTATTTTCATTGCCCTATTTCATCATTTTAATAATTAATATCAATCTATAATGAAACTAGATTCTAAAATACCAGAAGGTCACATTTCACAAAAATGGACTGATTATAAAGATCACTTAAGGTTAGTTGCTCCAAATAACCGACCAAAAATAGATATTATCGTTGTAGGAACAGGATTAGCGGGTGCTTCTGCAGCTGCGTCTTTTGCCGAGATGGGTTATAATGTAAAAGCATTTTGTTACCAGGATTCTCCACGCCGTGCGCACTCAATCGCTGCACAAGGAGGTATCAACGCTGCAAAAAATTATCAAAATGACGGAGACAGTACTTTCCGTTTGTTTTATGATACAATTAAAGGAGGAGATTACAGAGCACGTGAAGCAAACGTTCACCGTTTAGCTGAAGTTTCTGGAAACATCATTGATCAATGTGTGGCTCAAGGTGTCCCTTTTGCTCGTGATTACGGAGGAAATTTAGATAACCGTTCTTTTGGTGGTACACAAGTACAGCGTACTTTTTACGCTGCTGGACAAACAGGACAACAATTACTATTAGGAGCTTATTCTTCTTTATCAAGACAAATCGGTTTAGGAAAAATCGATATGTACAACCGACACGAAATGTTGGAATTGGTAAAAGTGGATGGAAAAGCTCGTGGAATCATTGCTCGTAATTTGATTACCGGTGAATTAGAAAGGCATTCTGCTCACGCCGTGATTATTGCAACAGGAGGATACGGAAACGTTTATTTCCTTTCTACTAATGCAATGGGATCGAACGTAACTGCTGGTTGGAAAATCCACAAACAAGGAGCTTTGTTTGCAAATCCATGTTACGTACAAATTCACCCAACTTGTATTCCAGTTCACGGAACCAATCAATCTAAATTGACGTTGATGTCTGAGTCGTTAAGAAACTCTGGACGTATTTGGGTTCCAAAGAAAAAAGAAGATGCAGAAGCGATTCGTGCGGGTAAATTGAAACCAACACAAATTGCAGAAGAAGATAGAGATTACTACTTAGAAAGAAAATATCCAGCATTTGGAAATTTAGTTCCTCGTGATGTTGCTTCAAGAGCAGGAAAAGAAGTTTGTGACGAAGGCCGCGGAATTGAGGCTAATGATACTAATGAAGGAGTTTATTTGGATTTCGCTACAGAAGTTCAATCTAAAGGAAGACAAACAGCTTACGCTAAAGGAAATCATAATCCTTCTCAAGAGGAAATCCTTACATTAGGAAAAAAATGGTTAGAGGAAAAATACGGTAACTTGTTTACTATGTACCAAAAAATCACCGATGAGAATCCTTATGAAACTCCAATGAAAATCTATCCTGCGGTTCACTATACAATGGGTGGAGTTTGGGTTGATTATAATTTACAATCTACTATTCCTGGCTGTTTCGTTGCAGGAGAAGCTAACTTCTCTGACCACGGAGCGAATCGTTTAGGAGCTTCGGCTTTGATGCAAGGTTTGGCTGATGGATATTTTGTATTGCCTTATACAGTTTCTGATTATTTGGCTGATGATATTCGTACTGGAAAAATCTCTACTGATTTACCAGAATTCGTAGCGGCAGAAAATAGTGTAAAAGACCAAATCAACAAATTCTTGTCTAATAATGGATCAAAAACTGTGGATCATTTCCATAAACGTTTAGGTCATATTATGTGGAATAAAGTTGGAATGGGCCGTAATGAAAAAGGATTAATAGAAGCCATCGAAGAAATTGCAGCTTTGAAAGAAGAATTCTTCAAAGACGTTTATGTTCCTGGAAGTGCAGATGAATTAAATCCTGAATTAGAAAAAGCGCTTCGTGTTGCCGATTTCATAGAATTAGGACAATTGATGGCTATGGATGCTTTACAGCGTAAAGAATCTTGTGGAGGTCACTTCCGTGAAGAATATCAGGATGCTGAAGGTGAAACTTTACGTGATGACGAAAACTTCAAATTTGTTGGTGCTTGGGAATACAAAGGGTACGACATTAAAAATGAAGAGCTTCACAAAGAAGAATTGAAATACGAGTTTATTAAAATAGCAGCCCGTAATTATAAGTAATATTATGAAAAAATCTATAATATTTCTTTTTTTAATAGTTACTGTTAACTTATTTGCTCAATCTAATTTGAAATCAGGTATTCAGCCTTTTCAAAAACCTAGTGAAGGTAAGAGTTTGGTTTATATTGTAAAATCTGGGGCTGGTGCACTTGTAAATTTTAGAGCATATTTGGATAATAAATTTCTAGGAGTTCTTACAAGTGATAGTTATGTGCTAGTAGAATGCAATCCTGGAGATCATTTGTTTTGGGCTGTTTCTGAAAACAGAGATTATATGCAGGCAAATTTGCTTCCAAATAAAGTTTATGTTTTAAACGCAGAAGGTCAAATGGGTATGTTTGTAGCTGGTGTTTCTTTGAATCAACTGGATCCAAATGAGAAAAGCAGTAAAAATTTATTCGCAAGGAAATTAAAGAATAGTAGTGCTGTTGTTTACAATCCTAATAATCCTAGCACAGACGATAAAACAGAAAATATTACTAAAGGATTAGCTAAATACGAAGATTTAAAAAAAGATAAATCTTCTAAAATCATTCAATTAAAAAGCGATCTTTGTTTTGAAGATGCTGAAAAATTTCAAAAAAACTAGAAGTTATGAGTGCAGCAAAAAATATAAATATAAGCCTTCAAATTTGGCGTCAGAAAAACTCCAAAGAAAAAGGAAAAATGGAAAACTACAAATTGAACGATGTTTCTACGGCAAGTTCATTTTTGGAAATGTTAGACCAATTAAATGAACAATTAGTAAACGAAAGAAAAGAACCAATCGCATTTGACCACGACTGTCGTGAAGGAATCTGTGGAATGTGTTCTTTGTATATCAATGGACGTGCACACGGACCAGATACAGGAATCACTACTTGTCAATTGCACATGAGAATGTTTAACGATGGAGATACAATCGTTATAGAGCCTTGGCGTTCTGCAGCTTTCCCTGTAATTAAAGATTTAATTGTAGACAGAACTTCTTTTGATAGAATTCAGCAAGCGGGAGGTTTTGTTTCTGTGAATACTTCTGGAAACACTATCGATGCAAATGCAACTCCAATTAACAAACAAGATGCGGACAAAGCTTTTGAAGCGGCTGCTTGTATCGGTTGTGGTGCTTGTGTGGCAACTTGTAAAAATGGTTCTGCCATGTTATTTGTTGGAGCAAAAGTATCTCAATATGCATTATTGCCACAAGGAAGAGTTGAAGCTACAGACCGTGTATTGAACATGGTGCGTCAAATGGATGAAGAAGGTTTTGGTAACTGTACCAATACTGGAGCATGCGAAATCGAATGTCCTAAAGGAATTTCCCTTGAAAACATCGCTCGTATGAACAGAGAATTTTTATCTGCAAGTTTGAAATAATATTTCAAAATAGTTTATATCAAAAACGTTCCGAGAAATCGGGACGTTTTTTTTACACTAATCCTTTCTCGAAGGCGATTCTAACTAGTCCAGCGGTATTTTTTACCCCCAGTTTTTGTGTCAAGTTGCTACGATGTGATTCAACGGTTTTGGAGCTTATAAAAAGTTGTGATGCGATTTCTTCGGTAGTGAATTCTTTGATGATTAGATTTAAAATTTCTTTTTCACGGCTAGTTAATTTGGGGATGAAATAAGTTGAATTTTCTAGACCAATAGAATCGTTAAGTAAAATATCGCTTATTTTTTTTGGCAAATATCTATTACCATTGAGAACTTCTTTGATCGCTTCTGAGAGTTCTGTTTTGCTAGTATTTTTGAGTAAATAGCCCATTGCACCATTTTTTATGATTTGTTTTATGAACAAGCTGTCTTCAAAATTGGTGAGTGCAATAATTTTTAAATTGGGAAATTGCTCCAAAAGGGTTTTACAAGCTGTAATTCCGTTTCCGTCAGGTAAGTTAATGTCTAGCAATAGTACTCGAATAGTCGAATCGAGATTTTTGAATGTGTCTGTTAAGTTTTCGAAAGTCTGCACCACTTCAATTTCTTTATTCGATTTAAGCATTGTTTTGATGCCTTCAATAACAATGGTGTGGTCGTCTGTAATGGCTATTTGGATCATTTTACTTGGTTTAAATCGATAGAAATGGTATAAGAAGTCCCGGCAGGAGAGCTGTCAAAATCTAAGTGTGCGTTGAGAAATTCAATTCTGGTTTTGATGTTTTTGTGGCCAATTCCATGAGAAATGGCGTTTTTGTCAAAACCAATTCCGTTGTCTTCTACGGTTATAAAAAGTTCGTCTTCTCTGTAATTAAATTGAATAATGGCTTCAGTTGCTTTGGAATGTTTCAAAATATTAGTAACCAATTCTTGAATAATCCTGTAAATAACAGTTTCCGATTTCTTTGAAAGTGTGATGTAATTTCCAAAAAACTGTAAATCAATTTTGAAAGTAGCCGAAGTATTTATTTTTATGCAATATTCTTTAACTGTTTCGATTAACCCATAATCTAAAATGGAAGAAGGCATCAAATTATGTGAAATGCTTCTTACTTGCGCACACGATTCGTCTATCATATCGATGATTTTGGTTAAATTTTCAGAGTCAACAGTACTTAAATTCGATTCTTCAAGTGTTGACAATCTATATTTTATAGCAGATAAATCACCATTTAAACCATCGTGCAGTTCTTGGGCAATGCGTCTTCTTTCTTTTTCTTCACCATCAATTAAGGCTTCAATTTTTGAAAGTTCTTGATTTTGTTTTTCTAAAAAAACGGCTACTTTGTTTTTTTGATTTTCTTCGTTAACTAATTTTATTTTATAGGCTAAGCCAAATGCAAAACAAAAATTTTCTATAATAATTCCAATTAAAAAAACCTTTATCCCACCAAGTTTCATATAAACAGACATATAGAAACTAACTAATGCGAAAAAAACATAAAAGAACAAACCTGTTAAAAAAAAATATTTGTGTTTTCCTGAGTGCTTTATTGCTTTTGGCACTAAATAGAGAAATAAAATTAAAACAGTAGGCAGATATAAAAATTGAAAAAAATCGAAAAAAACATGAAAGGTCTTGAGTTTAAAAGATACTAAAAATATAATTGAAAAAAAAGCCCATAAAAAAGATAGAATTTTAATAATCTTAATTGATAAGACATTGAATAGTCTATCCAAATCAAGAAAATATATTGAAAAAATAAAATAAAAATTATAAAATATGACTTGGACATACCAGTTTAGATGATTAAAAAAAAGATTTGCATCTGAAGGGGTGAAAACACTTTGGAAAACATCCAATAAATAATAATAAATAGGTTCTTTTTTTGTTAAAAGATAAAATAGAATTGTAACGTTATAATAGGCATAATATTTAAAACTTTTCTCTTTTGTATATATATGCAAGCAAATACTTAGCACTAAAAAAAGCACTAAATAAGAAATTCCAATATTCCAAATAAAATCAGCCATAGTTAAATATAATAAGGGCATTTTTAGTTTTAAAAGAAAACAAATGCTAAGCTATTTTTATGAATGTTAAAATATGAAATATTTAGTCTCTAATTAAATATTTTGATCAAATAAATTAGAAAGTAATAAATTGAAAATTGCTTTAATTTTATTTGTATTTTAAAAAAAATTAAAAATTTTAATTATGAAAAAAACATTAGATCAATTAAAAAAATCTTCTGAAACTATTGTTTTAGAAAAAAAACAATTAAACAAAATTGTTGGAGGAACCACGATTCATGATACTGCAAAGAGTTCTATTAGTAATGTTCGTTAAACAGTAAATTAATCCCATTATCAATTTGATTTTGGGATTTTTTATTCCCCTTGCATTTTTAATTTTTCACTTAAAGTTATAAATATAAAGTAGTTGCAAATTACTTTTTAATGGTAATTTGCAACTATTTTACAACTGTAAATTTTCAAAATTACTAAGTCCTATCTACTTCATGAACTTAATTAATTTTCTCTATTGTATATGAAATCTGAAAATTTTGCCCATCAGATGTAGTTGTGCATATAATTCCTTCATTAGCAGCGTTGCAACTATTTCCAAAATTTTCATAAGGTCCAATTTTACTTGAAATTTTATTTAAGTAATGTCTTTTATACCTTGATGATTTTTTAAATATTTCATCCTTAGCGCCCGGGGTTCTGTCAATATATAGAGGAGCAGACATATCAATAAATGATTTTTCTAAAAAATCTTTTTCGGTGATGCACTCTGGTTTTGTAAATACAACTTCATAAGGTTTTAATCCTGGAATTAACCCCGATAAGTTATATTCCTTTTCTTTTTCTTTCAACTCAATTTCATTGGGTTTTGACAATGTAGCCAAATTGAATGTTTTTTTGCTAATTCCTTCTTTTGAAGCAGCAAACATATTGCATCTTAATGAGCCATAAAGCTGTTCACTTCCGCCCCAACCTGCTTTGGTAGAATATACTTTATTAAAAGTAATTTTGTATTTGTAAGTTATTGCAGATGGTGGATAATTAGTAACACACTCTTTGCTTATTGGCACGTTGCTAAAAGTTACTTTTTGGGATATTTCTGGGTATGAATTATCAATTAGCGTGGCTTTTTTGGCGGTAATAACTATCGGAATGGCGGCTGCTCTTGTACCAATGGCACCTCCGATTATTTCATTAATTTTATCTACAATAGAATCATCTAAAACAGTTTTTGAGAGCAATGAGCTATAGCTAGGGTTTGCGTTAAACCCTTGCAAGACCAGTTTAACTTTTATATTTGATTGTACGTTTGATAGATCTAAAGATGCGTTTACGCCCACTTTTGCAGTTTCAGGAATATTCAAACCTGCTTCTAAAGTTGCTTTTAAATCAAAATCGCTTCTGTTTGTTTCAAAAATTAAGAGAGCAAATCTACCATACTTAATATTGCTTACAAAAGCTAATGAACTAGAAAGAGTGGTTGGCGAAACAAGAAAACCATTGGCAGGATCGTCCATAGCTACGTCAAAGCTTTTTTCTACAAATTTTAAAACAACATATTGTTTTTGAGAACTACTAGAAACACTAGAGCCAAAATCAAAATAATTTTGCGGATCGCTATAAGTCGCCCCCAAAGTAGCTTTCATTTGATCTTTTGATGTGATACTTTCTAGTTTATATTCGGCACTTTCTATGGGTCTATCATCTCCAATTAATTTATCCAAAGCGCTTCTTGATCTTGTTAAAAAGGCCATATATTGCGTATTTGTTGGGTTAATTTCTTCTGGTTCTGTGCCGCCAAAAGAATGAGAATAGGCCGAAACAGTAATTTTATTTCTGGCTCCCAATTGTTTAGAATTCATCGTTCCGCTAGATGTGTATTCAGTAAGATCAAAAATATTTCCTAGAAACAATTCGTTTGGCAAAGAAAAAAGTGAGGTGCCAAATAATGGCGAGGTCAAATCGGCTCTGGTTGTTGTGCAGGTTACGGTAGTTCCTGGGCAATCTGTTAACGGAGTTGTTGCTGTTTCTTTTTTTTCTGTTTTAATGTTGTAATTCAATAATATAGGTCTAAGATTCTTGAGGTTTGTAGTCAATTTTGCATTGCTGTTGACTATTTTTGGTATTTGAGCCTTTACTACATTTATTTGCCCCACAAAAGTTAGGATTAACAAGATTAGCACTTGATTTAGTTTAATTTGATTTTTCATTTTTATTGAAATTAGATTAATAAATTAATTTACTCTTTGGTATATTTTAGTACTTCCCCCTTTCAATAAAAACCGGTTTTCGTCTGCTAGAAAAGGAATACTTACTTCTTCATGGGTGGTAAGGTTATAAAAAACTACATTTTTACCCTCGGTGTACCATCCTTCTGTGGTTACATTGCTGTTTCCTCTGTTTTCGTAAGTAACATCACTTGTTCCTCCAGCACTACTTCCTGTCCATGATAAACATTGCCCATTGGGTTTAAATTGAATAAAATAATCGGTAGCTGCCGAGGCATAATTGCCACCATAACCGCCACTGCTTAAAACTTCTGTATAACGCCAAGTACCAATAAGCCTTCTGTCTTTTGCTCTTGAATTTGTTTGTAAACTTGGTTTTGAATTAGAAATTGCAGCGTTTTCTGTTGTTGTTATTCCCGTATTGGCATTGTTTGTTATACTTGTTTCTTTGGTTAGAATAAGTTCAACTACTTTGTTATCTAATTCTGGAAATGTGATAGAAAAATGAAGAATATTATCTTTTAATTTTGCTGTAAAGTCATAATATACATTTTTACTTTTATCCTTTAATTTTCCAGTCATTGTGTTTTTATCGCTTATGGCAATAAGATCGTTTTCAACGCCATCCATATAAAAGAAGCCTTTTACCACATTTTGATCGTCTGTCATTTCTGCTGAGATAGTTGCATTTTCATAAGATGCCACATATTTCCCAGCGAAAACTCCATTGGCTTTTGTCATTTTTTTTGATTGAGTTATCGATTTAGACTTATTGGTTTGCGAATTGGTTTGATTACAAGCCGATAAAAACAATAGTAAGACGCAAAGACAAAATGATTTTAGTTTTGTGGTTTTCATAATTCATGGATTTTAGTTTACTGTAAAAATGTCAAAGGCTTCAGGATTGGTTCCTTGTAAAACGGTTGGAGCGCTGTTGAGAAAATATTTATTATTACCCGCAATATGGATATCTCCATTTTTTGAAATGGATATGGAGGGATAAAAAACATTGCCATCGGCATCGGATGTTAAAACGGTTTCTTGTTCGTTTTTCCAATATTTCAAAACAGATCGTCCTGATGTCCCTGGATTACGTTCAATACCAATAAGATGCACATCATTTTCCACAACTTTCATATCCAGGGGTGAAGCCATTGTAATTCCAGATGTAATATTCGATTTTATGCCGTTTTTCCAAAATCCAATTTTGGTGCGATCTGTATCACTGGCTTGTTGGGCTGCCACAAAAACGGTAGTAGGAGTTGTTACTATGTTGCCTCTACCGATACTAAAATCATTAAAAAAACCAGATTCGAGCGTAGTTGTTGCTCCGTTTTTCCAAACTTTTAGAATAAAGGTGTTGTCTGCTGCTAACTCCCTAAATAAGATGGAAACCTCTGAGCCTCTTACATCAATACCATTTGCAAAAGCTCGAAAATTGGGGTTAGACACAGTTGTAGCTACACCGTTTTTCCAATACTTTACGACAACTTTGGATCCATTGTTTTCGGCACCTGTAATGTGTACATCGCCATTGACAACGACCATGTGGTCAACAAAATTATTGTTAAGGGAGTTGGTCAAAATGGTTTCGATACCATTTTTCCAATATCTAAAAGAGTTACCTATTCGTCCCAAAATGTACACATCATTTTTTTCAACGACTAGATCTACTCCAATAGCATTCTTTGCAATTTCGGTAACAATTCCATTTTTCCAGAGTAAAAGGGCGTTCGCTTCGTCAAAATTTCCATTTATAACATAGACATCGTCTGCACTTATGGCCACTTTAAAACCTACAATATTGCTATTGTTATCGGATGGCAGAATGCTTGGAATTCCGTTTTTCCAAATAGTTGGTACCGCCTTATTTGCACTATTGCGAGTGATCCCAACAATGTACACATCGGCATTTTTACTAGCATTTGGTTCGTCTTTGGAACAGGAAAACATAAAAATGCTTATTGCCAAAAGATTGAATAGATTGTTTTTGAATTGTGTTTTCATTGGTATTGTTTTATTATATATTTTGATACTTGCAAGCTACTAGCCCTTTCTGATTTTATTGTAAGGGTAATTATCGATTTTAACTACTAGTGGTTTTCCCTGATAAAACGAAATTGAGTTTGAGAATCCTATAAGCATTGATTTAGATTAATTTTTAATTATTTTATTTTGAAAAAAATTGTCAACCGAAAATATAAACACCATTAGTTAAATGACTAATATCAATTTGTGAAGTGGTTCCTGATTTTTTCAAAACAGTTTTTCCTAAAAGATCAATTATTTCAATAATTACATTTTTGGGATTTGAAATCGTTAGTATGCCATAGGTTGGATTGGATAAAGAGAAGCTTCTTTTGATGTAATTTTATTTATTCTCAAAACTTCATCAGGGTTAAAACCCCAAGACCAGACAGAACTATTATTTTTTCTACAAAACTGCTGAAGTAACCAGTGGAAGTTGCTTTCAAATGGCTGGCTGTACCTATTTGTATAGGCCATTTTTGATTTCTATAATTACCTTGTATTCTTTCCGAAGCCCAGAGTTTGTAATCATTTTGATAGCAAGTATAAAGTTGTTGCCTGCTGATACTTGTTTCCAGCATTGACCAAAAGAAGATACTATAAAGACCAGTATTAAAAAGCTAGCCATTAATGCTTTTGTAATTTTTTTCATTGTACAAAAGAGTTTTAAATTTATTAATTATTTAAAGTTGCATGCTAATTTTATCTAATCAATGGGTTGTGAGGGCTACTATTATTTTTTTAAATTCAGGGTTTTCCTTGATAGAATTAAATTGAGAATACAAATTTTGAGAATTTTTAATCATGAATTTAAATTCGTTTTTTATGAAACTATATTTGAATCTGTGAAAATCTGTTTTATCCGTGGCATCAGTGTACATTTTTTATTAATTTTATACTATGAAAATTGCCTTAATCCAATCCTCTTTATTCTGGGAAAACCCAAAAGCCAATCGAGATTATCTCGGAGAAAAGATTAATGCTATTTCCGAAAATATTGATTTAATAGTTCTACCCGAAATGTTTACCACAGGTTTTACAATGAATCCAGAGATTGTTTTTGAGACTATGGAAGGAGAAACTATACTATGGCTGCAATCTTTGGCCAAAGCCAAGAATAGCGCAATCACTGGAAGTAGTGTTATCAAAGAAAATAATAATTTCTACAACCGATTAGTCTTTGTTTTTCCTTCGGGAGAGATTCAATTTTATGACAAAAGACATTTGTTTACTTTGGCAGGAGAAGATGAAGTTTATACTGCAGGAGCCGAAAAATTAATTATTGAATATAAAGGATGGAAAATTTGTCCTCTAATTTGTTATGATTTGCGTTTCCCTGTTTTTTCCCGAAATACAGAAGATTACGACTTGCTTTTTTATGTTGCCAATTGGCCAAAAACGAGGATAAATGCTTGGGATTCTTTACTTAAAGCGCGGGCTATAGAAAATATGAGTTACACTATCGGCGTTAATAGAATAGGTGAAGATGACAACGGTATTCAATACAACGGACATTCCCAAGTTGTTGATTTCTTAGGTGATTACCTTTTGGAACCAAAAGAGGATAAAGGTGTTTTTGTTGTCGAATTAAATAAAGCAGAACTGCTTTTGGCCAGAAAAAAATTCAATTTTTTAAATGATCAGGATTCCTTTGTTTTAAAATGAACTCTTTTTCTTTTTTTCATCTTCTTTCGGCTTCTTCTTTTTGACTTCTGGTGTATATGGAATACTTAAATCAAAGGTTTCATGTAAATCAAAATTAACATGAAGATCTATTACATTAGAAAAATAGACAACCTCTTCGGCTTGTCGTTTTTCAAGATAACTTCCAGTATCCCATTCCTTGTTTTTGTTGTCATCGTATACTGCTCTAATGCCGTATGCACCTGGCTCAAGTAAATTAAATTCAAGTTCTGTTTTGTTTTCGGTATATTCGCTTGCTTTTAGAACATCTCCTTTGTCATTAGTCAATTCGATGATTACAGGAAAACGATTTACATTTTTTAAAGAGAGAATTATATTCCCATAATCCGCATATTTTCTTGTGCTTGTTTTAAATGATAGTGTATCATTAGTTTTTTCTAGAAAATCGACAATTGCACCTGGCATCATTCCAAAATTATATTTCTGATCCTCTTCGATTTTAAAATCAATAAATAATTGCTGATTGAATACATCATAGTCAGTTGTAAATGGTACAGCAACCGAATCTTTATTGACAAGCGTCATTTTGGATTTATCAAAACCTACCAAAGGAAGACTGGATTCCAGCGTAAACCGGTCTCTAAAATTCAAAGAACCAGCTTGCAGCGCTTTGATGCTCAGGGTGTCGTTTTTCTGTTTTTTAATTTTAAAAGTATAATCTTTAGAATATTTGTCTTTTATGATATTTAGCGAAAGCGAATCTGCTTTCAGGGGTTTAAACCAAACCTGCAAAGAATCTTTTTTACTTATTTTAGTAACTATGGCAGGGATAATTTCATTCTGATTTTTCAAAGTAAGCTTGGTCAATTCACCATTCTTCCCGGGATTTCCTTCATAACCTACAATATATCGATTTCCAGAAGCCTGGCTTGGCTTAAAAGCTTTGAAAGGGAGTGTCTCCTTAAACAATTCCAATTCAAAAACCGTATCATTAGGAATGGTAACAATTTGTTTGTTAAACCCAATTAAATCCGATTTTGGGTTAAATTTATTATTGCTGTTATTATCTTTCAGTGCAACCAGAAAATATTTTCCAGCTTTTAAATTCTCCAGACGAAACGTTTTCAAACTATCCAATGTATTGGTAATGTAACGCGGATTTTCTTTGTAAATCGTAGAATCATTAAATTTTTCATTCGCCTCATAAAGCATAATCGAAACAAACGAAGCCACTTCCTTCTCATGAGAATCTTTTATTCTTCCGCCAAGCGCCAATGAATCGATGTAATCTCCAGTCGAAAACACATATTTGAACTGATTATATGGATTTTCCTCATTATTATCGGCAATACTCTGTCCAAAATTTATGCTGTACGTAGTATTCGGCGTCAAAGTATCATTTATGGTAATCGTCAATATTTTTGTTGGAGTTGCCGGAAGAACAAGTAGTTCATTCTTCATCGGAGGCGAAACGATTAATTGCTTATTTAGATTTTTAAGCTTAACGTTTTCATCAAAAGTAAGCTTGATTTTATTTCCGGTAAACTTAACAGAATAATTTTCAGGGTAACTCGATTTCAATGTTGGCGCAATAGTATCTTTCAAACCACCAGTAATAGAGCCTCTTTTGGCACAGCTCATAAAAAAAAACAGAAGTAAAAAAGGAATATATTTAAAATGTTTTTTGAACATAATTAGCTAAAATTTGATTCTACAAAATAACAATTATATTTACTGTAATCGAAATATTTTGCCAATTATTAGGAGCTGTTTCGTGCTATCCGCTTGTATCTTTTTATAAAGTGAAGAAAAATCACTTTATAAAAAGGATACCGCTTCTATCAGGGCTAGTTATGGTAAGCGACGGAATCCCTCTTTTTAAAGACCATTTCTCATACTTATTCCTTAAATTTGCACCCAAAATAGAACTTCAATGAGCAATATTAGAATTACCAAACAGTTTAATTTTGAAACAGGCCATGCTTTGTACGGTTACGACGGAAAGTGTAAAAATGTGCATGGACACAGTTATAAATTATCTGTTACTGTTATAGGAAAACCAATTACCGACCGCAATAACGTAAAGTTTGGTATGGTCATTGATTTTTCGGATCTGAAAAAAATTGTAAAAGAAGAGATTGTAGATCAGTTTGATCATGCTACAGTTTTTAATGAAACTACTCCTCATATTGAATTGGCAAAAGAACTAAAATCCCGCGATCATCACGTAATTTTGGTAGATTACCAGCCTACAAGTGAAAATATGGTGGTCGATTTTTCACAAAGAATCATCCGAAGATTACCTGCAGACATTAAGCTTTTTTCTTTAAAACTTCAGGAAACCGAATCATCATTTGCCGAATGGTTTGCAAGTGACAATCAATAATCTATAACGTAGTTCATGCAGTTATCAAATAATAAAAAAATCTATTTCGCTTCCGATCAGCATTTTGGTGCGCCAACTCCTGAATTGAGTTTTCCTAGAGAGCAAAAGTTTGTCGCTTGGTTAAACGAAATAAAAGACGATGCCGAAGCAATATTTCTTTTAGGTGATTTATTTGATTTTTGGTTCGAATATAAAACCGTTGTTCCCAAAGGATTTGTCCGTGTTCTGGGCAAGCTGGCCGAAATTCGCGACAGCGGAATCCCAATTTATTTCTTTGTGGGAAACCATGATTTATGGATGACCGATTATTTTGAAACCGAATTGAACATTCCCGTTTATCACGATAACAAGGAATTTACTTTTGGCGATAAAACCTTTTTAATTGGACATGGCGATGGTAAAGGTCCTGGCGATAAAGGGTATAAAAGAATGAAAAAGGTATTTACAAATCCTTTTTCAAAATGGCTATACCGCTGGCTTCATCCGGATTTTGGAATGAAATTGGCACAATATCTTTCTGTTAAAAACAAACTTATTTCTGGTTCCGAAGATGTAAAATTCCTGGGGGATGAAAACGAGTGGCTCATACTTTATGCCAAGCGAAAACTGGAAATTAAACATTATAATTATTTCGTATTTGGACACCGCCATCTGCCAATGATTAAAACGGTAGGCGAAAACTCAGAATATGTCAACCTCGGCGATTGGATCAGTTATTTTACCTACGGCGTTTTTGACGGAGAAACATTTGAAGTGAAAACATTTGAAGTGAAAAAATAATTTTCAATTAGCAGTTCTTTTCATCAATAAAAGCAATACTAAGTAAGTTCCCATAGAAATAGGAACCACTGTTAATAGCCAGCCTCCTAACCCACACAGTAATTCAAAAGAAAGATGGCTTAGTGTCTGGAAAAAATTATTTTGAAACGAATTGATAATTTCTTCTGCTGTATGATGGCTTGCTGGCACCGAAAAAATAAATTCTCCCATCCGTATAAACGGAATTATCAATAAAATCTGTATCGGCCACATCAAGTAGCTTATGGCGATCATTATTGGCAAATTCAATTTCTTTTTTATCGATAATGCCGTCAGAATAAAAGTACTCACTCCTAAAATTGGAATGATAGAAAGTGCTCCTGATGCTATTATGCTTTGGCTTAATAGCATCGGACTTAATCCTTGTTTAAAAAGAGCTGTGACTTTATCTTTTAGGGTGTATATTTTCTTTTTCATCCATTATAATGTCCTGAAAATCCAGTTAAAAGTTATTAATGCCTTTTGTAATTTGCATGTTTTTTGTAATTCCAGCGTTCTAAAAAAGAAGGGTTTGGGAAATTTATCTAAAGTAATATTGAAATTTAGTTGTGGTCTTTTGTTTTTGGATAAATTGCAATTTTATCTGTTCTTAAAGAATAACTCATAACCGCTGCAGAGTTTGATTTCTGGAAACGTATTGCTTTTGAATCCTGTTTTGGCATGTGGCATTCCACACAATTATTTGCTAACTTCGATTTTGTGATTGTTTTTAGAGTTGCCGCCTTGTGTTTCGAATCTTGATGACAGCTAATGCAGATTTTAGAATAACTAATGTTGTTTTTCGGTGTATCCTGATGAGGAGTATGACAGGTAATACAGTCCATAGCTGGGCTTTTCTTAAAACATTTACTTTGAGAAAGTAAACCCAATTGATTGCCATGAACATCAAAATTCAAAGTATCTTGTGAGTTTGGATTTTCTCTAAAATAATCTGAAAGACTTTCTCCAGGTTTATATTGAAATCTAGATTTTAATTTACTTTTGTTATTTCCCGAATGGCATAAGGCACAGGCATCTATTCTTTGCTGTCTATTTAGATTACCAAAAGCAACCATATTTTGAGCTTTCTTTAAATCTGGAAATTTTAAATGCGTCTGGACATGCTCTTTTGCTGGTCCATGACAGCGTTCACAATCTATTCCATAAATCAAAGTATTTTTGCTCATAAAGTCTTCAACTTCCATTCCCATGAAAGTATAGGTCTCTGAGCTTTTTGTCGTAACATATTTGCTTGATATATTAGAACTGTGACACCCAAAACATTCTTTCAATATTTTTCTATCAAAGTCAGGTGTGGCAGCAGAATAAGTTGGACTAGTTGCCCAGCTGTTTATAGATTTATAGTAAGAAATAGGTAATTCATAAACATAATGATTTTTCCAGTAACCGCTGGTTTGCGCATGCTTGATCCCGAAAATAACGTCAAAACGATAAGCTTCCACTTCTTTTCCGTTTTTATAAAGTACTTGATAAAGAGAATCGTTACGCTCTTCCATGACCAACTTAGTGTTTTTGTCATAGACGAAAGTATTTTGTCCATTTTTAAAATGTCCCAGAATATTTTTTTTAGTGGCTGGTAATGTGGCTTTAAAATGTGCACTTAGAGAAGCAGATTTAAGCTGTGTTTGATGGCATTGAATGCAACTTTCAGAACCTGCATAATCTGTTCCGCGAGGATCAATATATTCGTCTGATTTATTGGAACAACTAGTCAAAAAAGTTGTAATAACTGCAATTGCAAAAAGTAATTTTATTTTTCCCATTGCAGTAAATATACTTTTTTTTCAATAACTCTGAAAGAAAATAACTATTTATGGTTTTCGTGTTCTTCCAGATCTTTCTGTAAATCAAGCGTTCTAAATCCGGGTAATTTGATTCCCGTGTAAATCACGACCAATAACGTCATGCTTCCGCCAAAAACAACTGCCGAAACCGCTCCCATTAGTTTTGCTGTCAATCCGCTTTCAAAAGCTCCCAGCTCGTTGGATGACCCAACAAAAATCGAATTTACTGCAGATACTCTGCCTCTCATATGATCGGGTGTTTTTAGCTGTAAAATCGTTTGGCGGATCACTACCGAAATTCCATCGGCAACACCGCTGAAAAACAGAGCAAACACAGACAGCCAAAACCAAGTCGAAAGGCCAAAAATAATAATGCAGACTCCAAAAGCAAAAATCGCCGACAACAGTTTGATTCCCGCATTTTTATAAAAAGGAAGATGAGCAGAAACGAACATGGTCAATAAAGCTCCCACGGCTGGCGCTGCACGTAAAATACCAAAACCTTCTGGTCCTACTTTTAGAATATCTTGGGCGAAAATAGGTAAAAGAGCCACTGCACCTCCAAAAAGAACTGCCACCATATCGAGTGTTAAAGCTCCCAAAATGGATTTATTGTTAAATACAAATTTCACTCCTTCTTTTAGGCTTTCCATTACGGGTTCACCAATTTTCGGATTCAAAATAGGCTTAGTAGGAATTTGCGTCAAAGCCAATAATGCTAGGATAGAACAAGCAAAAATGGAACACATCGACCAGTGTACTCCTATCCAAGTAATTGAAAAGCCAGCCACAGCAGGCCCTACAACAGCACCAATCTGCCAGACCGAACTGCTCCAAGTAGCGGCATTGGGATATGCTTTTTTAGGTACAATCAAAGCTAAAAGAGAAAAGATTGTTGGTCCAAGAAAAGATCGGACTAAGCCACCCAAAAAGACCAAAAAATAAATAGAATACAAAATTGTATTAGTAGACCAGCCACTTACAATTTTTGGCCAAGTCAGTAAAAACAACCCAAAACTAATTATTGAAAATCCTAAAATGCATTTAAGAAGCATTCCCTTTTTCTCTTTCTGATCTACAATATGACCCGCAAACAATGCCATTCCAACAGCTGGAATTACTTCCATCAATCCAATCATTCCTAACGAAAGCGCACTTTTAGTCAGGCTGTACACTTCCCATTCTATGATAATAAATTGCATTGACCAGGCAAAAACCATAGCAAACCGCAATAATAAAAACATATTAAACTCTCTATAACGCAAAGCTACATATGGATCTTTTACTTTCGTACTCATAATCTATTCTATTTAATATCTTTCAATCGTAATTGAATGCTCACTTTGTCATTCCACTCATTTTCATCGATGCAATATACCGCATCAAATTCTTTTTGATTAGCCGTTAATTTTTTTTTATTTCCGAGTCCAAAGCCAATAGCAGTAAGGCCTTCGGAGTTATTTTTTTTTATAAACAGCTTTAAATGTTCATCCTCAGAACCTAGTGTTTTGGCATAACCTGTGTCTTTTATTTTTTTTGTTAAAAAAACGGGGGGCATATTTAATGGTCCAAAAGGTTCAAATTGTTTCAGAATCCGAATTAATTTTGGAGAGATGTCTTCAAAATTAATTTCGGCATCAATAGATATCTCTGGAGTTAATTGATCGGGATGAATGGTTTCTTGAACAGTTTTTTCAAAAGCATTTTTGAAATTTTGATAGTTTTCGGCTGCCAAAGTCATTCCGGCAGCATACATGTGTCCGCCAAATTGTTCTAAATGTTCGGAACAAGCTTCGAGAGCATTGTATACATCAAAACCTTTTACAGACCGCGCTGAAGCAGCATATTTATTACCACTTTTTGTAAAGACCAATGTGGGACGATAATAGGTTTCTATTAAACGAGAAGCCACAATCCCAATAACTCCTTTGTGCCAATCTTCTTGAAAGACCACCGAAGTAAAATTTTTCTCTTCCTGATTTTGGATAATTTGCTGGAGGGCTTCTTTGGTAATCTGTTTGTCTAAATCTTTCCGGTCAGAATTGTACTGTTCAATTTCGGAAGCAAACTGCTGTGCTTGTTCAAAATCAAATTCGGTTAATAATTCAACGGCATGGTTGCCGTGTTTAATGCGTCCTGCAGCATTTATTCTTGGGGCAATTATAAAAACTACATCGGTAATGTCGAGTGTTTTCTTTTTTATCTGATGTATTAATGCTTTAATTCCGGGTCTTGGCTGGGCATTAATTACCTGTAATCCAAAATAAGCCAATACACGGTTTTCACCAGTCATTGGTACAATATCGGCGGCTATTGCGGTAGCAACTAAATCGAGGTATAGCACCAAGTCTTCAATGGTTTGGTCTCTATGGCTTCCTAAGGCTTGAATGAGTTTGAATCCTACGCCACAACCGCACAATTCATCATAAGGATAAGTGCAGTCTTCACGTTTTGGGTCAAGAACTGCAATTGCTTCTGGTAAAACTGAACCCGGTCTGTGGTGGTCACAAATGATGAAATCAATGTTTCGCTCTTTTGCGTAAGCGACATGATCAATGGATTTTATACCACAATCCAGTGCAATAATTAACGAAAAGCCATTGTCATCGGCGAAATCAATTCCTTTGAAAGAGATTCCATAACCCTCATCATAACGATCTGGAATGTAAGTAGCAATGTTTGGATAATAGCTCTTCAAATAAGACGAAACCAATGAAACAGCCGTTGTTCCATCGACATCATAATCACCAAAGACAAGAATATTTTCCTGATTTGCGATAGCTTTTTGGATGCGATCAACGGCTTTGTCCATGTCTTTCATCAGATATGGATTGTGTAAATCCTCTAAAGTTGGACGAAAAAATTGTTTGGCTTGTTCAAAAGTTTCAATGCCTCTTTGTATTAATAAAGTAGCGACAAATTCTTCTATATTCAAAGCTTGGGCTAAGTGCTTTATTTTTTTTTCAGATGGTTTTGGCTTAAGTGTCCAACGCATTTTTTATGGAGGTTTGATAAATTTGGATAAAAAAAGTCAAAAACTGACGATAATTTTGAGGATACGAATTTAATTTTTTTAAATGAAAATGATATGACATTTGGTTTTTAATTTGTGATTAAAAATAATTTAGTTTATAGAAATAGTTGTAAATTTGTAACATATATAATTCAATAGGTATTAATTTAATATATAATGGAACAAAAAAGCTACTATAAAAACTGGTATGCATTAACCGATAATGCTATTGTAGAAACCCTCTGCAAAAGCATCAAACAAATGCGTTTGAACAAGAATATCTCACAAGAAGAACTTTCCGAAAAATCAGGTGTCAATAGAATCACGATTAGCAGGATGGAAACCGGAAAAGCAATAAATTTAATGACATTGATACAGTTGCTTCGTGCTTTGGAAAAATTAGAGTTGTTGAATTACTTGAACGAAGAACCCGAAATTAGCCCGTTGATGGTTATGGAAGCTCAAAAAAAACTCCGTAAAAAAGCCTCACCGACTGCCCGGAATTCAAATCCTAACGAATATTAATTATGGTTGCAGTTGCCGATGTAAAAATTTGGAACCATAAAGTAGGTGTTGTTCTTTGGGATCAGCAAAGAAATTATGGGGTTTTTGAGTATGATAAGCAGTTTTTTAAATTAGGGCTTGATCTTTCTCCTATAATGATGCCTGTTGCCGATGCACAAAGAGGCAGGAAAGTTTTTTCGTTTCCTCAGTTAAATCCAGATACTTTTAAGGGATTACCGGGATTGCTGTCAGACAGTTTGCCGGATAAATTTGGAAATCAAATCATAGATGCGTGGCTGGCGCAACAAGGTAAAAGCAGTAGTGACTTTAATCCAGTGGATCGTCTTTGTTATATTGGCAAACGAGGAATGGGAGCTTTAGAATTTGAACCTGCCAGCAGCAGTCCTGCTGAAAAATCGAATCCTATTGAAATTCAGGAATTGGTAAAATTTGCTAAGCAGGTTTTGGACAGTCGCAGTGATTTTCATTCCGATATGGATTCCGAAAAAGGGTTTTCGGATATATTGCAGGTGGGAAGTTCGGCGGGCGGTGCAAGAGCCAAAGCGATTATTGCCTACAATAAAACTACGGGTGATGTGCGTTCTGGACAGGTAGATGGATTGGAAGGTTTTGATTATTGGCTGATTAAATTTGACGGAGTTACCAATCATCAGCTGGGAGATCCTAAAGGCTACGGGAATATTGAATATGCTTATTACCTGATGGCTGTTGATGCTGGAATCACAATGTCTGAGAGTAAATTAATGACCGAGAATAACCGTTCGCATTTTATGACCAAACGTTTTGACAGACAAAATAATCAAAAAATTCACATGCAGACGCTGTGCGGGATAGCGCATTTTGATTACAATCAGCCAAGAGCTTATTCTTATGAGCAGGCTTTTCAAGTGATGCGTCAAATGAAATTACCGTATTCGGATATGGAGGAATTGTACAGGAGAATGGTTTTTAATGTGATGTCCAGAAATCAGGATGATCACACCAAGAATATTTCATTTTTAATGTTTCCGAATGGAGAATGGCAGCTTTCACCAGCATATGATGTTACCTATGCCTACAATCCTGACAGTTTTTGGCTGAAAGCACACCAAATGAGTGTTAATGGTAAAAGAGAAAATATTTTGCAGGATGATCTTTTGGCAGTTGCCAAAAACATAAATCTTAAAAAGCCAAAGCCAATTATTGAGTTGTGTACTGAAGTGCTTTCGAATTGGAGTGATTATGCTGTAAAATCAGGTATTGAAAACTCTCAGATTGAACAGATTGACAAACAGATTGTTTTATATAAAATGTAGCTTTTTTGATTCATAAAGTCAGTTTAATCGCTATGATGAATCAAAAAAGATATAATAAAATTAATTATTTAAGTTCTAGTGCTTGTCCTTCAAATTGAATTCCGTCCCATCCTGTATTCATAAAATTGCGAATGTTTTGATGATTGGTTCCTTCTGGCTCTCCTAATACTTCTTCAAAATAATAGGCTCCAAAACAAGCTAAAGTTTCTGCCTGAGACAAGTTTTGCAATTTTGCAAAAGCAAATAATTTGCAGGAACCTGAGTTTTGTCCTGCTTCATTATATTGTCCTCCGTTTTTAAAAGCTGTTGGTGTAAAAGTGTAATTTTCTTCTATTATCACAATGGTTTCTGCGAATGTTATGGCTGTTGGAGTTTGTTTTAGTTTGTCTAAAAAAGAGGTAAAGCTCATTATAATATCTATTTAATTTTTGTTTTTTAATTTAAAAATTGAGTTGAATTATTCAACGGTATAAATGTAAAACGAACTGTTTTTATCAAAAATATCCTGAAAATCTTCTCCTTTTATTGTAGTTTGTTTTTTATTCGAGCGTATAACGATTTCTTCAATTTCTTCAAAATCATTTGATTGACGAATCCCTCCCCAAATTTGCAATGTGTCTTTTTTATCCAACTCAACTGTTGCAATATATTTAGACGAATCCATTTTAATTAAATTTCCATTTGAACCGTTATAATCCCGAATAAATTTTACAAATTCTTCGAATCCATTATGGTGCTTGACGTACTTTCTAATCATTTCATCATTATGATTATATTTAATATCTACTGTAATTTTTTCATTACTACTATTTGCAACAAAAGAACCCGTATATGGGTCGCAAGATGCTAATGGAATTAAAAGAAAAAAAGATATTATTTTTAATATTTTCATATTATTCTTCGTCTTTTTGAAATTTATTTTTTTTGGCTTCTTTTACAATTGTTTTTCCGGCAACGACTACTACAATTTCACCCCGGGGAGCTGTTTTTTCAAAATGGGTAAGCACTTCGCGAGCTGTTCCGCGTACATTTTCTTCGTGCAGTTTGGATAATTCCCTGCAGACGCAAATCGTTCGGTCTTCGCCAAAATAGGTAATGAATTCGGCTAAGGTTTTTGCTAATTTATGGGGTGAAACATACAAAATTATCGTCCGGGTTTCTTCTGCAAGTTCTAAATATCTGGTCTGTCTTCCTTTTTTTTCAGGAAGAAAACCTTCGAAAACAAACTTGTCATTTGGCAAACCGCTGTTTACTAGTGCTGGAACAAAAGCTGTTGCACCAGGTAAACATTCAACTGCAATTCCATTTTCGATACAGGCGCGGGTCAATAAAAAACCTGGATCTGAAATTGCTGGAGTTCCCGCATCCGAAATTAAGGCGATGTTTTCACCGGCTTTCAATCTGGAAATTACATTTTCGATGGTTTTGTGTTCGTTGTGCATATGGTGGCTGTGCATATGCGTGCCAATCTCAAAATGCTTGAGCAGTTTACCGCTGGTTCTGGTGTCTTCGGCTAGAATTAAATCTGCTTCTTTAAGAATCCTAATGGCACGAAAAGTCATGTCTTCAAGATTGCCGATAGGAGTTGGTACGATATATAATTTTGACATTTTTGTTGCTTAAAGAGAGGATTTAATAAAATATTATAAGTGATTTAATTCTTAAAACGACAAGAATTTTTTCTCTATGATTTCCATGAAACGGTGTTCATACTCTTCTTTTCCGTCCCAGTTATTGTAATCCGGTTTCACTAATTCGTCGATAAAAGCTTTGGTTTCCAGAAAAGTGTCAAATGTTATCAATTGGTTGAGAACACGGTTATAATCCTCATTACTTCCCCCAAATAAATGTTTGACAAATGCAATTCGGTCGTTTAATCCAATTGCTATTTCTTTTACCAGTTTATCATTCAAAGTAATCGATTTGGGTTCTTCTTTTTCGAAACTGGATTGAGGAACAGATAAAACCGGTTCTTTTTGAAAGTCAAAAGAAGGAGCTGGCTGGCTGGATTCGGAGTTTTGTTTTTTATCAGAAACTTTTACAAAATCAGGATCAGTATATTTACCGCCAAGAAGATCATCAAAAGAAATCTGCACAACGTCTTTTTTCTTTGAAGTCTCTGGTTTTACAGTTTCTATTGGCTCAATTTCTGTTTCTTCCAAAACAAATAACGGCTTTTTAATAAGTGTTTCTTCTTCTTGCTTTTCTTCGGAAACAATCTCTTTAGATTCTTCTTGCGCAACTACACGCTCAATAATTATTGGAGCAGAAACTTCTTCGGCTGTCGCAATGATTTCTTCTGGTTCCGCTTTTTCCGCTTCTTCTACCGCTTCATCAGGGCTGATAGTGTTATCCTCAACAATTTCAATAACAGGAGTTTCTTCTATGGCAGTTTGGATAATTGCAGGAGGTTTTTGAAATTCAGGAACAGCTATGGTTTCGAAAAATTCTTTCATTTTTTCGACAACTTCAGCTTGACCAATCGTTGGTTTTGCGTCTGAAAAATGCTCTTCTACAAATCGTAAAACGGCTAACTTTTCATATAATTTCTGTGTTTCTAAATAAAGCTGATTGATGTCAGATTTATTTTTGAGCTGTAAAATTCTATGAGCAATGCTGATTAAGTCGGCTTCTAGTTTTTTTTGCATAACTTTTGAAATTATAATGAATATTTGGCTTTATAAATTGTTCGTTGTTGGTAAATCAAGCCTGATGAATAAAATTCTTTTTTATTTTTAAATAAGACCTCTCAAATTTTCGATTTGATAAAAATTATCTACTTTTGAAACGAGGTAAAATTGAAGTTTACCCAAGCGATTTATTACCGATACAAAGTAATAAAAACTATTCATTTTTTAAGGTAGAAAAATACAAAATGTTTCTCGAAAACACAGTAAATCATAAAGAGCAGTTTGGATGGATTGAGGTCATTTGCGGGTCCATGTTTTCGGGAAAGACCGAAGAACTCATCCGTAGATTAAAACGGGCTCAGTTTGCTAAACAAAAAGTAGAGATTTTTAAACCCGCTATTGATACCCGTTATCATGACGAAATGGTTGTGTCACACGATAGCAACGAGATTCGTTCTACACCCGTTCCAGCAGCTGCTAATATTGCGATTTTAGCACAGGGCTGTGATGTAGTTGGGATTGATGAAGCGCAGTTTTTTGATGACGAAATCGTAACTGTTTGTAATGACCTTGCCAATCAGGGGATTCGTGTAATTGTAGCTGGTTTGGATATGGATTTTAAAGGAAATCCTTTCGGGCCTATGCCTGCACTTATGGCAACAGCCGAGTATGTAACCAAAGTACATGCTGTATGTACTAGAACTGGAAATTTGGCCCATTACAGTTTTCGAAAAACCGATAATGATAAATTGGTAATGCTTGGGGAGACCGAAGAATATGAACCATTGAGCCGCGCCGCTTACTTTCATGCAATGCGCAAAGATGAAGAGCAGAAGTAAAAAAGACAAACCCTTTCAAATGTTTAAATACTGAAAGGGCTTATTTTTTAATCAGTTGAATTTCTCAAGGCTCTGCCTCGGGGTAATTCATTTTCTAGATTTAATTTCGTTCCTAATTTATTATTCTTTCAACCTTTTAAAATCCTCGATATACAAACCTTTGGCAGTATTTGTAGGGTTGAATGTAGTAAGGTTGCCAATTTTTGAAGACAAAGAGAGGTCGGTGGTTTTTGCTGTAGTTCGCATAGTCTGTCCTGTAATTAATTCGATGGCTTTCTTTAAACATGGATCTTTTACGTTTCCAAATTCAACCAGGTTTAAGAAAGTACTGTAAGGATTAATTTCATAATCAGGTGTAATTTTCGCTGGATTTGCGTCTTTGTCTTTGTTGTAATATGAAAAGGTAATGGGTTGCAATTGCCATTTGTGTTTGGTGCTTCGATTGATATATGAGGTATAACCATAAGCAGGAGAATCGTATAGTGTGTTAGAGCCTACAAATTTGCCAACAGTTTCTTCGCCTATTGTGATTACGCTAATGTATTTTTTTAGACATTGTATCGTGAGTTCACTGGCAGAAGCGGTTTGAAAACTTACCAGCACATATATTTTTGTTAAAGCAAGGCTGTTTATACTTTCTTCTCTCTGAAAAGTGGGTTCGTTATCAACCAGATTAAAAATGTTTACTTTTTCGGAAAGATTTTCATAGCCGTCTTCACTATTGTGTTTATTATTGAAGTCTAAGTAAATATAGGGTTTATTGGTAAAACTGCCATTAATCATTTGCGCCAAAGAAACTGCAGTTTCTAATGAACCGCCTCCATTGTATCTTAAATCTAAAACCAATTCGTTAATTCCATCCGATTGCATTTTAGCGAAAGCAGCATTGAGTTCGTCATTATAATCGGATTTAAAAGCATTAAACACCAGATAACCAATGTTCTTTGCTCCATATACTTTCTTTTCGTAATAAGCAACCGGGTTTTCATCAATTTCGGCTTTTGTTACAGTCACAGTTCCTGCTTTGTCTGTAGTTACTAAACTACTGTTTGTAAATTGCACGCTTGCTGCCAAAGTAATGGTGAGTTGTGTGTTTTCTAGTTGGTCATAATTACTTGAAGTAAGCTGGCTTCCATTTATTTTTGTAATAACGTCGCCTCTTTTCAATCCCGCCAAAGCTGCTGGCGAGCCAGGTACAATGTAGTTAATTAAGGCTACCATGTTTGTATTGGATGCGTCTTTAGGATAAATTCCATAACTAAAACCACCTTTTTTTTCGACTTCTGCAATTTTTGAAGCATACACTACCTCATTACTATTTTCAATCCAAGAAAATTTATCAACAGTTCCTCTTTGATATAGGAGTGAATAAAAAAGCGCATCGGGATTTTTTCCGTTAATAAAATTGTTATATGTTGCGGTAGAAGCGATTTTGCTATCAGACAAATCGGCAACGTTGGGTTGCCAGTAGTACCAAGAATTCATAGCTTTCCAAACAAAGTTGTTAATCTCGTCTGGCTTGGTAGTTGCTGTGGTTTCATTAGAGTCAGAATCAGAATCCTTGCTACAAGCTGTAAAGGCTAATCCTAGAATCAATGTTATAACAATATATTTTAATTTCATTGTTTTTTCAATGTTTAAATTAAGTTAGATTTGTAGGTATAAAACTTTAAAAATATGAAAAATAGTATTCCAAAAGCCTTGTTTTTATTGTTTTCTTTCGGAATTTTTTTTCTTTTTTCCTGTTCCAGACAAATTTTAGATATTAAAAACCAAACGTATAAAAGTTATAACAGGAATAATGAGAGAGGATATATAGTTAGTTTTGAAATAAATAACACTGCTGTTATTCCTAAATCGGTTGTGATTAATGGTATTGTTCAGGATATATCCAAAGCAAAAAAAATTGGAGATACCTATACAGTAAATGTGATTGCACAAACTGCCATAATTCATAATTATCAAGTAAAATTAGATAAAAAAGAAAATGGAATTTATTTTGAGAAAAATTCAAATATATTTTTTCAACCTGTAAAATTTAAATTAATCACCGATTAATTCTCTTTTTAATGAAAGTCAAAAGAAGTAAAAAAGCTAAAATTCTGGCAATGATTTACAAGGGATTCATAACTTTAATAAAACTGTAAAATAAGCACTATTTCATTGCTATTTTTAATAACTTTGATATTCGATATAAATATACAGTCATGGATTTACAGACTAGAAAAATAGCATTTGTTCAAGAGTTTCTTTCTATTGAAAGTGAGGAAATAGTTTCTCATTTTGAAAAATTATTTAAAACCGAAATAGAAGATAATACTTTTAAACGGATGACTATCGGGGAGTTAAATCGAAGAATTGATCAATCCGAACAAGATTCAATCAATGGACGAGTTGTTGAACACGCTGATTTATTAGCTGAAATTGAAAAGTGGGATTGAAAAAGCTATTGACAAAATCACTTCAATTATTTTAATTTTCTTCTTTCTAATTCAAAATGAATTTATCCCTAAAAAAAATCGCTTTATTTCTGAATACTAAAGAAATTGGAAACACCAATGATTCAGAAATTGACACTATTTCCATCGACAGCCGTTCTCTACAGAACAATGAAAAAACACTTTTTTTTGCATTAGCTGGAGCTAATAATGACGCACATATATATCTTAAAGAATTAATTTCAAAAGGTGTTCGCAATTTTGTAGTTAGACATATTCCTGATGAACTTGAAGGTAGAGCCAATTTTTTAGTGGTAAATAATACTCTTGAAGCTTTACAAAAAACGGCGTCATATTACCGAAGTCTTTTTTCGTTTCCAATTATTGGTGTGACAGGAAGCAATGGTAAAACAATCGTAAAAGAATGGCTTAATTTCCTGTTGAGTCCCGACTATAATATTATTCGTAGTCCAAAAAGTTATAATTCCCAAGTGGGAGTTCCTTTATCGGTGCTCGCTATCAATGAACAGCATAATCTTGGAATTTTTGAGGCCGGAATTTCGACCGTTTCAGAAATGGGGAAACTTCAAAAAATTATTCAGCCAACCATTGGAATATTAACCAATATTGGTTCTGCTCACGATGAAGGTTTTGCAAATCTGGAAGAAAAGATCAAAGAAAAGATGTTGCTTTTCAATGATTCGGAAGTTGTGATTTACCAAAAGAACAATACAGTAGAGCAGTTTATTAGTTCCAAAATAAAAGCTGTTTCTTGGTCTTTTACAGATGCAACTGCAACAGTTTTTGTTTCCAAAAAACAACATTCAAACGAAAATACAGCTATTGAATATACTTATAAAGGAGTCGTTTCGACTTTGGAAATTCCTTTTGTAGATGATGCTTCTATAGAAAATGTGATTTCATGTTTATTGGTGTTATTGTATTTGGAATACGATGCAAAAACGATTCAAAACCGAATCGAGCTATTGTATCCAATGGAAATGCGCTTAAAAGTAAAGAACGGAATCAATAACTGCAGTCTAATCGATGATAGTTATAGTTCTGATTTTCAGTCTTTAAAAATTGCTTTGGATTTTCTCGAAAGCCAAAAACAGCATCAGAAAAAAACGGTAATCCTCTCAGATATTTTTCAAAGCGGATTATCGGATGAAGTTTTATATTCTAAAGTAGCTGAATTGATTATTTCGAATAAAATCAGCCGTTTTATCGGAATTGGAGAAACAATTTCAACTTTGAAGATAAAGTTTCACAATGCCTTTTTTTATAAAGATACCAATGAATTCTTAACGCATTTGGAATCATTGCCTTTTGAAAATGAAACCATTTTAATCAAAGGTGCAAGGTCTTTTCAATTTGAAGAAATCGTATCAGCATTGGCAGAGAAAACACACGAAACAGTTCTTGAAATCAATCTCAATGCAATAAGCCATAATTTTAATTTTTTTAAATCAAAACTGAAACCCAACACCAAAATGATGGCGATGGTAAAAGCATTTGGTTACGGAAACGGAGGATTTGAAATTGCAAAGTTGTTGGAGCATCACAAAGTAGATTATTTAGGCGTGGCTTTTGCCGATGAAGGAATTTCGTTAAAAACTTCGGGTATACAACTTCCTATTATGGTTTTGAATCCCGAAAATACTAGTTTTCCAGCAATAATCCAACATCAATTGGAACCTGAAATTTATAGTTTAAAAGGATTGAATGCCTTTTTAAAAATTGCAGAACAAAAGAAATTAAAAGACTTTCCGATACATATAAAGTTGGATACAGGAATGCATCGTCTAGGTTTTGAAGCCAGTACAATTGATGATTTAATTGCAACTTTAAAGGGAAATCAAACTGTTAAAGTAAAAAGTGTTCTATCACATTTGGCGACAAGCGATGACTTACAGCATAAAGATTTTGTACAATATCAAATTAATTTATTCGAAAAATTATCTTCGAAATTGATAAATGAATTGCAAATTACACCCATCCGCCATATTTTGAATACTTCGGGAATCAGTAATTTTCCGCTGGCGCAATATGATATGGTACGTTTGGGAATTGGTCTTTATGGTGTTTCTAATGATCCGGGCGAGCAAAAATATCTTGAAAATGTGGGGTCTTTAAAATCCATTATTTCACAAATCAGAAGCATACAATCTGGTGAAAGCGTGGGCTACGGCAGACGATTTATGGCAAATAGAGAATCTAGAATTGCAACCATTCCCATTGGATATGCGGATGGAATTGCCCGCAGTTGGGGAAATGGTATCGGATTTGTAACTATAAAAAATAAAAAAGCAAGTATTCTCGGAAGTGTGTGTATGGATATGCTGATGGTTGATGTAACCGAAATTGACTGTAAAGAAGGAGATTCTGTGATGGTTTTTGGCGAAAGCCCAACAGTCACTTATATGGCCGAACAATTAAAAACGATTCCGTATGAAATCCTTACGAGTATTTCGCAACGAGTAAAACGTGTTTTTTATAGAGAATAATATCATTTTATTTATAAAAATAAGTATATTCGTAATTCAGTATTTTGTAAAAACTAATTTAAAAACAATGTATTATGGGATTCATAAGTGATTTTAAAGCCTTTTTAATGAAAGGCGAAATAGTTAATTTGGCAACAGCGGTAATCGTTGGTGGTGCTTTTGGTAAAATTGTAACCTCATTTACAAACGATGTTTTAATGCCTCCAATAGGATTATTATTGGGGAAAGTGGATTTTAAAAATCTAAAGCTTGTCCTCCAGGATGGTGTTCCAGCCGTTATGGAAAACGGTACGGAAAAAGTCCCAGCAATTGCAGAAGTGGCTTTAAATTATGGAGCTTTTATCCAGACTGTTTTTGATTTTGTAATCATTGGTTTTTGTATTTTTATGGTACTGAAAGCATACGAAAAAACCAAAAAGAAGGAAGTCATTGTTGAAGCTCCTCCCGCAGGACCCACTCAGGAACAACTGCTTACTGAAATTAGAGATTTATTGAAGAAATAGAATCTAAGCTTCTAAGTTACTAAGAATCTTAGTAGATTAAAAAGAACACCGCTTTTCTACACTATATATTCTAACTAAACCACTCTGTAAAAGGGTGGTTCTTTTGTTTTGTTTAATTTATAACAATTTGTTAATTTTTGTTAACCCCCTTGTTATCTTTTTAAGATTACTTACTTTTGTACTTCAAAATAGAAATACACAATTTAAAATATATAGAATGAAAATAGCAGTTGTAGGAGCTACCGGAATGGTTGGCGAAATCATGTTGAAAGTATTGGAAGAAAGAAATTTTCCTTACACAGAATTAATCCTTGTAGCTTCTGAAAGATCAGTAGGTAAAGTAATCGAATTCAAAGGTCAGAAGCATACTGTTGTGGGATTGCAGACAGCTGTAGATATGAAAGCTGATATAGCTTTATTCTCTGCAGGAGGACAAACTTCTTTAGACTGGGCTCCTAAATTTGCGGAAGCGGGAACTACAGTTATTGATAATTCATCGGCTTGGAGAATGGATCCGACTAAAAAATTGGTGGTGCCAGAAATCAATGCAAACCAATTAACAAAAGAAGACAAAATCATTGCAAATCCAAACTGTTCTACTATTCAAATGGTATTGGCTTTGGCTCCATTGCATAAAAAATACAATGTAAAACGCGTTATCGTTTCTACTTACCAATCGATTACAGGAACTGGTGTAAAAGCGGTGCAGCAATTCGAAAATGAAGTTGCGGGAATCGAAGGCGATATGGTTTACAAATACAAAATTAACCGTAACTGTATCCCGCAATGCGATAGTTTTGAAGATAACGGATATACAAAAGAAGAGATGAAATTGGTTAAAGAAACCAAAAAAATCTTAAGTGATGACAGTATCAAAGTTACAGCTACTGCAGTTCGTGTACCAGTTGTTGGCGGACATAGCGAGGCTGTAAACGTTGAATTCAGCAATGATTTTGATATAAACGAAGTAAGAACTATTTTGAGCCAGACTGCTGGAATTGTAGTTCAGGATAATTTAGACACTTTTACTTATCCAATGCCAAGATATGCCGAAGGTAAAAATGATGTTTTCGTAGGACGTATTCGTCGTGACGAAAGCCAGGATAACACTTTGAATATGTGGATTGTTGCTGATAATTTAAGAAAAGGAGCAGCGACAAACACCATTCAAATTGCTGAATACTTAATTGCAGCAAAATTGGTGTAATCCTTTTTTAGAGTTTAATAATTACAAAAACTACAGTTTTAAACGACTGTAGTTTTTTTGTTTTATTACCTTTGCATCGATGAAAAGGAAACAGCTCATACTTAATCTTTCTTTAGCTATTGCGGTATTGTTCTCAATACTGTTTCAGTCTTTCGACAGTATAAGTCACTTAAAAGAGAAGTTTTCTGAAAAACAATGTCATCACAGCTATAATTCAAGTGCAGAGTTTACCCATCAGCATCACAGTTTTGACCATTGTTTTGTCTGCGAATTTGGTCTTAGCAGTTATATAACTCCAATAAAGTATTCCTATGCATTCTATGCTGGGAATTATAATATTCCTTATTTCTTTACATACGCTGAATCTGTTTTTTCGTTTTCAGGTAGTCTGTATTCTCATAGAGGTCCCCCAAATTGTATTTAAACACCCCAAAATTATGCGGGTTATTTCGTTTTTAAAGTAAGCTATTGCCGGGCATTCTCTTTTAAAGGAAATTTTGTCGGTTGCTTAATTATTTACAAAATCATTTTCAATCATTGATTACTTTTGAAAAGTACTTTGATTGGAAACAATACAATTTATTCAAATGAAACAATATATAGTGGCCTTATTTCTAGGGCTTACCACTTTTTTACAGGCACAAAATTCAATATCCGGAAAAGTTACCGATTCTAAAAACAATCCTTTGATAGGTGTTACTGTTTATGCCTCTGAATCGCATAAATCAGCCAAAACCGATGTAAACGGAACATATGCTTTAACCGAACTTCCAAACGGGGAGGAAACTCTTGTGTTTTCATACGTAGGTTTTGCAACCCAAAATAAAAAAATCGCAAAAATTCAGAATACCCAAACGCTGGATATCGTTATGGACGAAATGGCTTTTCAAATGGATGAGGTCATTGTGTCTACACCTTTCTCCAAGTTACAGTCGCAAAATGTAATGAAAGTGGATAGGGAAAGTATCAAATCGATGCAGGAAAAGGGAAGTGCAACTTTGATTGAAGGCTTGGCGACTATTCCAGGAGTATCTCAGGTCTCTACAGGAACTTCAATAGGAAAACCGGTAATCCGAGGATTAAGCGGAAATAGAGTTTTAGTTTATACTCAAGGAGTTCGATTGGAGAATCAGCAATTTGGAGATGAACACGGTTTGGGATTAAATGATGCAGGAGTCGAGAATGTTGAGGTGATAAAAGGTCCTGCTTCATTACTTTATGGCTCAGATGCGCTGGGCGGCGTTTTGTTTTTTAATCCTGAAAAGTTTGCTTTGGCAAACACTTTTCAAGGAGATTTCGGACAAAGATTTTTTTCAAATACTCTTGGAACCAACACAACTTTGGGTTTGAAAGCTTCAACCGATAATTGGAAATATTTGATCCGCGGAGCCTACAGCACCCACTCCGATTATAAAATGCCAGATGGTGACCGTGTTACTAATACCCGTTTTCAAGAAATGGATTTCAAAGCAGCAATTGGATACAGCAATTCAAAGTTTTCCAGTGTTTTGAGATATAATTACAATAATCTGGATCTTGGAATTCCAGAAGAGGGCATTACAGATCAAACAACATCGAAGAAAACAGTTTTTCCTAAACAAGGAGTTTACAATAACCTGTTCTCTTTGAATAACACTTTGTTTTTTAATAATTCAAAATTGGATGTGAATTTGGGTTATATCAGGAATGACCGTAACGAATTTGAAGACAGTGATGTTGCGGTTCTGCACATGATTTTAAACACTTTCGATTATAACATCAAATACTATTTGCCGGCAATTGGTAAAGTAGAAACGATTGTTGGTGTTCAGGGTATGTCTCAAGATAATAATAATCTGGGTGAAGAATATTTGATTCCAAATGCTGTAACCAATGATTTCGGAATTTTCGCAACCGGGATGTATGGCTGGGGCTCAAATTCTTTGCAGGCTGGAATTCGGTTCGATAACAGGCACTTAGTTGCGGATGAACATGGAATTGCTGATGAAGAAGGGTATTTTGAAGCGCTTGATAAAAAGTACGACAGTTTCAATGCTTCATTGGGATACAAAACTAATTTTGCGAAGGACTTGACTTTCCGATTGAATGCGGCGACAGGTTTTAGAGCGCCAAATTTGGCTGAGTTATTATCCAATGGTGTTCATGAAGGAACTTTTAGATATGAAATTGGAAATCCTAATTTGAAAACAGAGCAAAATGTACAAACCGATTTGGATTTGGAATATAAAAGCGATCATTTTGAGTTTAGCGTGAGCGGATTTTACAATCATATCAACGATTATATTTATTCGTCACCAAGCGGTGCCGAAATTGACGGTTTTTTAGTTTATAACTACATTCAGAACAATGCCAATTTGTATGGAGGTGAAGTTGCTCTGCACATTCACCCGCATCCATTGGATTGGTTGCACATCGAAACGAGTTTTGAAACAGTTACCGGAAAGCTGCAGGATGGCGGTTATCTGCCTCGAATTCCAGCAAACAATTGGAATAATACCATAAAAACAGACTTTGTGTTAGGCAATTGGCTGGAAGAAAGTTTTGCAACATTCAATGTTTCTACGACTTTTAGTCAAAACAATGTGAGCGGATATGATATTCCATCTGATGATTACACATTACTGAATGTAGGTTTTGGCGGAAAAGTAAAGCTCGGAAAAACTGCTTTTGATGTAAACTTAAACGGAAACAATTTATTAAATAAAACCTATATTCCGCATTTGTCCCGTTTGGCAACGGAAGGAATTCCAAATATTGGAATCAATGGTGTTCTGGGAATTGCGTTTAAATTCTAGATATTATTATTCCTATTTGATAACTTCATAAGGGAGTATCTTAACACAGATTGCACAAATTAGCACAAATTGATTATTCTGCAAAAGAATCTGTGCTAATTTGTGTAATCTGGGTTTTGTTTTTTAATATTCAATCTTGCCTATATGCCTCATAATTCTAACAATTTTAGTTTTTCTATTATTGATGTAGGATGAGGAACTGGTTGCTTTATATTTTCTGGGATTGGGTAAAATTGCTGCAATTCCAGCGGCTTGCTGCATAGTTAAGCTCGATGCATCTCTTCGATACCAATGCTCGGTTGCGGCATAAGCACCATAAACACCATCGCCCATTTCTATACTGTTGAGGTAGACTTCCATGATGCGTTTTTTCCCCCAAATAAGTTCTATTAAAACCGTAAAATAAGCTTCAAGGCCTTTTCGGACATAGCTTCGGCCTTGCCAAAGGAAAACGTTTTTGGCAGTTTGTTGTGATATAGTGCTTCCGCCTTTTATTTTTCGGCCTCTTTCATTGCTTTTGTAGGCTTTTTGCATCGCAATAAAATCAAAACCGTTATGGGTCAAAAAGGTTCCGTCTTCGCTGGCAATTACGGCTTTTTGCAAATTCATGGAGATTTTGTCGATGGGTTCCCAATTGTGGCTGAAATTATTTTCTTTATCAGTGGCATTATTTTCAAAGTAACGGATTACCATTAAAGGAGTGAATGGAACCGGAACAAATTTAAAAAGTACTACAGAAGCTATTGAGAGTCCAAAAAACCACAATAACACTTTCAATAAGAACCATTTTACTTTGGACATAAAATTGCCTGTTTTTTTTTTAGCGGGTTTCTTTGCTGCCGTTTTTTTTGGGGTTATTTTGGTTGCCATTTTTTATACTAAATCTGCTAATTCGGTTCCTATTAAACTGCCTATTGCTACTCCCATGCCACTAAGGCGAACGCCATAATACACGTTTTCAGATAGTTGTTCGACAATCGGTTTTTTGCTGTTGCCAATGCCCATAATGCCGCTCCAGCGGTGTTCAATTTTAACTTCTTGGTTAGGCAAAATTACTTTTTTTAATAAGTCTTCCAATTTTTTTTGCACAATTTCTGTTTGACCGAATTCTGTTGTGTTTTCGGCTTCAAAATCCAGATTTCTGCCTCCCCCAAGCAGTATTCTATCTCCAATATTTCTAAAATAATAATAGCCTTTGTCTAAATGAAAAGTCCCTTTTATGTCTAAATTTGGAATCGGTTCTGTGATGATAACCTGCGCTCTGGCTGGTTTTACTGCACCATTTGTCAATGTATTGGCAAAACCATTAGTAGCAAATAATAATTTTTTTGTTGTGAAACTAAAATCTCCTAAGACAACTTCAACACTGTTTTCGTTATCTATATAGGAAGTAAGAGTTTGCTGGTTCATAATTAAAATATCTTGTGCAAAGGCTTGTTTTAATAAGGCCTGCATCATATTTCCGGTGTCGATTTGAGCTTCAAAAGGATTGAAAATTAAATATTCATGAATGTTTCCAAAACCAAAACGATCTACTTCTTTGGCAAAAACATCGCTTCTAAAAAGGGGTTTTAGAATCTCGTTTATAAAAGGCAGTTTATTAGAACATTCAGAAAAACTGCTTTCGTCGTCCTTTAAAAATAATTCATAACCACCATAAGGCTTAAAATCTATTGTGTTGTCGCCAAGGTTTTTTCTTAATAACTGCAGTCCGCTCCATCTTTTTTGAACCAGCTGAATAACTTCTTCTTCGGTATGGGATTTTAAATCGTCTATGATTTCTGAAATGCTTCCAAAACAGGTAAATCCTGCATTTTTAGTGCTGGCGCCTTGAGGTAACATTCCTTTTTCTATAATTAATATTTTACTGGCTGGATACTTTTCGCGTAAGCGCAATGCCGTATGCAATCCTACAATGCCACTGCCAATGATAGTGTAATCTATCTGGCTAAACCAATTTTTTATTTCCCAATAGCTTAGCTGCATTTGATTTTTTTTATAAAATTAAATAATTTTTTCAGTTTTTTGAATACTCTCTATTTAATATACATGAAAGTTATTGTTTTTTAAAAAGTGTTATTATTTCAAATAAATCGTGATTTGGCATTATAATTGTTACGTAAAGAGTGTTTGCATAAAGGTTTTTTATTAGAAGAAACTCTAAAGAAAAAAAAATAAAAATTGAATTAAAATATTTTGTTATGTTTGAAAATGTTGATGAGCTCATAGAAGTAAATATCAAGCTATTGTACGTATCGAAATCCCAATATATGATGCGGATTAATTTCAAGGACGAATATGGTTTTAATTTGAAAAATTCTAAAGCCTTTGCCGATATTTTAGTTAATAAAGGTCTTGTGTTATTGGAAAACAGTCAAGGTTTTCGATGTGATTTGACAGATTTGGGTAGGCAGATTTATGAAAATGGCGGATGGATGAATTATCTGCAAACAGCTGAGTCATTTTCAAATAGTAATCAGGCTGTTGCGATTGATTCTCAAGTAAAACAAAACAAAACGGTATTTTTAAAAAAAATAATGATTGCCAGCATAATTATACTAGTATTATGCTTTTTTATCACCCTAATTACTGTCGAAATATTCCATAAATAGTGTTTTTTTTATGTTCTTTTTTAGCATTAAGATGTTTAAATTCTTTTAAGTTATTTTTAAGTATAGCCACTTATTCTAATTGATTATTATATTGCTATATTTGAAAACTGAACATATATTTTCAAGAATTATGAAAAAAATACTCTTTTTAATGCTAACAATGATGAGTTTAACAGCAAGTGCCCAAAATGTAATGACGCCCGAATTACTTTGGAAATTAGGACGAATTACTCCTTTAGGAATTTCAAAAGACGGCAAGAATGTTGTCTATAAAGTATCGACTCCTTCAGTCGAAGAAAACAAATCCAGCTCTAAGTATTATACAGTCGCAATTAATGGCGGAGCAACAACAGAAATCAATGATACCAAAGAAGTTTTAGCGGATAAAAATAGCTCTCCAGACGGAAAATATTTGGTTTACAATCAAGAAGTAAAAATTGATAAAGTATTAGGGAGAGACTATTACCCTGATTTGGACAAATCCAATGTTCAAATTTATAATGGCTTAGATTATCGCCATTGGGACACTTGGAATGAAGGGAAATTCAATCACGTTTTTTACAAAGAAAATGCAGCAGGTTCAGAAGGAATTGATATCCTAAAGGGAGAAAATTTTGACAGTCCGCAAAAACCTTTTGGCGGTGATGAAGATTATATTTGGTCGCCGGACAGCAAAAGTATTGTATATGTGTGCAAGAAAAAAGCAGGAACTGAATATGCACTTTCTACTGATACCAATATATATGAGTACAATTTAGAATCTGGTAAAACGGTTAATAGATCTGAGGGAAATCTTGGTTACGATACTGCACCGCAATTTTCTCCTTCTGGAGATTTGACTTGGCTGCAAATGGAACGTGACGGATATGAATCAGATAAAAATGATTTAATTGTTAGTTTCAAAGGAAGCAAAATGAATCTTACAGCAAACTGGGACGGAACTGTAGAACAATTTATGTGGTCAAAAGATGGAAGAAAAATTTATTTTATAGCTCCAATTGACGGTACGAGACAATTGTTTGAAGTGAATTTTCCTGGAATGACAAGAATTGCAGTGCAGGTTCACCAAATTACAAATGGTGATTTTGATGTAAATGATATGGTTGGTTTTTCTGGAGATGATTTCATTGTTACGAGAAGCGATATGAATCATGCTAACGAAATTTTCTCATATAATTTAAAGAAAAACAGTTGGAAACAATTGTCTAATGTGAATACAGCGACTTATGCATCATTGCAGATGGGGAAAATTGAAAGACGTTATGTTACCACTACCGATGGAAAGAAAATGATGGTATGGGTGGCGCTTCCTCCTAATTTTGATGCTTCCAAAAAATACCCTACGCTGTTATTTTGTCAAGGTGGACCACAAGCCCCTTTGACTCAATCATACTCTTTCAGATGGAATTTTCAATTAATGACTGCCAACGGATATGTTGTAGTAGCGCCAAACCGACGCGGTATGCAGGGTCATGGAGTAGAATGGAATGAGCAGATCAGTAAGGATTGGGGAGGACAAGTAATGAACGATTACCTTTCGGCTATTGATGATGTTGCCAAAGAAAGTTATGTCGATAAAACTCGTTTGGGTTGTGTTGGTGCTAGTTATGGCGGGTATTCTGTGTTTTATTTAGCAGGAATCCATAATAATAGATTCAAGACATTTATTGCTCACGATGGAGTTTTCAACACGCAGAGTATGTTTGGAACTACAGAGGAAGTTTTCTTCAACAACTGGGATTTTGGCGGACCATACTGGGAAAAGGATAATGCTGTGGCTCAAAAAGCATACAATCAATTCAATCCTATAAATTATGTGCAGAACTGGAATACTCCGATTTTGATTATTCAGGGAGGTAATGACTTTAGAGTACCGATAGGGCAAGGGCAAGAAGCTTTTCAGGCCGCTCAAATGAGAGGAATTAAAAGCAGATTCCTTTATTTTCCAGAAGAAAATCATTGGGTTTTACATCCGCAAAATGCTCAAATCTGGCAAAAAGAGTTTTATAAATGGCTTAAAGAAACCTTGTAGCTCACAAATTAATTAATAATTTAGCAACAATTTTGTAACAATTTTGCGATTTTTGTTACATATTGTAAACTTAACCTATTCAAAAATGTATAAATTACCTATCAAATCGTTTTTTATTGCAACAGCTTTAGTAGTTGGAATGAATACAATGACCGCTCAAGACGGATTGGTCAACTCATTGAAAGTTAACGCTAGTGCAAAAAGTGCCGAAAGTTTCAAATTCACAGATGTTATCAATTTAGAAAATACTTCTGTCAAAAATCAAGGTTCTTCAGGAACTTGCTGGAGTTATTCTACTAATTCTTTTTTAGAATCAGAAATGATTAGAATTGGAAAACAGCCGGTAGAATTATCGCAGGTTTTCTCTGCACGTAATGCTTATGTTGAGAAAGGGAAAAACTATGTTCGCATGCATGGAGCTGTAACCTTGGGAGATGGAGGAGAATTGCATGATGTAATCAATATGTACAAAAAGTTCGGAGCAGTACCTCAATCTGTATACACAGGTTTAAACTACGGAACTTCCAAAAATAAGTTTGCCGAAATGGCTTCATTGACAGAAGCAGTATTAGCTGCAGTTGTAAAAAATCCAAATGGCGAATTAACTCCAAACTGGGAAAAAGCCTATGCTGCTGTAATTGATTCTTATTTGGGTCAGGTTCCAGAAAACTTCACTTATAAAGGGAAAAGTTATACACCGCAAACTTTTGCAAAAGAAGTCGTAGGGATCAATCCAGACGAGTATATCGAATTCGCATCTTATTCAAATGAGCCATATTATACTAAAACAATGATGATGGTTCCTGATAACTGGTCATTTGATTTGGTTTATAACATCAAAATGAATGACATGACGGCTATCATTGACAACGCTTTAAAAAACGGTTATACTGTTGCTTGGGCATCAGATGTGAGCGAGAAAAGCTTTAGCTGGAAAAACGGTGTGGCTTACGTTCCAACCAAAAAGTTTGACGAAATGACTGCCGAAGAGAAAGAAAACATGTTCAACGGTCCAAAAGAAGAATTGGAAATCACTGAAGAAATTCGTCAAAAGGCATTCGATAATTACCAAACAACTGATGATCATGCCATGCATATCGTTGGTATTGCCAAAGACCAAATGGGCAAAGAATACTACATTGTAAAAAATTCTTGGGGAACTACAAACGATTATAAAGGGTATTTGTATGTGAGCAAGAATTTTGTAAAATACAAAACAACTTCATTTTTGGTTAATAAAGGAGGAGTTCCAACCGATATCGTTAAGAAAATCGGAGCTTAATAAATCAAAAAGCATAAAACTGCAGAAGCCGTCTCACAACCTGAGACGGCTTCTTTTTTGCTATAAATTAAAACTTTAACGGTCTAAAAACCTTAATTTTATTATTTATATTTAGGAGCAGAAAGATTTGGCATTTTAGGCTATATGGGTTCCTGCTCTTCACTATATTCCCGATTAACAAAAACTACGGCGAAAAAGCCTTGTTTTTCTAAATCGGGAGATGCCGTTTCGATCAGGGCTAAAGAGAAAGATAGCGATTTTTTGCTATGATTTACGATTGCAACCGAATTCAGATTTAAAAATAAAACGTAACAGTTATAAAGGACTAAAACTTCCAAAACAGCGTTATATAATTTATGGAGAGCAAAAAAAGTTATACACCCATTAAAGTACTTTTAGGTTACCTTGCATTATTAACATTAGTTGTAGCTGTAGGCTGGGTTTTATATTCTGAAAATGTAGTTTACAGCAAACTGGAAGATAAAATTGCTTTCGAAAAAACGAAGATTTTAAAAGTCAGCAAACTTTTTTCAAATATTTACAAAACAGAAAGTTTAGCCCGCAAAACAATTCAAACGAATTCTGAAAAAGATTTCAAAAGTTATCTTATCGAAACCGATTCCTTAAAATCAAGAATTGATACGCTAAAACAAATTGTTACGACACAATATCAAAAGACTTTATTGGACAGTGTTGCCTATTTATTATCCGAAAAAACTAAAAACATCCAACAATTAAAAGCCATAAAAAACAAAGCCGAAGATGAAGTTTCGGTAGATAATGCGATTAATGAAATTACCAGAATGGAGTTTAAACTCCGAAAACTGGTCCTAAAGGATTTTGCCAAAAATCCAGATGAGTTAGGTTCTTATCAGCGTAATGTACTCAGGAAATATGTAGATTATCTCAATCAAAACATTCCGGACGACAGCACAAATACACTCAGTAAAAAAGCTTCCGATTCTATTTTAGCCAATTCGAAAAAGCTTTTGACATCAGTAAAACTGAAAGCAGAAAAGAAAAAAGAGTCCTTAAATTTTGAAGAAAACAAACTCCTTAAAAATGAAATAGCCATCTCCGAACAGCTTCGAAAAGTACTTCGGATCATTGAACGCGAAATCATTATCAATTCGATAAAAAACAACACGCTAAAAGAAAAATCACTAAAGAAAGTCAACGAAGTCGTAATGACATCGGCAATTATCGGCTTGGTATTAACCTTGATTTTCTCGATTTTAATAGTGAGTGATTATTCTAAATCGCAGCTGTATAAAAAACAGCTGGAAATTGCCAATTTCAAAACCAAAAACCTGCTCAAGAGCCGGGAACAGCTTATCTCGACCGTAAGCCATGATTTAAAAACACCTTTGAGTACGATTGTCGGTTATACGGAACTTTTGGGCAATTCTGATGTCAGCACAAAACAGTCCTATTTTGTCAAAAACATCAAGGACTCTTCTAAATATATTACACACCTGGTTCAGGATTTATTGGATTTTTCACAAATTGAAGCCGGAAAAATTACAATAGAGAAAGTACCTTTTTTATTGACAGATGCAATAGATGAAACTGCCAAAAACATTCAAACTGTTTATAAAGAAAAAAACATTGATCTCATTATTAATATCGATGAGAAACTGCATAGCAGAATAGTTGGTGATCCGTTCCGCTTGAAACAAATTTTGAGCAATATTATCGGGAATGCCTACAAATTTACCGAAGAAGGATTCATTAAAATCAGTACGCATAGAACCACAGGAGATGCCTCTTTTATTATTTCTATCCAAGATTCAGGAATTGGAATTGAAAAGCAAAATCAAAAAATTGTATTCGAAGAATTTGCTCAGGCGAACGAAAGTATCGAAAAAAAGTACGGAGGAACAGGTTTAGGATTATCTATCTGTCAAAAGATTATAGCCATTTTGGGAGGTAATTTAAAATTGGAAAGCGAGTTTGGTAAAGGAAGCACTTTTACAATCGAGTTGCCGTTAGTCTATGATACGAGCATAAATACTGTTCAGGAAGTTGAAAAACCAGCCGTTTTAAATACTCAAAAATATACTTTTATTGTAATTGATGATGATGTCAATTTACTGAATTTAACGAGCGGTGTTTTAAAACAGGAAAAACATCACGTTCTGTCTTTTGATAATGCTGTCAAAGCTTTGGAAGCTATTGAAACTGCCAATTTTGATTTTATAATTACCGATATTCAAATGCCGGTAATGGATGGATTTTCGTTTGTAGAAAATTTGAAAACTCAAAAAAATTCAACATACAAAAACCAGCCAATTATTGCGCTTACAGGCCGTGCCGATTTGGATTATTCTGTTTTTGTCGAAGCAGGGTTTACAACCGTGATCAAAAAACCATATTCTCCAAAAATATTGCTCGAAACAATCCAGCATATTTTAGAAAACAAGGATATCCCAGCGTTTGAGACTAATAAAGCTGAGAAAATAATAACTGCAAAATTATACTCATTAGAAACGCTAAAACAATTTATAGTAAATGATGGTCAGGTTTTATATGCTTTTTTAAAAGAGTTTATTCAAAGCAGTGAAGATAATCTGGTTTCTTTAGAAAATGCTGTAAAAGAGAAAAACATTCACGAAATTAATACTATTGCACACAGAATTGCACCCATGTTCAGGCAGATAGAAGCGTATGAAATTGGTAAAATCCTTAAAGAATTAGAGAAAAATGATTTAAAATTTTCTGATTTGGAAAATCTTCTGGATTCTTTAAAAACAAAAACCGCCCTACTTTTTACAGCTTTAAATAAAGAAATAGCTTCATTTATACGATGATTGTAAGCAGATTCACCAAATTTTGTAGCCTCATTACTTTGTAATTGCAATTAAGAACAGTCTGGATCTATGTCGTATTGTTTCAGTTTATTATAAAGTGTTTTTCTGGTAATTTTCAGCAATTTTGCCGCTTCAGATTTGTTATTTTGAGTTCTTGATAAAGCATTAATAATAGCACCTTTTTCATTTTCTGATAAAGAAAAAGTATCTGCAGAATGCTGTTTTATTTGTGTTTGAAAAAATTCAGCAGGTAAAACATCGCTTTCAATATAATCTCCGCGTGTTAAAAGCGTAGCCCGTTTTACACAATTCTGCAGTTCACGCAAATTCCCCGGCCAATTGTATTTTTGAAAAATGGCAATAACTTCGGGTGAAAATCCGATAACTTCTTTATTCAGCTGCAAATTGGCTTTTTCAAGAAAATAATCTGCAAAAATCATTAAATCTTCTTCTCTGTCGGTTAACGAAGGGGAGAGTATTGAAAACTCATTGATTCTATGGTATAAATCTTCTCTAAAATCACCATTTTTAACTGCTTCGCGTAAATCTTCATTAGTTGCGGTAACGATTCGGATATCTACATTAATTTCTTTGTTGCTTCCAACAGGTTTTATCTTTCGTTCTTGTAGTGCTCTTAGCAACTGTATTTGATTTTCATACGAAAGATTTCCAATTTCATCTAAGAAAAGTGTTCCTCGGTTAGCAGCTTCAAAATAGCCTATTTTATCATTGATCGCTCCCGTAAAAGATCCTTTTAAATGTCCGAAAAATTCACTTGCAGCTAATTCTTTTGGAATCGCTCCACAATCAACAGCTATAAAATTATTGTTTTTTCTATTGCTTTGCTGGTGAATGCTTTTTGCTATAATTTCTTTTCCTGTACCGCTTTCTCCAATAATTAAAACCGACATATCGGTTGGACTAACCAGTTGAATATGATCCAATAATTTTTTTGAAGCTGTAGAAATCCCTTTTACAAATTCATTTTCAGGAGCGGGCTGTTTTTTATTGATTTTCTTTTCTTTAGCAGGAATCTCTTCTTGAGGAATCTGTATGGCATTTGTAATTACCAATAAAACTTCGTCAGGATTAAAAGGTTTCGAAATATAATCGGCTGCTCCATTTTTAATAGCTTTTACGGCAGTATTTACATCCGAATATCCAGTCATGAGTATAACCGGTATTTCTGGATTTGAATTTTTAAATTCGGCCATTAGTCCAATTCCGTCTGCATCTGGCAAACGAATATCCATCAAAATCAGATTAAATGATTCTTTTCTGATGGCTGATCTGGCTTCGGATGCAGAAAAAGCAATGGTCACTCCGAATGCTTTCTTTATTAGGAACTTCTCTAATAATTTGCATAACGAAATATCATCTTCTATAAGTAATATCTTTGACATCTATTTTTGACCCTTTTAGGCTAAAATAAGACTAATAAACTTGTATTGTCATAAAATTATGCAAAAAAAAGAGGCTGTTATAAACAGTCTCTTTTTGGTCAAAAACATAAATAATCCCCCAATTGTTATCTACCAGTTCCCGTTGGCATCTGTGTAAACAGTAGCTTTCTGGTTGTTAACTGATAATTCCAGTTTGTACTCTTTTTTCTCATTTACATAAGATTTTACAAGCTTTGTTCCTGAGTATGCTGTTTCTAAAGCAGCTTTTATTGTTGCAGGAACGGCATTTACACTAACTTCTCTGTATTCTGGCTGAATATGCAATTCAGTTTTTGCATGCACATTCGAGTAGATTGCTATTAACCCTAAAACAATAGTCGCTGTTAAGATTAGCATTTTCATGATGCTTATCTTACTTTTTAATGATATTTCCCGAAGTATCTGTATAGACAGTATACTTTTTATCATCTTTAGTAATTTCCAGCTTGTACTCATTTTTTTCGTTTTTGTACGCTTTTTCTAATTTTGTACCTGGAAAAGATTTTTCAATGGTTGATTTTACACCTATAGGGATAGCATCTGCACTTATTTGGGTAAATTCATCTTGTACATTCACAGACTGAATTATCGAAACTGAATTTGTAGCAATCGATGCTTGAGCCGATATAGCGCCCAGAATTATTGCTGCGGATAAGATTAGCTTTTTCATAATATAAATTTTAATTATTTTTTAATCCAAGTTCCGTCTGCATTAGCATATAGTGAACCTACTTTATCACCAACGATAACCTCTAATTTGTATTCTGATTTTGCATTTTTGTATGCTTTAGAAAGAACTCCGTCCGGATACGCTTTTTTAAGAGCATCTGTTATTGAAACAGGAACTTCCTCTAATTTGATTTCAGTATATTCTTCCTGTACTGAAATGGTTTTTACAACTGTGTTTGAAATTGGAGTAGTTGAAGCGAATGAAGTTAGGCCTCCTAAAACTATTGCGGCTGATAAAAATAAATTTTTCATGATTTGTTTATTTAATATTGTTACTTACTTATTTGTTTGAAAAGTTTGTTGGGATTATTTTTTAATCCAAGTTCCGTCTGCATTTGCATAAAGAGCACCAACTTTGTCACCAACGGTAACCTCTAATTTGTATTCTGATTTTTCATTTTTGTATGCTTTGGAAATTACTCCGTCTGGATATGCTTTTTTAAGAGCGTCAGTTATTGCAACAGGAACTTCCTCTAATTTTATTTCAGTGTATTCATCACCTATGGGAATGGTTTTTACGATTGTACTTGAAATTGGAGAAGTCGATGCGAATGAAGTTAAACCTCCCAAAACGATTGCGGCTGATAAAAATAAATTTTTCATAATGTGTATATTTTAATTATTAAATTGTTGTTTACGCTTTAGATAATGAAAATATTATGCCATAATAGAAAAGAAGTATGCCAAAGTCTTAAAAGCCTGTTTTTAAGGGGTTTTTAAAGAATGTGCCAAAATTTTTTAAAAAGAGAAAGTGTGTAATTTAGCGAATAGGTGTGTAAAAAGTATACACAAATACTGTTTACTTTACAATCTGAGTTCGATTGTTATTATTATCTCCGATGATTGAATTCGTTGACTATGGTTAAATCTTCAATTGTTTTTTGAATGATGACAAAAAAGCAAAATGTCTCTCTATAGCCCCGATTGCTTCGCCAGTTCGCTTCGCTCGTATGAAGTGGAAATCCTTATGGCCCGGGGTTAAGGACATAAGATTACTTCACTGTACTTTTATTTTCAGCGGAGTTCAGTGAACTTCATTTGTAACGGAAATCGGGACGGTAATTGCTGAAAATGCCTAATCTTTCTGCTCCAAAAATTAATAATTGACTTTAGTTCTATAGAAAAAAGAAACCCGACAGTTTTTACAAGCTGTCGGGTTTAAATCTGTATAAAAATAAAGGCTGTCAATTTATTTTGACAGCCTTTAAAAATTAGTCTATTGGATTCATTTTGAAAGTATCCATGAAAGCAGTAGTATAATCGCCTTCAATATATTTAGGATCATCCATCAATTGTCTATGAAACGGAATAGTTGTTTTGATTCCTTCGATTACGAATTCGTCTAATGCTCTTCTCATTTTACTAATAGCTTCTCCACGAGTTTGGGCTGTAGTAATTAATTTTGCAATCATCGAATCATAATTTGGAGGAATGGTATAACCTGAATATACGTGAGTATCCAAACGTACTCCGTGACCGCCTGGCATATGTAATGTAGTAATTTTTCCTGGAGATGGTCTGAAGTCGTTAAACGGATCTTCAGCATTGATACGACACTCGATGGCATGTAGTTGAGGCAGATAATTTTTTCCAGAAATTGGCACGCCAGCAGCTACTAAAATCTGCTCACGAATTAAGTCATAATCTACTACTTGTTCAGTAATAGGGTGTTCTACTTGGATACGAGTATTCATCTCCATGAAGTAGAAGTTTCTGTGTTTGTCAACCAAAAACTCAACAGTTCCAGCACCTTCGTATTTTATATATTCAGCTGCTTTTACAGCTGCTTCTCCCATTTTAGTACGTAACTCATCAGTCATAAACGGAGAAGGAGTTTCTTCTGTCAATTTTTGGTGACGACGCTGAACAGAACAGTCTCTTTCAGATAGGTGACAAGCTTTACCGTATGAATCACCAACAACTTGAATCTCGATATGGCGTGGCTCTTCAATTAATTTTTCAAGATACATTCCGTCATTTCCAAAAGCTGCCGCCGATTCTTGACGAGCACCTTCCCAAGCTTTTAATAAATCTTCTGGAGCCCATACAGCTCTCATTCCTTTTCCACCACCACCAGCAGTTGCTTTTAACATAACTGGATATCCAAATTGATTGGCTAATTCTGCAGCTTGCTCAAAGGATTCTAAAATTCCAACTGAACCTGGTACGCATGGAACTCCAGCTTCAATCATAGTTGATTTTGCTGAAGCTTTATCTCCCATTCTGTCAATCATCTCAGGAGAGGCTCCGATAAATTTGATTCCATGTTCTTGACAAATTTTCGAGAATTTTGAATTTTCTGAAAGGAATCCGTAACCAGGGTGAATTGCATCTGCATTAGTAATTTCGGCAGCAGCAATAATATTGGACATCTTTAAATAAGATAGATTACTTGGTGGCGGTCCAATACAAACGGCTTCGTCAGCAAATTTCACATGTAAGCTTTCTGCATCTGCAGTAGAATAAACCGCTACTGTTTTGATGCCCATTTCTCTACAAGTTCGGATGACACGAAGCGCTATCTCTCCTCTATTCGCAATTAGTATTTTTTTAAACATTTTTTTTAAATTAGATAATTAGGCAATTTTGATAATTAGATAATTAGTTTTTTAGTTTGATTTAAAATCAAATCTGCAATCTAAAATCTGCAATCTAAAATCTAAAATTAAGATGGATCTACTAAGAATAAAGGTTGGTCAAACTCTACAGGAGACATATCGTCTACCAATATTTTTACGATTTTACCAGATACTTCTGATTCAATTTCGTTGAATAATTTCATAGCTTCAATTACACAAAGAACATCTCCTTTGCCAATAGATTTACCAACTTCAACAAACATTGGCTTGTCTGGAGAAGGTTTTCTGTAAAAAGTACCAATGATTGGTGATTTTATAGTAATGTAATTGTTTTTTTCAACTGGTTCAGCTACAGGGGCAACAGCTACAGGAGCAATCTGCTGTGGAGCGGCAGCTTGCGGAAGTGCGTTTTGAGCAGGTAACTGTTGAACGTAAGTTGCTTCTGTAACGTTTCCTTCTAAAGTAGTTCTGATGGTGATTTTTACATCGTCCATTTCTAATTTTACTTCTGCAACACCTGAATTTGCTACAAATTTAATTAGATTTTGAATTTCTTTTAAATCCATAATTAAGTTCTTTTTAGTTTATTTTATTTTTTATCGTAAGCCCAAGTTAAGTAAATAGATCCCCAAGTAAATCCGCCGCCAAAAGCAGCAAAAATGATAGTGTCTCCTTTTTTGAAAAGGTGTTCAAAATCGTATAATACTAAAGGCAATGTTGCTGAAGTTGTATTTCCGTATTTTTCAATATTCATTAATACTTTTGCATCTTCCAAGTTCATTCTGTGAGCAGTTGCGTCAATGATGCGTTTGTTTGCCTGATGAGGAACTAACCAATTTACATCTTCGTTAGTCAAATTGTTTCTTTTCAGAATCAATTCGCTTGCATCAGCCATATTAGTAACGGCATATTTGAAAACAGTTTTTCCGTCTTGAATGATATTGTGTTTGTTGTCATTTACGGTGTCGATACTTGTTGGTAAGATAGATCCTCCAGCAGGTATTTTTAAGAAATCACGGCCAACAGCATCACTTCTCAAGTATTCATCCTGTAATCCGTATCCTTCGTAGTTAGGTTCAAATAATACTGCGCCTGCTCCGTCTCCAAAAATAATACAGGTTGATCGGTCTTTGTAATCAACAATAGATGACATTTTATCAGCACCTATTAATAATACTTTTTTATATCTTCCGGATTGGATATAAGCTGCTGCAGTTGACATTCCGTAAAGGAAGCTTGAACATGCAGCTTGTAAGTCGTATGCGAATGCATTGGTAGCACCTATCGCAGTGGCTACATAAACACCAGTTGCAGCTACTGGCATATCTGCAGTTGCAGTTGCCATTAAAACTAGATCTATTTCAAGAGGATCGATATTTGATTTAGCGATTAAATCTTGTGCAGCTTTTATAGCAAGGAAAGAAGTCCCTTTATCAGCATCTTTTAATATTCTTCTTTCTTTAATTCCGGTGCGTGTGGTTATCCATTCATCATTTGTGTCGACCATTGTTTCTAAAACTTTGTTGGAAAGAACAAAGTCCGGAACATAACCACCAACTGCGGTAATTGCGGCTGTAATTGTATTCATTATACGCGATTATTTATTGTCAAATGCTGCCATTTGCAAAATTTTTAAAAGTCTCTAAAATTACAATAAAAAAACCAAACTAATTGTGTTAAGTTTTTCTTATTTGGGGGTAAATTATAAGCAACAAAAAAAACTCTCACGAGGTGAGAGTTCTAGTATAATTTACAAAAACGTATTAAGCAAGAGTAACGACAGATTTATCGATAACAACTTGTCCTCTGTAGTACATTTTTCCTTCATGCCAGTAAGCTCTGTGGTATAAATGTGCTTCTCCAGTAATTGGACATGTAGCGATTTGAGCTACAGTAGCTTTGTAATGTGTTCTTCTTTTGTCTCTTCTTGTTTTCGAGATTTTTCTCTTAGGATGTGCCATTTTACTATATTATTTATCCGTTAATAGTTGCTTTAATTTGTCCCAGCGCGGGTCTATATTTTCTTCTTCTTTCTTCTCTTTTTTTTGCTCTTTAATTGTCAGTTCTTTCAGTTTTGTCAAAGCTTCTGTGTTTAAACTGCCATCTTTTATTCCAGGATGTATCCTTTTTAATGGAATCGAAAGAATTACCAGCTCATATATATATTGAGCGATGTCTATTTCAAATTCCCCAAAAGGAAGTATCAGCAACTCTTCATTGTCATTGTTAAAGGTTTCTCCAAATCGAACAATTAATTTCAATTTTCCTTTAATTGCTAAATCAAAATCTTCACTTGTAAGGTCACACGGAACATTAATTGTTCCTTCATGCTTGAAGTTTAACTCTAACAAATTGCTTTGTTTGTCTAAAACAACATTTACTTTGATATCTGAATTTTGAAATTCATTATAATCAAAGATTTCAAAGAACGCATTACTTATTTGATACTCAAATTTGTGTTTCCCTAGCTTCAATCCTACGAAAGGAATTGTATATTCTTTTGTCTTGCTCATTTCAACAACAATTTGCCCTAAACTTCGGGAGTGCAAAGATATAAAATAAATGGAAATCTAATAATGTTATTCACTTTTTTTTGTTTATAACTGTTTTTCTTTTGTTTTTAGAGGTTTTTGGCTAATTTCTGCATATTGATTTCTTGAATTATACACGTCAATTGCAAGATAAACAGCTTCTTTAAAAGAGTTATGATCGGCTTTATTCTTCCCTGCTATGTCGTATGCAGTTCCGTGATCTGGTGAAGTTCTTATTTTATTAAGCCCTGCTGTATAATTCACACCATTTCCAAAGGATAATGTTTTAAACGGAATCAATCCCTGATCGTGATAAGCTGCAATAACTGCATCGTATTTTTCATATTGATTGCTTCCGAAGAAACCATCAGCAGGAAAAGGACCAAAAACAAGAGTGCCTTTTTCAAATAATTTTTTCAAGGCAGGTTTTAAAATAGCGTCATCTTCATTTCCTATAACGCCTCCGTCACCGCAATGAGGATTAAGACCTAGTACCGCAATTTTAGGTTTGTTAATACTAAAATCCTGGATTAAAGTTTTATTGATTGTTTCAATTTTTTTGAATATCAATTCTTCCGTTAGATGCGAAGCTACTTCATTGATTGGAATATGATCTGTCAACAAGCCAACTCTTAGATTGTCTTGCACCATTAACATTAAGGCATCGCCCTCTAATTCCTGATTTAAATAATCCGTATGTCCTGGGAATTTAAAATCCTCTGATTGAATATTGTATTTATTTATGGGAGCGGTTACTAATACATCAATTTCTCCATCTTTTAACGCTTTGGTAGCGGCAACAAATGACTTGATGGCATATTGTCCAATTTTTTCGTCATTAGTTCCAAGGTTTAAATCAACTCCTTCTTTCCAAAGGTTCAAAACATTGACTTTCCCGATTACAATTTGGTTCAGATTGTCTATACCGTGTAAAGGAATTATTGATTCGAAATTTTTTCTGATGAATGACAAAATTTTTACATTGGCAAAAATAACGGGAGTGCATAATTCTAGCATTCGGTTATCTTCGAATGTTTTTAGAATTACTTCGCTTCCAATACCGTTTAAATCTCCTATTGAAATTCCTACGATTATATTTTCTGCTTTTTTCATAATGTGCTCTAGTTATTTATTGCTAATTTTGAACTGCAAATTTAGTAAAATAAAATAAGAAATGTTTACAGGGATTATCGAAACACTTGGCAAAGTTCAAGAAGTTAAAAAAGAGCAGGATAATATTCATATCACTATAGAATCTGCATTGGCCAATGAATTAAAAATTGATCAAAGTGTAGCTCATAACGGAATATGTTTAACGGTTGTGGCTATCGCTGGTAATCATTATACAGTGACAGCTATTGGCGAAACTATCAAAAAAACCAATATAGCTAATTGGAAAGCTGGAGATAATATCAATCTAGAAAGAGCGATGAAGCTGGGAGACCGTTTGGACGGACATATTGTTCAAGGGCATGTAGATCAAATTGGGTCTTGTATAGTTGCAGAGGAAACTAACGGAAGCTGGTTTTATACTTTTGAGTATGATGCCGATCTGAAGAATATTACTATCGAGAAAGGTTCGATTACGGTAAACGGAGTTAGTCTGACTGTGGTGGATTCGGGTGCAAATAATTTTAGTGTAGCGATTATACCTTATACATACGAACATACTAATTTTAATTCGTTTTTTGTTGGGACGAAAGTTAATTTGGAATTTGATGTAATTGGCAAATATGTTTCTAGGTTGTATGTGAACAGGTAGAACAAGAAAATAAGATCGTAAACAAAAAAAGACCAATCTAGATTGGTCTTTTTTTGTTTAATTTATAATTGTATATTATGTATAATCCAAATAATACTGTCACTAAAATCAATATTGAAATATTCTCTCCTATTGGAAGGGGGTCGCCTGGCGGGTTGCAAGGAATTGGACATGGCGGTTGGGCATTAGCTACATATCCATAAAGACAAGAAGTAAAAAGAATTATTCTGTATAAAGCTTTGTTTAAATTTGTCTTCATATCGTATGGGGTTGCGATAAAGCAATTTGTTTTGGTGGCTGAATTAGTCTTATGGTTGCAAATCTATAATTATTTTTTTAAATAGCAAGAAATGAAGTTGTGTTTAAGAATAAAAATTTAATACAAAACTATTTGAGAAGGTTTTTTCAGGTCTAAAAACGTATAATTACATTTAAACGCTTGTTTGTATGATTCTGGATGCCATGTGATTTTTATTATTGGTATATAATTTTAAAAAAGCCTTACAAACGCAATGTTCATAAGGCTTTTTAAATATTAACTGTGGTCCCACCTGCACCCCATGTAATTTAATTAAATTTTACTTTATTTCACCGTATTTACTAGTGTTGAAGCTTGTTTTTGTTGAGTTATTAGCAATATTAAATTAAACCAAAAATGATTAAAATAAAAAAATTCCGCCCCTCATTCCGCCCCTATTAAAATTATACTTAGATTTGTGTATATAATTTTAAGCGTATGTCTAAGGTAAGATTTAAACTAAAAGAACCTAATTCTAAAGATGACACATTAGTCTATTTGATGTGTTATTATCAATATAAAGAATTTAAATGTTCAACTGGCGAAAGAATTAATCCAAAATACTGGAATCCCAAATCACAACGAGCGAAAGAAACAAGACAATTTCCAGAATATCCCGAATTCAATACTAGGCTTGATAAATTTGAAAATGCAATTAATAATGTATTCCGAAGATTATTAAATGATGGCATTCAGCCAAATAATACAATATTAAAAAAAGAAATTGAAAACGAATTAAGCGACCATATTTTAAAACCTAACAAACAAACTTTATTAGAATTTATCGAAAATTACATAAAAGAGAGTTTGACAAATAAAAGAGAGGGAACGATAAAAGTATATAAAACTACATTTAAGTATCTAAAAGAATATTCAAAAAAGTATAAACAAATCGATTTTGAGAATATTACTTTAGAATTCTATAATAATTATACAGCATTTCTTTCACAAGAACACTTATTATCTGCCAATACTGTTGGAAAACATATTAAAACAATTAAATCTTTTTTGAATGAAGCAACTGAAAGAGGGATAAATCAAAATTTAGAGTTCAGAAAGAAAAAATTCAAAACAATTCGAGAAGAAGCAGACACTGTTTATTTAAGTATCAAGGAATTGGAACAAATAGAAAAATTGAAGTTATCCGCTAGTCCAAGATTAGAAAAAGTAAGGGATTTGTTTTTAATTGGGTGTTATACTGGATTACGTTTTTCTGATTTTACACAAATAAAAACAGAAAACATAAACTTAGAAAAATCAATGCTCCTTATTAGAACGCAAAAAACAAGTGAAAGAGTTGCAATCCCACTACATAAAACGGTAAAAGCAATAATGCAAAAGTATGATTACAAACTCCCTATCCCATTTACTAATCAAATAATGAATGGATATATAAAAGAAGTGGCAAGTTTGGCAGGTATAAAAGAGTTGACCGAAACCACTATAACTCGTGGTGGAGTTGTTGAAAAATCAACATTGCCCAAATTCAAATTAATTTCTACACATACAGCCCGAAGAAGTTTTGCAACAAATATTTATTTAGCAGATGTTCCAACTATTTCTATAATGAAAATAACAGGGCATAAAACTGAGCGTTCATTTATGGCATATATTAGAATTAGCCAAGAAGAAAACGCTGATAAATTACTAACACATCCATTCTTTAATTAATGAAAACACTATCACAATTTCAAAGCGAGTTTGAAACTGGACTTGAAAACTCTATTAATAAAAAATTTACACTTGAAAACGAAGCAAAAGAAGTTCTCAACTATATAAACACTATTCCAACATATACTAAGTTATTTCGAAAACCGATTAAACCCACTTTCGAAAACAAAGCAAATAAAATATTCGTAATTAATATTCCTGTTTCATTAAGGAGTTTGTTTAGTGAGGCGTTTACTAAATATATAACGACAGGCGATTATGAACTCGAAAGATTAGATCATGATACAAATGAAACCTATCAAATTAAGGATGATACAGTAAAGCAAGCTTATATATTTTCAGAATATTATAAGTGGTTAAATGAACTCATTACACGTCCGCAAAAAGTAGAAAAAAAGAGTTCACTTACCCATAAGCAAAAATTACTTGCATTGCATTACTTAGGATTAGATACGAGCAAATTTGAAAATTCAAAAACCGCAAAAATATTATCCGAAATACTTGAACTTAGTGAAGATAACACAAGACAGTATCTCTCTTACATCACAGCTGGAAAGAATGAAGTGCGAACAAAAGCTAATCTTGAAAAAGTAAATCAACTATTTGAAAATCAAGGATTATCGGATATAAGTTCTAATATAAAAAAGGATTTAGAAAAATTATAAAGTAACATTGTAGTTACTACAGGCACTACTACTCGCTACACTTCATCACATCTTTGCCATTATAAACTTAAATACAGTAAAATAATGGCAAATTTAACATTTCACACATTCGAACTATCAGACTTCGAAAACGCATTTAACAAAGCTTTTGAAAGAGCAATTAAACAATTTATAAATCCTCCAAAATCTCAGGACAAGGATTTAAAATCAAGAAAAGAAACCGCTAGGATTCTAAACATTTCATTACCTACACTTCATCTTTTTACTAAAGAAGGAATCATTCGTGCTTATCGTATTGGGAATAGAGTTCTCTATAAACAAGAAGATATAGAAAGCGCTTTAAAAGTTATTGTTTCACCTAATCAAAGAGGACGAAACAATGGAAACTAATAAAAATGATTACTCAGTTATTGTGTTTCTTGAAAATGAAACAAAGCCTAAAAAATGGAATTACGTTCATAAGCTAAACGGCTTTTCAATGTTCTTAAACAATTCCCATCCAACGTGGAAGTATATGAATGTTTACGAACGCAGAACAAGTAAATTTCTTAAACAATTTCGCAAAGGGAACTTTATACCTCCGTTTCTCTAGACCTTTTTTTTTAACCTTTAAAAATAAGCACCTTCAATAAAAACCTTTAATAAATAACCTTTTAATGGTTTTAATTAATGTGCAACGATTCAGATTATGATAGTCAAAAATACATACGGGACAAGTGTCGCTTTTTCGGTTCAAGAATTCGGCGTAATTCCAAAAAGTGAGTTCACGGGTTCTTCACTTCAAAGAAAGAAGCAAGAACCCAAAGCAAAAAAAGAAAAAAAACCTAAGCCAATAGACAACATTAAGAAAATGCGGTCTTTATCTCGCAAGTCAAAACAAAAAATCAGAAAGAAAATAATTTGTTTTGCGAGATGTTACAAACGCTTAAGTTTTGTTACTCTGACTTTTTTAAACAAAGTAACCGATGAACAAGCCGTAAATTTATTACGGAAGTTTATAGATAACGTAAAAAAGCGAAGTGAAAACTTCCAATATGTATGGATAGCTGAAAGGCAAACCAAAAATGATTTTTTCAAAGGAAATGTTCATTTTCACATGATAACCAACAAATATTGGAAAATTGAAAAATGGTGGAATTACTGGCTTGATTTACAAAAGAAAAACGGAATACTGCCGAGAGATGAAAATTACAAACCGTCATCGGCTTTTGATGTAAGACAATTAAATTCTAATAACATTCGCTCGATAGCATCTTACGTAACTAAATATGTAACCAAAAACAGCGACAAATTTAATTGCCAAGTTTGGAACTGCTCTAGGCAAGTTTCTGAACTCTATACCGATTTTTATACGGATTCGAGTTATGTAGATGAATTTAAAAAATTAGATGCTGTACTCAAAGAATTTGAAGTAAAAGACCATAGTAATCGAATGATTATAAATGTTAAAATGATAAATCTAAATCGTCAGACATTACCACTCTACAAAAGATTAGATGATAAAAACAAAGCAGAAGCAAAATTTTAATAAACTATGCTAAATTTTTCTATATTGTAAATTGAGATTAACTCATTTATATTCATGAAATTGCATATTTCAATATGTTGAAATTGCATTAAAATAAAAAATCTAAAATTATAAAAACTATAAAAATGAACTTACAAGAACTACTGGAACAAAATAAAAGAGTACAAGAGTATCAAGACAGTCTTCCAGTCGAAAAACAAATAGAATTGCTTGAACAACATAAAAAAAGTGTATTTACTTTCCATATGGAAGATGGTCGTAAGCTAATAAGAGGTGATTCTGAAAGCGACCAAGAAGAAATGAAACTTTTTTTTGAAAATTATCCGCAAAAAGGGGTAAGTAGAATCGAGTTTCACAAATAGAAAATAAACTACCTCGAATCAGGGTTGTCAAGGTGGCAATCTAAAAGAGGGGGTTTTTACTTCGATTAAAAATTAAGGCTTTCAAAATCAGCCTTAATCCCGAATATACTGAAATAGTAAAGTAAAACAATAAAGTTCTTGAATTTTAAATAATCTTGGTTTAGAGATGAATTAAATGTTTGTATGTATATTTGAAAAACAGAATAAACAGATAAATAAAATTAAGCATTTAATCATATTGCTTAAATTTTGCAAAAAAGAAATCTGATCCAAAATCTATTTTCATAAAGAAAAAGCACTCAAATCAATAACCTATGAAAGCAATACAAGGAATTAAAACTGGTCTAAAAAAGAACGAATCTCATGCCTTAATTGCTAGAAAAATATATCTTTCATATTCTACAGAAATATTTAAAAACAATGAAGACAAAGAATTCTATATAAAAGATAACATAAGTAGACAGTTTGAAATTCCTTTTAGTTCAATAGAGGTTGTTGGTTCTAGCAAAACTGGGTTAAGTTTTTTTAAAGATAAAAAATTTGAACCTGGAAAATCAGATTTGGATATCGCAATAATAAGTTTACCTCTTTATAATAAATTTATTGAAACATCACACAAATTATCAAAAGGTTATGTAGATTTGACAGCATTTCCGATTTTTAGAGGAAAAAATACAGCTACACAATTTATAAATGGATTGAGTAATGGCTTTGTAAATCCATTCTACATGCCAAATTGTGAATTAAAATCAATTTGGCTTGATTTTTTCAATCAGTTGTCAAATGAGTATTTTGATTTATTTAAAAATATTAATGGCGGAATTTATGCTTCCGAATATTTTTTCGAATCTAAACAAGAAGAATGTATAAATCAATATAAAGGAAATTCTGAATTATATGACAAAATATCAGGTACGATCTAGAGAGCTAATAGATTTAGTAAACGAAATAAAGAACAGGAGGTTAATTATGTCTCCTTATTTTCAAAGAAATTTAGTATGGAGACAAATTCACAAAGTTGATTTCATAAAAACAATTCTGTTAGGATATCCATTTCCACAAATATTTATCGCTCGAGGGAGCATTAACCTAGATACAATGTCTACGACTTCATGTATAGTTGATGGTCAACAAAGAATGAATTCAATACATGAGTACTTAAAAGACTCATTTAAAGTAGATAATAGATTATTTTCAGAATTAGACCCTGTCGAAAAAGAAACTTTTCTAAAGTATCAAGTCCCAATTATTGACTTAGACATCAATAATGATGACCCACAAATAATTGAAATATTTCAGAGATTGAATAGAACTTTTTATGCATTATCTGGTATTGAAAAGTTATCAACTGAATATGCGTCTTCAGAATTCATGCTGGTAGCAAAATATTTGTCTAAAGAATTCAAATTGTCAAATTCTTTAGAAGAGGAGGAAGAAGAAATTATACCACTTCAGATTGACCCTACAATTCCAAACAGTTTTATAGAATGGGCATCTAATAAAAAAATTAGATTTATTGACAAACTTCTAATTGATGAGGGTGTTTTTACACCTTATGAACTCACTAGACAAATTCACTTGACATTTACTTTGAATCTAATGTCTACATATATTAGTGATTTTTATAATAGAAACGATTTCATCAATAGGCACTTAGAGGAATATGCTGATTTTTTTCCTAGAAAAGACGAAATTTTCGAAATGATTGAATTAGCGGCAAACAAATTTTTAAAAATAAAATTTAAAAAAAAATCATATTGGTATAATAAAGCTAATGCTTTCTCACTTATGTGTTTGTTTTTGAAAAGATGGACTGACATTGAGAATCTTGATAAAAAATTAATTAAGAGTAAACTGGAGTTATTTGAAGAAAATTTACCCGGAGAATATCAAATTGTAGCAAAAGAGGGTGTGAACAACAAGCAAGAAAGGTTAGTCCGAAATAGGTTGCTTACACAAGTTCTTTTAGATTAATTGTTAAACGCATATCTGTATTTTAAAAAGCTTCTATTCTTAGAAGCTTTTTTTATGTCATAAATCTAAATTATTCCGCCCCTCATTCCGCCCCTAAAAATAAAAAAGCCTTACAAACGCAATGTTTATAAGGCTTTATGTTCTTAAAAAGTGGTCCCACCTGGGCTCGAACCAGGGACCACCTGATTATGAGTCAGGTGCTCTAACCAGCTGAGCTATAGGACCGGTTAAGAGTTTGCAATATTACTACAATTATTTTATTGCCGCAAGTATTTTTTGGGTAGATTTTGGAATAATTTATGGTTTGTTCTAATCGGTTTTGAAAAGAACTGATTATGAATTGAGTAAATTCATAAAATTTTTATTTTATTTCTTGACAGAGTTCAATTAAAACCCCATTTGTGCCTTTAGGGTGCAAAAAAGCGACTAATTTATTGTCGGCTCCTTTTTTTGGAGTTTCGTTTATAACTTTGAATCCTTCGGATTTGAGGCGTTCGATTTCGGAAAGAATGTCTTCTACATCAAAAGCGATATGGTGGATTCCTTCTCCTTTTTTTTCTAGGAACTTGGCTATAGGGCTTTCGGGATTGATTGCTTCTAGGAGTTCTATTTTGTTGGGGCCGTTCATGAAGAAGGAAGTTTTTACGCCTTCGCTGGCGACTTCTTCCTGTTTGTAAGCGGGTGCGCCAAAGAGTTTTTCGAATAACAAATTGGATTCTTCAAGGTTTTTGACTGCGATGCCAATATGTTCTATTTTTTTCATTGTATGATGTTTTTCTTTTTAAAATTGTTTCCAAAAAAAGCCTAATGTTTGCTCTTTAGCCCTGATGGGAGTGGCATCCCATCTCGTTTTTTCAACGAGATGGAATATAACGGACAGCAGGAACCCATATTTACTGAAAAAGCCTAATATTTCGCTCCTAATTCTGCTTCTAAAGTTATAAAACAAATATAAAAAACTTTAGGAGTTTATGACTTTGTAAGGCGGTCTCTCAAAAAAATAGTATTTTTGCACCATGGAAACAAATAGACAGAAAAAAATAGGCGGGGTTATCCAAAAAGATTTGGTTGATATTTTGCAGGGTGAAGTGAGAAAAAACGGAATTACAAATTTGATAATTTCAGTGTCGAAGGTTGTTGTGACTACAGATTTGTCTGTAGCGACGGTGCATTTAAGTGTTTTTCCTCAGGAAAAAGCGGCGGAAACATTAGCGGGGATTAAAGCTAATTCAGCTTTAATAAAACACGACTTATCGCAGAGAGTGCGTTTGCAATTGCGTAAAGTGCCAAATTTGGTTTTCTTTATTGATGATTCTTTGGATTATATTGAGAAGATTGACAATGCCTTGAAAAATCAAGAAAATCCGATTGAGAATAGAGATTTGTTGGATAAACGCAGATTTCAATAAAAATTGAATTTCCCTCTTTACATATCCAAACGTTATATTTTTAGCAAAAGCAAAAATAATGCTATCAATATTATCAACCGTATTGCGAGTATGGGGATTATTGTGGGGGCAATGGCTTTGTTTGTCGTGCTCTCGGTTTTTACGGGGCTTAAGGAATTTAGTCTTTCGTTTACTAGCGATATTGATCCTGATCTTAAAGTGAGCAGTACGCTTGGTAAATCTTTTTTTATTGTACCAAAACAGGAAAAAGAGATTAAAGGAATTGAAGATGTTGCTTCTTATTCTAAAGTTATTGAAGAACGGGTTTTGTTTACTTTTAATGGAAAACAGGAGGTTACATATTTAAAAGGTGTTGATTCTACTTTTAATACCGTTAGCGATTTTAATAAAAAGCTGTACAATGGACAATGGTTGAAACCTGATACATATCAAGTTGTTGTTGGCTATGGTACTGCCCAAAAGTTCTCGATGGGTTTGCTGGATTATAATAATGCTTTTGAGGTGTTTGTACCAAAACCCGGCAGAGGAACTATTGAGAATCCTGATGAAGCTTTTAATAAAACGGATGTTTTTCCAGTTGGGATTTATGCAATCAGCGAAGATTTGGATTCTAAATATGTGTTTGCCGATTTAGGCTTGGCACAGGAATTATTGGAATACAGAACCAATCAGATTTCTCACCTGGAAATCAAATTAAAAAAAGATGCTGATGAAAGTGCGGTTATTCAAAAACTGAAAACGATTTTCAACAATAAAATTACCGTAAAAAACAAGGAACAGCTGAATGAAGCATTATATAAAATGCTGAATACCGAAAATATAGCAGTGTATTTGATATTTACGCTTGTAATTATTGTGGCTCTTTTTAATTTAATCGGCGCGCTTATCATGATGATTTTGGATAAAAAAGGAAACCTAAAAACACTTTTTAATCTCGGGACTGATATCAAGGATTTGCGCAATATATTTTTACTGCAAGGTACTTTGCTGAGTGTTTTTGGCGGAATTATCGGTTTGTTATTGGGTATCGTTTTTGTGTTACTGCAGCAACAGTATGAGCTGATAATGATAACTCCTACACTGGCTTATCCCGTAGTTTTTACTTTTGAAAATGTAATAATAGTTATGATAACTATTATTACGCTTGGTTTTATTGCTTCGCTGATTTCTAGTAGCCGAGTTAGCAAGAAATTGTTGGATTAAAATTTTTCTCTTCTTAAATGATATCTTTTTCTTTTATTATGCTTTAATACCTCTCTGTTATTGTGATTAACTGGTATGTTGTGTATGAGTTGATTATAATTACTTATTTTTTTATGTTGCTGTTTTTTAGCGACTTGTGATTTTGAATTGAATAATCTGGTATGTAAAATCAGCGTTTTTGACAATAATGAAATTATTTTTGAAAATAAAAACATATTAACCAAAATTAACAAACCAAAATTATGAAAAAATCAATTATTTATCTATGCTCGTTATTTTTATTATTCTCAATTGGATGTACCAAAGAGGATGTTGCAACTGAAAATTCAGAAACCGCTACAGCAGTAGTAACTGAAACGTCATCTGTGGCAGGAACATCATTAACAAAAAAATTAGTCACTAATTTTGCTAAGGGTGCTGATGTAAGCTGGCTTACGCAAATGGAAAGTTCGGGAATGAAATTTTACAATTCGGCTGGGACACAACAAGATCTTTTTACTATTTTGAAAGGGAAAGGGATGAACTCTATTCGGCTTAGAGTATGGGTTAATCCTTCCGGCGGTTGGAACAATCAGGCAGACGTTATTGCAAAGGCTAAAAGAGCAAAAGCGGCAGGAATGCGTATTATGATTGATTTCCATTATAGTGATACTTGGGCAGATCCTGCTAACCAAACGAAACCTTCAGCTTGGGCTTCACATACTATCAGTCAGTTATATACGGATGTTTGGAATCATACTGTAACGGTATTAAATGCAATAAAATCCGCAGGAATTACACCAGAATGGGTTCAGGTTGGGAACGAAACTAACAACGGAATGCTGTGGAGTGAAGGTAAAGCATCGGTAAATATGAAAAACTTTGCGCAATTGGTGACTAGTGGTCATAATGGAGTAAAATCAGTATTTCCAAATGCAAAAACAATTGTTCATTTATCAAATGGCTATGACAATTCGCTGTTTCGTTGGATGTTTGACGGACTTAAAGCAAATAGTGCGAGCTATGATGTAATAGGAATGTCACTTTATCCGGAAACAACTAATTGGCAAACGCTCAATAATCAATGTTTGACTAATATGAACGATATGGTGTCTCGATATGGAAAACTGGTTATGATGTGCGAGGTAGGAATGTCTGTAGGATCTCCAGCAACGAGTAAATTATTTGTAGAAGACATTCTTAATAAAACGAGTTCTGTGACTGGAGGTAAAGGTTTAGGTGTTTTTTATTGGGAACCGGAATGTTACAATTTTCAAGGCTATACAAAAGGAGCTTGGGGAAGCAATGGAAGGCCAACAGTAGCTATGGATGCTTTTTTATTGAATTAAAGAATATTTTATTATCAAAAATCCAGAAACTTACTTTTACCTAAGTCGGTTTCTGGATTTTTTATTCCCATATATACAGCCCGATAATTCTCGAGGTTACTAGTTTTTGTTTGTTGGTTTGAAAGAACGGATCCCTTTTAAATATTAAAAATCGTATCCAATTCTTATTTGAAGATCGATTGTTGTATTATTATGATCACAATTACAACCATCAGTTTTACTAAATACATTATATTGATAACCAATACCTCCAGAAAATTCATAATTGAAATGCTTTGCAAAAGCTCTACGAATTCCATATTTAGGAATAATAGTAATTGCTGATGCAACATCAAAATCATCGTTATTTATTATTGGAGTCTTAGCAGAAATATATGATGTTGCCAATGAAACATAATTTGAAGAATTGTTATAGGTCTTTTTTCCAAGTCTTTTACGTCTATCTAAACTATAATACCATCTTGGTTCTAGTGTTAGGTAAGGAACAATAAGGGTAGAATATTCATCCTTCATTGCAGGATCTGCATAATCTTTCGTAGAAGTCTCCAATGTTAAACCTATCTCTGTTCGAAGTGTAATTTTTCTTTGCAATTGAGTTTCATAATAAAAACTTGTACTTAACAAGCCCAACTGAGCACCATATAAATTTTTCTCAACCGATACTTTTTCTGCCTCTTGTGCTTTTGCGATGAAACTAACTAAAACGAAACCCAGAACTATAAAATTTTTCATTAACTCCTTTTTTTTGCAAAAGTAATTTTTATTTTACAAAATCAAAGAAAAGAATCAATTATTACGCCACCTCATAATCAGCATAAGCCTCTTTAATAGCATCCAAATGCGAAAATAATTCCTCAGGACGGTCTAGGGTTACTAGTTTTTGTCTGTATGTTTTGAACGAATGAATTCCTTTGAAATAATTAGTATAATGCGGACGAGTTTCAACAATACCTAAACGTTCTCCTTTCCAGTCCATTGCCCAAGTAAGATGATTTCGAACTGCTTCGACTCTGTCTGAAACTGTTGGTTTTGCTAAATGTTCACCGGTTTTGAAGTAATGTTTGATTTCGTTAAAAATCCAAGGATAACCAATAGCAGCGCGGCCAATCATGATTCCGTCGATACCGTATTCGTTTTTATATTGCAATGCTTTTTCGGGAGAATCAATATCTCCGTTTCCAAAAATAGGCATTGTGATTCTCGGGTTGTTTTTAACGCGGGCAATATGCGACCAATCGGAATGCCCTTTGTACATTTGGGCTCGGGTTCTGGCATGGATGCTCAAAGCGGCAACACCAATATCCTGCAAACGCTCGGCAACTTCGTCTATATTTATGGAATTATCGTCCCAGCCCAAACGGGTTTTTACGGTTACTGGTAAATGCGTGCTGTCGATAACGGCCTGCGTTAAGCGAATCATTAAATCTACGTCTTTCAAAACTCCGGCACCAGCACCTTTGCAAACTACTTTTTTGACAGGACAGCCAAAGTTGATGTCTATTAAATCGGGATTTACGGTAGAAACTATTTTAGAGGATAAAGCCATTGCTTCTTCGTCTCCTCCAAAAATTTGGATTCCAACGGGTCTTTCGTAATCGAAGATGTCTAATTTCATTCTGCTTTTGATGGCGTCACGTATTAGGCCTTCAGAGGAAATAAATTCAGAGTACATCATATCAGCTCCATGCATTTTGCACAATCTACGAAATGGCGGATCGCTCACATCCTCCATAGGTGCTAGTAATAATGGGAAATCTGGTAATTCTATGTTGCCAATCTTGATCATCGTCCTTAATTTTTTGCAAAATTACGGTTTTTAGACGAATAGAAGAAAGAGTAAAGAAGAAAGACTTCTTATTAAACATGTTAGTTTACGAATTTGACACTTTGAAACTGTATATTTTAGACTATATTTGCAGATTAATTGTTGTTATAACGATTTGCGTGAGGGATAGAAGCGGAAATCCTTTTTCTTTTTTCTTTAAAAAGGAAAAGATTGCAGCGTATAGCCCGACGGCTTTTTCTGCCGGCACGCCCAAATAAATTTGATATTATCTAGAACATGAAACATATTAGGAATTTTTGCATTATTGCACATATTGATCACGGAAAAAGCACATTGGCAGACCGATTATTGGGAGCAACTCAAACGGTAACTGCTCGTGAAGAAAAGGCGCAATTGCTTGATAATATGGACTTGGAACGCGAACGTGGTATCACGATCAAGAGCCACGCCATACAAATGGAATATACATATAAAGGACAAGAATACATCTTGAACTTAATTGATACTCCGGGTCACGTGGATTTCTCTTATGAAGTTTCTCGTTCTATTGCGGCTTGCGAGGGAGCGTTGTTGATTGTGGATGCTGCGCAAAGTATACAGGCACAAACGATTTCAAATTTATATTTGGCTCTAGAAAATGACTTGGAAATTATTCCAGTTTTGAATAAAGTAGATTTACCAAGCGCTAATCCAGAGGAAGTAAGCGACGATATTATCGATTTACTAGGGTGTAAATTAGAGGATATTATTCATGCTTCGGGTAAAACTGGTTTTGGTGTAGAAAATATATTGGCGGCGATTATAGAAAAAATTCCACCTCCATCCGGAAATGTTGATGAACCGTTACAAGCTTTGATTTTTGACTCACATTATAATCCCTTTCGTGGAATTGAAGTTATTTTCAGGGTGGTTAATGGTGAAATCAAAAAAGGTCAAAAAATTAAATTCATGGCTACGGGCAATGAGTATTTTGCTGATGAAATTGGAACTTTGAAACTAAATCAAGTTCCAAAAAACGTTATTTCGGCAGGTGATGTTGGGTATTTGATTTCGGGAATTAAAGAGGCGAAAGAAGTAAAAGTGGGTGATACACTTACTGATGCTAAAACGCCGACAACAAATATGATTACTGGTTTTGAAGATGTAAAACCAATGGTTTTTGCTGGAATTTATCCAGTTGACACCGAAGATTATGAAGATTTGCGTGCTTCGATGGAAAAATTACAATTGAACGATGCTTCATTAGTGTTTTTGCCAGAAAGTTCAGCGGCTCTAGGGTTTGGTTTCCGTTGCGGATTCTTGGGAATGTTACACATGGAAATCATTCAGGAACGTTTGGAGCGTGAATTCGATATGACTGTAATTACTACGGTTCCTAACGTTTCGTATTTGGCTTACACCAAAAAAGAACCAGATACTGCATTCGTAATTAACAATCCTTCGGATTTACCGGAGCCATCAAGATTAGACCGTGTTGAAGAGCCTTTTATAAAAGCTACGATCATTACCAAAGCTGATTTTGTTGGGAATGTAATGAGTTTGTGTATCGAAAAACGCGGAGTGATTACGAACCAAACGTATTTGACTACGGAACGTGTGGAGCTAAATTTTGACATGCCATTGGCCGAAATTGTATTCGATTTTTATGATCGTTTGAAAACAGTTTCTAAGGGTTATGCGTCTTTTGATTATTCTCCAATTGGAATGCGTACATCAAAATTAGTGAGACTAGACGTTCTTTTAAATGCACAATCTGTAGATGCTCTTTCTGCTTTGATTCACGAAAGTAATGCGTACAACATTGGTAAAAAAATGTGTGAGAAATTGCGTGAGTTGATTCCGAGACAACAATTTGATATTCCGATTCAAGCTGCTATTGGTGCTAAAATCATTGCTCGTGAAACAATAAAAGCATTAAGAAAAGACGTTACTGCCAAATGTTATGGTGGAGATATTTCTCGTAAACGTAAATTGCTCGAAAAACAGAAAAAAGGTAAAAAACGTATGAGATTAGTTGGGAATGTTGAAATTCCGCAGGAAGCGTTTATGGCGGTTCTTAAATTGAACGACTAGGCTTTTTTTTAGAGAATAGAAGAAAGAACAAAGAATAAAGAATATAGAGAAAACCTGATAGTAGAAGTTATCAGGTTTTTTTGTATGTTTGATTACTATTATTCATAAAAATGATAAACAGAATTCAAATAAAGGGATATAAATCAATTAAAGATTTAGATCTTGAATTGAAACCCATAAATGTACTTATTGGTTCAAATGGAGTTGGTAAATCAAATTTTATTTCTTTTTTTAAATTAATAAATGTTATTTACGAGCAAAGGCTAGAATTATATTCACTGACAGAAGGTGCAGATAGTTTAATGCATTTTGGCAAAAGAAATACAGCGGAGATTAAAGCATATTTAGAATTTGATGAGAAAAACGCTTATAGTTTTTCGCTTAAGCCAACAAATGATGATAAACTTTTTATCGAAACAGAACATACAGGATTCAATAAATCAAAAGGAGGAAGGTCTGCAGAATTTGGTCCAGGTTGGAGTTGGGATTGGATTGCAGGAAACGTAAAAGAAAGTGTTGTTAGAAATTTTTCAAGTGGAATCCCTAGCTACGTTAATATTTATTTAAGAAGTTTTAAAATTTATCATTTTCATGATACGAGCCAAAATGCTCCTTTACGTTCTGCATGCAACATAAATGACAACCAACAACTTAAAGAAAATGGAAGTAATTTACCCGCCTTTTTATACTATCTTAAAGAAAGAAAACCAAATGATTTTGAAAAAATTCAGAGGATAACTCAATCCATTGCACCTTTTTTTGAAAGGTTTGACTTAAAACCAGATCGATTAAAACCCGAAAGAATTTCTTTAGAATGGCTTGAAAAAAATCAACCAGAAAGTTACTTTAATGCAGGGAATTTTTCAGATGGAACGATTAGATTTATTGCCTTAGCAACATTATTACTTCAACCTAATTTACCTAAAACAATTATAATTGATGAACCAGAATTAGGGTTACATCCTTTTGCAATTAATAAATTAGCGGGTTTAATTAAAAAAGCATCTGCATCAAGCCAAATTATAATCTCAACTCAGTCTGTAAATCTAGTTGATAATTTCAAACCAGAAGACATTGTTACAGTTGACAGATCCGACAACCAATCTATTTTTAATAGAATTGAGGATAATGAGAATCTAACAAATTGGATGAGCAAATATACGTTAGGAGATTTATGGTCTAAAAACGTAATTGGAGGTAGACCATGAAAGATTTATATTTTATAGTTGAAGGTGAAACGGAATTAGAATTTGTAAATAAGATTTTGATTCCATATTTTTATTCACAAGGAATTTCTTGTCATGTCCAAGGATACCCTATAACTATGAGTGGTGGCGGACATGGGTTCAATAATATTCAACATTTTATAAATACAATAACTCCAGTATTAAACTATCAAAATCAACCAGTAATAACTACATTAATTGATTATTTTCAATTAAATAGTGAAAAGAAGTTACCAGGTTATTCAACTTCACTAAATTATGCGTTGACTGATGATCGGGTTAATTACTTAGAGTCAAAATTAAATGATGTTGTTCAAAGTATTACTCCATACAGGTTTTTTGTTCCATACATTCAAAAACATGAAATGGAAACTTTGCTTTTTTCTAATCCTGAGGAGGGATTTTATCTTGAAAGTGATAAAATTAAAAACTCAGTTTTAGATATTTGTAAACAATATCAAGACATTGAGGATATAAATGGTTCTGCAGAAGGTGCTCCTTCAAAAAGACTCGAAGCCATCTATAAAGCAGATGGAAAAAAATATGAAAAAATCATAGATGGAATTGATATTGCTGACCTAACTGGAATAGAAAAAATCTTAGAAAAATGTCCTCGTTTTAGAAATTGGATAGAACATTTAATAAGATTATTAAAAGAATAATTATAGTTCAAATGGACGAATCCCCAAAACGGTTTGACCGAATCGTAGCAATTCTGATCCAATTACAATCTAAAAAGATTGTAAAAGCACAGGAATTGGCGAATCGTTTTGAGGTTAGCCTGCGGACCATTTATAGAGACATTCGAACATTAGAAGCTTCAGGAGTTCCTATTTATAGTGAAGCTGGTGTTGGTTATGCTTTAATGGACGGCTATAGATTACCGCCTGTCATGTTTACCCGTGAAGAAGCCAGCAGTTTTATTGCTGCCGAAAAATTAATGCAGAAATTTACTGATGCGACTCTTGGTAATCACTATGCTTCGGCCATGTATAAACTCAAAGCGGTTCTTCGAAGTGATGATAAAGATTGGGTTTCAAGTATTGAATCGAGTGTATTGATGCAATCGTCAGAGAAGCTTTTTAATGATAAATCTCCTAATACTTTGGCAACGCTTTTTGAAAGTATCGCCGAAAAAACACAAGTCATTCTTTCTTATGAAGCGATTCAGGCAAATGGGATTACGGTGCGGCATATTGAACCTGTTGGGGTTTTTCACGATAATAACAATTGGTATATGTTAGGGTATTGTCATTTGCGTAAAGATTATCGCCAGTTTCGGGCAGACCGTATTCACGGAATCGAAAAAACAGAAATCCCTTTTTCATTAGAACATAATTCGCTGGAAACGTATTTGGATAAAAACAAAACTGTTTCTACTATCAAAATTAGGATTCTTGTAGCCAAAAAAATTGCCAAGTATCTCTCATCCGAACGAAAATATCACGGCTTTGTTTCTGAAAAACAAGTAGGAGATAAAATCGAAATGATTTTTATGTCATGTGATACGCTGGAAGGGTTTTCGCGCTGGTACATGATGTTTGGCGATTATGCAACTATATTGGAACCCGAAAGATTAAAGACCAAAATTCTGGAATTACTTGAGCGGAACAAACAAAGGCTCTTATAAAAAAGCTCCTAAAACGAATTTAGTTTTAGGAGCTTTTTTTATTTTTCATCTTTCCCAGAAAAAAGGAGGTTCAATGCCTAACGCGCGCAAATACACATATCCCTGACCACGATGATGCACTTCATTGTCAATAAAATATAGGATATTCTGAATAATGGGAAATTCATAATGACCAAATAAATTAAAGGTTTCGTTGAAATCTTCTATCGTTAATTTCTCCCAATATTGATTAATTTCAGCTGTAGCTTCATCCCATTTTTCAAGATACTGAGCTTTAAAAATCAGCTTTTCTGTTCCTTCTCCATAAGGCTGAATTTCCCGATTTACAATTCCTTTCAAAGCTGGTGCAGCAATGGCAAGAAGTTCATCTGCTAGTTTTGAAAATGGACGCATACCGCCAATTGAAAATTCAAAGAAATCTTTTTCAGGAAACAACTCAATTACACGGCGTGTCAAGGCGCGATGTCCTTGCCAGTGTTTCAATAAATCTTCAGGAGTAATAACTTGTGCTGCTAATGTTTTCATAATTTTAAAGTTTTTGATTTTTTACTTCTTCAAAATTAGACAGGGTCAGTGACAACAGTTTGTCAGCAGTAAATTTATTTTTTTCTAGAGTATAGAAAAAAGAGCAAAGAAGAAAGACAAAACCTGATGATGTAAAAAAATCATCAGGTATTGTGTTTTGTTGAATTTGTGAAATGATTCAATCTTTAAATAATATCATTTATCTTTCAGCCAATCAAACAATCTTTGTGCATCTGTACCTTTAAACAATTGTGTTCCCTCGTTCATTGTGGCTGCAGAACCGCAGGCAACACCCCAGCGGATTACTTCTTTCAGGCTTTTATTTTGCGAAAGCGCCCAAACCATGCCGCCCACCATACTGTCTCCGGCACCAACAGTACTTTTTTTAGCTACATTCGGAGCGGGAACAAATTCATAATTATCTTTGGTTACTAAGACCGCTCCTTGAGGACCTAGAGAGACTACAACAATTTCCGCTCCGCCTTTGGCAATAATTTGTTTCGCGGCTTCATTGACTTCTTCCATTTCCAGTCTTTCAACACCAATTAATTTAGCTAATTCTCCAACGTTTGGTTTGATGAGATAAGCACCAGTTTCCAAAACTTTTTTCAAGGCTTCTCCTGAAGTATCTACTATTAATTTGGCACCTGACTGTTTTGCGATTTCGGCTATTTTTTGATAAAAATCTGATGTTAAACCTTCGTTTAGGCTACCGCTTGCAACTATAAATTTTGATTTTAAGTTAGTGACAGCACTAAGAAAAACATTTTCTTCTTCTTCAGTGATTTCTCCTCCTGTAAACCCAAAACGATATTGTGAGTTGGTATTGTCATCTACAGCTACAAAGCTTTCTCTAGTCCAAGTTTGGATAGGAACAGCTTGAAAGGGAATGGATTCTTTGTCAACCAATTCTTCCAGCATTTTTCCTAGTGGTCCACCAGATGTAAAGACTGCAAAAGAATTTCCTCCTAAACGGGAAATGGCTTTGGAAACATTGATTCCTCCGCCTCCAGCATCAAAGCGAGGTGCTGAACAGCGAATTTTTTGTTCGGCTACTAAGCCTTTAAAATGTGTGCTTTTGTCTAAAGCAGGATTTACAGTAAGGGTAATAATATCGTATGTGTTCATTTTATGATGTTTTGAATACTAAAGATGCGAAAAATTCATAATAAAACCATCCAATTGAAGGCGAATATTTCTTTGTATATTTGCAGTCTCAAAAAAAATGTAAAATCAATACTAATTAATGAGTGAAGTGATTGCTTCATTCTTCTCAATAAACATGATAGAAGATAAAAACCCACAGCGAACCAGCATAGCACAATTAGGCGAATTTGGTTTAATAGACCATTTGACCAAAAATTTTGAAATTACGCAGCCATCTACATTAAAAGGAATTGGAGACGATGCAGCCGTGTTGGATTTTGGAACAAAAAAAATAGTTGTTTCTACTGATTTACTGATTGAAGGCGTACATTTTGATTTGGCCTACGTGCCTTTAAAACATTTAGGATACAAATCGGTAGTAGTAAATGTATCTGACATTTGCGCTATGAACGCAAAGCCAACACAAATTACGGTTTCTATTGCAGTATCTAATCGTTTTCCATTGGAAGCTTTAGAAGAACTGTATGAAGGAATTGAGCGTGCAGCGCAGGAATATAAAGTTGATGTAATAGGAGGTGATACTACTTCATCCCAAAAAGGATTAATTATTAGTATTACTGCTCTTGGTGAAGCCGATGAAAACGAAATCGTATATAGAAACGGTGCCAAACAAACTGATTTATTGGTAGTAACTGGAGATATTGGTGCTGCTTATATGGGATTGCAGGTATTGGAAAGAGAGAAACAGGTATTTCAAGTCAATCCTAATTCACAACCCGATTTAGATGCTTATACGTATTTGATTGAAAGACAATTAAAACCTAAAGCGCGTAAAGATGTGCGTACATTATTGCATGCATTAGAAATAAAGCCAACATCAATGATTGATATATCCGACGGATTGTCTTCAGAGATTATGCATTTGTGTAAACAATCTGGTGTAGGCTGTAATTTGTATGAAGATAAATTACCAATTGACCCTCAATTTATTTCAACTTGCGAAGAGTTTAATATTGACAGTACTACAGTAGCCATCAATGGAGGAGAGGATTATGAGTTGCTCTTTACTATTGCAATGGAAGATTTTGATAAAATAAAAGGAAATCCAAACTTCTCTATTATTGGTCACATGACTCAGGAAAGCGAAGGTATACATTTGGTAACCCGCGCCAATACCAGAATACCTTTAAAAGCGAGAGGCTGGGATGCAATAAGTGAGTAAATACCATCTGTTATATTTATAAAAAAATAGCGTTAAAACTTAGAATACAAAATGTTCAGCTTTTATTAAGAGGCTGAACATGCCACAGATATAAAATGGTATAATTCGGAAGAAGACGCGATTACAAATACTAGTCCTTTGGAAGCGACACTTACGTTGGAAAAAGGGAAAACGTATTATGCAACACAAACTGTAGGAGGTTGTACTAGTGCTACTTTAGCAGTCACTATCAATTTAACATTAGGAAATGTCAGTTTTGATGCAAAATCTTTCGCTTATTATACAAATTCTGTAAAAGATATTTTGAATTTTTCTCATTCTTCTATTTTGAATAATGTAAAAGGTTTTTAACCTGCTTGGACAAGAATTGATTTCTGAAAAATTAAATGCAACATCTGGCACAATCGATATGAGTGCTGTAGCAGATGGGTATTATTTAATAGAAATAAAAACAGAGCAAGCAAGTAAAATTTTTAAAGTAATTTAAGTCAAATAAAATAATTTAATTTTCTTTTAAAACCAAAAAACTGTCTCAATACTAATTTGAGGCGGTTTTTATCGTAATGTGATCAAAGATAGTTGGTTGTTTTTTATACCTTACAATTAATTAACTTATACTGACAAATTCAAAAGGACATTGGTTCCTTTGCTTAGGGGCTAATAATTAGTAATAGTATTGGTTATTTTAAGATAATTAAAAAGGATAGTTTTAGCTATAATTTTTTAATTATTGGTAACTCTTGGATAGGGATAAAAAATTTATGTGTTAACTGTTTTTAGAAAAAAGATAAAATCAATTTTCTGGAGCTAATTCTAATTCCAATCCATCAAGATTTTCAGTTATAGGAATTTGACATCCTAATCTGCTGTTTGATTTTACATAAAATGCTTCTGACAGCATAGCTTCTTCATCATCACCCATTTCTGGCAATACTACATCATTAAGAACATAACATTGGCAAGATGCACACATTGCCATACCACCGCATGTCCCTTCGACCGGAAGCTCATAAGCTTTACAAAGCTCCATTATGTTCATCGCCATATCTGTAGGCGCCTGTAATTCATGAATAATTCCTTCTCTATCTTTAATTTTAATTAAAATGTCCATCTATTTACTATACTATTTTATCTTTTTAATGAAAAGGTTGTCCTTTTACTTTTCTAACTTTTTATCTCAAGATCTACAGCCATTTCTTTACTGTTTTCTTTATTTAATATTTTTAAACCAACTACATCCGCTTGATTTATAATAAAAACAACCACAGCTGTTGGTGCATAGGCTCCATCATGGGTTTTGAACACCAACTTTCCTTCATACGTTAAATTAACTAAGCCATTTTTATCAGTTCTACTTTTGGTTTGAATTTGAGACGTAAATTCGGCCGTGATATATGCACTGTTTTCTAACATATTTGCTTTGCCTCCACTTAGTTCCTTCAAAAATTCAGCATTAGATATTTTTAACAGTCCATTTCTATTGGATGAAATATCTACCATTTTGCTGAAATTTATAACAGCCCATTCGTCATCAATATTAACATAAGTTTTAGTTACAAATGCCTCTTGTATTGGTTCTTGTCCAAAGGTCTTACAAAGACATAATAAAGTAATCAATAAATAAATCTTTTTCATAATTCAAATTTGTAGGTTAGTGCTACAAATGTAAATTTTTATTTGAAAAATCAAATAAAAAAAATTTGAATTATTCATACTGTTTTTTGTGTATAATAAAAAAAACAACTGTTTTATTGGTGATTGCTTAATGATAATCTTTAAAAAACCTTTTTTTATTGAATTTTAACAAGTGTGGTGTTCGGTTTTAACAATCGCAAACATGATTTTTATCATATTTTGTCTGCATTTTTTTTGCTATCAAATACCTAAACCTCCTAAAAAGAAATATTTTGCTTTTTTAATGCTGCTTACAAAACATTAACAACCGTTTCTATTTGAGGAGCATACTTCTTAATTGTTGTCTCTACACCTGCTCTCAAAGTCATTTGGTTGACACTGCAGCTAGTGCAGGCTCCTTCAAGCCTAACTTTTACATGCTTCCCTTCATCAATTGAAATGAGCTTAATGTCTCCGCCGTCTGAATTCAAAAAAGGTCTGATTTCATCTAGTGCCTTCAAAACATTATTTGTTAATTCTTCTGTTTTCATAATTGGTATATTGTTCGCCGTCTTACATATTTCAATCAAAATTACTGAATGTAATTTCAATTTTATTGTTATCTGTTGACAGCATTTGAATTAATAATTAAGTTTCGGAATTATTTCTTAACTGCGGAACATCCTGCCATTGTAGTAATTTTGATTGCCTCGGTTGGTTCCAAATTTTCATTTCTGTTTACAACCTCACTTACCACGTTGCGGGTGATTTCTTCAAAAACATTTTCAATAACTGAACCTGTCTGTAATGCCGCCGGGCGTCCATAATCTCCCGCTTCACGAATAGACTGAACAATTGGCACTTCTCCTAAGAAAGCTACTCCTAAATCTTTTGCAAGATCTCTGGCTCCTTCTTTCCCAAAAATATAATATTTATTGTTAGGCAGTTCTTCTGGTGTAAAATAGGCCATATTCTCTATAATTCCCAAAACTGGTACATTTATCGCTTCAGATAAAAACATAGAAACTCCTTTTTTGGCATCTGCTAATGCTACAGCTTGAGGAGTACTTACCACAACAGCTCCAGTAACCGGTAGCGATTGCATAATAGAAAGGTGAATATCTCCAGTTCCAGGAGGTAAATCAATTAACATAAAATCTAATTCTCCCCAATTAGCATCAAAAATCATTTGATTCAATGCTTTGGAAGCCATCGGTCCTCTCCAGATTACAGCTTGGCTAGGAGAGGTAAAAAATCCAATAGAAAGCATTTTAACACCATAACTTTCTACAGGTTTCATTTTTGATTTTCCATTAACCTCAACCGAAATAGGCTTTTCATTTTCTACATCAAACATAATTGGCATAGATGGCCCATAAATATCGGCATCAAGAACACCAACAGCAAAACCCATTTTTGACAATGTTACTGCCAAATTTGCCGTAACAGTAGATTTTCCAACGCCTCCTTTTCCAGAAGCTACAGCTATGATATTTTTTATTCCTGGGATTGCTTTTCCTTTGATCTCATTCTTTTCAGGAACTTCAACTTTTATGTTCACTTTAATTTTAGCATCTGGCGAAACCAAGTCGTGAATTGTTTTTTTGATATCGTCTTCGGCTCTTTTCTTGATATGCATTGCCGGAGTGTGTAATACTAAATCTACTATTACTTCATCTCCAAAAGTGACTACGTTTGTAACAGCTCCGCTTTCAACCATATTTTTACCTTCACCAGCAATAGTAATTGTTTCTAATGCTTTCAGAATATTGTTTTTATCTAATTTCATTTTCTAATTCTCTATCTGTTTACGTTTTTAAAAAACGTGTTTTTATTTAAACTAATTTTAGATTGCAAAGATAACGGATTAAGTTCTTATTCTAAAGGATTTGGATTGGTTTTATCGATAAGGACAACCAATAATAACTATAATTACTGTCGTCTTTTTGCAGTTGTAAGAAGTATAAAAAAATTAAACAGCTGTCTCTGGCATCCAGAAAACAGCCTCAAAATTCATGATTTGATTATTCTCAACGACAACACCTTCGCTTTCTAGTAACTGCTGCATGAGATTGGTTCCATCAAAATGGTGCTTTCCTGTGAGTAGTCCTTTTCTGTTAACGACTCTATGGGCAGGAACGTCTTCTAAGTTATGTGCAGCATTCATAGCCCAGCCAACCATTCTTGCAGAGCGTGCTGCTCCTAAAACTTTGGCAATAGCGCCATAAGAAGTGACTTTTCCATAAGGAATTTGCCTTACGAGAATATAGACTCTCTCAAAAAAATTATCATTAACTGTTTCCATTACGTTTTATCCAAAATATCCCTTAATAAGTTTAAAGAGTGTAACTATAGAAACGAGCCCTGTAAGAGCTCCAATAATATAATTTCCATTATTCATCAAGAAAGATGACTTAGCTTCTCTTTTCTTGAAATATACAATATATAGATAAAAAACCAAGAAAGAACCCGCTACAGCACCCGCTACAAATGCAAAAATAAAAGGTTCTAAAAAATAAAAAAAACCATAAGTAGAAAGTGTAATGGATATAAAAACATAGTACGGAACAGGAAATAAATTCAATGCAGATAGCAGCATTCCTAAAAAGAATCGATTAGTCTTGCTGCGTATTTTTGTTTCTGATTTAGGCAGTTTTGGCTTTTGGGCTTTCCAAAAAAAATAAACAGTAAGGCCTATGAAAATAAACAGCCCTATTTCCTGTAGCTTATTAATGATATCAGGATGACTATTAATAAAATCAGCAAATAATAAGGCTAAAAATGTCTGAAAAAAAACAATGACAGTAGCGCCAATGGCAAAAGAAATAGCCTCATTTCTACCATCTTTCAAACTTACTTTTGCTGCAGTCATATTGATTAAACCAGGAGGCGTAATACCAATAGCAGCAACAATAAATCCGAGAAAAAAAGGCAGCAATAGAGTCATACTTACAGTAGCAGTCTCCGTTTACAGTCTCAGTTTATAAACTGAAAACTACCACTGAGAACTATTTGATTTTAAAACGAATATACGTAATTGCTTTGTTAATTTCCAAATATTGTTTTTCATAAAAAGTCTGAAAAGCAGTAACTTCCTCTGGACTTCCTTCATTTACATACACATTATGATTAGCATATAAAACTTCGTGTCCCTCACCATGCAGCAATCCGAGAGTATATCCGTGCATGAATTCGCTGTCAGTCTTAAGATTGACAACACCTTCTTTTTTAAGGATTTTTTTATACAATTGCAGAAATTCCGAATTAGTCATTCTGTGTTTAGTTCTCTTATATTTTATTTGAGGATCCGGAAAAGTAATCCAGATTTCATCTACTTCATTTTCGGCAAAAATATGATTGATTAATTCGATTTGAGTTCGAATGAATGCCACGTTACGTAATCCTGTTTCAACAGCGGTTTTTGCACCACGCCAAAAACGAGCACCTTTGATATCGATTCCAACGAAGTTTTTATTTGGATATCTTTCGGCCAAACCAACAGAATATTCTCCTTTGCCACAACCCAATTCAAGCACTAATGGATTTTCATTTTTAAAAAAATCTGAATTCCATTTTCCTCTCAGCTGGAATAAATCTGCTACTACTTCTTCTCTTGTTGGCTGAAAAACATTATTGAATGTTTCGTTTTCTTTAAACCTTTTTAACTTATTTTTACTTCCCACGATATATTTTCAATTTTGGCAAAATTAAGGAATTATATAAGAATGAAGGCTCAAGTACCAAAAAAATCAAAAATTATCATTCGGACTGTATCTTTTGTATCATAGCATCCTCAATAGGCGCAATAATCTTAACCACTTCATGAGTATTATCATTTGGAATGGTCATTGACAAAACATAATGTTTAATTTTCCATTCTTTTCCTATTTTTACCAAAACGCCAGAACCTCTGCAGATTTTCATTTGCGTGTTTAAAAGCTCATCAAACCATGCCAGTTTTCCGGATTTATCAAAGTAGATATTCCTCTCAATAGCTTTAAAATTCCAAGCCTTTCCTTTGTCAAAATACGGTTTTGCAAATGCTTGAAAGGACTTTAGATTCCAGTTTTCCGTTGGATCTGTTCCTATATAAATGGCATCTTCGGCCATAATTCCAAAATACTTATCAAAATCAGCTTCGGCTGCAGCTTTGTGCCAAGTGGCAAGCGTTATGTTTACCTGCTCTTTTTCATCAGAATCTTTATGTGGAAAAATATCAAAACCCACTAATGTCAATAGCCCTAAACTCAAAAATAATGCTCTCATATTTTACTCTTTTTTTTATCACCTGAAAGACTTCCACTTTTTATTGGTCCCAGATATAGTTTAAAACTAAAAAACAGTAGTAATGCTAATAAAGAAATCAAAAAAACTTTAATTATTCTAAATGTTTTTGTTTTTAAAAATCTTTTCCCTTTTGCATAAGTTCGCTCATACTTGTATAATTTATTATTGGGTAAATTAAACTGATGTCTATATTGTTATAACTTAAAACAACTGAATCGAGAAGTAAACATATCACTTCATTTTAAAGTTAATATAATATTTACAAAAAACGACGTTATATCTGAAATGTTTGATTCATTTATCTATTTACAACATGGTAATTAAATAATATTTTTCATTAAAATTGAAATATTTAATTTATTGCTTTTTGTAATTTTATCGATGTTAAAATTAAATTTTGTAGTACTTTTGAACTAATCAATCCTTGGAATTAAGGGTTTTAATCTAAAAACAAAAAATATGCGATCATTAAAAATCTTACTGTTAACTGCTTTTCTAATGTTAGTATCCAACACAGTATCGGCACAAAAATTTGGAATTAGAGCAGGTGTCAACTTTTCGGATATCAATGTAGATGGTATCGACACAGATGCCAAAACAGGACTTTATGTGGGGGCTTACAAAGAAATTCCATTAATAAAAAGCCTGTTATTTATACAGCCTGAGGTACAATACTCACAAGAAGGTTTCTCGACAAATACTAAAGATGTAAAAATCGATTATCTTACCGTTCCTGTTTTAGCAAAAGTGTACGTACTTAAACTATTAAGTTTTGAAACTGGTCCTCAATTCGGATTTCTTGTCAATGATGATGACTTTGGCGATGCAAATAGTTTTGTGCCATCATGGGCTTTTGGAACATCATTGAATTTGCCTCTTGGTTTGTCCATAAATGCTAGATATATTTCTGCTTTGGATGATACTTTTGATGGTATTTCAGGAAAAAATCAAGTTATTCAAGTAGGTGCCGCTTTTCAATTTTAAAGAAAGCTAACTAAATAATTCATTCTTGCTGAAAATGCTTTAAAGTACATGTTGCTCTAAGGCATTTTTTTTATGTTATATTGCTTCATTTTTATTAATTTTTGGAGCAGAACATTTTGCGTTTTTCAACAAACATAGTCCCGCTTTCCGTTGCAATCTTGTGGACTGAACCCCAGTCCACAAGGATTTACACTGTAATCGGGGCTAACCGGGAGATATTTTGCTTTTTTGCCGGCAATCAGAAAAATAAATGATAAAACGCACTAATACAATATATTAAGATAGGTTTAAAAATTATTTTAACAAAAAATTAGGATATTAGAAAAATATATTTAAATCTTTGCACACGAAAAAAATTAGTAACCCTTTAAAAACGAAGAACAATGTTTGTATTCAAATCATCATTACAAGGCTTCACACCAGTAGGAATTGGTGCAGCGTATCTTCGTGGCTTATTTCAATCTTAGAAATTCAATTTTATATTATATGAAAAAGCCCGAAGCAATTTAGATTCGGGCTTTTTTGATTTTATTCTAGACTCTTCTCAAAAAATTCCCGAACACAGCTCCTTACTTTATCCCAAATGGGATAAGATGCTTTGCCGTTACATTTCCTTTCTGTATTTCGGATTGGTCAATTGCAGCGTAGCAAAACAACACGAACAATAAATAGAGTTCGATTTAATTTTTCTCTTTTGGGGATGATGGTAAAAACAAAATGCCAATTTTTAGCCCCGATAGTAGTGAAAATCCTTATGTGCCGGTGTTAGGCACATAAGATTGCAACGAATAGCGGGACTAATGCTGATAAAACGCAAAATATTTCTGCTTCAAAAATTAATAATCGAGCTCATATCAATATTCAAACAATTTATGGGAAATAAATTATCGGGAAGAGATCTAATAAAATTGGGCTTCCCTAAAAATAACAGTATCAATATCGCTTTAGGGCAGATAAGCAGATACCGTAAAAAAGAAAAAAAAGAACACATCATCAATGAAGCCAAAGATGTATTGCTCCATCCGGAAAAGTATAAAAATGACGGCACTTGGGGCAAAGTAGCCGAAGGTCTGGTTAATCCAGTTGTAGTAAGAATGCATCAATTGCAGACGACTCGCGCGCCATTCTCGATTTTTGGAGAAAATGAAATCGATGATCAAGCGAAGTTTCAATTGTATGATTCTTTGAAACTGCCAATTTCTGTCGCTGGAGCTTTAATGCCCGATGCACATTCTGGTTATGGACTGCCCATTGGTGGTGTTTTGGCAACAGACAATGCGGTTATTCCGTATGGTGTGGGTGTCGATATTGGATGCCGAATGAGCTTGTCCATATTTGATCTGCCTGCTTCTTTTATCAAAGGAAAGGACCATCAATTGCAGGCCATTTTGAAAGAGCATACCAAATTTGGAATGAACGAAACACACGCTAACAAAGCCGATCATGAAATTTTCAGCAGATCCGAATTTCAGGACATTCCATTGCTTAAGGGATTGCTTTCCAAGGCTTACAAGCAATTAGGAACTTCGGGAGGTGGCAATCATTTTGTAGAATTTGGAACCGTACAACTGGACACCGTCCTGCCGGAATGGAAGCTGGAACCGGGCAATTATTTTTGTGTTTTATCACACAGCGGTTCTCGAGGCATGGGAGCTAATATTGCTAAACATTACACCTATTTGGCAACCAAACAATGTCCGCTGCCTAAAAATGTACAGCATTTGGCTTGGCTCGATTTGAACACACATGACGGTCAGGAATACTGGCTGGCGATGAATTTAGCCGGAGATTATGCCAAAGCCTGCCACGATGATATTCACCGAAGAGTGGCAAAAGCCATTGGTAAAAGAGTGGTCGTTACTATCGAAAACCATCACAACTTTGCTTGGAAAGAAATGGTAAATGGAAAAGAATGCATTGTGCACAGAAAAGGAGCTACTCCTGCACACGAAGGACAGCTGGGCATTATTCCGGGTTCGATGACCGCTCCGGGATTTGTGGTTATAGGAAAAGGCAATCCGGAATCATTAAATTCTGCTTCACACGGAGCAGGAAGATTGTTTTCGAGAGCCAAATGCAAAAGCACTTTTACGCCAAGTGAAATTAAAAAAACATTGAAAGATCATGATGTTCATCTGATTGGCGGTAATGTTGACGAAGCGCCGATGGCCTACAAAAACATTCACAAAGTCATGGCGCTGCAAACCGAACTAGTCACTGTACTAGGAACATTTACGCCAAAAATTGTCCGCATGGACCGATAAAAATTTAGAGTATGGAAAAAATAATTCAAATAACAGCAGGGCGAGGTCCTGCGGAATGCACTTGGGTAGTTGCCCAAGTGCTAAAAAAAATGCTCGAAGAAGCACAAAACAATCAAATAGAAGCCACTGTTTTGCAGCGAGAAGCCGGAACAGAGAACGGAACCGTTTTAACCGCTTTGATTCTGTTAAAAGGTAAAACAGTTGTCGAATTTGTGGATTCTTGGAAAGGCAGTATTCAATGGATTGGGCAAAGCAGTTTCAGGAAAATGCACAAAAGGAAAAACTGGTTTATCGGCATTTTCGAAATGGATGCTTTAGCCATAAAATCCATTTCCGAAAAAGATATTCAGTATCAAGCCATGCGGAGTTCGGGTGCAGGCGGACAGCATGTCAACAAGGTAAGCTCGGCCGTTCGCGCTACACATGTTCCCTCGGGATTGAGTACTGTGGCTATGGATTCGCGTTCACAGCACCAAAACAAAAAATTGGCTACCGAAAGACTGCTTGAAAAATTCAAGGTTTTTGAATTGGAAATGATCAAGAAACAAGTCAACAGCCAATGGGAAAATCAGCTACATGTGACAAGAGGAAATCCAACGAGAACTTTTAGCGGATCTGATTTTAAAAATCAAAAAGTGGTCAAGAGCTACAAATCCGAAAGACAAAAATTAAAACAACAACTGAATCACGACACCGAATAAATCAGGTCAGGATTCTAACTTTAAAACAAAATGAAAACAGCAGATAAATATATTTTTCAAGCACTGGACAATTATCCGTATTGGCTCGAAGGCACCATAGAATCATTGGATTATGCCTTGTCTTATAACGAAAAAGACACTACAGCACTGTGTTTATACGGCAGAGTGCAATCTGAACAGTTACAGGATTACGAGGAAGCCAAGCGTTACTTTCAAGAAGCACTGACCATCAATCTTCATGCAGTTGCTGTGTATCCGTATTACTTGGATGCGTTGCTTTGGAATGAAGATTATGAGGAAGCATCGAAGCTGATTGATTTTGCCTTGACCATAAAAGGAACCGACAAAGTGGTGATTCAGCTCAAAAAAGTAATGCTTTTAGAAAAACAGCAGGAAGTTCTATTGGCCTTGAAACTAGTGAAGGAAATCAAACTTTTGGCAACTGCCAACGATAATTTATACGAAATAGAAGAAACCGAAAAACGCCTCAAAACCAAAAAGAGATTGCTCACTCCCAAGGACAAAACAAAATCTGAAAAAGAGAAACCTGAAAAAGAGAAGAAAAAGAAAGGTAAAAGAAAGTGGTTTTTCCTTTAAACAAATAAGGCTGTCCCAAAAAGACAGCCTTATTTTATAGGTAATTTGATAATTTGCTTAATGCTCTTTCTGCTTATCAAATGTAGTGTTAAGTACTTTTTTGATTTTGTCCAAAGCTCCGTTGAAAGCTTTTTCGATAGAATCGGCGTGTTCTGTAACGGCTATCGGCTGCATATTGGCTGGACGCGCTTCAATAAGGCAGCGTTTGTCGCCAAAACCTGATTTAGCACTATTTTCATCACCAAAATGTACTTCGATGCGGGTCACTTTATCATCAAAACGAGATAATACTCTTGTGATTTCACTAGAAAAATAAGACTCCAATCTTTCGCTTCCTTCTATGTTCTTGTCGGTGTTAATTTGTACTTTCATATTCTAAATGTTTATTAATTTTTTAATGCTATTCTCAAAGTTAAAAATTATTCCCTAAAACAGTCCCGTTTTAGTAAAACATTATGAAAGAAAAAAGTTGTTTTTCGGCTTAAAGATATAAGTATCTGAAATACAAAACACACCGTTTTTTTGAGGTAGTTTCCAGAAGAAAATATTTAATGAAGCAACTGAATTTTTTCGTTTTTATGATTATTCTTGTTTTGCGCCAAAACGATTTCCTGCTGGATTATGCAAATGCAATCCTCCAGTTTTTTTTCTATTTCCCGACTCCAAAAACGGATAACTTTCCAGTTATGTGATTCCAGATAATTATTGACCTCAATGTCTCTTTGAATATTTCGCGTTATTTTTTTGTGCCAATATTCAATATTCGATTTGATACGGTCTTTTTGGATTTCCCAGTCTTTGCCGTGGAAGAATTCACTGTCTACGAATATGGCGATTTTGAGTTTTTTGAAAGTTAAATCGGGTTTGCCAAAAACGGTTCGACTGTTTTTACGGTAACGGTAGCCAAGATGCCACAAAGCTTTGGCCAATCGCACCTCAGCCTTGGTATTGGTGCTGCGGATGGCGCGCATATTTTTGGAACGTTGGATTGAAGTTAGATTGTCCATAAAAAATGGATTTAAAACCTTAATTCAAAGTTAGCAGTTTATTTCTTTTTAATTAAAAACATAAACTTTTTAATAGATAAAAACTGAAAGTATGTTTTTTAATTTCTAATATTAGTCAACATTAAACTCGATGTGCTCTAAAAGTTCTTTAAAATTTAATCTATGTTCAATTATTGATTTTCTAATTCCAATACATTGATTACTGTCGAATTGAAAATCTTCTTTTCCGAACTGACCAATAAGAACCATTATACCATCTTTTTGTTTAGCTTTAGAATGTGCAAATTTATTTCTAATATCAATTACTTGATTAAAATAAGTAGAATTCTTTTTCAAGAACGAACCTATTTCAGTTGATTGAACCTCTTTGTTATATTCTTTTAATAGAGCTCTAAAAATATTCCACTTTCTATTTGCTTCTATACTTTGAAATATGTTATTAAACCCTATTTCTTTATATCTCTCTTTAAAACTTTCAGAGCGCGATGATAGAAAATTATCAGCATATTCGTCTACTATTTCTTTTAATCTGTCAGCATTTAACTTCAGCCTGTTATTTGCTAATTCTAAAGTTAGTTCCTCAATAATAACATCAAGTTGACTTGTTTCAGAAGTAATTAATCCCCTTGTCGCATTTAATTCAAGTAATTTATCTAAAGTTAAAACAATTAATTTTTCAACCTTATCCAAAAAAGTATCTCTACTTGTATGAAAAGTAATTCTATCCATGAAAGCAAGTCTCTCTTTTACTTCTGGCTCATCACGAAAATTGTTTTTAGCCGAATAAAACAATATTTCTGTTGAAAATCGCTTATTTTCTCTAATTTCTTGAATAATTACATCTCCTGTTGTTGCATTTAAATTAAAATCAGACAATATCAAATCGTATTTGTGTTTAAATATATAATCATCAAGATTTGCTTCGTCATCCACAGTTACAACATTTGACTCAAAACCAAGTTCACTTAAAAATGTCCTAATACTATCAACTTCTCCATTAGCAATATATTCTTCAATATCATTATCAATCCAAAGGATGTTATACTCTAACTGCATATATTTATTTTTTGAAAGAAATTAAAAACTCAACACCTCTATTTAATTTATTATTAACCTCTATTTTACTTTTAAGTTTTTCTATAATTTCTTTTACATGATACAATCCAAGACCAGAACCTCTTCTTGAAGTTGAAAAGCCAAAATCAAAAATATTATCAATAACATTGTCTTTAATGCCATCTCCGTTATCTTTAAAAGACAACACTATTGAATTATCTTCTCTTTTTATCCAAGAAATGTCAACTTCGGAAGCATTATGTTTAAATGAGTTACTTATCATATTATCCAAAACAATTATCATATCAATTGGATTAAACTTAATTTTTAGATTTAATGATTCAGGCGTTGAGATATTTATTTTTAATAGTTCTCTATTAATTTTCAAATCTTCTCTTAACTTATAAACATTTTCTAAATATTCATTTGTAAATGATATTATATCAATATCCATATTATTAGCATGAATATTGAAATTTACTTTTTTAAAATACTTTGAAAATGAAGTTATTTTTTCGTTTTGCCTACTTAATCTTTGTATTATGCTTATTAAGTCTTTTTTATCAGAATTATTATTTATTGCTTTTACAAGGTTTTCAATGTCTGATTTTATCAAATTTGTTGTTAAACCAATATGATGAAGAATACTCTCAAGGTTTTTAGTGTCATTAGTTATTTCAGAAGTTAAAAAATTATTTTGTGTTGCAATGTATCCTAATTTTTCTCCAATCTCTTTATTTTTCCCTTTTAAAGAATCATTTTCTTTTTCTACAGATTCTACTCGTTTATCAGATTCTTTTAAAATTTTTTCAATTTTTTGACTATCTGCTAATAGTTTTGAATTATTTGTTTCGCTCGCAATTCTTTTAAAATTACTTACAAGTTTTTTTGCACTATTCTCTTCCTGTTCGCTTATTAGTCTTATTAAATCTTTGTTATACTCGATTCCAAGAATTGATTTGTCATCAGAAATATTTCCTATAAGCCTAACAAGTTTTTTATTGACTTCATCCGTATTTAAGTTCTCCAGATTATCATCATTAACTCCCCAAGAAGTAACGTCAATTACATATTTTTCTAATCTCCTAAGGGTTTCAATAAGATAATCTTGAAGTTGACTATATGCTTTAGTTTTAACTAATCCACCATCTCTACTTGTTGTTTCTTTTAAATCTGTTTCATCTCCCTCAATTTCAATTACTCCAATTAAATTTCTAAGTCCAATATACCTGTTATAACCTTGAACTGCTCTGTTGTCTATTCCTAAAATATCGTTATTTCTCTCTCCAAAAGGGTAAATCCTAAACCCATTTTTATAAACAAAAACATTTCCATATTCAACAGCATCAATACCAATTCTTCTTTTAAAAATGTTTTTTGCTGACCTATTTAAAAAATAAAGTTTAATGGATACTTTGTTTAAGAGATTGTGTTTGTTTTTCTCTTTGATTGTGTAAATAAAATTTTCTCTGTCATTTAGAGAAGTAGTAACAACATCTCCTAAATCAGAAATTTTGGTAATTATTTTTGTAGTTTTAATATCAAGTTCTTCAAAAATGAAATTCTCTATTTTACCATTTACAGTATTTCTATATATTTTATGAGCTTCATCTTTTAATAAAAATTTTTCTTTTTCATTAATGTCATTTTGTATTTCGTCTGGAACAATAATACTTATTGAAAATGGTTTTTCCTTTGCGGATTTATTTAAATCTGGTCTAACAAGTTTTGATAATTTATCCTTTAACTTTTTTAACTCATCTCTATTCCATTCTTCTGCATTAATGCCTGTTATCTCTAATATAGTTCCGTGTTTAATATTATAATTATTGACCGAAAGTTCATTATGTTCTACAGGTATTTTTATAAACTCTGCTTTTTGATTTTCTTCAAATTTATTCCAATCAACAACAATGTTTTCAATTTTTGAATCTGATTTTTTTTTAATAGTAATCAAGTTTAAAAATTGACCAAGTCTATCACATGAAAATCTACCAACTCCTTTTGCACCAGCATAATGGCGATTAGATTTAATTTGATTTCTATAATCAAATTCTTCTGTCCCGTCCTTTTTTGCAGAATATGCTACAAATAACCATTTGTTTATCAAATCCTCATAATCCATTCCTTTACCATTGTCCTGAATTATAATTTTAGCATTTGATGAATAAATATTTTCAAAAGTTATATTAACTTCAGAAGCATCTGCATCAAATGAATTTTTTACCAATTCAAAAATTGCAACAAAATTATCGGTAATTAACTCGCTTCCTATGAGATTTTTTAAACCTGAACTTATTTTAAAATATTCTTTGCTCATTAATTAGCTTATTAATTTTTTTAAAACCAATCCACTTTGTTCACTAAAAAGTGGTGGAATTGCATTTCCAATTTGAGTATATCTTGGAACTTCTTGTGTTCTTAATTTTCCGCCTGTTGTATATTTTCCTTGAAATTTATACCAATCAGGAAAAGATTGAATCCTTGCATATTCACGAACAGTTAAAATACGAGGTTCGGAATAATGTATATAATCATCTGGAAGAGTTGTAATTGTTGGAGTTTTATCTATGCTATTCAGAGGAATAACTGTACGTTTTTTAATGCTATATTTCTCTTGAATTAATTTACTTATGTTTAAATTTCTTCTGTCTTTTGTTTCTTCAAGTATATTTTTAAATCTTTCGATAATTATTGAAGAATGTTTTGGAAACCGATGACTATCGGCTATTTTATTATCTACACCTTCACGCATTAGCTTTTGGTAATTTCCTTTTTCCTTACCATAAATACCGGATTGAAAACTTGGATAATCGGGTGTTTCTTTCAATCCGTTTTTCTTAAATAAATCAGAAATAGCATCTTGTAGATTGGTTTCAATATTTAACCCTTTCTCTTTTAAAAAATCAAATCGATTTTCTTTTAAAGATTCGAAAAAGCTTTCTGCTTTTTCTTGTGAAGCATTTTTTAAATTCTTTTTTATTCCAACTAAAATAAAACGGGTTCTTTTTTGAGGAACTCCATAATCCCCAAAATTAACCAATTGTCCTTTAACATAATAACCTGCTTCATCAAGCTTTTGAGTAACTTGTGATGAATAAGCTATTCCTTTTTCTTTATTTTTCTTAAACTCCAATGTAAAGCCTTTCACATTTTCAAAGAAAATAATTTTAGGCTCAACAATTTTAACGAAATTGATATATGAGTTTATAAGGTCATTTCTTAAATCAAACTCATTACGTTTTCCTGCCATAGAAAACCCCTGACAAGGCGGTCCGCCCGCTATCATTGTCACTTTTCCCTTGAGCTTTTCTAAGTTAGAATTGTAATTTTCAAGTACTGAATTAATTTCGAGAGCTTGTTTAGGCAGCCATTCTGGCCAATCAAAATGATTTTTATTATTTATCAAATTGTACTCTAAAGTTTTAAAAGCATCAGGACTTTTCTCTACAGCAAAAATCCCTTGCCATCCTGCTTGATGCAATCCTAATGATAAACCACCACAACCCGCAAAAAGATCTATGTAGGTCAATTTATTTTTCATAATCAATAATCCTTGGGTTTTTACTTGGAGCGTTTTTGAAAACTTTTAAGAGATAAGAAATCATATCTTGTCAAAGTTATAAATATTTGTCAAATATTCAATAGATATTCTTTTTAACGCTAATATTCTTGTACTTACAAACCCAAAACGCCAATCTTTCGACTGGCGTTTTGAGTAATATACTATGTTTGTTTTAGTTTTCTTCTTCTAAGTTTTCGAGCTGTTTTTCTAAAACGGTATCTGTTTTAATTCTCTTGACGGTTTCTTTTCGCGAGATAAGCAGCGGGATGGCAACTCCTGCTGCCAAAGCCAAGATGATAAAACAAGCCGAGAGTCCATTGTTTGTAGTTTCAAAAAAAAGCTTAGAGTAAACTTCTGGATCTTTTTCAGCGGTTAATTTCATGACGCCTACCATCGCTTTGTAGGCAAAAAACCCAGGTATCATTGGGATTAATGCCGGAAGCGCAAAGGTCATTGGCGGGGCTTTGCGGTAATGCGCCGCCAAAACGCTCAAAAAACCAATGAGACTAGAGCCACATAGGGCAGCAAAAACCAATCCTATTTCGAGCGAAATCATATAAAATTTGAGCAGTCCGCCTAGCGCGGCAATGATGTAAATAACGCCTAAGGTTCGGCGGGGAACGTTGAAAAGTGCAGCAAAACCTACTCCTGCACAACCTAACCATATTCCTTTTTCTAATAATGCAAAATCCATTTTAGTGTAAATTAAAAATTAATAATGAAACCATCAATCCCAATGCTATTGCAAATGCGATAACCAAGACATTTACGCCTCTAGTGGTTCCGTTTAATATGTTTCCGTCGATCAAATCCGAGAAGGAATTGATCATAGGCACTCCCGGAATTAAAAACAATACCGAAGTCGATAAGGCATGTATAAATTCTCCTTCGGGATTCAAAAAAGAATAGAGCCCTACCAAGAAAGAGGAGGTTAAAGCTGCAAAAAAGATACATAAGTAAAAATTGAATTTGAGCTTCATGGTTTCCTGTCTCACAAAAAGTCCTAAAAAACTTCCCGAAAAACAAAGAATCATTTCGGTTAATCCGCCACCAAATAATCTGCAAAAAGAGGCTCCGGCCAAGGCCACCAAAAAAAGGACTAGAAATCTTGGGTACAAGGCTTTTCTGTCTAATAATTTCATTTCTTTATTAATGCGCTCGACTGACCATTTTTCTTCGACAATTTTCCAACTCATGGTACTAATATCGGAGATGAGATTGAAATTGAGATGCATATTGGGCACCCATCTTACACTGGTAAAAGTTTTGATTTTGTCTTTATAAGTCAAAGTGATCATCAAAGCGTGGTTTGTAATCATTAAATCCGAGCAACAGTCAAAAGCTCCAGCAATTCTGCTGATGGTGATTTTGACACGTTCGGTATTGGCTCCTGAAACGATGAGTAAGGAACCTATTTCCAGGAGCATTTCTCCCAGCTCATACTTGTTTGGTTTTGCAATTTCCATATAAATGCGGTTGTTAATTTTACTCTCAAATTTACGGATTTAACGCCTTAGAAAACCTGATTTTTGTCTGAAAACAATAATTTATTCGGAAAATAAATAACAAGTGGTTTCTATCGATTTCGTTTGTTGCTTTGTGGCAAAAAAACCTGCTATTGGGATTCCACTAGGTGTTTTTTAAACCATTTTTTGGGTTTTTGGATGCTTTTTTTGAACGTTAAAAACAAAAAAAACGTCAGCCGAAGGACTGACGTTTACCAAAAGTGTATTTTTTTGGGTGTTATTTTATCGAATTATTGTTTTTTTATAAATTAAAAAAGGATATTTTAATCTTTTATGAAGCAGTTTTGGTTTTTACAATATTGTCAATTCCTGTCAAGATTGAGGAAAAACTGTATAATGATTACTGCGCTTAATTCTATTAATTACAGCATTTGTGGAAAACCATTTTGTTGGTTTTATTGTCATTCAGACGAAGGAGGAATCGCATAAGTTGCTCACGTTATGTGATTGCTTCGCCTATTCGGGATTACCCTCGAGTCCTCCTTCGTCGGAATGACAAAAGCTGTAAATAGTAGAATTAAGCCGATTACTGTAATGAAAATAAATCGTGATATTGCTTCGTTCCTCGCAAAGACTTAGAGCAAAATTTGGGGTAAAATCATTGAATATTTTTCAAATTAAATGCTTCTGATGAAAACTGCTGCCTTAGCCCTGATGGAAGCGAAAAGCCTTTTGAAATAAAATGCCCTTTTTCTTGAACAAAAAGAGCGACCAGCGGAAGCTCCTTTTTATTCTTAGAAAAAGGGCGTTTTATGAAAAAGCTTGCAGCGTACAGCAGGATTAAGCTCCTTAATTAATTATGAATTACTTATTTGCTGGCAATGCTGTAAATCCCATGTTATAAAGCGTAAAGGCTTGTATATCGCAGCTTTCTTGTATCGTAGCGGCCACTGATTTCCCCGCTCCGTGACCTGCGTTGATATCAATTCGGATTAAAACGGGGTTGGTTCCTGTTTGTTTTTCCTGCAGTTCGGCAGCAAATTTAAAACTGTGTGCCGGAACTACTCTGTCGTCGTGATCGCCCGTAGTAACCATAGTCGCGGGATATTGAACACCCGATTTTACATTGGCGACCGGCGAATAGCCTTTGATGTATTCGAACATTTCTTTGCTGTCTGCAGATGTTCCATAATCGAAAGCCCAGCCTGCGCCCGAGGTAAAGGTGTGGTAGCGCAGCATATCCATCACACCCACGGCCGGCAAGGCGACTTTCATCAAATCGGGACGCTGTGTCATGGTAGCTCCTACCAATAACCCGCCATTGGAACCTCCACGAATGGCTAGGAAACTGGAGGATGTGTATTTTTGAGCGATTAGATATTCGGCGGCTGCGATGAAATCATCAAAAACGTTTTGTTTCTGCATTTTGGTTCCCGAATCGTGCCATTTTTTGCCGTATTCTCCGCCTCCGCGAAGGTTAGCCACTGCGTAGATGCCGCCGTTTTCCATCCAAACTGCATTGGAAACGCTAAAAGCAGGCGTCAAACTAATATTGAATCCGCCGTATCCGTAAAGAATAGTCGGGTTCTTTCCGTCGAGTTTCAGCCCTTTTTTGTGGGTAATAATCATTGGAATTTTTGTCCCGTCTTTTGAAGTGTAAAACACTTGTGATGATACATAATCCTCGCTTTTGAAATCTACTTTTGGCTTTTCATAAATCGCCGATTTTCCTGATTTTGGTTCGAAAGAATAAATCGTTCCCGGCGTAATATAATTGGTAAATGAATAATAAAGTGTTTTTTCGGTTTCTTTCGCTCCAAATCCAGTGGCTGTGCCCAATCCCGGCAATTGAATCTCACGAACGAATTTACCTGAATATTCATATTGCTTCACAATCGACACAGCATCTTTCATATAATTGGCAAAGATGTAACCTGCTCCTGTGGTTGGCGTCAACACATTTTCGGTTTCGGGAATTACATCTTTCCAGTTTTCAGGTTTAGGATTACTGACATCCACACTCACAATGCGTTTATTGGGAGCATTTAGGTCGGTTTCTATGAATAATTTACTTCCTTCGTTTTCAATGATATTGCTGTCACTGTCAAAATTATCTACAATTGTTACAATAGGACTGTTTGGCTTGGTCAAATCCTGAATGTATAATTCGTTTCCATAAGTAGCATTTGATGCTGTAATCACCAGATAATGGTTATCTTCGGTAACATGTCCGCCAACGTAACGGCGTTTTTGGTCTGCGCCAAAGATAACCTGATCGTCTTTTTGGGCTGTTCCCAGTTTATGGTAATATAATTTATGCTGATCGGTTTTGGCCGAGAGTTCACTGCCTTTTGGCTTGTCATAACTGGAGTAATAAAATCCTTCGTTTCCTTTCCAAGACACACCGCTAAATTTGATATCAACCAAAGTGTCTTCGAGCTTTTTGAAATTATTGACATCCATCAAGATTACTTTTCGCCAGTCACTTCCGCCTTCGGAGATGGAATAGGCAGCTTTGGAACCGTCTTTCGAGAAATTAACACCTCCCAAAGAAGTTGTCCCTAATTTTGAAAAAGTATTGGGATCCAAGAAGATTTCTTCTTTGCCTTTGGCATCTTTGCGGTACAAAACCGACTGATTCTGCAGTCCGTTGTTTTTGTAATAATAAATAAAATTCCCCTCCTTGAATGGTGCGCTTATTTTTTCGTAGTTCCATAGTTTTTCGAGTCTGGCTTTTAATGCATCTCTAAAAGGGATTTGGGAAAGATAATCATAGGTCACTTTGTTCTGCTCTTTAACCCAAGCACCTGTCTCTGCCGATTTATCGTCTTCGAGCCAACGGTAGGGATCGCTTACTTTGGTATCAAAATACACATCGACTGTTTCGCCTTTTGCTGTTTTTGGATAAGTTATTGGAGTTGCTTTTTGGGTTTGCCCCAAAGAAGCCAAAGAAGTAGATACGGCCATCAGAAATAGAGTTTTTTTCATTTTGAAGTTAAGTTAAGTCTCTAACAAAATAAGGAAAGTTTTTTGAGAAATTAAAGCTAAAAATAAGTTTTAACTTTAAAAAAATCAAAATTTATAGCCGATAGAACTGTTTTACTGAAGATATTACAGCTTTCATTTTTAAAGCTATCTCATAAAATGATAAAAAAAACCCAAACATTGTTTGGGTTTAATATGTGGAGAATATCGGATTCGAACCGACCACCTCTTGCCTGCCAGGCAAGCGCTCTAGCCAAATGAGCTAATCCCCCCAGTTTGATGGCGCAAATATAAGATATAATTATAGGAATATGCAAATTTCAAAAAGACAATTCTTCAAATCAAAAAATAATACTATTTTGCTTCGGTTACTTTTTTAACTTTACATCAAAATATGCCTTATGCTGCCATCTGATAAAAACGGAAAACTCTTAACTGTCATCGAAAACAAAATAGCTACAGTGCAGTTTGGACATCCTGCCAGTAATTCTTTTCCAAGAATATTACTGGATCGATTAACAAACGAACTTACTTATTTGAGCGACAACGAAGAAGTTTCAGTCATTGTTTTAAAAAGTGAAGGAATAGGAGCGTTTTGTGCTGGCGCTTCGTTTGATGAATTGCTTGCTGTAAGTACATTTGATGAAGGAACCCGTTTTTTTACCGGATTTGCTAATCTGATTAATGCAATGCGTTCCTGCCAAAAAATAATCATTGGTCGTATTCAGGGCAAAGCGGTTGGCGGTGGTGTCGGCATCATTGCTGCCTGTGATTATGCATTGGCAACTCAGGATAGCAGTATTAAATTATCCGAATTAGCCATTGGAATTGGTCCTTTTGTGATAGAACCCGCTGTGAGCAGAAAAATAGGCAAAATGGCAATGTCCGAAATGACTTTGGCATCACACGAATGGAAATCAGCTTCATGGGCTTTCCAAAAAGGATTATATGCTAAAATTCTAGACACATCCGAAGAGCTTGATATTGAAATAGCTTCTTTCTCCAAAAAACTAGCGAATTACAATCCGGAAGCGCTTACCGAAATGAAAAAAGTGTTTTGGGAAGGAACATCACATTGGGACAAATTATTAAAAGAAAGAGCTTCGATTTCCGGCAAATTGGTTCTTTCTGATTTTACAAAAAACGCTTTAATTAAATAACAATGACAGCTTTGATCTTATTGCTTCAAAAGGTAAACATTGAAGAAAAAATTAAAAATGCCCCCAATGATGGTTATCAAATAGGTGTTCTTATCGGCTCTTACTTACCATTCATTATATTGGTTTTATTAGCTTATTGGACTTATCATCGTGCGAAAAACAGAAAAGAGTAATCCATTAAAAACAGCTTTTCTTTGAAAAAAATAATTCTTTATAGTCTTATCCTCTGTTTCTTTATTTCCTGTCAGCAGCAGGAACAGCCTGTAATTTCTTTTTATTATTGGAAAACCCTTTTTAGGCTTTCGCCAAAAGAAAAAAGCACCTTGACCAAAAACCAAGTCAAGAGATTGTATATTCGGTATTTTGATATTGATTTGAGTCCGAAAACTCAAAAACCATATCCCAGAACTCCAATCCGTTTTGAAGATAAAACATCCGATTTTGAGATTATTCCAGTCGTGTACATCAAAAATAAAGTGATGCTGGACAAAAAAATAGATGTGATGGATTTAGCAGAAAAAACAAATAATTTTATGCAGCAAATCAATTCAAAAAACAATATAACCATTCAAGAAATCCAAATCGATTGCGATTGGACGCTCGAGAGCAAAGACAATTATTTACGATTTATTGAAGTTTTCAAAAAAGTATCTAATAAAAAACTCTCAGCCACTATACGCTTGCATCAGATAAAATATTTTAAGAAAACAAAAATTCCAAATGTCAATCGTGGCGTGCTGATGTATTACAACATGGGCAAAATAGCTCCTGATTCATTGAATTCGATATATGACCGCAGCATCGCCATCCGTTATTTATCAAGTCTTCAAAATTATCCGTTGCCCATAAACATTGCGCTGCCCGTTTATTCGTGGGGTATTCACATGAGAGATGGTAAAATAATTGGCCTTCGGAACAAAATTGATACCCATAATTTAAAAAATAACGATAGTTTTGTTCTTACAAAAAAGAATTGGTTTACCGTTAAAAAATCCAGCTTCACTGGCGGTGTTTTTTATAAAGAAAATGACCAGTTAAAAATAGAAACCATATCACGAAATGATTTGCTAGAAATGGCAGATGATATCGAGAAATATACAACTCAAAATCCGAAGGAGATAATCTTTTACGATTTAGACGAATTCAATTTAAAAAATTATGATGCAGCCATTTTTAAAGAAGTTACTGATTGCTTTTAGTGCACTGACCCTTTTAGTTTACGGAACTATATATGCCTGTTCAGATGGTGATTGGGGCTGGTCGTTTGATTCTAATTTCACTCCCGAGACTTTTGTGGATAAATCCTATTCACCACTGTTTCTATCTTCTGATGTTTTTTACGGAATTGGTTTCGATACCGAACATCTTACGAGATTCAACAGCGAAAATGTAAAAGATTGGTCAGCTTATTTGGAAGGTAAGATTAACGAAAAAGACCTGAACTTTTTTCTGATAGATTCCAGCAGTGCTGATGTTACCGATCTATTCATGTATTACAAAAAAGGAAAGTCAAATAAAGCATCTGAAAAATGGAATAAAAAAATAAAATTAGACGACAGCAAGACCAAAGATTTTCTGTTCTTTTTAAATGATGCTCAAATAGTTGAAACGTATTCTACACAACGATTCGATTCCTGGAGTTATGACGAGACTGTAAAAAGTCAGGTTCTATCTGATGCTAAATGGATTAAATCATTAGAACAAAAATACAATGACACCAAAGATTCTTTTCTGAAAAATAGGTATTGGTTTTTGACTGTAAAAGCTAATTTTTATAGTAACAAACCAGCAAACGTAATTACTTTCTTTAACCAAACCGAAAAAGCAGCACCCAAAAACACTTTGTATTACAGAGCATTAGCATATATAGCTGGAATTGAATACCGACAAAAAAACTATGCTAAATCCAATTTTCTGTACAGTAAGGTTTTTGACAAATGCCCAACTATGCGTGTAGTTTCAGCTTATTGTTTTCATCCTCAGGAAGAAAAAGACTGGAAACAATCCTTATCAATGGCTAAAAACGATGAAGAAAAAGCAGCACTTTGGGCAATAAATGGCTATTACAATGACGAAGAAAAAGCCATTGCCGAGATCTACAAACTGCGGCCAAAAAGCCCCCATATTGACTATTTATTGACACGATTAATCAACAATCAAGAGAATAAAATAGACCGTTCTTTTAAAGATAAAACCGTTCTTGAAAACAAAAAAAGAACCAAAGACAGCATCCGTAAAACGGCTATTAACTTAGTTACCAAAATTGCAGAATCCAACAAAACTGCGCAACCGTATTTATGGAATGTTGCTGCAGGCTATCTGGAAACCCTAAACGGAAATTTCAAGCAAGCCGATAAAAACTTTAATGAAGCCGAAAACAAAATACCAAAAACGCCTTTGGCTGTCAGTCAGGTTCGCTTATTGCGATTGGTCAACAATCTCAGTAAAATTGACCAGCTAAATCCTGAAAACGAAAAAACTATTCTGGCCGATTTGTCTTGGTTGTATTTGGAACTGCCTAAAAAAACAATAGATAATTTTCGATATGAAAATGCTGTGGCTTGGAGCCAAAACTATTTGGCAGCACTATATCGCTCACAAAAAAACACGGTAATGACCGAGATTTTCAACCATGAATCTGGTTTTTATGACAATGAAAAACAACTGCTGGAAATGAAGTCCTTTTTGTCCAAAGCCAACAAAACCGAAATTGAAAAAATTGGCGCTTCCATTTATTCGATAAAAATGGCAGATATTAACTATTTTCAAGCTGTTAAAGCCACTTTCCAGAACAAAATTCCAGAAGCTATTGCGTTTATGAAACAATCGGATAAACTTCAAAGCACAGTTTTTTACGGAAATCCATTCCTTGGAAGCATCAAAGACTGCCACGATTGCGATCATCAAGCCCCTCAAAAAAAGAAATACACCATGCTTGATTTCCTGACTATTATTCAAAAATTACAGGACAATGTTGCTAAGCAAAACGATGTATACAACAACAGTGGCATACTCGGAAATGCTTTTTACAACATCACCCATTTTGGTAACGGACGCTTATTTTATGAAGGAAATATTGCTGGATATGGCTCAAGCCCCGAATATTTCAGAGATCCTATTCGAGACATGATTATCAATTGTTCGTTGGCCAAAGCCTACTACCAAAAAGCATTTGCATCGGCCAAAAACAACGAGCAAAAAGCCAAAACCCAATACATGATTGCCAAATGCGAGCGCAACGATTACTATAACAAAAAATATTATTCGCTCAATTTGTCCACTTGGGACATTCAGGACGACCAAACCAACTTTATTGCTTGGCAGGGCTTCAAAAACATAAAAGCCAATTATTCAAAAACCAAATATTATAAAGAGATCATCAATGAATGCGGGTATTTTAAAACCTACGTTCAAAAATAGTTTTTAAGTTCATTTGGGCATGCCACCATAAAGCAAAGGGATCAACTCACTATACTCGTGATTCGGTCCCTTTCCTTTATGCTGTCAGGCTGTCCGCGTTATTTCGGTAACTTGCTTCCATCCTTCACGCGCATTATCAGATCATTAATATAAATTAGACATTCTACTATCCTAACCCGTTTTTTTCAACCTGTTAGGTATTGCTGTTTTTTACACCCAAAGAAAAAGATACCTAACAGGTTGAAATAAAAACGGGTTAGGATAATTACATATTACGAATGAGCCATCGCCATACAAAGAATACTAATTTTTGCTCCGGGAATTTTCAGCAAAGCTTTTGAACAAGCCTCAAGAGTGGCTCCTGTTGTCAAAACATCATCAATAAGTAGATAATGCTTATTGGTGTCTTTTTCAGAAAAACTAACATCAAAAACCGTTTCAATACCTTCTGTTCTTCCCAAAAGGTTTTTCTTGGACTGTGTTTTAGAATATACCTTCCGCATCAGAATAGAATCATTCAGCGGAATTTTAAAGTTCTCGGACAGTGCTATCCCAAAATTCGTAACCTGATTATAACCCCGCTCTTTCAGCCGTTTTTTATGCAGTGGAACTGGAATAATCACATCTATATCTTTTGGAAGCGAACTGTTATTTAAATCGGATGCATACCATTCACCCAAAAAAGTGCCTATTTCTTCATGTCCTTTGTATTTTAAATTATGAATTATTTCCTGAACCATTCCTTTTTTATGAAAATACAAAAATGCCGTTGCGTGTTCGACAGGAATTCGTCCATAAAACTTTTTGAATGCTTCATTTTCGGGATTCAAATGATGGTTCGTCAAAGGCAGTTCATGACGGCAAACCGTACAGATTATATGTTCATTAGTACCTATAAATGATTTACAGCCAACACAAACCTTTGGGAAAAATAAATTAATAAGGGATTTAAGCATAAAAAAGTTGATTTATCCATAAAAATAAGAAAACCAAGTCTTCAAACTTCATTTTTTTTCTTTTTTTAATTTCCCTTTTTATATTTTTGCACCACTATGGCAAAACAAGAAGATTTATTTAAGAATGTAGTTTCGCATGCAAAAGAGTATGGATTTATTTTTCCGTCAAGCGAAATTTACGATGGTTTAAGTGCAGTCTATGATTATGCACAAAACGGAGTAGAATTAAAAAAGAACATACGCGAATATTGGTGGAAATCAATGGTTCAAATGAACGATAACATCGTTGGACTTGACGCGGCTATATTGATGCATCCTACAACTTGGAAAGCATCTGGTCACGTTGATGCCTTCAACGATCCATTGATAGACAATAAAGATTCCAAAAGAAGATACAGAGCCGATGTTTTGATTGAAGATTATGCCGAAAAGCTAAATCTAAAAGCGAAAAAAGAAATCGAAAAAGCGAAAGCTCGTTTTGGAGAGGCTTTCAACGAACAAGAATTCATCACAACTAATGCAAGAGTCGTAGAATATTTGGCTAAAGAAAGAGAAATTCTGGAAAGAATGGGACGTTCTTTAGGCGCTGGCGATTTAGAAGACGTAAAAGCATTAATCGAAGAATTGGAAATTGCTTGTCCAGAATCAGGTTCTAGAAATTGGACTGAAGTACGTCAATTCAACTTGATGTTTGGTACCAAATTAGGTGCTTCTGCAGATACAGCAATGGATTTATATTTACGTCCAGAAACAGCTCAAGGTATTTTTGTAAACTTTTTGAACGTTCAAAAATCAGGAAGAATGAAAGTTCCTTTTGGAATTGCACAAACTGGGAAAGCATTTAGAAACGAAATCGTAGCCAGACAATTCATTTTCCGTATGCGTGAATTTGAACAAATGGAAATGCAGTTTTTTGTGCGTCCAGGCGAAGAGATGCAATGGTACGAACATTGGAAAACCACTCGTTTGAACTGGCATTTATCTCTTGGTTTAGGAAAAGAAAATTACCGTTTTCACGATCACGAAAAATTAGCTCATTATGCCAATGCAGCTGCCGATATTGAATTCAACTTCCCGTTTGGTTTCAAAGAATTGGAAGGTATTCACTCACGTACAGATTTCGACTTAAAAGCGCACGAACAATTCTCAGGCAGAAAATTACAATATTTTGATGCTGAACTGAATCAAAACTACGTTCCTTATGTGGTGGAAACTTCAGTAGGATTAGATAGAATGTTCTTGGCCGTTTTCGCAACTTCATTAAAAGAAGAAACACTGGAAGACGGTTCAACCAGAACAGTTTTAAAATTACCAGCAGTTTTAGCTCCAACAAAAGCAGCCGTTTTACCATTGGTCAAAAAGGACGGATTGCCAGAAATTTCCAAAAAAATCATTGATGATTTAAAATGGGATTTCAATGTGTCCTATGATGAAAAAGATGCAGTAGGAAGACGTTATAGAAGACAAGATGCACTAGGAACTCCTTTTTGTATCACTGTTGATCACCAAACAGTAGAAGATCAAACGGTAACAATTCGTCATAGAGATACAATGAAGCAAGATCGTGTAGCGATTGCTGACTTGAAATCAATTATCGAAAATGAAGTCTCGATGAAAAACTGGCTGATGAAAATGTAATTATCAATCAGTATAAAAGTAAAAATGCTTCTCAATTGAGAAGCATTTTTTTGTTTTAATTAAAATCGGTAACCAAGGGTTATTCCTCCTCGACCTACAACTTCTGGAGCATCATCACTAAATAGATTACGACCAATTCCCGCATTAATCTCAAAAACAAATCCTTTTTTATGAACCCATTTTGAACCCAATCCAAAACCAAGTGCACAATCAATATAATGATTATTAATCTTACTGGTTAGATTGCCATTCGAATCATATATATAGCTTGTGCTAGAAACGCCAGAATTAATCATACTAAAACCTTCAACAAAAAAACCCGCAACTGCTTTTTTTCCAAAATAAGCACGGTAAAAAGGTGTTAAGCTAAAATTGACATCAAAATCTTCTTCATTTATAAAAAAAAGAGAAACTCCTAATCCGGAATCTTCATTAAGTAATCGTTCATAAGTAACTTCAACAGCTCCTAAAACTAAAAATAAGGCATTCCCTTTTATCTCATTATTTTTGAACGAAATAGAATTAGTTTCTTGACCATAACTACAGAAATAGGTCGTTAACAACAATAAGAGTAAAATTTTAATTTTCATGATAGTAAATTTTGATTTAAATTGTGATGAATTTAACGCCAGTTTCAAAGGTTATTTTAAATTTATTACAAATAAACTATTTATTTCATGCATTCCAAATTAGTTTTTAAAATAATTTCTGATAAATTTTTTCAAAAACACACCTGCTAATTAGCGTATGTGTTTAATTTACAATTGAATAATATTTGATTTTATGTTGCTTTTAGCGGAACTATATTAAAAAAACATAACTTTGAATATTCTTATTTTATTATTTGCCGTGATTATCATTTTTCTTTGATTTGAATTATTCTTTTGAAATCTTTATTTTAAATAGAAACCTTATACATTTATAAAAAAGAAATCAGTATTAAAATTAAGTCCCCAAAAAATGAATTATACCTATATTATTATTGACGATGATCCTGAAAGTGTTTTGAAAACAAAAGCAATTGCCAGCGAATTTTCAGAATTAAACTTTCTTGCTTCTACTGATAATTATGCAGATGGCGTGAATCTAATTTTAGAACATATGCCAAGACTCATCTTTTTGGAAATAGATCCAAATGATAAGAACAGTAATTTATCATTACAATTAATAAACGGATTATTAATGTATCTGAAAGAATTACCGAAAATTGTTATTATAACCAAGAAAAAAGATTTTGCTTTTGACTGTATTAAATATGAAGTCATAGATTATTTACTAAAACCATTACTAGTAATCGATTTTGTAAAATTGATTCATAAATTGAATAAAATAAATATGGAAGACGAAATCGTTCTTGTTCAAAATCCTAATTCCCAAGAAAAACAAAATCTGGAAAAGATTGAATCTAGAAATAGTAAAAAGTCATTCATTTTATGTGTCAAATCCTATGGCGACCATCGATACATTGATTCTGATGAAATTTGCTATTTCCAAGCCGATAATAATTCAACTGATATTCATTTGCAAAATGGCGAAATGATAACTGCATTCAAAACTCTGAAGCATTTTGAATCTGTCTTATCCAATCCTTTTATAAGAATACACAATAGCTACATTGTAAACCGAAATTATATTTCCAGGATTCATACAGGAAATTCTTTGTGTTACATTAAAAAGACTACTATAAAACTCCCTTTTTCTAAGTCATATAAAACAAATATCGATTTTATTATAAGTGAATTTGCCAATGAAAATTACATCGAAACTTAATAAATAGCCATTCACTCAAAATTGCTATTCATTCACTATCATACGAACTCCATTGACCATAAACGGCTGTTTTTAAATTGTTTATTGAGGCTTACTGTTTAGTTTTACAAAAGAATTCCAACGCAAACGGAATCAAAAAACGTAAAAAAAACAATAATATAAAGCCCAAAAATCATGAAAAAAGCAATCTTAACAATCGGATTATTTACATTAGTATTAGTATCAACTTCATTTGCCTCTCCAAACAATTCAGTACCTTCAGTTACTACTGACAATACAGGAATCACATCAATTGATGGTACAGGGAGTCAAGATACAGGAAGAACTAAAAAAGTGGATTTTAATGGGGGGGGGATGAAATACGGAAAAACAAATCAAATAGCCGATATCGATGGTACTGGATCACAAGATACTGGAAGAACTAAAAAAGTAGACTAAAACTTTTCATATAAAAAAAGGCTGTCATTTATTTGACAGCCTTTTTTTATATGAAAAGTTTTAGTATTTTTGGTTAAACTCATATCTTTCTATTGAATAGAATATACTACATATTATTTCTTTTTTTGGTTGTTTTTTTTAGTTGCACCAAGAATAAAGTAGCTAAACAAGCCCCAAACGCCTCACTAGATAGTCTTCCTATCTATCTCACGTTGGCTAATGATGAACATTTGGCGTACGTGTACAAAAAAAAATACAATCAAAAGGCATTAGCAATTATTTTGAATCAAAAAGACGATTCCATTAATACAGTCAATCTCTTTAAAATTGCCAATCGTTATTATAACATGAATGATTCGCAAGGTTATCTTGAAACTACTAACCTTATTTTAAATCGCACCAAAAAAAGTAATGATACTGTTAATATGGCCAAAGCCTATACTTATCTGGGTGATTATTATGGGGCAAAAGCCATTTCGGATAGTGCATTTTACTGCTATTTTAAAGCAGAAAAACTTTATCTTAAACTCAATAATAATTACAACCTGGCTAAAACACGGATTAGTAAAGCCAATTTACGATTCAATGAAAATGATTTATTTGATAGTGAAATAACTGTTTTTAAGGCATTGCGTGCCTTAAAAGGTGAGAATGCCAATGATCTATTTTATGAATCTTACAATCTTTTAGGAATTTTGTATAATGAAAGAGAGGAGTACGATAAAGCATTAGAATTTCACAAAAAGGCATTGAGAAGTATTGAGGACAAATCAATTCCACTAATATTCCAATTTAAAGCCTCTTCCTTAAACAATATGGGCTATGTGTATTTGAACTTAAAAAATTACAGACAAGCCAAAAATTATTTTGAAAAAGGATTAAGGGAAGAGCGTTTATTTGTAGATAAACCCAAATTATATGCAATGTTATTGGATAATTTGGCTTATGCCAAATTCAAACTAAATGAATCTGACAATCTTCCCAATCAATTTTATCAGGCTTTAAAAATTAGAGATAGTCTTAAAATTATCTCTGGAATCATTGTGAGTAAAACTCGATTATCTGAATATTTTTCCTCTAAAAAGGATACTTTAAAAGCTATTCAATATGCCAAACAAGCTCTTACTTTATCGCGTAGGACTAATAGATTAAGGAGTATACTTGAGGCTCTTAAACAAATAGAAGCCGTAGATACCAAAAACGCTTCAAAATATTCTAAAGAATATATACTTATTAATGATCGCCTGCAAAAAGCTGAGCGAAAAATGGGTGAAAAATTCTCCAGAATTGAATATGAAACGGATGAGATTAAAGTTGAGAACACCAATCTTGAAGGTCAGAATAAAAAACTTTTGTTAATTTTCGGATCTTTTATTATCTTAGTAACGCTATTATATACAATTAATAATCAGAAAGTTAGACAAAGAGAGCTATTGTTTAAACAGCAACAGCAACAGGCTAATGCCGAAATTTATAATCTATTGATCAGCCAACAAAATACTATTGAAATCAATAGTATTAAAGAAAAAAAAAGAGTTGCAAGGGAATTGCACGATGGAGTTCTAGGCAGATTATTTGGAGTTCGAATCAATCTTGACGGTTTAAATAAAATTCAAGACGAATCTGGTGTCCAAATGCGTTTAAATTATTTGAACGAACTGAAAAATATTGAACAGGATATTCGTGAAATTTCTCATAATCTTAACAGAGAAAAGTCAGAATTAATTAATAACTTCGTAGCAATAGTAACCAATTTATTTGAAGAGCAAAAAAAAACATATCCAACAAAATTTCTTGCTTATATAGATTCTGCCATAAAATGGGATACAATTAACAATACTATAAAAATTAATATATATCGTATTCTTCAGGAATCACTTCAAAATTGCAACAAATATGCTAATGCCTCAAAGATAAAAGTAGAATTCAAAAAGCAAAATGACAATATAGTTTTAAAAATTAGTGATGATGGGGTAGGTTTTAATATCAATCGTGCCAAAAAAGGAATAGGTCTCCAAAATATAAAAACGAGAACAATAGAATGCGAGGGAACCCTTGAAATAAAATCAAAAAAAGACGAAGGAACTTCTATCAGGTTAGGAATTCCAATTAAGAAAACACAAAAACCTACATCATGATGACAGTTGATTCAAATGTGGAAAAGTCAATTAAAAAGAATATTTTAATTGTTGATGATCATCCTTTTATAATTGACGGATACAAAAATGCAATTACCCGTTACAAGCCAGATCTTTATGAATATTCATTTACTCAAGGGAAAGACTGTAAATCTGGCTATAACATCATTACAGATCGGGAAGCAACTCCTTTTGACGTTGCTTTCTTAGATATCAGCATGCCTGTTTATCCAGAAAAAAATATTAATTCTGGCGAAGATTTGGCCAAATTAATCATGGAATATATGCCAGACTGCAAAATTGTTTTGCTCACCATGTATACGGAATTGCTAAAAATAAAGAACATAATTGATACTATAAATCCATCAGGCCTGGTAATCAAGAATGACTTAACCTTTGACGAATTACTTTTTGGTTTTGATGTTATTTTGAAAGATGAAATCTATTACAGCCATTCCGTCATTAAAATGGCTAATCAAAATAATACAGATATCGAAGGAATTGATCAATTTGATAAATTAATTCTTTTCCACATTTCCAAAGGCACAAAAACTAAAGATATTCCTCAATACATTCCCATTTCATTACATGCTATCGAACAGCGTAAGGTCAATCTTAAGGATTTATTTAAAATTGAAGATGGAAGTGATATTGATTTAATTAAAGAAGCAAAGATTAGAGGGATTATTTTATAGTTTTAATAGTCAATAACTAAATAGTAGTTATACCTTTTTTCCAATGCCGATAAATGCAAAATCAAGATACCCTTAAGAAAAAATCATGATTTAAGCCATTTCGTGTTTTAGAATAATCTGCTCTTCGATTGCATCCCAAAGAGCTATTCTTTTTTCTAAAGCCAAAATTGAAACATTTTGCACATCTGACCATTTTTTTTGATCTTCACCACAAAGTTCTTTTATCATTGTCATAGCCATTGGACCATGTTCATCTGCATCTAATTCAATATGCCTTTCAAAATAATAAAGGAGTTTATTCAATTTATAATCTGGAAATTTTGATTGAAACTGCTTCAGAATTTCTGTAAACATAACTGGAATCAAATCTTCTCGGCCAAAAGTAAATGCCGCTGCAATTTCATGAGGCTTTCCTTCTTCAATAACTTTAAATGTAAAATCTAGAAACGCTTTGACATTTGGATGTAAATCACTTTTTTTAACAGCTACAAATATATTCTTAAGCGAATTAATCTGTGATAAAAACTGTTCTATATAAATTGTTTTTGCTCCGCAATCCTGCATAGCCTCCAGATACATTTCAAAATGGCTTAAATGTCTGCCGTCAATGCTTAAATCGCTTTCTTCTGCCAATACAATTTCGTTGATTAAATATCGTGTCTCAGGAGAAGGTGTAGCAAACCAGGGCGTTGTTGTACAAGTTAGCTTGCTCTGCAGTGCTTTCAATAGCGACATAAAATCCCAAACAGCATATACATGAGACTCCAAAAAAGAGTGCAGATCATCAATCGTATTAATTTTTTTGTATAGTGAATGATTTAATAACTGTTGTTTTTGAGTCTGAATGCTAGAGTTGATTGTTGAAATATTCATTGGGGAAATTTTTGTGTAAAAGTAAAAAAGCTTCTCGTTTCCAAGAAGCTTTTACTATCAATTTTATAAATACTTTAATAGTTGTTTAGTCCTATTTAAAAGCTGAAATTCCAGTAACATCCATTCCAGTAATCAACAAATGGATATCGTGAGTTCCTTCATAAGTAATCACAGATTCTAAATTCATCATATGTCGCATAATAGAGTACTCTCCGGTAATTCCCATTCCACCTAACATTTGTCTGGCTTCACGTGCAATATGAATCGCCATATCTACATTATTTCTTTTGGCCATAGAGATTTGAGCAGTTGTTGCTCTGCCTTCGTTTCTTAAGACACCAAGTCTCCAAGTAAGTAATTGTGCTTTGGTGATTTCAGTAATCATTTCAGCCAATTTTTTTTGTTGCAGCTGTGTTCCAGCAATAGGTTTGTCAAACTGAATTCTTTCTTTAGCATAACGCAAAGCAGTATCATAGCAGTCCATTGCAGCGCCGATTGCTCCCCATGCAATACCGTAACGAGCTGAATCTAGACATCTAAGCGGTGCGCCTAATCCAGATTTGTTAGGCAGCAGATTTTCTTTAGGGACTTTTACATTATCAAAAATCAATTCTCCAGTTGCCGATGCCCGAAGTGACCATTTGTTATGAGTTTCAGGAGTAGTAAAACCTTCCATACCACGCTCTACAATTAATCCGTGTATTCTTCCTTCTTCATTTTTTGCCCAAACTATGGCAATATCTGCGAATGGAGCATTAGATATCCACATTTTGGCACCATTCAAAAGGAAATGGTCTCCCATGTCTTTAAAATTGGTGATCATGCTTCCAGGATCCGAACCATAATTTGGCTCTGTCAGTCCAAAACAGCCCATGAATTCTCCAGTAGCTAATTTTGGAAGATATTTTATTCTTTGTTCTTCGTTTCCGTATTTCCAAATAGGATACATCACTAGTGAAGACTGCACAGATGACGTAGAACGAACACCAGAATCACCGCGTTCTATTTCCTGCATAATTAAACCATAAGAAATTTGGTCTAGTCCTGCACCGCCATATTCTACAGGAATATACGGTCCAAAACCGCCTATCTCTCCCAGTCCTTTTATGATTTGTTTCGGAAATTCTGCTTTCTGTGCATACTCTTCTATGATAGGCGAAACTTCGCGTTTTACCCATGCACGTGCAGAATCACGAACCAGTTTGTGTTCCTCACTCAATAAATCATCTAGATTATAATAATCTGGGGCTTGAAATAAATCGGGTCTCATGATGTCTTTTTTTAGTTAATACAAATCTACATAAAGAAATATAACAAAACTAATTCAAAATGTTGCAAAAATAATTTTAATTAAATTTCACCTTAAAATTTATCTCAATCATCATAGAAATTAAAAAAATACTTTAAGCCATAATATTACATTCAAAGCCAATCAATGCAAATAAAAATTAAGATGAATAATTTTTTGCAATTCTGTCATAAAAGGGAACGATAAAATGTTGGATAGAGTAATACAATTTTGTAATATTGCGAAACAAACTAATAGATGTTAATCAACTGTTTTACCCCAAATCAGTCTAAATTAAAATTATGAAAAAACAAATAGCACTTATTTTATTATTATTTGCAGGGTCACTAGGATACTCTCAAACACTTGATTGCAGTAAACTTAAAAACATCAAAGCGTATAATCCTGACTATCCTAAAAAAACGTTTGTGATAAAAGGCGCAACTCAAGAAAGTTATGACAATGGAGTTCTTCAGCTAGTTTGGAGCGTAAAGTGGCTAAGTGACTGTGAATATGAAGTTACCTGCGTCAAAAAACTTACTGAATCACAACTGGAGGTTGGAGACAAAATTGTGATGACAATTATTAGCATTGACGGTGATTGTTTTACCGTAAAAAGGACTTTTCATGCTAAAAATTTCCCAGATGGTGATGTTGACTCAGAAAACACTTACTGTATAGCAAAGTAACTGATGGCCCCTTAAATAAACTTAAAAAAGTTCCAGTAATAATTTGATTTTTGAATCTCAAATTACTGGAACTTTTTTTAATTACCATATCCACCATTCAACTTTAGCATCCAAATACTGTTCCCAATCTTTGGATCCGCTTTGCGCTAGATAGGGAGAATAAAGATTGTTGGCAGCAAATTTATTATAATGGGCAATCTATATACTAATTGGAAATGATGTCTAGCCCAAACATCTCTTACAGCAGTAGTAACAAATGTGGGTGCAATGGTGAATTTAGTCATCTGGGCGAAATCTTGTATTCCGTCTTTTCATCAAGTTAAATCGAATTCATGGAGTAAGTGCAGCCAGTCTTTTATAAACCATGTACCTCTCGCTCCAAGAGCAATATCTTGTTTTCTGTTAAAAAAATTCGTTTGCCTAGATAGTAGTAATGGTATTAAGGCTGTCGCTGGCACCTCTGCTTTTGGTGTAAACATCATATCCATTCAGAGAATATTTGTTGTTGAAATTTATCAAAAAAGTTTCGGTAAGCGCTAATGAGAACGCTTTTCTGAAATTATTGGTTCCCAAATTGAGACCTCCGTAAGTAACATAAGTTCTAGTGCTTCCTCCATCACCACCGTTGGCAATTCCTGTACCTATCTGGCGCTTATTGCATTAAAAGAACCTGGGAGCTTAGAAGAAATAGTCTTGTAATATTTCGCTCCAATTATAGAACCCCCAATCGGCAGGATAACTATATTGTGTAGTGGCATCTTTCGAAATACCAGATGGAAGACGCTGAAATTTACCAAGTAGTTTAACGTATCCTTTCTTAATCATTATGGAGTGCTCCAAAACAGAATTATATCTATTACGTAATCCTAAAGTTGGCGTTCCATTTACAATATTTAGATAAAAATTAGGAGGTAATGTAGAGGTTGTATCTATTGAGCCTGTGAATATTACTGAAATCTGTGTGTTTTTGTGCTTAACTCCAACTCCTTGTTCAGAATGATCATCAAAATAGTAATGATCAATAAAGTGTATGTCATCACCTCGAAAAAGCCTTGCTCCAGCCCAAACACTCCATTCACTGCCCATTATATTATTGGCTTCTGCATACACCTCAGGCAGTGCTGTTGTGATCCCTCCAATTGATTTGTTGGAAACATTGCCTATTAATTGCCCTTGTGGTATAAAAAGAGAAGCGAGCCTGAACATTGATTTTGGTTTTTTCCTTGCCCGCAATAGCTGGATCAAAGTGTAATGCTGAAACTAGTTCTAAATAGTCATTTTCTTCAAAACGCCCTCCAATAGATCCAATACCATTTAGATTTAAAGATTGCGGGAAAATCACTGTTTGGTGCTCCTAAGCTATGAGTTATTCTTGCTTATCCATAGCTGCCCAAAGAGAAACTTTTGTTGGAAATGCTCGGAGTCTGAGCTAATAAATGTTCTGAAAATAAAAAAAGGAATGCGAGGGTTGACTGCTTTTTCAAAATTCAGCTTTTATGAAATTATATATTGACAATTGATACCAGTTTTTATTATATGGATAGCTTTCCATTATAACAGTTTTTTGAATCCTTGTTTTTTGATTCAAATCAAATTTAATTTTTTTATAAAATTTATGATTAACACAAAGAATTAAAGAAAAATCAACTTTTTTGGCGAGAAACAAAGAGGTTCAGCTGAAAAATATCAGCCTCTAAGATTCATCTAATCAATAGTATTGAGGGGAAAATAAAAATAAAGCGAAACAGGTCTTACATTTTTAAATAAAAATCTTTCGTAAGCTGAATATATTCGGGAGTGTAAATATGTCTTGTTGTTTCTATAATTAACTCATCTAAAAAAACAGCAGTGTTTTCATTTCGGCCAAAAGCCAAAAGACTGCGTTTGGTTTCGGAGGTTGGAGTTCCCTTTACGCGTGTGATTTTTAGGGGATATAATTCGTATTCTTTGGCAAGAGCCAAGAAACTTTCTTCTTTTTTAAAAGGAATTATTACTGAGAAAATTCCGTTTTCAGAGAGTAATAAAGCGGCAGCTTCAATCAATTCTTCAAAAGGCATCGCATCTTGAAAGCGCGCCAAGTCTCTTTGATCGTCATTTGATTTGTAATCTTCACTGTAAAAAGGAGGATTGGAAACAATTAAATCATATTCATCTTCTGGTTCTTCAACAAATTCATCTAAACCAGCGTGAAAACAAAATAATCGGTCATTCCAAGGGGAATTTTCAAAATTATCTGTGGCTTGTTCGTAAGCGTCTTCGTCAATTTCCAAAGCATCGATTTGCTGTGCTCCGCATCTTTGCGCCAGCATCAAAGCAATTATTCCAGTTCCGGCTCCAATGTCTAAAATACTGAAAGGATTATTTTCGACAGGAGTCCAAGCACCCAGCAAAACACCATCAGTTCCAATTTTCATTGCACAACGGTCTTGTTCGACAGAGAATTGTTTGAATTGAAATTTGGACATAGAGATTTCAGATTGAAGGTTAACGAATGCTGATTTTAGATTTTTTCAGGAACTGAACTCTACGACTGAATACTTTATACTAAACTATAAGTACATTTCAATCAGGCCTTCCGGCAAATCCATGATAACTTTTTTATTTTCTCGATCGATTTTTACCAAGAAATGATCAATCATCGGAATTAAGATTTCAGCATCACCTTTTAGTACTTCAAAAAGAGGCTGAGCTGTAGTGTCGTTGATGGATTGAATTTCTCCAACATACCCAAGGCGTTTGTCTTCTACTTCAAAACCAATTACTTCATGAAAGTAGAATTTGTTGCCAGTGAGTTTTGGCAACATTTTTAAGGGAAGATAAAGGTCGTTACCTAAAAGAGCATCAGCTTCATCTTCGGTATTGACATCTTCAAAACGAATTCGGAGGAAGTCGTTTTTATGCAAAGAGCTATTTTCAATAAAAAAAGGAACCAAGTGTTTGTTGCATTCAACAAACACTGATTCCAAGTTTTGGTATAACTCAGGTTCGTCCGTGTCTAAATAGGCTAAGACTTCCCCTTTGAAACTAAATTTTTTGGCGATTTTACCCAAATAGAAACAATCTTCTTTACGCATCGTCGCCTACTAAATTATGCTTCAGTTGTTTCGTTATTTTCTTCTGCAACAGGAGCTTCTTCAGCTTCTACTTCAGCAACAACTTCTTCTTCAACAGCAGGAGTTGCAGCAGCAATAGCATCAGCTTCTGCTTGAGCAGCATCAGCTAAACGTTTTGCGTTTACAGCTTGTTCTGCTTTCAAAGCTTTAGCTTTAACATCAGCTTGCGCTTTAGTCAAACCTTCTTTTTTAGCATCCACTTTTCCAGCTTTAGCTTCTAACCAAGCAGCTAATTTTGCATCAGCTTGTTCTTGAGTTAAAGCTCCTTTACGAATACCTCCATCAAGGTGGTGTTTCAATAAAGCGCCTTTGTAAGAAAGAATTGCTTTTGCAGTATCAGTTGGCTGAGCACCATTGTGCAACCATTTTACTGCACTATCAAGGTTTAATTCGATAGTTGCTGGGTTAGTGTTTGGATTGTAAGTACCGATTTTTTCTAAGTATTTACCATCTCTTTTTGAGCGAGCATCTGCTGCTACAACCCAGTAAAACGGTTTTTGTTTTTTACCGTGTCTTTGTAATCTAATTTTTACTGACATAATCGTATGATTAAATTTTGAGGTACTCGACCTCGATTAATTAAGGGTGCAAAGATACATCTTTTATTGAAACATACTAAAAAGTTTATTATTTTAATGGGCAATAGTCAGTTAGCGGTATTTATATTTTAATTAGAACAAGAAAACACTGAAATAAATTAAAGTAAATACATAGTTTTTTAGGTTTAGCAATTCTTATCTTAGTGTCTTGCATGAATCAAACCAAGATAAAAAATTTGCTGTTCAATATCCCAATGGCTCTTTAACGACAGACATTTATCAAAAAAATGAGCCGAAAGATCCTTGGAATAAACCTAATACAAATTTTCAAAGAGGTGTTTTTTTATAAAGGAATGAATACTTATGAGGCGAAACTGTCGAATTAATTTTAGAAATTTCCAATTACAATAAATGAAAATTTCTAATGATTCTTTATTATATAAAAATTCTATTTGAGTTGATTCTGAAATTAATAATTATATGAAAAGCAGTTTTGGAGTGTTAAATTTGTGAGAAAGGAATATAATGAAATAGAGTGTTTTCATAAATTATCTGATAAATAACCTAATTTATAGTTGATTAGAAAAAAAATAGAGTACATTTGTTCTAATTATTATAAATAAGTACTTATGAATATTTTTGTTGGAAGCCTTCCATTCAGTATTGAGGAAGCAGATTTAAGAGAGTCTTTCGAGGCTTACGGAGCAGTTGATTCAGTTAAAATTATCACAGATAAATTTACAGGAAGAAGTAAAGGATTTGGTTTTGTTGAAATGACAAATGATGATGAAGCTCAAAAAGCAATTGACGAATTGAATGGTGCGACTGTTCAAGGACGTGCAATAGTTGTAAACAAATCTGAACCAAAACCAGAAGGCGAAAGAAGAAGTTTTAACAATAACAGTCGTGGTGGAGATTCACGCGGTGGTTATGGTGGTGGAAACAGCCGTGGTGGAGACAACCGTGGAGGTGGAGACAGAGGAGGAAGATATTAATATTTTTTTCAATAATATATTAAAAAGGTGTCAATGTAAGTTGACACCTTTTTTGTTTTCTCTCCCTCATCCTCTTCAAAGAAGAGGAGGCGTAAAGAGTATCTATTTTACAAATTTGCTACTAACCAATCACCAACTTCGCTTGTAGAATATGCTTTTGCACCTTTTGCCACTAAATCCTCAGTAACAATTCCCTGCTCTAATGATTTGTTTACAACGGCTCTTATTGCTTCTGCTTCGTCTTTTAATCCAAAAGCATCTTCAAACATCATAGCAGCAGATAAAACAGTCGCCAATGGATTTGCAATATTCAATCCAGTAGCCTGCGGATACGAACCGTGGATTGGCTCATAAAGGGAAGTGTGTTCTCCAACAGATGCAGACGGCATTAATCCCATTGAACCTGAAATTACAGAAGCTTCATCGGTTAAAATATCACCAAATAAATTTTCTGTAATCAATACGTCATAAGAGTTTGGCCATTGAACCAAACGCATAGCGACAGCGTCTACAAATTCATAAGAAACTGTAACTTCTGGATAATCTTTTTCCATTGCCTGTACTGTTTCTCTCCATAAACGTGAAGTTTCTAATACGTTTGCTTTGTCTACGCAACACAATTTTTTAGAACGTGTCATGGCTAATTCAAATCCTTTTTTAGCCAAACGCTGTACTTCGGCTCTAGTGTATACGCAATTATCAAAAGCAGTTTCTCCACCGTCTCTTCTTCCTTTTTCACCAAAATAGATTCCTCCAGTCAATTCTCTTAAGAAAACTAAATCGGTACCTTCGATTCTTTCTCTTTTTAAAGGAGAATTGTCGATCAAAGATGGGAATGTAAATGTTGGACGCACATTAGCAAACAAACCTAATTTTTTACGCATCAACAATAAACCTTGTTCAGGTCTAACAGGAGCACTTGGATCATTATCATATTTTGGATGTCCGATAGCTCCAAAAAGAACAGCATCGGCAGCCATACAAATTTCATGAGTTTCATCTGGGTAAGGAACTCCAACAGTATCAATAGCACAAGCACCAGTAAGTGCTGGTGTCCAAGTGATTTCGTGATTAAATTTTTTTGCAATGGCATCCGAAACTTTAACAGCTTCGTTAACTACTTCTGGTCCGATTCCGTCTCCGGCTAAAAGGGCAATATTGAATTTCATTGTTTTTTATTTTTAATTATATTTTTTATTGAAATTTATTTTTTAAATCGACACGACATTGAGCATTTTTTGTGTTGCAATAATTGCAGCTACCGTTTGATCCGAGTCTAATCCTCTTGTTTTGAATTCTTTTCCATTGTGAGTCCAAGTGATGATGGTTTCACATAAAGCATCCGAGCTGCTGCCTGGAGGGATGCGGACTGCATAGTCGATTAATTTTGGCAGAGTTTTTTTTCTTCCTTTATATATTTTAGAGAGAGCATTCATAAAAGCATCAAATTGGCCATCACCTTGTGCGCTTTCTTCAATAATTTCTCCGTCTATTTTTAAACAAAGCGTTGTTGAGGGACGCATTCCTTTAGCATGAACTAAGACATACGATTCCACCACAATTTTTTCTTCATAGGTTTGGCTGTCCAAAACATCTGAAATGATGTATGGCAAATCTTCTTTGGTAACCGTTTCTTTTTTGTCACCCAGCTCGATTATTCTTTGGGTAACTAATTTTAAATCTTCAGGATTCAGTTTTAATCCTAATTCCTGAAGGTTTTTTTCGATATTGGCTTTACCGGAAGTTTTTCCTAAAGCATATTTACGTTTTCTTCCAAAACGTTCTGGAAGCAAATCATTAAAATATAAATTGTTTTTGTTATCACCATCGGCGTGAATTCCAGCGGTTTGTGTGAAGACATTATCGCCAACGATTGGTTTATTAGCAGGAATTCTATAACCGGTAAAAGTCTCAACCAGTTTACTTACCGAATATAAAGATGATTCCTTAATGTTAATTTTTACCTCTGGCATAAAATCATTAATTACTGCAACAGTACTTTCAAGCGGCGCATTTCCAGCGCGTTCTCCCATTCCGTTTACGGTAACATGTAGTCCATTGATACCTGCTTTTACCGCTTCCATCACATTGGCAACACTCAAATCATAGTCATTGTGAGCATGGAAGTCAAAATGAATGTTTGGGTATTTTGAGGTTATTTTAGAAATAAATTCAAAAGTGTCCGATGGAATCAACACTCCTAAAGTATCGGGTAATAATATTCTTTTGACAGGTTGTGTTACTAAGAAATCCAAATATTGAAAAACATATTCAGGAGAATTGCGCATACCATTACTCCAATCTTCTAGGTATACATTGGTCGAAATTCCATTTTCATTTGCCAAAGCAATAGATTGTTCGATTTCGAAAAAATGCTGTTCTGGCGATTTCTTTAATTGGTGTGTCAAATGGTTTAAAGAACCTTTGGTTAATAAATTTTGAACTTTGGCTCCCGCTTTTTTCATCCATTCAATAGAAACTCCTCCATCTACAAAAGATAATACTTCGATACGATTGGCATAGCCTTTTGCTGATGCCCATTCCATAATCCCTTTTACCCCTTGAAATTCACCTTCACTCACACGAGCCGATGCGATTTCAATACGGTCAATATGTAATTCTTCAAGCAATAATTGCGCAATGGTTAATTTTTCTGCTGCCGAAAAGGATACTCCCGAGGTTTGCTCACCATCTCGAAGCGTAGTATCCATTATTTCAATTTTTCTTTTTTCCATATTGCTTTTATGTTCCTTTTTTAAAAGGGTATTGTATGTTTTATTTTAGAGACGATTTACTTTAATTTCAAATAAACTCAATGTTATTCCTTCATAATGTTTGGGTAAACCGTCATAATCAGGGGTTATAATTCCAAGGAAATTAAATCCGCATTTTTGATAATATTCAATTAATGATTCATTATCTCCCCAAGTATCCATTCTTAAGAAATCCAAATTATTTTCTTTTGCAAACTGCAGTCCCCAACCGATTATTTTTTCTACAAAATGATGACCTCTAAATTTTGGATGCGTTACTATTCGATGAAAATAAACAGCTTTGTCACTATTTTTTTCTTTCCAAATGCTTTTGTCTTCAAATGTTATGGCAAAAACGCAGGCAATTTCATCATCAATTGTAATTTTCCATTGACGGTTTTCGGTAATTTCTTTTTCTACCAATGCTCTGTCAAAGCCTTGCCATTGTTTGTTAAATTTCGTCTTTTGATATGCAATAGCCATATCATAAAAATCAAAAATTACATCTATGTCTTTTATCGTACTGGGTTTAAAATTCATATTGATAATTTATATTCTTCCCCTCACTTCATTTAATTTCATTGTCATAGAAATCGCTTCCGTTTCTACCCAATGGTTGTATTCTTCAATTGTTTTCAATCGTAGATCATTTTCTAAATAACCTTCTTCCACCATTTGAAGAGAACCAGCAACTTTAGACCAAATGCCTATTTTCGATTTATAATCTGCTCTTTCATCATTATAAAACTCATCCGAATTGATTTTTTCAACCGAATGAAAACCCACTTCTTCTAATAAAGCTGGCAAATCTTCTGCAATTCGATTATTCATTCCAGCGTCTTGTCTCCATTTTAAGAACGTATTGTAAAATTCCTGCATACTTTCTGGAGGCAGCGGATTCCAGTCTAAATTCGTGTGGTCATAGTCCAAAATCGAAATTTGACCGTTTGGTTTCAGCAGTGATTTCATTTTTACTAAAGCCTCTTTAGGATTGCTCAACCATTGTAAAGTTCTAGCAGAAACAATTAAATCAAATTTTTCTTCAGGATTAAAATCGAATAAATCAACATGAATCAATTCTAAATTCGGAATGTTTTGATATGATTCCTTCCCGCTTAAAATGAAACTTACTGTATTATCTATTCCAGTGACTTTTCCGTTTTCGCCAACTATATTTGCAATGTCTTTGGAAATGGAACCTGTCCCACAACCTACATCAAGAACTTTTATACCAGGTTTTAAAATTGAGATTAAATTTCTGTAATCATTTGTCAGGCTTCTGTCATCAAATATTTTATTGGCTTCTCCATCTCTTTGAATGTGTTTGTTTACTTTCATTTTCTATTTTAAAAGCATTTTTTATTTTCCAAAACCATTTCATAATGCTCCACAACTGGAAACGGATTATAATAATGATGTAGCAATCTTTTCCACTCTAAATACGCCTCAGATTCTCTAAACCCAACGGTGTGATCTTCTAAATTTTCCCAATCAACCAATAACAGATATTTGTTTTCTGCTTCCAAACATTTTCTCAGACTATGGCCTGCATAACCAGGAATGGATTGTATGAACTGGCTGGCAATGGTAAAATCCCTTTCGAAATTTTGTTCTTCTCCTTTTATTACCTGCAGAATTGCCACTTCTAAGACCATGTGTATTTTTATATAATATTGTGTTAAAAATCTTTTATTCTGAATTAGAATATATTAAAAAATCATATTAAAGTTATTAAATTTTTGTTTTTTAATTTGTTGTAATAAAAATAGATTTTAGCATTGTGTGATTGTTTGATTCTGAATTAATTGGATTTATTTTTCCGTTTTTCCAAAACTTGGGAAATCTATTTGATTCAATACCTTCAAAGCCAACTATGTAAATATCAGATCCGATTACGCTTATGTCTTGAGCTGTAGAGTATTTGGTTCCATCTGTTAAATTTGTGGCGACACCATTTTTCCAAAGTTTTGCCACATATTCATTTCCATTACGTTCGGTCCCTGCAACATAAATATCAGAACCTATTACCTTGATTGAATATGCAAAAGCTGAATTAATTCCATTTGTCAAATTTATTGCTATTCCATTTTTCCATACTTTAGCTATAGATTGATGATTATAATATTCATGACCAGCAACATAAACGTCATCGTTAATAACGGCAATAGCATGTGCTTGGGCATGATTAGTTCCGTCTGTTAGACTTGTAGAAATTCCATTTTTCCAAAGTTTTGCAATATAGTTATTACCATTTGTTTCATATCCAACAACATATATATTAGAACCAACAACCGTAATGGCGAAAGCATTTGCATCAAAATTACCATTTGTTAGACTTGTGGCAATTCCGTTTTTCCAATATTTAGCAACTCCCATTGACCCCTTATACTCAAATCCAGCGATATAAATATCATTGTTTACAACTGTAATTGCATTTACTGAGGCATGATTAGCTCCGGTTGTTAAATTTGTTGAAACTCCATTTTTCCAAAATTTTGCAATGTTGTTTCCTGATCCAGGAAGGTACTCATCACCAACGACATATACATCCTCTCCTGAGACAGTTACGTCAATAGCCTCAGAATCCGTTGTTCCATTTGATAGGTTTGTCGCTATACCATTTTTCCAAAGTTTAGCAATACTATGAGAGCCATTATGTTCCCTTCCGCAAATGTAAATATCTTTTAAATTTGAAGAGATAGGCGTATCAGCTTCATCTTCGGAGCAAGAGGTTAAAAAAGAGGTTAATGAAATAAAAATTAAGATAAAGAACTTTTTCATGTTTTTTTATAAGTGTATAGCGTATAAATGTTATTTGACTTATTACATATTCTCGTGAAATGAAGCCTAAATTAAATAAAATTACCTGACAGTTTTATGTAAAGCTGTCAGGCGGTTTTAAATTACTTTTTTGGCAATATTTTATCTGTAATGATTACAATTAAATACTGCAAAATGAATACTTTTAGTAAGGAAGTTTGTCAGCAAAAGCGACAATATCTTCTTTAATATTTTGTAAATAATCAATATCGTCAAAACCATTGATCATATTGTTTTTTTTGTATCCGTTGATGTCAAAAGATTCTTTTTCACCAGTAGCCAATAAAGTAATAGTTTGTGCTGGCAAATTGATTTCCAATTGTGTATTTGGATCTGCTTCGATAGCTTTGAAAATAGTATCCGCAAATTCTGGGCTAACTTGTACTGGTAAAACACCAATGTTCAAACAGTTTCCTTTAAAGATATCTGCAAAGAAAGAAGAAACTACAGCGCGGAATCCGTAATCATAAACTGCCCAAGCAGCGTGCTCACGAGAAGAACCTGAACCAAAGTTTTTTCCTCCAGCAAGGATTTTTCCAGAGTAAGTAGAATCGTTTAAAACGAAATCTGCTTTTGGAGTATCGTCTCCGTTGTATCTCCAGTCTCTAAAAAGATTATCTCCAAAACCTTCACGCTTTGTAGCTTTCAAGAAACGAGCTGGTATGATTTGATCTGTATCTACGTTTTCTATTGGTAGTGGCACTGCACTACTGGTAAGGATATTAAATTTATCGTATGCCATTTGATTTTATTTAACCGCAAAGGCACAAAGGCCCAATGCTATATTAATTATTATTTAACTGAAAAAAGCGCAATACTTTTTCTTGATATAATCTAATAGATTAGTAATTATTTACGAATCTTTTGAAACCATTTTTTATGATTGGGACGTTAAAATTAATTAGAAATCCCATTCTTTTATCTGCTAATTTAAGATATGATATTATTTGTGCTTGATGTACTGGTAATATTGTATCTACAGATTTTAATTCTATTATTATTTCTTTTTCAACTAAAATATCAATTCTGTACTCTTTTGATAAATCAAAACCTTTGAATTGTAAAGGAATACCAACTTGACTTTCTGCTGAAACATTTCTCAACTGCAATTCTCTTAAAAGACACATCTCATATACAGATTCTAATAAACCAGGTCCCATAATTTTGTGAACCTCAAGACTAGCTAAAAATATTTGTTTGGCTAATTCTTCATATTTATCTATATACATATTTTCTTTGCGTCTTAGCGCCTTTGCGGTGAAAAATTAAAAAAGTTCTCTTGGATCAGTCAATTTTCCTGTAACCGCTGCAGCAGCTGCCATAATTGGAGAAGCTAACAAAGTTCTTGATCCAGGACCTTGACGGCCTTCAAAGTTTCTGTTTGATGTACTTACTGCATATTTTCCGGCTGGAACTTTATCATCGTTCATTGCTAAACAAGCTGAACATCCCGGCTGACGCAATACAAATCCTGCTTCAGTTAAAACATCCAAAATTCCTTCCTCCTTAATCTGAGCTTCAACAACGTGAGAACCTGGAACTAACCAAGCAGTAACGTTGTCCGCTTTTTTACGGCCTTTTACAATTTCTGCGAAAGCTCTAAAATCTTCAATACGTCCGTTTGTACAGCTTCCTAAGAAAACATAATCGATTGTTTTTCCAATCATCACATCATCTTCATTGAAGCCCATATAAGCTAACGATTTTTTATACGTTTCAGCACCGCCTTCAACTTGATTAGCGTTCGGAATATGTTTAGTGATGCCAATTCCCATTCCAGGATTTGTACCATAAGTAATCATTGGTTCGATATCTTCTGCATTGATGTTTAATTCAGTATCAAAAACAGCATCAGCATCGGTTTTTAAAGTTTTCCAGTATTCAACTGCTTTCGTCCAAGCTTCACCTTTAGGAGCATATAATCTTCCTTCAAGGAAATCAAAAGTAGTCTGGTCAGGAGCAATCATACCGCCGCGAGCACCCATTTCGATAGAAAGGTTACAAACAGTCATACGGCCTTCCATAGTCATTTCTTCGAATACATTTCCTGCATATTCAGCAAAATAGCCTGTGCCACCAGAAGTAGTTAATTGAGCAATAATATAAAGAGCAACATCTTTTGGTCCCACACCTTTGCTTAATGTACCATTTACGTTGATACGCATTTTCTTTGGTTTTGGCTGCATGATACATTGAGTAGCCATAACCATCTCAACCTCAGAAGTACCGATACCAAAAGCAATTGCTCCAAAAGCACCGTGAGTAGAAGTATGTGAATCACCGCAAACAATAGTAGCACCAGGCAAAGTAATTCCGTTTTCAGGACCTACTACGTGTACAATTCCATTTTTTTGATGACCTAATCCCCAGTGAGAAATTCCGTATTCGGCTGAGTTGTCTTCTAAAGCTTGTAATTGATTAGCAGAAAGCGCATCAGCAACAGGCAAGTGTTGGTTTATAGTTGGTGTATTGTGATCGGCAGTGGCAAAAGTACGCTCTGGGTATAAAACCTTTACGTTTCTAGCTTTTAATCCTAAAAAAGCAACAGGACTTGTAACTTCGTGAATGAAATGGCGGTCAATAAAAAACACATCTGGTCCATCTTCAATTTTACGTACTACATGTGAATCCCATACTTTGTCAAATAATGTCTTACTCATTTTATATTGTTTTAATTGTAATTTTATAACGCCAGCATTTCTGGGTAATTATAATAGGTATGCAAAAGTAAAAAAAGGATTAATGAGGACAATTTCGATATTTTGTTTTATACGATACCCAAAAAGACTTTGAAAGAATTACATAAAACCGTTTTTGATTTTAATAAATATCACCTCTTTTTGATTTAAATTAATTTTTCTTTTTTGTGTCCTAGCTATAACTAAATGCTTTTGTGTTTAATAATTTCCAAATTTATTGCTATTGTAGCACAAAATAAGTGGTTTGTGTTTAAAAAATATAACATTTTGTGTTTAAATAGTAATAATTATCAAGTGTTACACTTTGTAATCTGGAATCAGATTGTAGTTTTTATTGGAATTAAAATAGCCTAAATGCACTTCTTTTTGGCTTATTTTTTAATTTGATTTTACGACATCCAAAAGGGAATTATGGATGTTATTTTTTTAAATTATAAATAGATTTTAGGCTAAAATTAAAAAGACAAAGTAGCTTGAGAATTAGAAATAAAGTTTTAAAATCTTGCTTTGTGGAATTTAAAATTGTGTTTTTCTTTTAAATATTGAATAATGTATTGGATTGTTTGTTTTTTTGCTCAGGATCGTTTTTTTGCTTGACTTTGTGCGCGGTTTTTTGCATCTTATTATTTTTTGGGTTATTTTGCAACAAATTTATTTCTGTTTATTGTGGTTTTTATGCCTTCTTTTTGAGGCTTGTGTTTTAGACGAATTTTGTTTTGAGCTTTCGTTTTTAAAAATTCATTGCTATAGTAGGATGTACAAATTATAAATATGAATTTAACAAAGTGGTACCAATTTATCAAACCCAATTTAAAATTTTATCA
>CAUPJC010000012.1:0-119269 GCA_963511475.1 uncultured Flavobacterium sp.
GAGTTCGAAATAGAGTTATAGAAGTCGAAATTTACCTTTTTAAAACCGTAACAGAATATTTTTTCATAAATCAACAAACTCAAAATCGATTCCTGAAATTTGCTGCATAAAAAAGCTGCCCTTTTCGGACAGCCTCTTTTGTTTTCAGTCTATTATTGCTATTTAGCAAAATTCGTCGAAAGCATCTTTTAAGTTTTCTGCAATTGTTTCAGCAGGACGTCCTTCAATGTGGTGACGCTCTAACATATGAACCAATTCACCATTTTTGAACAAGGCAATGCTTGGAGATGATGGAGGAAAAGGGAACATGTGTTCTCTTGCTGCAGTTACAGCCTCTTTATCAACTCCTGCAAAAACGGTGATTAAATTATCAGGTTTTTTGGCGCCTTCTAAACTCATAGTTGCTCCTGGACGTGCATTTCTTGCTGCACAGCCACAAACAGAATTTACTACCACCAATGTTGTGCCTTCTGCTTTTATTGCGTCATTAACAGCTTCTGCACTATGTAAATCTTGAAAACCTACAGTTGTCAATTCAGCCTGCATTGGTTTTACCATTTCTTCTGGATACATATTTTTTATTTTAAGTTCAACTTTTAGAAATGCAAAGTTACAAAGTTTAATTGCAAGAACTTAATTTGGAATATAAAGTTTTGTTATAGTTTGATTGTTATTTTATGATATTCTTTTTGCAAGTAACTAACTTATTTTGTGTTTTCTAGAATAGCGAGTAATTGCTTATCGTTTAGATAAGAATGCTTTTGAAATAAAATCGAAAAATCAGATTCCAAAATAGTAACCGTTGGATAAACAACTTGCGAATTTATAGTTGCCAATGCCTCAGCTAATTCATGAATTCCTGTGTTTAGTCCATTTGGTTTGAATTGAAAAATATGATTATTAAAATGAATCACTTCTTTGCTTCCGGCATCGAATGAAATAAAGTAGAAATCAGCATTTAATAGAGTAATAATTTCAGGGTTTTTAAATGTAGAATTCTCCATCATTTTGCAGTAATTGCACCAGGAAGTATGGATGAAAATTACAAATGGTTTTGGATTTTCTTTGGAGAGTTTTTCGGCTTCTTCAAAAGTATAGGTTTTCGGTTGGGCAAAACCAGATGGAATTGTCCAAAAGAAAATCAATAGTATGTAAAGCGTTTTTTTCATATGTTGATATTTATTGTTTTTTACCGGTCATAAGTAAGTCGCATATCATCATTGATGTTTGCGACCAATTTACCGGTTATGCTCATTTCATCTAAAATAAATTATAACGCAATCCAAAGAACCCTCTAATACCTTGATTCGGTCCATAAACATAAGTGGTATCAAAATCTACTCCAAAAGGATCGTTGGTTCCGGAAATTAGATACGGATTGTTTTGCATTGGGGTAAAGTTTAGCAAGTTTTTTATACCTGCGTATAGTTCAAAATTTTTCCACCCTGAATATGTAAACTGGATGTTTTGTAAACTGTACCAAGGTGAGTTAGGATTGCGGGGATCTGTCTCACTCAGTAACGGCAGTTTCATCGGGCTGTACACATTACCTGTATAGTCAATCGCTATATTAATTGGATTAATTTTATACGAAACTGACCAAGTACCTGTGAAATTCTCGGTTAAATAAGGTCTCGTCTTTATTCCATTTTCTACATTGGAGACATCCATATAAGTAGCTCCTAGTATGAATTTTAATCCATTAGTGAAATTGATATCGGTATTACAGCTAATTCCTTGGCTCAATGCATAACCATCAATATTGTTGTAAAAGATTTTGTTGGGATCTGTTACATAATCAGATACAATTTTGTTGCTGAATCTGGTATAAAATGCAGTGGTTTCAATCCCGAAAAAGGTGCCATTTGAAAAATATATTTTCTTGATGTAATTCAAATTGGCATTAACTGATTTTTCGGGATCCAGATTATTCTCAATTACAACTTGACGCGAACCTGTTAGAGTGGCGTGATCTTCGGTAAACAAATTAACAACTCTAAATCCTGTTCCCGCATTAAAACGCAAGATGTTGTTCGGGTCTATTTTCAATTTATAAGCAAATCGTGGCGAGAAAATATTTCCATGAATGGAATTGTAATCGTATCGGATTCCTAGTAGCACTTTGTGTTTCTCGCTAAAAGTAATTTCATCCTGAACAAAAATCCCGGGAAGCCATGTTTTTTCGGGATTGTTTTCGGTTAAAGTTGCTGTAGCGGTTGTGTTGTCATCATAGTAAGTATAACGCGAAGCAATTCCAGTTAACAAATCGTTTTTTCCTAGTTTTTTGTCCCAAGTCAGTTGCAGAAAACCAATTTTTTGGTTGGCAACATATGAAGTGGTTCCATAACGGCTGTCCTGAAAATGCATTGTTCCTGAGAAAGACAGGATTAGTTTTTCGGTTGCGGGCAATTGATAACTTCCTAAAAGTTCACCACGCTTGGTGTAAATACTTTCGCCGTAAATTTCATCTCCGCCTCGGTATTTTTTCTCCCAGCGCACATCGCCACCCCAACGATCTTCGTACATTCCGCGAACGGCCACAGTGAACAATCGGTTTTGTGAGCGGTTGAAATTCCATTTATTAAAAACCGAAATTCTATTTTGTGCTGTTACATCTGTAAATCCATCGTTATCATTGTCAATGGTTTGATCGTAGTTGTAATAATTTATTCCTAATAAAGAAGTCGATTTTTTGATATTGAATTTCATTCCCAAATCGGTATTGGTTTCCAGCCAGGAAGTAGTAAAAACATCGGCAGAAAATAGGGGAGCATTGCTTGGATTTTTGGTTATGATGTTGATTAATCCGCCAACAGCTTCACTTCCGTACAAAGAAGAAGCGGGACCTTTCACGATTTCGATTCGTTCAACCAATGAATTCGGAATTCCCGACAATCCATAAACGGTCGATAAACTGCTTACTATTGGCATTCCGTCAATCATTACCGAAGTATAAGGCCCTTCTAATCCATTAATGTGTATATCGCCAGTGTTACAAACGCCACAGTTGAGCTGAGGCCTTACTCCATTCACATTCTGAAGAGCTTCATAAATACTTGGTGTTGGGTTTTTCTTGAAGAAAACAGGACTGTAAACCTCAACAGGTACAGCGCTTTCTAAACGTTTCACTGCTTTTAAAGTTCCAGAAACCACCACTTCGTTGAGTTCATTTTCTTCAGATTGCAGTTGAAAATCCAGTTGAATTAGTTCTTGTCCCTTTATAGAGAAGCTTTTTCTTTGGGTTTTGTAACCCGAAGCGGATGCTTGAAGTTTATAATCTCCTTTTGGAATATTTTGTAAAACATAACTACCTTGATCGTCTGTTTCTGTCGAATAAGGTGTGCCAATAATTTCAATAGTCGCTTTAATAATTGGATTAGCTTTATCGATAATTACTCCGGTAACCGTTATTTTCTCTTGCGAATAAGTGAATGTTATTGTACAAAGTGTAATTGTTAAAAATAAATATTTCATTTGAGTAAATTAAATTTTAGACAAAGCTAAAAAAATAATTTCAGTAATGTAAAGTTATTTTATATATTTGTTTTTTAAACTATTAAAAATGTCTAAATCACTTGAAGAAGTAAATCAATCGGTCTCAACACAGAATAAAAAAACAGTATTCAAAAAAATATTAGCCTTTTTTGGCCCTGCATATTTAGTTAGCGTGGGATATATGGATCCGGGAAACTGGGCCACGGATATTGCTGGTGGAAGCCAGTTTGGATATGCCTTGTTGTGGGTTTTGCTAATGAGTAATTTAATGGCTTTGCTACTGCAGAGTTTAAGCGCCCGATTGGGAATTGTGACTCAACGGGATTTGGCGCAAGCTTCTCGTGAGACCTACTCTCCTTTTATCAATTATATTCTTTATTTTCTTGCCGAAATTGCTATAGCCGCCTGCGATTTGGCTGAGGTTCTCGGAATGGCAATCGGTATTAATTTATTATTTAATATTCCTTTGATAGATGCTGTTTTAATCACTGTTTTGGATACTTTTTTATTACTTTTTTTAATCAATAAGGGTATTCGAAAGATGGAAGCCTTTATTATTGTTTTGGTAATGATTATAGGATTATCATTCGTATTCGAAATGATATTTGCTCAACCAGAAATGGGCAAAGTGATGTATGGTTTGATTCCTTCATTACCTAATGAATCTGCTCTTTATATTGCTATTGGTATCATAGGTGCGACCGTTATGCCTCACAATTTGTATTTGCATTCTTCATTAGTGCAAACTAGAAAATTCAGTCGTAGCGAAGCAGGTATCAAGCAAGCTCTAAAATACAATTTCATCGATTCAACTATTGCTTTAAATTTAGCCTTTTTTGTAAATGCAGCTATTTTGATTTTGGCAGCAGCCACATTTTATAAGAATGGCATGCATGAAGTGGCCGAAATACAAGATGCCTATCGTTTCCTGCAGCCTTTATTGGGAACCAAATGGGCGCCTATTCTATTTGCAGTCGCTTTGATTGCCGCAGGTCAAAGTTCAACTGTAACAGGGACATTGGCGGGTCAAATTGTTATGGAAGGCTATCTTAATTTGAGAATTCAGCCTTGGGTACGTCGTATCATTACTCGTTTGATTGCGATTGTACCTGCTGTAATCGTTATTTTGATTTATGGCGAAAGCGTTACAGGCAAACTTTTGGTGTTAAGTCAGGTTATCTTGAGTTTACAATTGGGTTTTGCGATTATACCGCTTATTCATTTTGTAAGCGATAAGTCCAAAATGAAGGGTTTTCATATTGGAAAAATAACACAAGTTGCCGCTTGGTTAATTGCGATTATAATTGTTTCCCTAAATGCCAAACTAGTTTATTCTGAAATACAAGGATGGCTGGAAACTTCAGATAATCCAGTTATTCTATGGTTAACAGTAGTGCCTTTGGCTTTTAGTTTTCTACTTTTATTACTTTACATTGTTATAAAACCTTTCTTTTCTAAGGCGAGATTGAATATTGAAAACCATTCGCCACATGATATGAATTTAAAATTTTCAGAGATGCCCGTTCAAGATAATAAGAACATTGCTATTACTGTCGATTTTTCATTTGCAGATGAAAATGCTATTAATTATGCTTTCAAAATGGGAGGAAAAGACGCAAAATATACTTTAATACATGTTGTTGAATCCGTTGGAGCCATGATGTATGGCAAGCAAATTGACGATCATGAAACCACAATTGATGAAACGTTGCTGCTCGAATACAAATTAATGTTCAGTGAAAAAGGTTTTCAGGTAAAAACATTGTTGGGATTTGGTAAACCAAACAAAGTAATTCCAAAATTAGTCAACAAAGGCGATTTTGATATCCTAATTATGGGAACACATGGTCATACCGGAATGAAGGATTTGCTTTTTGGAACTACAGTTGACCGTTTGAGACACAAGATTTCTATACCTTTGCTGATTGTAAAAAATTAAAAAAAGTAAGTGTCAAGTATTATGATTTTAGAATAAAGGATTTTTAATATCCAAAGTCTGAAATCTGCAATCTAAAATCTGTAATCTAATGACTTTCTCCGAAGAAAACTATCTAAAATCTATATACCATCTTACGACTAGTATCGATAGTGAAGTAAGTACCAATGCTATTGCCGAAATGATGGAAACTAAAGCTTCCTCTGTAACCGATATGCTCAAAAAATTAGCGGATAAAGATTTAGTCAATTACAAAAAATACCAAGGTGTTTCTTTGACTGATGCAGGAAAATTGAGTGCCAAAATGATCGTGAGAAAGCACCGTCTATGGGAAGTTTTCTTGGTGGAGAAACTTGATTTCTCTTGGGATGAGGTTCATGATATTGCCGAACAATTAGAACATATCAAATCCGAAAAACTAATCAATAAACTCGACGATTTTCTAGGGAATCCAACGGAGGATCCTCATGGAGACCCAATTCCCGATGCGCAAGGCCGTATTATCGCAATAGAAAAACAATTGTTATCGGAGTTATTGACTAATCAGTCAGGGATATGTGTAGGTGTAAAAGATAATTCTTCTGAATTTTTGAAATACCTCGACAAACAGCAAATTGGATTGGGAACCAAAATTGAAATTTTGGTTAAGGAAACTTTCGATTTATCCTTAAAAATAAAAGTTAATGAAACAGAATTTACAATTTCGAACAAAATAGCTAGTAATTTATTCGTGAAAGTAGTTTAGGATTGATTAAATTTTTATTCTTTAAATTCAAGGTATTCAGTTCTTTAATAAGATATTGAGATTTGTTTTCTATTTAGATTACCTTTTAAATTTAATAGTATGAAAATGAAAATATAATTTCCAGTAATAACAATAAGACTGTTAGAACTAAGTATTTTCTCTCAATTAGACAGTAGTGATATATGGTAATTAGGTTTTAAAATTTTTCTAATTTTTCCTTTTCTGACCAGATTATAGGAAATCTGATTTTGGATTCTAAGTATTTAGAAAAAGCTTAACTGCACCCACAGTCACCGTTTCCGCAGTTTTTATCCGATTTTTTTTTGAAAAAAAATTTTCGAATCAAAAAGGCGAATGCAATGGCTAGAATAATAAAGGCTATAATTTCTTGAATCATAATGCTTTATTTTAAGATTTGAAAAGTAATCAATGCGACTAAATAGGCCAATGTACTCATAAAAACCAATTGTCCAGCAGGCCATTTCCAAGAGTTGGTTTCTTTTTTTGTTATCGCAAGAGTGCTGGCACACTGCATCGCAAAAGCATAAAACATTAATAATGAAATACCTGAAGCGAAGTTGAAAACTTTCTCGCCGGTCACAGGATTTATTTCTGCCGCCATTTTGTTCTTAATAGTGTTTTCATTATCGGTCCCGCCCACGCTGTAGATGGTTGCCAGAGTGCCTACAAATACTTCTCTGGCAGCAAATGAACTGATAATGGCAATGCCTATTTTCCAGTCGTAGCCCAATGGAGAAATAATTGGTTCTATACCTCTTCCCATTAATCCAATATAGGAGTTTTCCAGTTTTTGTGAGGCCACAGCATTATCAAACTCGGCTGAAGATAATGGATTTTCTTTTGCGTTTTCAAAGACTATCTTTTCGGCGTCTTTAAACTCTTTTCCGGGCCCGTAAGAAGCCAAAAACCATAAGATGATCGATATTGCCAAAATGATTTTACCAGCGCCAAAAACGAACGCTTTTGTTTTTTCAATTACGTTGATGGCGACGTTTTTGAACAGCGGTAATTTATAATTGGGCATTTCTACCACGAAAAAGGTTTTGCCTTTTACTTTTAAAATAAGATTTAAAATATAGGCCGCTAATATTGCCATTCCAAAACCAATGACATACAAAAGCATTAAGGTTAGTCCCTGAAGATTTAAAATCCCAAAAACATAAGTATCGGGAATAACTAGTCCAATGATAATGGCATAAACCGGCAAACGCGCCGAACAGGTTGTAAAAGGTGTTACGAGTATGGTAATTAAACGTTCTTTCCAGTTTTCGATATTTCGAGTCGCCATAATAGCTGGAATAGCACAGGCTGTTCCCGAAATTAACGGGACAACACTTTTTCCAGATAGACCAAATCGGCGCATGATTTTATCCATTAAAAAAACGACACGGCTCATATAACCGCTTTCTTCGAGTATTGAAATGAATAGAAAAAGGAATGCAATTTGGGGGATAAATATTAAGATACCTCCAATTCCTGGTATTATTCCCTGTGAAATCAAATTGGTTAACATTCCCGAAGGCAGATGTTCGCTCGTCAATGTGCTTAATGTTGCAAAAGTGCTATCAATAAAATCCATCGGGATTTTTGACCATTCGAAAATAGATTGAAATATCACGAATAAAATCAGGAAGAAAATCAAATAGCCCCAAACTTTATGAGTAAGTACACGGTCTAGTTTACTGCGAAAATCTTTGGCTACACTAGAGTCGATTTTTAAACCTTCTTTTAAAACATCATTGATGAATTGATATCGTTTGATGGTTTCTTTTTGCTGTAAACGCTTCAGATCCGAATGGGATTTAGTAAACGAACTTCGGATTTCATTTCGCTCCAAATTCAAAAAGTTGACATCTTGTGTTATAACCAGCCACAATTTATAGAGTAACTGATTTGGAAATGCATGACGAAGACTGTTGAAATATTCAATGTCAATCACAGAGGCGTTCAAACAGGGTTCTGCCGAAATGGTTTTGTAACTAACAATTAAGTTTTTCAATTCTTCAATTCCATGCCCTTTTCTAGAACTTATTAATGCAATTTTGGTTTTTAAATGTACTTCGAGATAAGGAATATCTAGGCTAATGCCTTTGTGTTCCATTCGGTCAGCCATATTGATGACCAAAATAGTTGGGATTTCAAGGTCTTTTATTTGAGTATAAAGAAGTAAATTTCGTTTCAGATTTTCTACATCAGTAACAACCAACGCAACATCTGGATAGAGACGGTCTTTTTTGTTTAACAGGAGTTCGATAACAACACTTTCGTCAATAGAACTGGCATTGAGGCTATAAGTTCCGGGTAAATCAAGAATGTTGGCTTTAATATTGTTGGGCAGTTTGCAGAAACCCATTTTTTTCTCCACAGTAATTCCAGGATAATTCCCTACTTGCTGATTTAAGCCAGTCAGCTGATTAAAAACCGAAGTTTTTCCAACATTCGGATTTCCGATTAAAGCAACGTTGATGTTTTTTAAACTCATTTGTCAGTGTTGTTAATGAGTTCTACTTCAATAAGTTTGGCGGTTTCGATACGAATGGCAAGGTGTGAGCCATTTATATCCAAATATAAAGGATCTCCAAACGGAGCTACTTGGAGCAATTCTACTTCATTCCCTGGCAGACAGCCCATTTCTAGCAGTTTTAACGGGATTAAATCGATATCAAAATCTAGGATAGTGGCTTTTTGGCCTTTTTTGAGAGAATGTATCGTTGTTTGCAAAGCTTATTTAGATTGAATTAAGATTGCAAAAATACATTTTTTTATTATAATTATAGCTGATTATTATCAGTTTTACTCATTTTTTTCGTTGGAACAAAGCCAATTAATATCTTCAATTAATTGCTGTATTTCTTCTTTCTTGGTACCGTCATAAAAACCGCGGACTCTTCTTTTTTGATCTACCAAAACAAAATTTTCGGTATGCACCATATCATATAATTCTTCTGGCTTTCCCATTTTTACGGCCAAGTACGATTTTCTGGCCATTGTGTAAATTTCTTTTTTATCTCCAGTTACCAGATTCCATTTGGCATCAATAACACCATATTTTTTTGCGTATGCTTTTAATGCAGGAACACTATCGGTTTCTGGAAAAACGGAAAGAGAGAGTAACTTAACTTTAGGATTGTTCTTGATTGCTTTTTGTACATCGACTAAGTTGGTGGTCATTTTTGGGCAAATAGAACCGCATGTCGTAAAGAAAAAGTCGGCTACATATACTTTGCCTTCATAATCTTTTTGTGTAATGGTTTTTCCGTTTTGATTGGTAAAGGAAAAATCAGCAATTGTATGGTATTTGCTAACGTATTGAACGGTGCTGTCTACTAATTCCGGGTTTACATCGGCAGGATTATAAATAGGTAATGTTTTACTGGGCTTCAAAGCCGAATAAAATAAATAAAGCGTTATGATTGAAAAAATCAATACGACACCAATATAAATTCTGTATTTTTTTAAAATAGAAGCCATAATTTTAATTTGGTGTAAAAATAAATAAAAATTCAGCCATATCAGAATATGAGTTTTAGTTATTTCAAATGAATTTAGGACGGATAGAAACCTTATAGTTGTCTGGTTTTTAATATTTTTATTCTAACCCAAAACTTGATTATTATTCTAGCTAAAGTAAAAACAGTAGGCTATAGTTAAATTTTGGATTGTTTTTTTTTGAACGATAAAAAAAAAGTAAATGTTCCCTTTTAGCCCCGATTGCTTTGCCAGTTCGCTGTCGCTCGTGTGTAGTGAAAATCCTTTGTGGGATGGGGTTGAGCCCACAAAGATTGTAACGGATAGCGGGACGATATTTCCTGAAAAAGCCTAATCTTTCTGCTCCAAAAATTAATAATCGAGTTCAGGTTCTAATTGACTTCTATTACAGATCCAATTTTTTTCTTTTTCCGCATCGCAAAATTGATAAGATACAATCCAATTAAAGTAACGCTTCCGCCAAAGATTATTGCTGTGGTTAAGGGTTCGCCAAAAATCAAAGAGCCTAAAATAACTGCAACTATAGGGTTAATATAGGCATACACGCTGCTCAATTCGGTTGGGAGTTTTTGCAGCGCATAAATAAACGCAATAAAGGTTAGAATCGAGCCAAAAATGACCAAATAAGCAATAGACCACCAGGAATTTGCAGGAATTTCAGAAAGAGGAATGCCTGTCCCTGTTGCGCCTATAAAGGCAAATAGTGAAATACTGGAAATAAACATCTGCAGTCCCAAACTAAAATAGGGATTGAAACTGGCTGCTTTTTTCTTGGTATATAAAGTGCCAAAAGCCCAAGTAATCGTTGCTATTACCGAAAGCGCTATGCCAAATTGAAAGTCGGGCTGCAAAAAATCGAGCAGGTGTTCATAAAAGACAACACAAACACCTCCGAAGCAAACCAAAATTCCCAAAACAGCCAATCGAGTAATTCTTTCACCATTAAAAATACTGATAAATACAATCCAAACAGGAACCATTGCACCAATGATGGCACCCAATCCGCTGCTAATGTATTTTACGCCCCAGGTGCTAAGTCCATTACTTAATACAAAGTTGAGAAGGCTAAGGATGAGAATGCTTTTCCATTGTTTTCCTTTTGGCCAAGGCGTTTTTTTAAACAGAAAAAAACACAAATAAAGAGAACCCGCAATAAATTGTCTGATGCTGGCAAGCTGTAATGCTGGCATCTGTTTTACACCTTCTTTGGACGCTAACCAAGTGGTACCCCAAAAAAAGCTTACCCAACACAAAGCCAAAATAGGCAACCCGATGAAATTGACTTTGGTTTTAATTGCGGTTTTTATTTTTGATCTCAATTTATAAATGGTTTTTTGATATAAGAATAGTTCAACACGGTCTCTGCATTACTTCTCAAAATGAGTTTTTCTTCAGAAGTTTTTGGAGTGGTCAAATTTTGACAAAGGTAAGATTAAATTAATGCTTTTGTGAGCAATATTAATTACTCTTAAATAAATTTTCAGTAAAAATTATTTCGATAGCAGGTGGATAAAATTTGGAAACTGCTGTAATTATTTCAGAGGCGGAAGGCCTTATGAATTCAACTGGTATAATAACAAAGTTTTACCTGTTAGTTGATTTGTCTTAGAAAGAATTAATGATTTTTAATTACCGAGAGTTGGATCAAATTCGGTTTTGTATTTCGAAATTAATAAGTTTTTAACATATTTTCTTTAGCAATGTTATTTTTATTAATTTGTGCAACTATTTGAATTTTAGGCATGATTTATTTGGATGATTTTCAATTTAAATTAGATTCGCAGTTGAAGGGAAATAATAAGCCCTTTACATGAATTACTTTAATCGCAGAATAAATAATGAAGATGCCAAATTTAAGACATATAAAAAATCTCAACCCTTTATGGAAGTCTCTTGGAATCCTATTCGTTGGGTTTATAATAACTTTTGGTGTTTCTAATTATGTTAATCAGGACGAAGTATCTCAGTCCCAGAAAGAGTTTGTTTTAGCCTCTAATGAAATTAAAACAAAAATTTATCTACGAATTAATCTGCATATGCAGTTCTTAATTAATGCTTCTTCCTTTTTTGAGGCTTCTCAATTAGTGACACGAAAAGAGTGGGAACAATTCAATAAATTTTCCACAGTGAATGAAAATTTCATGGGGGTTCAGGGTTTTGGATTTTCAGCAATAGTTAAAAAGGAGCAATTAAAAAAACACATTCAAGATATTAGAAAGGAAGGGCTTTCTAAATATACTGTTTATCCTAATGGTGATAGAGCAGTTTACACATCTGTAATTTATTTGGAGCCGTTTAATGAGAGGAATGCACGTGTTCTTGGTTTCGATATGTTTACAGAACCAGTCAGACATAAAGCAATGGAACAAGCACGTGACTATAAGATGCCGGTTCTGTCAGGTAAAGTAGTACTACGTCAGGAAACTCAAAAAGATGTCCAAGCAGGTACATTAATATATGTTCCAGTATACAACAAAGATGTACCATTAAATACAATTGCAGAACGGCGTTCGGCTATCTTGGGGTGGGTTTTTAGTCCCTTTCGGATGGTCGATTTAATGAAAAGCATTTTGGGAAGCAGTGATTTAAAAGATGATGAAAATATTCGTTTGAAGGTTTATGACGATGCGATTATTTCGCAAAACAGTCTTTTATTCGACAGTCATAAAAACAGAATAAAAAACAGCAGCGATACAAGGATTAGAACACGAAAACTTCCTGTTTTGTTCAATAATAAAAAATGGACTTTGGTATTTTCACAGCCATTGAGGAGTCCATTTTTCTTTTCGGCCAAAACACTAATTATTGCAATAGGCGGAATGATAATAAGTTTGTTATTATTTGCATTATCTTATTCATTGCTAATTACCAAACAGCGTGCAAAAAGTATTGCGGGAAGATTAAGTTTGGATTTGTCAATAAAAAATTTGGAATATGGACGGATAAATAATTCTCTTCAAAAGAACTATAAAAAATTAATTTCATCTAAAGAAAAACTAAAAGAGACAAACAAAGAATTGCAGAAAGCCAAAGTAAAAGCAGAAGAAAGTGACCAATTAAAATCAGCTTTTCTTGCTAATATGAGCCACGAAATCAGAACTCCAATGAATGGAATAATGGGTTTTGCAGAATTATTAAAAGAAGCGAATCTTAGTATTGATGAGCGCAAGGATTATATTGAAATTATTGAAAAAAGCGGTACTCGATTGCTTAACATTATCAATGATATTGTTGATATTTCAAAAATTGAGGCTGGGCAAATGAATGTTGTTTTTTCGGCAACAAATATTGATGAGCTATTACAATACATACAAACTTTTTTTAAGCCTGAAACCCAAGATAAGGGAGTGCTCCTTCTTCTAAAAAGCCATTTGGCTGAGGATGAAACTATAATTCGCACAGATCGGGAAAAACTTTATGCCATTCTTATCAATCTTGTTAAAAATGCCATCAAGTATACTTTCAAAGGAATTATAGAATTTGGATACGAAAAAAAGGATAATTATATTGAATTTTTTGTGAAAGATACCGGAATAGGAATATCAAAAGACAGGCACAGTGCCATTTTTGAACGTTTTATTCAAGCAGATTTTAATGATAAAATGGCCCGGCAAGGTGCTGGTTTGGGTTTATCTATAGCAAAAGCCTATGTAGAACTGCTTGGCGGCAAAATTTGGGTAGAAAGCGAGCTGGGAAAAGGTTCAATATTTTATTTTACAATACCCTGCAAGATTAAAGTAGAAGAAAATAACAGCATACAAATCAATATGCTGCCTAATCAAGAAGATTGTCATGTTGAAAAACTAAAAATATTGATTGCTGAAGACGATAAAATATCAAGAATATTAATTCTAAAGGTTTTAGATTCATTTAGTAAAGAAATTCTTATTGCAAAAACGGGATTAGAAGCCGTACAAATTTATCGGAAAAATCCAGATATTGATTTAGTTTTGATCGATATGCAAATGCCTCAAATGAATGGATATGAAGCGACAAAGAAAATAAGGAAACTCAACAAAGAAGTAATTATTTTGGCTCAAACTGCTTTTGCACTTGAAGGTGATAAAGAAAAAACAATAGAAGCTGGATGCAATGGATATATTTCCAAGCCAATTAAAAAAGAAGAATTATCAAGATTAATACAGAACTATTTTGGTAAACAACAAGAATTGAGTTAGTTGTTTGGCTCCCAGGCTATGTTTTTGTTTTCAATTTATAAATTGGTTTTAATAAAGGAATAATCCAAAATGCTCGTTACTTTATCGCTCAAAATAAGTTTTTCTATTGAAGTTTTGGAGTGTTCAAACTCTGGCAAAGGCAAACTTAATTCAGCTGCTTTTTCAGTATAATACACTTCACGTGTGGGATGAAATGGACTTACCCCATTGTATATCTCGCCCCAAGAATTTAGCTCGATGATTTTCAGGATAATTCCAATGCAGTCCTCTTGGTGAATAAAGTTTATACGGGTATTTGGGTTTTCCAGGTTTTGTTTTCCTGCAAGAAATTTGATTGGATTTCTGTCTTCGCCAATGAGTCCGCCAAAGCGGAGAAGCGTGGTTTTGAAGCTGGGGTTATCTTGCAAAAGTGATTCCACTTCCAATAATTGTTTACCGCTTTCGGTATCAGGTTCAGCGGGTGTATCTTCCTTTACTGTTCCATTGGCTTTGCCATAAACAGATGTCGAACTTACAAATAAAACATTTTGTATCGTAGATTTTTCTATATGAGGTATTAAAGCTTTTATTTTTTGGACAAAAACCTTTTCATTAGATAAAGTATCACCGTTTTTTCCTCTCAATTGAGGTGGAATATTGATAATTAAAGTTTCGCTTCCATTGAGAAAGTTTTCGACTTCACCAGTTATGATTTTGCTGTCAAGCGTAACCAAAAAAGGGTCAATACCAAATGATTTTAATGTAGGAAGTTTTTCTTCCGAGGTAGTCGAACCTTTCACAGAAAATTCATTTACTATTAAGGCTTTTGCCATAGGCAAACCCAACCAGCCGCAACCTAATATACTTATTTGTTTCATTTTTGTTGATGTATTATAAATCCAGAAAAAAGCGCACTTTATGTTTTTCAGTTCCGCCTATGCGGTGGTAAAATTTTATGGCTCTCTCGTTAAATTCAGGAGTTTGCCATTGTATATTTATGCATTTTTTTGTTATTGCAATTTGCTTTAATTTTTCGATTAAAGCTTCGCCAATTCCAAAACCTCGTGTTTCTTCTTCAAGATACAAACAATCCATGTACATAAATGAAGCCACATCCCAGGTTGAAAAATCTATTGTATATGTAGCATAACCTAAAATGGTTTTATCGACTTCAATAATCAAACAGAATAATTTGGGACAATTGCTAAATAAAGCGTTTTTGAGTTTTTCTTCTTTTCCAATCGGGTCAAAAGAAGCTCGTTCATAATCAGCATGTTTTTGACATAAATGTATAACCGCAACAACATCATTTGGCTGGCAATCCCTTATCAGGTAATTCATTGAAGATTAATTTCGGTTTGCAAAAATCCTATAAAATGATTGAAATAATCCGGATATTCTTTTTCGGCTCTAATGGCTATAAAATGTTTTCTTTTCAGTCCGTTTTTGCCAATTTTTACCGCTTTTATTGGGCTGTTTTTTAAATAAGGCTGTAACGCCCATTTGGCCATAGACATCACTCCCATATTTGCTTTGACCATTTCGATAGAAGCTTCGGTAAGGGGTAATGGTGTTATTTTTTTCGGAGTTATTTTGGCTGGTGCCAAAACCAATTGATGAATCGTAACTGTTTCCAAAGGCAGGGAATGAATAATTAGATGCTCATTGGCAAAATCTTCGGCAACCACATATTTTTTATTCGCCCAAGTATGCTCATCGGAAACAGCCATCACCACTTCGTCCTGAAAAAGTTCCAGATATTTTATTCTGTCATCTTTTATCTGGTCACTTACAATCCCAATATCGATTACATTATCCAATAGTTTTTGCAGTGGATAATGAGTGGCTTCGGTAACGATTTTCAATTCTATATTCGGATACAAATCATGAAATTGCCTGATTACTGAAGGCAGCCAATGGTAACTCGAAAAGCATTCGGTACTTATTCTTATTTCCCCAAATTCCCCAAAAACCATTTGCTTAATCTGAAGTTCTGTTTCCGAAAGTTTATCGAGAATTTCATTGGCAATTTCATATAATTTCTCGCCGGCTTTGGTCAGAATCATTTTTTTATTCGCTCTCAAAAATATTTTAGTACCCAATTGATATTCGGCTTCTTTGAGCTGATGGCTCAGCGCAGATTGTGTCAAATGAAGTTTGTCTTTCGCTTTTGTGATACTCCCTTCTTCGACAATTGCTTTTATCAATCTTAAATCTCTGATTTCCATTTTTGAGAATTATTTATACAAAGGAACAAAATTTATACATGGATTTACATGAAAAGAATTCATCAGATACATGAATTCTTTTCGTTTTTATTAGAAATACAGTTGTCTTAATTTTGGATTAGTATTAAATCTAAAAAAATTAGGCATGGAAGAACAAATAAAATATTATCAAAATAAATTAGCATTCGAAATGGATCCTTCTGATTTGTTTGACGCATTAAACAACGGAGAAAAAGTTATCGCTCTCGATGCTCGAAAAGCTTTTGGGTTTGAGGCCGAACATATTCCCAATGCCATTAATATTCCGCATCGTGAAATGAGTCCTGAAACTACCGGCCATTTGGATAAAGAAGTTTTGTATGTGACGTATTGCGATGGAATAGGTTGTAATGCGTCGACCAAAGGCGCTCTGAATATGACCAGATTGGGTTTTAAAGTAAAAGAATTAATAGGCGGAATCGAATGGTGGAAATTTGACGGCTACGCTACCGAGGGAACTCAAGGGAATAAAGGCGGATTGAAATTTGAATGTGCTTGTTAATCGGATAAGACTTTTAAATTCTTTAAGGTCATAAAGTATGACCTTAAAGAAAATCTATTTGGTATATTTTTTATACCCAATCCTCTTTTCGAATTTGATATTCTAAATAAGGAACTTCGCTATTGTTAAAATCCACAACACCTAATTTAGTCGCTCCAATTTTTGCAATAGCTTTTTGAGATATAATATTTGTTTCACCAATATGAAAAAGTATCGTATTAACGTATTGAAACGCATAATCAATAAGCAGTTTTTTCATTGCTTTATTATGGCCACCACCCCAATATTTTTTGGCTAAAAAAGTATAACCAATGGCAACAGCAGAATTTGTAGAGTCCAAATTATAAAAACGAGTACTTCCTATTAACTCATTAGCTGCAGCATCGTAAACTAGAAATGCACTTTTGGATGCTAGCGCACTATCCAAAAAAAACTGAAACTCTTCCCTTTTATACCGATTTTTTGATGGATGATTCTCCCATATTTCTGGGTCAGATGCTACTTTGTACAACATTTCAAGATCACTTTCTTGGAGCGGTATCAGTTTTATTAGCTCATTTTCTAATATTTCAGGCTGTAAATTAAATTCTAAATTTGACATAACTCGTGTCGATGTTAGTTAAAGCCCCTTTTGTTTTATTCGTAAACTATCTTTCACTACTATTAAACTATCCACTATTTCAGGTTTCACTAAATTAGGGTCAATAACTGGAGAAACAAATTTCGGAGTTCGTCTTAACTTTTGGGTAATGATTATTGCATCATTTAAAACAAAAGGCGTAGGCATCATCCAGTCTTCTCTTTGGTTCATGTCAAATGACTGATTAGTCATCAAGTCAAAAGAGCTTTCCATGACATGCATATTGAGTATAGTGGCTCTGTTGATGGTAAACTGCAATACCAGCGGTTCGTTATTGACCACATAATAACTCAATAGTTTTTTGCCGTTTCTTTCTAATTCGGTTCCTTTTTGTCCCAAAGTTGCAACGCCATTGGCTTTAAAGTTAAAGAATCTCATAATTTCATCGGCAAAAACATCATAGCGGTTTACCTTCCGGTTTGGAGTAATCTGTATTTTCAGATATCTTTTGAAACCTACCACACTATCTTTTAAAAAAGTAATAGTTGGCGCAGCAATTTCTTTGTTAGGTGCTTCGGAAGCATAAGTGAATTCCGAATTGTATTTGCTGAACAGCTTTAAATCATTGAATATTTTTGCGCCTTTTGGTTTTTCGCCCAGATAACCTTTTGTCCAGGAATCCAGGTTGGTATCATAAGTTAACCAATTGGCTTTTTTGGTATCAGCATTATAGAGATAGACCAAACTGTTGGATTTTGCTTCGCCAGATTCGTAACCTGAATGGTATTGCGCTTTTGCTAAAAATAGGATAGCGGTCAAGAAGAATAATAATGACCAGCTCCCTTTTTTGTTGAAAGCCCCAAAAATTGGAAGCAGCAATACAAATGCCAAAACTGTCAAAATTGCGCTTCCAAACAGCACTTTCAATCCCAAACCTACAGGAAACATCTGGATAAACGGAGCAATAATAAGCAGGGCTGGAATTCCGCAAATGAGGTTTACAATCCAATTGGACTTTTGGCTGAATATAAAAACGGCAAAAGAGATCAGTCCAAAATACACTGGAATAATCAGGAATCCTGCACCACGCAGACTGTTGGCAAGAAAACCATTCAGCACAATCCAAAAGATCAGCGGAATTACATAATGGTTCATCGTTACTTTTGGCTTCGAGGCTATCTGATAAAAGAAAAAACAAATCGACAGGCTTAGCAATATAAAGGCCGTAATATAATCGTGTCCATTATAGGTAAATCCGTTAAGTAAATCATTGTACTGAGGATTCAATAACAGCAATCCTTTCCAGCCGTAATACGTAATCAATCCAGTAATAATCAAAGCTCCCAAAAACGGAAAAAAGCCTTTCATGATATCATTCAGCTTCAGCATTCTTTTTACTTTACCCAAAAACACTAATACAATAAGAATACCAGCGGCGATAAGTGTCATTGGCATTACCCAGTCAAAAGGATAACTGATAAACGTAAATGGAATCGTGAAATAAACATCGTCAGCTGTCGAAGCCAAAGAATTCAAACTGGTATTCGAGAAATGATTCAGCAAAGGCATTAAATACGAGCCTTGATGTTTCAAAGAGCTTTTGTCCAAATGAGCGACATCATCCTGTTGCGTATGGTAATTAAAATGTCCGTCTATAAAAGCAAAATTAAATCCCTGAATATCACCTTGCTCTCTAAAAACCGTTAAATCAGTATCATTCGGAAGCATTTTGTAAATACTGTACATAAGTGAATTCGAAACTGGATAAGCAGCACCCGCTTTTGCAAATGCCGCTACCAAACCTGCATTTCCTTCGTTGGTTTCCATCAGCATATAACTTGGTCCCGAAGAACCGCGTGCTTCAAAATTCAAAACCAGTCCAACTTCTTTCGCCCATTGATGCTGGGTTACAAAAAGTGCGGCGCCATTCAATCCCAGTTCCTCAGCATCGGTAAAAAGAATAATAATATCGTTTTTGTTTTTTGTTTTAGCATTCAAAAAAGCGCGGACGCCTTCTAGAATCGTAGCCACACCCGATGCATCATCGCTCGCACCATGCGAAAACGAATGCGGTGCACTGTCATAATGAGACAGCAGGAGCAAAGCTTTACCGTTTGCGCTCCCTTCAATACGGCACATGATATTTTTGGATTTCACAAGATTTCCCCAGTCACTCAGCGTAAAACCTTCCTGAACCGTTGTTTCCAATCCCAGTTTTTGCAGTTCTTTGATGATATATTCGGCAACTACTTCGTGGTTTTCTGTGCCTACATAATGAGGTTCTTTGGTCATAGCTGTAATATGTTCCAAAGCTCTGCTAGTAGAAAACTCCGTTACTTTCTCCTCCTCATTAGGCGACCAATACGGTGTAAGGAAAGCAAATAAAAAGGTTAAAATCCCTGCTATGAGAACGACTGTTATAAGAGAAGAGTAATTTTTTTTCATTATTTGAGGGTATTAAATATCTTTTTTAACAAGCATATAATAATCATTTTCCAAAACCATATAGCCTTGGTCATACAGGAAATAGTAGGTATTTCCCGATTTGGTGTTCAAAATGTTGGTGAAAAACTCAAAATCAAAACCCTTGCTCATTAATTTGGCTCGAGTTGTTTTCGATTTTCCCTCCACATTCAGCTCAGACAAAATTCGGTAATTTTTACGCAATTTGTTATTGATATTGCGCATATAATTTGTGCTGTCCTTATTTATTTTATTGTTGTAGGCGTTTCGGCAGCCATCACTGCAGAATTTCTTGTCTTCGCGACCTACAATGGCATCGCCGCATTCAAGGCAGGTTTTCATATTTTTACTTTTTAGGCTGTTATTTTTAAATCAATCTAAATGTGAAATTGGCCACAGATGATACGGATTTGCACCAAATGAAAAAACACTTACCATATAAGAAATATAAGAGCATATAAGTTTTACTTTTATCCCTACACTTAAATGAACTTATATTTCTTACATGGTTAAAGTTAATTCTGAATCTTTTTTATTTCGTACAAATCCGTTCTTCGGTCTTTTAGGATTCTTACGCTTCCATGTTCATGCAATTCTTTCAGCAATCGTAGATCAACATCAACAATCAAAGTCATTTCAGTATTTGGAGTAGCTTCGGCTTTGATGCCATTACTCGGAAAAGCAAAATCTGAAGGCGTAAAAACCGCCGCCTGAGCATATTGAATATCCATATTATTTACTTTCGGCAAATTCCCCACACAGCCTGTAATGGCAACATAACATTCGTTTTCTATCGCTCGGGCCTGCGCGCAATGTTTCACCCGGGTATAAGCGTTTTGAGTATCGGTCAGGAAGGGAACGAATAGTATATTCATTCCTTCGTCGGCCATAATTCTTGAAACTTCAGGAAACTCCACATCATAACAGATCATAATCCCAATTTTACCGCAATCGGTGTCAAAAGTCTTGATTTCCGATCCGCCTTTCATTCCCCAATGCTGTACTTCATTTGGCGTTATGTGAATTTTGGTATACATCTCTGATGTTCCGTCTCTTTTGCACAAAAATCCCACATTGTACAAATTGCCATTTTCCAAATACGGCATACTGCCCGAAATGATATTGATATTGTACGAAATAGCAAATTCCTGAAACCGTTTCCTGATAGGTTCAGAATGCTTGGCCAGTTCCCGAATCGCTTCGGCCTCGGTCATGTGGTTGTAATCGGCCATCAAGGGAGCGATGAACAATTCGGGGAAAACTGCAAAATCACAACTGTAACCCGAAACCACATCAATAAAAAATTCCGATTGCTCAAACAGCTCTTCTAGATTGCCCAAAGAGCGCATTTGCCACTGAATTAGCCCTAACCGAATTACATTTTTTTCGGTATTTAATAATTGTGGACTTTCGTCAAAATAGATGTTGTTCCATTCCAGCAAAACGGCAAATTGCTTGGAATCCTCATCGCCGGCCAAATAGTTTTTCATAATCCGCAGCACGTGAAAATCATTACTCAGCTGAAACGAAAGCACAGGATCGTGCAGTTGTTTGCTTTTTACTTTCTCAATGTATTTTTTGGGAGTCATTTTATCGGCATACTGACCATAATTTGGAATACGGCCTGCGAAAACAATTCCTTTGAGGTTCAGTTTTTCACACAGTTCTTTTCGGGCATCATACAAACGCCTGCCTAAACGGAGACCGCGATAATTGGGATGGATAAAAACATCGATCCCGTACAATATTTCCGCTTGGGGATTGTGGGTCGAAAACGAATAATCGCCTACTATCTGCAGATAATTATGTTTTTTGTCGACGAGTCTTTCATCGATAATCAAGGACAGGGCAGAGCCCACGACTTTTCCATCCACCAAAATCACCAATTGCCCTTCCGGAAAAACGCCCAATAATCTCTGGATATCATCGGCACGCCAGTAGGAATCTGCCATTTCAGGATACGATTCCACCATGGAGTTTTTGAGCTGTTTGTAATCCTCAAAAGCTAAATTCCGTAATTCTACTTTTTTTATTTTGGCCTGCATAATAATGAGAGAATTTTAAGTGAATAATTGGTTTAAAGCAACATTTTTTTTTTGGAGCGAATGATTAGGCTTATTTGTGAATATGGGTTCCCGCTTTTGCCTTTATCTCTTCACTGCGTTACGAGGAGATCGGCTCTATCAGGGCTAATTGGGGATTATGGTTTTGTGTTTTTTGAATTAAAAAAATTACTTCATAGATCAAAGATTCCACTTTCTTAATGTCACAATCGGTTACTGATATATCTTTAAAATTATTTTCAAATAGAATTCTTAATTGTTTTGGGATGTTGCAGATACAATCAATAAAACAATTATTATTTAATAAATATCTCTATAAAAATCTATGCCTAAATTTATTTGTTCCGCATCTTCTCTCACCTGATTAAGAGCATTTATGATTTTTAGTTTAAGTTCATCACTGTAATCTATTTCGTTAATGATTGCAGTTACAATTTCTTGGAGTAAGCCTTTTTCAATAAGATTATCTGCAACAGTTACAGCAATATTCTCCATTTCAATGATAAATTTATTTACAAACACATCCAAGCCGTTTATTTCTAAAAAAAATGCTCCCATTGCAATTGATGTACGTTTGTTACCATCATTAAAAGCATGAAACTTATTAAAAGAAAAGATTAAATGGGTCAGTTTTTCTTCAAATGTTGGATAATAATCATCATTTTGAATATGATGAAGAGGACTATCTATATTGCCAAAATCTTTGATTCCTTCTCGTCCTCCTGACATATCAATTATTTTGTCATGTATTTTTATAGCATAGTTTGAATGAAAGTATATTAATCTCATATTAACGGTCTTTTAATCGTTTAAATACTTCTTTATTCTCTTCTAATCTTTTTTCCAATTCCATGCTTTTTTTGCCTAAAAATTTATCAAAATCTTCAGAACTTACTTCGTTTATATAATTTTTTAGTTTTTCATGTAATGCATCTCTAAAAACTAAATCACGACTAGCCATTAAGCTTACAGCCTTTTCTTGTAAAGGGTTTACAAATGCTTCCATTACTTTTTCGAATTCTGAAAATAATAAATGTGCTTCTGAAAGCGAAAGTTTTTTGTTTAGGATTTCAGATTTGTTTTTTAAATAGTTGGCAAATCCATTTTCATATGCAGAAACTAAATCCAATACTTCAGAATACATTGTACTCCGTACACTTTCTTTTGAATTTAGATTTAAAATTTTTCTGTATTCTTTGGCATTCTCTTGAAAAATACTTTTGTAAATTTTATCAGTTAGTTGACTATATTTAAATTTATTTTCAACGATATAGAAATCTAATGAGTTTGTAAACTCTTTACGATAATTATATTCTCTAATAGCACTTGGTAAAAATTCTTCTTCTCGTTGGTTTATATATTTTGTTTTTCCACCAAGTTTTTTATTTAATACATCAATTACTATGTCTAATATTGATGTTCTTAGTTTTTGAGCTTTTTCAGAACCAGTAAGAAGCATTCCAACATTTAAGAATGCTTTATATGTAAAGATTGATAGTTGTGGTGTTTTTGACAAACTATCTAACTCATTATCATTTAATTGTAGCATGTTCACGACATTGATGTCGTGAACATCGTTTTTTTCTTTTGCAGTTCTTACAAATGCAACAACTTGCTCTTTGTATGTTTTAAGTTTTGAACCTGTATATAGCTCATAACCGCTGAGTTCTAATTCAACTTTATTGTTTTCTAATATACGGTCTATAGTTCTAATATCTACATCAAAATATTGAGCAACTTGTTGTTTGGTAAAACGGTATTTTCCATCAACCTTAATTCCATAGAAACCGAGTTCTTCATATACTTCCTGTATAGCTATATTGTTGTTTAGTATATTTTTTCTGTCAAGACTAGAATTGGTTAAATCTTTGCTCATTTTGATTTCGTTTATTAACAATTGTAATATATTTTGATAATCTCTTAGTTATGATGAGATTCAGGATAACTTCCAAATATACTCAAAATTTCCCATTTACAAACGGTTACAAACAACTACAACCGAAAGTAAGCAGTTAGCAACCGAATAACTTTTGGAAGCCGTCGCATCTTTGCACTGTCGAAATGAAACAATGCAATTTCAGTAGCAAAGTCAATTTCAATAAAAATCATATACACACTAACATTTAAATTTACACGCCATGAAAAACAGAGTACAATTAATCGGAAACGCAGGAAATGACCCAATCATCAAATCTTTTGAGGGAGGGAAAAAATTAGCCAATTTAACTATCGCTACTAATGACAGTTATAAAAACGACAAAGGAGAACGAGTAGACCAAACCGAATGGCACACCGTTGTTGCCTGGGGAAAAACTGCAGAGATTATAGAGAAATTCGTGACCAAAGGCAAACAAATCGCTATTGACGGTAAACTAACCCACAGAAGTTACGATGACAAAAACGGAGAAAAACGCTATATCACCGAAGTAGTCGTAAGCGAGATCATGCTACTTGGGAAGTAAGGCTTAAGTTTTAATTTTTTGCATAAAAAAAGTGTTCGCAGTCTAATTGCGAACACTTTCTATTTATTACCATTATCTAAAGAAAATTAATAAATTCTAGTGAATGATCCTGATCCATTGCCAGAAGCAGTGCTTCCAGTAATTGTTATGTGTCCAGTGTTTCCATTTCCGTCATATCCCCATGCTTTATTATTTGTAGCCGAATTGTTAGTCACGGTATGTGCAACATTTTGACCTGCACTTCCTAACTTAAATCCATTGCCGTCACCATTTGCTCCGTATCCATTATTTTGTGCTTTACAGTTTTTAATAGTTACTGTATATGGCTGTCCATACAAGTCCCATCCATCGTCAGAGTTATGATAAGCGGTGCAGCTGTCAAAAACGTTTCCTGCACCGGCAGAAAGTTTACAGGCAAATCCGTCGGCATTTTCTCCTCCGTTTGCAGTATCGTAGTTTTCAGCAGAATAGCAGTTGCTTACGTTATTGTGATGTGATCCGTTGTAAATTTGGATTCCGGAGTCTTTATTGCCAGTCGCCGTTATTTTATAAATGTAGTTGTAACCGCCAGCTTGTAAAACCAAACCGCAATCAGGAGCATTTTTAATGGTCATGTTAGTGACGTTCCAGTAACTGCCATTTAATTTTACACCCCATCCCGAAGAAATTCCAGAACAATCTAGTGTGCCTCCTGTAAAGTTGATTTTAGACGATGAAGTTCCACTTTTTAGTATTTGAAGTGTTTTTGTGAGCTTAATAGTACCGCTTACTGTGATTATATCGCCAGCAACAGCATTGGTTATTGCACTTATTAATGCCGTCTCAGTAGTTACTGAAGTGCTTTTGCGTGTAAGTGAATTGCTAGATGAAATAGTTTGATTGTCTATTGTGATATTTTGCGAATTAGTTGTTGCGATAGTATCATCATTTTGACAATTTGAAAGAAGTAAAGAAAATAAAATTACACCTGTAATTTTATAAATTAATTCATTTTTTTTCATAAGAATTTAGTTTTTAAAATTGTTACTGATTAATTGTAATCGATTGCGCAAATCTAGTTTTAAAAATTATATTTTTCTTATTTTTATAAACAAATATACAATTTTATGTTAAAAACAGGTATTTATACCTGTTTTTATTATTGTATTTTGATAAATATATAATTGTATTGTTAATAAAATATAGATATAAATCATGTTTTATAATTAGAAATGTTTTATTTTAATTTACAATATGGGTTTGTTTTAAATACATTTTAGAAGGTACAGTAAAAGGATTTTATATTCGGTTTTACTCTTTTTAATGATAGAAGATTATTGTGAAGACAGACAGGATTAATGCTAGTAAGCAATATGTTTTTGTTTTTAATTCACGAGCTTTATTTTGAGTAAATACTTTTACAGAACAAAATTATTATGAATATTATAAAAACAAGACAGCAGTAATCGAAAGATTACTGCTGTTCATGGATTGTAATTTTATTGCTTTTAATTAATTTTGTTATTTATTTTACGGTATATAATAAATCAATAATTTAAAGTATAGTGCAGTTTATTATTAAGTTGAGCACTTTAACGGTTGTAAAAATTACTTTATTGAGAACTAAAAATTAAGCTGATTTTTTTAGTAAATCAAACATTGGGCATCGGCCACAGCGTTTCTTTTCGCTTTTCTTGTATTTTTCACAACAGCTGGATTTGCAGTTTGAGGGCACTTTACAGTTGGACATACAGGTTGATTTACAGCTTTCGACTGCTTTCAATTTTTTAAGGATTTCTTTTTTATCCTTTTTCTTGTCCTTTTTCTCCTTTTCTTTTTCTTTCTTGCTCAAGGTAACTGTGAATTATAGTTATAAATCAGTTCGAGATTTTGGTATAAAGAATTTAAAACCAATGCAAATGTATGTTGTTTTTATCTATTCTAAATAAACTTTAACACTTTTTAGAGCAAAAAAATCCTCAAAATGCACGAACTGCGTTTTGAGGATATTATTTATTAAGATCTATCTTAATTATTTGGCAGAAGCTACGCCATTCGCAACAGCACTTGTAGCGGCTACTTGCTGAATGTCTCTGTCAAAAAGGTACAGCCCGCCTTTATCGTCACCAATTAAGTTGATTTTATCTAGAATTGATTTGGCCGTTGCTTCTTCTTCAATCTGTTCAGCTACATACCATTGCAGGAAGTTGTGCGTTGCGTAGTCTTTCTCTTCAAATGTGATGTGAACCAAATCATTGATGGAATCCGAAACAAAAATTTCGTGTTTGTATAATTCTTCAAACATTCCTTTGAAAGTTTCGTAAGTGGTTTTTGGTGCTTTCAAGTCGGTTATTTGTGCGTGACCGCCGCGTTCGTTTACATATTTGATTAATTTAAGCATGTGTAAACGCTCCTCATCAGATTGAGCATACATGAATTGTGCTATCCCTTCCAGTCCATTTACTTCTGCCCAACATGCCATGGATAGATAAGTTTGAGAAGATTCTGCTTCTATACGAATTTGTTTGTTCAGCGCTGATTCAATATTTTTTAATAACATAATTTTTAGTTTTTAGTAAAATTAGAAAAAAAATTGTTGAATATTGCCCGTTTTACGCCTAAAAAGAAACAGTTGGGTTTAATTTAGAATCTTTAAAATGTTTTGTTATTATAACAAAAAGTCATTGAGACAGATGATTGGGTCAAAATTTTAAGCCAAAAACTAAAATAAAAGCGCCAAAAACTTTGTCTGATTGTTAGCAAACATTTCCTTAAATTTGCTTCCATTATTGAGTTATAAAAATCAAACTATGTTACAAATTGCATTTATTAGAGAGAATCAAGAGAAAGTAATCAGCGCTTTGGCCAAAAGAAATATGGATGCCAGAGAAGTTGTTGAAGAAGTGGTACAATTGGATGAAAAAAGACGTGCTACACAAGTAGAGCTGGACAACACTTTATCCGAATCTAATAAATTATCGAAAGATATTGGCGAATTGATGAAAGCTGGAGAGAAATCTAAAGCGGCAATCCTTAAAGAAAAAACGGTTCTGTTGAAAGAAAAAAGTAAAGCATTGGCAGAAACAGCTGATGTTTTGGCAAATGAATTAACAGAGAAATTATACACACTACCTAATCTTCCTGCTGATATTGTTCCTTTTGGAAAAGTGGCGGAGGATAACGTAAATGTTTATGAGGAAGGTGCTATTCCAGTTTTGCATGAAGGAGCGCAACCGCACTGGGAATTGGTGAAACAATATGATATCATCGATTTTGAATTGGGTGTAAAAATTACAGGTGCTGGATTTCCAGTTTATAAAGGAAAAGGAGCTCGTTTGCAACGGGCGTTGATCAATTATTTTTTAGACAAAAATACAGCAGCAGGATATCAGGAAGTTCAGGTTCCTCATTTTGTAAATGAAGCTTCGGCTTATGGAACGGGACAATTGCCAGACAAAGAAGGGCAGATGTATCATGATGTTACCGACAATTTATATTTGATTCCAACAGCTGAGGTTCCAGTAACTAACATTTTCAGAGATGTAATCGTAAGCGAAAACGAATTTCCAATATTGCGAACTGCCTATACGCCATGTTTCCGTCGTGAAGCGGGTTCTTATGGAGCGCATGTTCGCGGGTTGAATCGTTTGCATCAATTTGACAAAGTAGAAATTGTTCGTGTAGAACACCCAGATAATTCATATCAAGCGCTTGACGGAATGGTAGAGCATGTGAAACACATTCTGCAGGAATTGAAATTGCCTTTCCGAATTCTGCGTCTTTGTGGCGGTGATATGGGTTTCACATCGGCTTTGACGTATGATTTTGAAGTATATTCTACGGCGCAGGAACGCTGGCTGGAAATTTCATCTGTTTCTAATTTTGAAACTTTTCAGGCGAACCGTTTGAAATTGCGTTTCAAAGACAAAGACGGTAAAAATCAATTGGCACACACACTTAACGGAAGTTCATTGGCTTTGCCAAGAGTGCTGGCTGGAATTTTAGAAAATTACCAAACTCCAGAGGGAATCGTAATCCCAGAAGTATTGCGACCGTACTGCGGGTTTGATATTATAGATTAAATATTTTACCATAAAAGGCATTTAACATTGTATAAGTGTTTGTGATTAAACTGACTTTCAATTTGTTTAAAATCTTGCATGACCTTAAATGCCTTATATGGTTCATAAAAATTAGTGTCCGAAGAAACGAATTGCTTTAAAAATGAAAAAACTCTTACTACATATTGCCTTGTTTTTTTCATTAGTTGGGTTTTCCCAAAATGAGCAATTGGCACAGTATTATTATGACAAAGGAGATTTTGAGAAAGCACTAGTCAGCTATCAGGAATTATCAAACAACTTGCCGTCTAATCCTTTTTATTTTCAGCGAAAAATTGACTGTATGCAGCAATTACTTCAGTTTGATCCTGCCGAAAAAGAAATTCAGGAACGATTGTCAAGATCCAAACAATCTACGCTTTTGGTAGAATTAGGATACAATTTTCAATTACAGAAAAACGATTCTAAGGCGAAAAAATATTATGACGAGGCAATAGAAAAAATCCGAAAAAACCCAAATGAAGTCTATGGTGTCGCCAATACTTTCGAAAAAAAAGTACTGCTCGAATATGCTTTAAAATCATATCTTGTGGCGGGTGAAATGGTGCCAACATTCGATTTTAAATATCAGACAGCCTTACTCTACGGTCAATTAGGACGAACAGATGAAATGATTTCTAATTTTCTAGAAGAAGCATTCGAAAATCAGCAGTCGGCATTGATGATTCAAAATCAATTGTCACGTTATATGTCTAAGGATGAAGATTCCAAATTCAATGAAAGTCTTCGAAAAGCCTTGATTGTCCGAGTTCAAAAAAATCAGGATATTTTTTGGAATCAGTTTTTGAGCTGGTTTTATATGCAGCAAAAAGAATTTGGAAAAGCCTTTATTCAGGAAAAAGCAATCTATAAACGTAATCCAGAATCCCTGAACAACATTCTCAGTTTAGGGCAAATGGCTATTGAAGAAGGGAATCAAGAAGTTGCCACAGAGGTTATGAACTATGTATTGGAAAATACTACCGATGTTGAATTGATTGTGAGAGCACAAAGCTATTTACTACAGATGAGAATGGAAAAAGCGCAAGAAAAAGATTTTCCGGCTATCAACTCTCAATTTGATGCGCTTTTAAAACAATACGGGATAGCACCGGTTACCCTATCTTTGCAGCTGAAACAAGCGCATTTTGCAAGTTTTATAATGAAAAACCCAACGGAGGGTAAAGCCATTATAAAACGTGCCATGGAAATGCAATTGAATCAGTTTGATCAGGCACAATGTAAAATGGAATTGGCAGATATTTTGCTTTCCGAAGAAAAATTCAATCAGGCGTTGCTCTATTATTCGCAGATTCAAGAAAATCTGCAAAACAACGTATTGTCGCATGAAGCCAGTTTGAAATCGGCAAAAACAAGTTATTTCAAAACTGATTTTGAATGGGCTTTGAAACAGTTTAAGGAACTAAAATCGGCGAGCACGCAGTTAATTGCCAATGATGCTCTAGAATATTTCTTGCTGATTAATGACAATACTGTTGCCGATTCGACCCAGACCGCGCTGAAACAATTTGCCAAAGGAGATTATCTTTTGTACCAAAATAGAAATCAGGAGGCCATAGCTCAGTTTCAGCAGATTTTGAAAAGTTTTAAAGGACAGGAAATCGAGTCAGTAACTTTATTGCGTTTGGGCAGATTGTATGAAAAACTGGGAGATAATACTTTGGCTTTGGCACAATACCAGGATATTATTGAGCATCATAACGACGGAATTTATGTAGATGAAGCTTTGTATTTCTCGGCAGAGATTTACAATAAACAATTGCAGCAGCCTGATAAGGCAAAGGTTTTGTATGAGAAAATTATTTTTGGACATCAGGACAGCATCTATTTTGTTGATGCCAGAAGGAAATTCAGGGAACTGCGGGGAGATACTAACTTATAAAATCCCCCTAACCCCCTAAGGGGGAATTCATTAAATATTTACAATATAGTGATGATTAAAATTAAATAAATATATTCTTTTAACCCTACTTACCCCTAGTAGGATTCCCCCTTCGGGGGTTAGGGGGCAGATATGATTATATACAACGTTACTACAAACATACACGAAAGCGTTCACGACAAATGGATGATTTGGATGCAGCACAAACATATTCCGGAAATGCTGGCTTGCGGAAAATTTATTTCAGCACGCTTAGTACGTGTTTTGGTCGAAGAAGAAATGGGAGGCGTTACCTATTCGGTTCAATATACGACAGACAGCAAGGAAACATTAGAAAGATATTACCAAGAAGATGCTCCTCAATTAAGTGAAGAAGGAGTAAAATTATTTGGTGATAAAATGCTGACTTTTAGAACTGAGTTGCAGGTGATTTCAGAGCATTAGAAAATATACGAGATTAGGCGTTTGCATAGTCTAGACTTTATTAAAATGTAAATACAAAAAAATAAAAAGCTTAGCGTCTTTGCGTCTTCGCGGTTAAATAAAATAAAATGGAAAAAGTAACAGCCAAAAAACACCTCGGACAGCATTTTTTAAAAGACGAAAGCGTAGCGAAAGATATAGCAGATACTCTGAATTTAGAAGGGTATGAAGATGTATTGGAAATAGGACCTGGAATGGGAGTGCTGACCAAGTATTTATTGGAAAAGCCAATCAATACCTACGTTATCGAAATTGATACCGAATCGGTTGAATATTTGGGTGTTCATTATGATAAACTGAAAGACAGAATCATTTCTAAGGATTTTTTGAAATACAATATCAACGAAGTTTTCGAAGGAAAACAATTCGCTATCATTGGTAATTTTCCGTATAATATTTCGACGCAGATTGTTTTCAAAACATTGGAATACCGCAATCAGATTCCAGAATTTGCAGGGATGTTTCAAAAAGAAGTGGCAGAACGCATCTGCGAGAAAAAGGGAACTAAGGCTTATGGAATCCTTTCGGTTTTGGTACAGGCTTTTTATGATGCTGAGTATCTGTTTACTGTAGACGAAAATGTATTCAATCCGCCGCCCAAAGTAAAATCGGGAGTTTTGCGTTTGCGCAGAAAAGAAGACTTCAGTCTGCCTTGTGGCGAAAAATTGTTTTTTACTGTAGTAAAAACGGCTTTTCAGCAGCGCAGAAAGACGTTGCGTAACAGTTTAAAAACCTTAAATTTGTCCGATAGTTTGAGAGAAGACACCGTTTTTAATCTTCGCCCTGAGCAATTGGATTACAAAGAATTTATTGCATTGACCCAAAAAATAGAAGCCGATGGAGTTTAAAATCAGCAAAGAGTTAATAAAAGAATTAGAGCAGCTCATTCAAAACAAGAACGACCAGCAGCTGGAAGTTTTATTGAATGATATGCACCATGCTGATATTGCCGAAGTCCTGGATGAACTGGACTTCGATGAGGCTACCTATATTTTCAAGGTTTTAGACAGTGAAAAAACGGCCGAAATATTATTAGAACTTGAAGACGATTTAAGGGAAAATATTCTAAGCAGGCTTTCGCCAAAAGAGATTGCCGAAGAGCTTGATGAATTAGAAACCAATGATGCTGCCGATATTATCGGGGAACTTTCCAAAGAGAAGAAAGCTGAGGTTATCTCCGAGCTTCAGGACGTAGAGCACGCCAAAGATATTGTGGAGCTGCTTCGATATGCCGAGGATACCGCAGGGGGAATCATGCACAAAGAGCTGGTGAAAGTCAACGAAAACTGGAATGTCCTTACTTGTGTAAAAGAAATGCGTATTCAGGCCGAAAACATCTCCAGAGTGCATTCTATATATGTGGTTGATGATGAGGACCGATTAAAGGGAAGATTGTCTCTCAAAGACTTATTGACAACTTCCACCCGAACAAATATTAATGATGTCTACATACGGAAACTTAATTCTGTAAATGTCGATACCGAGGATGTTGAGGTGGCCAGAATTATGCAAAAGTACGATTTGGAAGCGATCCCTGTTGTAGATGAATTAGGACGTTTGGTGGGCAGAATCACCATTGATGATATTATTGATGTAATAAAAGATGAAGCGGATCAAGATTACCAATTAGCAGCTGGTATCTCCCAAGACGTAGAAGCAGATGACAGTATTTTAGATTTAACAAAGGCACGCTTGCCTTGGCTGGTCTTGGCACTTTTAGGCGGGTTTATTACCGTAAAAGTTCTCGGGTTGTTTGAAGGAGCCATGCTCGAACACGGGAAGCTGTTTTTCTTTACCCCGCTTATTGCAGCAATGGCAGGAAATGTAGGGGTGCAGTCATCGGCAATTATTGTTCAGGGTTTGGCTAACGATACCTTGAGCGGATCTCTTTTTAACCGATTAATAAAGGAAGTTTCACTAAGTTTATTAAACGGACTCATATTAGCCTTGATTTTATTTCTGGGCAGTCATTTTCTGCTCAATGTTGAGATAATTATTGGGGTTATTGTAACCATTGCGCTGGTTTCGGTAATCATTATAGCTTCGCTTATTGGTACTTTTGTTCCTTTATTACTCCATAAATTTGGTATAGATCCCGCATTGGCAACAGGCCCGTTTATTACAACAAGTAATGATATCTGCGGAATCCTCATTTATTTTTCTATTGCCAAATTAATACTTGGATTTTAACTCAAACTCATAATTAGAAAATAACAAATTACCCCAATTTCTTTAGATTTTAAAATAATAAATTCGGGATAATTCGTGTACTTTGTGGTTCAATTTTTTTTCAGGAATCAACATATTAACCAAAGATAAAATATACCAGAATGAAAGTACACATCATAGGCGGCGGAAACCTTGGCGCTTCTGTCGCAATAGGAATAGCAAAATTCACCAAAAATAATCAGGTAACAGTAACCAGACGCAACTTGGCGCCAATTTCACATTTAAAAGAATTAGGAATTACAGTTACTACCGACAATACAAGTAACATTCAGGAAGCAGATGTTATTATCTTGACCATAAAACCATATCAGGTAGATACTGTTTTGGCCGAAATACTGCCTGCTATTTCAAACAAAGTAATCGCATCAGCGGTAAGCGGACTTTCTATCGAAAATTTACAAAACAAAATAGGCGACACTCACAGTGCTGTGCGTATTATGCCAAATATTGCTGCACAATTTGGCGCATCGGCTACTTGTATTGCTTATCACGAAAAAAACAAAGAAAAAGCACAGCCAACCGTAGCTCTTTTTCAGGGATTGGGAACAGCTCCTATTATTGACGAAAAATTAATGGACGCTGCAACAGTTCTTGCCGCAAGCGGTACTGCCTTTGCCTTACGCTACATACGTGCATCGATGCAGGCTGGAATCGAAATTGGATTTGACTGGCAGACTGCCTTGGCCATATCGGCACAAACCGTAAAAGGAGCAGCCGAAATGCTTCTCGAGGAAAAAGGCCATCCAGAACAATTAATCGACCGCGTTACTACACCGCAAGGCTGTACCATTGCGGGATTGAACGAAATGGAGCTTCACGGTTTCAGTTCTTCATTAATCAAAGGAATCAAGACTTCACTGAAACAGATTAAGGGGTAAAACATCCTTTTGGGCGTGCCCGCAAAATACAAAGAGGCTTACTAGATTACTTGCTAGTGGTCTCTTTGTATTTTGCTGTCGGGTTATACGCGCTACTCTGGTACCTTGCTGCTATCCCTCATGCACAATGTCATTAAGTTAAGGATGTTTCTCTAAGTTTTTTAAAATCTAGCTCTCGCAAAGACGCGGAGATGCAAAGAAATCGGTTCTAAATTTTGCATCTTTGCGTCTTCGTGAGAACAATTGAAGCATAACTTAATGACATTGCATGCGAGCTAATACTACCGCGCTCATATACAATTTTAAAAAAAATGAAACGAATAACCGTATTCTGTGGCTCCAGTTCAGGAACCGAAGAAATTTATACTTCGCAGGCAATTCTGCTTGGACAAACATTAGCCAAACGAAACATTGAATTAGTTTACGGCGGAGCCAAAGTTGGACTTATGGGAGCTGTTGCCGATGGCGTTTTGAATGCAGGCGGAAAAGCAATCGGTGTGCTGCCTAACTTTTTAAGATCAAAAGAAATTGCCCACAAACAGTTAACCGAATTGATTTTGACCGATACCATGCACGAACGAAAAACCAAAATGAATGACCTTTGTGACGGCGTAATCGCTCTCCCGGGCGGTTTTGGAACATTGGATGAGCTTTTCGAAATGCTGACTTGGGGTCAGCTCGGACTGCATAAAAAACCAATTGCCATTTGGAACATTGGCGGTTATTATGATGCTTTGATTGTTTTTGTGCAGACAATGGCAGACAAAGGATTTTTGAAACAAGTAAACCAGCAAATGCTTTTGGTAAGCGACTCGATTGACGAACTTTTGGACAAAATGGAGAATTACGTTCCGCCAACGGTGGGGAAATGGATTACTAAAGAGAATATTTAATAGTAAACTCAATGCTGTTTAATTAGTCTCTCCAAAAACTTGTTATGAAAGTTTAAAAATCATTACATTTACTTTTTTGGTTGACCAGAAAACGCTATCCCCAATAATCATTCAGATTGCGTAAACCAATTAATTTTTAAGCAGTCAAAATGGATAAAGATAACATAACAGCAAAGACATTACATCAGTGTCAAATACTGGAAGCCAATTTATTACCAGATTCAGAATCGCGTTTGGATTCTATAGAAAATAAAGAAAAACCTATTTTGGACTCCAGCATTCCGTTTAGAGATTTGACAAGCCCTGAAAGTAAACGCGAAAGTATTGGCAGACTTATAGACAAACTAGATGTTGAAACGAGCCTCAGGTATCAAAAAACTCCAGAAGATACGTACTGCAATGTGTACTCCTATGATTATTGTCATTTCAGTAAAGTCTATCTGCCAACAGTTTGGTGGACAGAGGGATCTTTAGAAAAAATAAAACAAGGGCAGGAGGTTACAGCTGTTTTTGAACAAACTGTTGACCGCATTTATTCCAGCGCCATACACGATTGGTTTTTAGAATGGGGAGGAAGCTTTGGCTGGAAGAGAATGTTTTCGGTTGATGAAATGCAGTCGCAGGTAAATGCAAATGGCGGAGTTGGAATAATTTGTGCCAAAAGAAAAATAAAAGGACTCTCTGGACATATTGTTCCCGTTGTACCCGAAACGGATTTGCATACAGCCTACAGAGAGAACGGAACTGTTATATATCCATTGCAGTCGCAAGCGGGAATATTGAATTATAATTATTTTTCGGAAGTTAGAAAAGACTGGTGGAATGATGAATTATATTCTTCTCATGTGTTTTATTATCATGAATAAATCTAAGCTATAATCTTACAACTTAATAATTTTGTTTTGTTATTGATTTTCAATGAATTAACTTCTTGGAAATATGGTAATAATGCGCTACTTTTGCAACTCAGAAAAAATGAAGACAGCAAAAGTTACAACAGCGCTGTTCATCTTCGTAAATTATTGATATAAAAGTGATTAATGGCAATAGTAATTTTATAAACCCATTATAAAATTTTAAGTTTTCGCAAACATTCAGCCGATACAAGTACAAAATTTCTGAAACTAGATTGAAATCCTATAGTTTAAAAAACATTATTCTGATGGACTTAACAAATATGTTTAATCCGTTAGAAGAATTGCCTCCTTTTGATTTACAATAGTATTTCCAAATAAAAAAAAGATTTTAAAAAGTTCATAAACCATAAAAGAAAATTAGTATAAATGAAAGACAATCAGGAAAAAAAGTATTATTGGGGAATAGGATTGGAAAACGAAACCTACATGCAATTTGAAGAATCCCTTATAGTTTCTGGTGCGTTTATACAAGAAAAAATTGGTTTTGAGAAATACAGTATTGACTATAGAAAATGCTATAAACCAGAAAGTTTAGCTCCTATGCTGAAAAAAGCATTTGGTTTGAATGAAAATTATAAAGTAAGCCGAATGATGAATAGTCATTCTCTGGAAAAACTGGATATTAATTATCAGCACAAAACTTTATCGCCAATAAAACCATTGTTAGACACCGAAACTGGTGAGGTGAGCGCACAACCAACCGAAAATCCTGAATACCTTGGAAAATCTATCATGGAACTTTTCCTAGAGGAACAGCCGTACAATATTCAGAGCATGATTACCCAAAGAAACAAAACGATGGGTTCTGTACATTTTGATGGAGATTCTATCGAATTTGTAACCAAATATTTTGAAAATCGAACAATAGCTGATTCCTGCAAGGAACTAAAAGCTACCAAAAAGCTATTCCTGGATAAAATTAATGAATCATCAGTTCTTAATGAAAAATTGAATTTTCCAGATTACAATAATGGTCTTAATATGTTCATGAGCAATCAGGAAAATCTCGTTTTGTTTAATAATGGAACGTATCATTTTCACATTACTTTACCAACATTAACCGAAGATAGCCGAATTGTAGATTATAATAATTTTGAGAGAACACATGCTAACGCCATTTATTTACTGCAATGGTTTGAGCCCTTTTTTATAGCAACTCTTGGGAGCCCAGATATTATGGGAGTAATTAGTGATAAATTTAGTTTAGACAAAAAATTCACTTTGGGTTCTATGCGAAATGCAATGTCCCGTTACATAGGCGTAGGAACATATAACAAAGCAATGCCAAAAGGGAAAATTCTAACGTATAATGTAGATGATTTTAGGAAACTGTTAAAGTTCGAAAAAGAAGAAAACATTTGGTGGAGAGATCAGATTGAAGCTGATATGGAATATGAAATGCTTTCGGAAGTGGGACTTGATTTTAATCAGGAGAAAATGTACCAAAGCGGTTTTGAAATGAGAAGCTTTGATGAATTTCCAGCAGAGTATTTGAATGATGTTCTTTTTTCGATTGTTTTGATCTGTGAGCATTCTCTAAATCTTCCAGATGTTCAATGGGGACATGATAGTGTGGCTTGGAATAGTCTAGTTTTTAAAACTTTAAAAAATGGATATTCAACCGAAATCAATGAAGCTGAAAAGAACGAAGTTTTAGATTTATTGCAAATATTAAATCCAGCAGACAGTAATTATAACGCACTAAAATCCGAATTTGAAGCCATTGTATTGCTTGATGCCTTTTTCTTCAAAATACTGGCTGTTCTGCATGAAAAATACAAAGATAATAATGTTTGTCTGGATTCCATGTGCGGACAAAAAACAAATTTCCCTCCAAAATGGGATAACTTCAACAAATACCAAACCGAAAGACATTTACAGCAAATAGGGTCTTTCTGCGAAAATTAATTATTCTTCCGATTATGATTTACTAATTATTGATGGATTTGATCTAAAAATTACGCTCAAATCCATCAATAAATTTACGCATCGTATATTGTTTAGCATAAGTATCATAATACCCCAAAATATAGTAGTTTTTGTAACGAATAACGCTTGATGAGGTCACTTCGGGATGTTCCTGCTGAAAGCGGGAAATAAAATCAATTGCAAGAGGTTCTTGATCTTTTTTCGTATGTTCTAGTTTTTTATTAAATACACTTTCGAAATAAGCGGTTGTCGGTACACTGCTGAACGCTATATTACTGAAGTCTTTGAAATCTTGGAAGTCTTGGTTAGTATACGTAAACTGAATATTACCTGTTCCTCCAAATGTAATCAAAATGGATTTAGGGGTTTTGTAAACTGTCAATCCGACTTCTAAATACACTAACTGATTCAAGAATTTAGCAGTGGTTTTAAATTCTTTTGGTTTTTGTGATTCAAACTGCATCAACAAAGGAGAACTTTTAAAGGTAATCGTGTCGGTTTTTGAAACGAGTATACTTTTGATGCTGTCAGCTGTTTTATAATCTTTTATTTCAAACCGCAATTCTTCGGCATTGACTTTGAATTGGTATATTTTACTCTCATGATAATAAGAATTGGACAGGCAGACGTGATTTTTGGTTGCGGTTTTTGGGAATATTTTTTCCTGAATTTCTAATGTCGCTAAATCAATTTCAAAAGCCTGTGTTTCATTATCGTTATGGTCAAAAGTGAGAAGCAATTTATTTTTAAGCACATACAATTTTGACTTTTTTGTGCCTTTGAATAACGGATTGAACTGATTCGTTTCTATTTTTTCAACGGGACAGGCTTCCAGGATTTGGCTGAATGTTAAAGGCTGATTTCTGCTGTTTTTGAATTTAAAAGAACTGAAATCGACTGTTTTTTGTTCTTTTTGACCATTTTTGAAACTATAAAGGACTAATTTTTCTTCGGAATCTTTTTGTGCTAGGATATAAAATGTATTGTTTTCCTGAAATGGAGTAACAATAGACTGCTGGGAAAATGAATTATAATAATTGAAAATGACGGTAGAATTTGTGTTTAATTCATAACGTACAGCCAGTATATTTTTCAAATCCGGGCTTGACCAATAGACAGTTGGATTTCCTTCCTCATTAAAACTATATCCGGATAATAATTTGTAGCGGGTATCAGGTCTTGAAAATGTATACTGATTGGTCAGGAATAATGCGCTGTTGTATTTTAGTATTGTAAGTGTTTCCTTGTCGGATATAAAGGCAAATACGTCATGTGTGTTAGCGTTTTCTGCATTTACAATCTGTCTGTATTCTTTGGATTTTTTGAGTTCCAATGGAAATGTTGCTAATACGGTTTGGCTGAAAAGAGAATGTGCGTGGATTAGTATAAAAAAAAGAATGGATTTTTTCATGTTACTTATTGAGTATCAGATTGTTTTTTGGATGAATTTGCAAAAATTGTTCCGTTTTTAAATTTTTACTAATTATTGATTCATTATAGCTTGAAAATAATCCGTCATTTGACCTACATGCATGGCGTCCATCAAGCCGTGATGAACGTGTATTGACATTGGCATTTTTCTTTTTCCTTTTTTGGATAGAGTCATTTTTCCAAAAGAAATTTTGGGACAGCTGTCAGGAAAAGTCATATCGCGTGCATGCGAAAGCGAAGTGAAATCCAACCATGGGATTGCCGAAAAATGAATGACATTATCATCTTTGAATTCCCTTGTAAATAGCCCTGCTGTGGTTTGTATTCGTTCAATTTCGGTTTTTGCAGTTTGCTCAAATATTGTATAGTCAGGATGAAATTCTATCAGCGAAAATCCAAAAGTACCATCGGAACGGCTTATAGTAGCTGATCCATCGATTCGGTCGTGAACGTAAATATGGGTATTTTCAATACGATATTTGAAATTCTCAAAAGCATTTACGGCTGTCAGAGTTTTGTGCAGATAATAAATAAAAAAGGAAGTGTTTAGTGATTTGGACGCTTCGTACGCTTTGGTACAATCTATTTTTACAGTTGCCCCAAAAAAAGGTTCCTGCATTTGTTTAAAGAAAAGGAAATGTTCTTTCCGATTCCAGCTGTCTAAGTCTAAAAGCGTTTTCATCTTTTTAGTATTTAGGATCCCCCAATTTTTTAATAACGTATAATCAAGAAGTTTGGTTTAATTTAAAAACCTAGCTAAAATACTAAATTAAAAGTGTTTTAACTAGGTTCTAAATTTTAAAGAGCATTTTTTACAACTCCAATTGTGGCAAAATTTCTGTTATTTTATCGAATGCCCGGAAATTTTTGTGGTCTACTTTATGGTCAATTTTTTCATGTGCCCAAGTTGTGTGGAAAGGAATATGAACAGCGTGTCCGCCAATGGACAAAACAGGCAGGACATCTGATTTTAAAGAATTTCCGATCATTAAAAACTCATCAGGCTGAATTTCTAAACGCTTAAGCAAGTCTGCGTAATCAATTTCCTGCTTGTCTGACATCACTTCGATGTGATGAAAATAATGCCCCAAACCCGATTTGTGCAATTTACGCCGCTGATCGAGCAAATCGCCTTTGGTGGCTACAACCAATTTGTATTTGCCATGCAGCGCTTTCAAAGTCTCTTCAACTCCATCTAATAAAACAATGGGTTTTTCAAGTAATTCTTTTCCGTATAGAATGATTTTCTCAACAATTTCGATTGGAATGGTATTGTTGGAAATTGTCATTGCAGCTTCAATCATCGAAAGAATATAACCTTTGATGCCGTATCCGTACAATTTGAGATTGTCGATTTCAATTTTGAATAGTTCCTTTGATATTCCCTGATGCGAAAGATAATCTTCCATCAAACCGCAGAATTTCTTCTCGGTTTCATCAAAGTAGGTTTCGTTGATGAATAAGGTATCGTCGGCGTCGAAGGCAATTACTTTTATGTTCATGGTTTTATTAATCTATAAATTTTCGAATAGTATATTCTTTGGCTAAATTGTCGTAATATCCTAAATAATAAATGTTGTCCAGCTTATATAATGTCTGAGAAGAAACATCAGTGTTTTTGTCAAAAAAGATACGTATTTTATCAAAAGCCAGAGGTTCTATTTCTCCTTTTACGTGTGTAAATTCTTTGTCAAATAAGCCATTTATGTATACTACTTTTCTATTCGCATACGAATTAAAACTTTCCATTGTTGGATTAGAAATTGCTGAATCAATTAATGAACCTGCTATCGAACCAACTGCTCCAAACATTCCACCAACAATAGCCCCAGTGCCGACCTGCTGTTGCTGTTCTGAAACACTTCCTATAGTAACTAGATAATTGGAATTTAATTTGTAACAAGATATTCCCGCATTTAAGTTGTTGGTTTTTCTTATAAATTGAGCTGAAGTTTCTAGTATTCGTTTATTGGATAATTTGCCGTTTTCTTGAATTATATTACTGTTTTTAAAATCAATAATTGGATTTGTATCAGAGGCTTGATAGCTTTTAATTAATTTGTCTTCCAAATCTTTTATTGTAAATATTAATTGATTTGAAGTTGTTTTTATTTGATATAATTTGTCGTCAATTAAAAATGAATTGGAGTTTAAATATAATCGATCTCCAGCTATGGGTGGTTTTTTTACAAACTGTTCTTTTGCCGTAAAGGATTCTAAATTTAGAGTTATTAATTGGGTATAATCTATGTTATTATCAAATGTCATAATAATAGTTTTGCCAATTGAATAGCATTTTCTTTTCTTCGAACTTTCAACTAGCGAGGTTGGATTTTCTGGATTAATTTTTTGTAAAGAATATGATAATTCAGAATTATATTGGAATTCTCCAAATATTCCATATAATGTTGTTTTTTGATAGTCTGATTTATAGAAATTAAAGCCAGTTAAATCAATTATTTTTTCTTCTAGATTTGCATTGTCAAAAATATAAAATTTTAACTTGTTGCTATTCTTCAAAATAGTCAAAATGTAAAACTTATCATTTTGTGAAAAACTTTGAAGGAATTTTTCTTCTTTTAAAGGTAATGAAAGGTTTTTGTTTTCTGAATTGAGTTTATCGAAATTGAATTGCTGAATAAAAAGATCTTTGTGATTGGGAGATGTCCAAAATAAATTGATACGGGATTTGTTTTCGTTATATCCTATCATTGCAGTATAAGTCGATGGATTTAATCTTTCGGTTGATAAAGAGTCAATAATCTGCATTTCTTTATTGAGACGAATTGCTTTTACTTTTTCTTTGTCGGCAACAAAAAGAGTTGTTTCGTTTGTAGAATTATTTACGATTTGAAAAACAGCTTTATTTTTCTTAAGTGCTACTGGTGTTGAATTTATGACTTCTTGAGATTGTGATATTGCCCAGGTTATTAGAAAGCATAGAAGGAAATATTTTTTTAGCATAAGATAAGTTTTCTGTTGTTTTAAAAGGTATTTAATGATTTATAAAGTTATATTCTTTTTCAAATATTTGAAAGATTTTGCAGCATTTTTTGTGTTATTCTACTGCAGAATACAAAATATTTTAAGGGTTAAATCAAAGCATAAAAAAACCAGTCTATTACTACTGGTTTTTAGATATGTCATGTTGTAAAGACAATTAATTTATCGTCTCTCCATTCCCAACACCATCAGCATCTGGATTTATGAAAACCAATTTCCCTTCGGCATTAGTAGTCATCAAAATCATTCCTTGGCTTTCTACGCCACGAAGGTTTCTTGGTGCCAAATTAACTAAAACAGAAACACGTTTTCCAATGATATCTTCAGGTTTAAAACTCTCTGCAATACCCGAAACGATAGTGCGTACATCAATTCCAGTATCAACTTTCAGAACTAAAAGTTTGTTGGCTTTTGGCATTTTCTCCGCTTCAAGGATTGTTCCCACACGGATATCCATTTTAGCAAAATCTTCAAACTGAATTAAGTCTTTCTGAGGTTCTGCTTTTTTGTTTTCAGCAATATTAGCTGTTTTAGTAGCTTCCAATTTATCTATTTGTTTTTGAATTTCTTCGTCTTCAATTTTAGAAAAAAGCAATTCGGCTTCACCTATTTGGTGTCCAGCTGGAATTAAATCAAAAATATTAGCAACTGATATCCAATCTATAGGTTCTTTAATTTTAAGAATTCTGGATAATTTTGTAGCAGTAAAAGGCAGGAAAGGCTCACATAAAATGCTTAAAGCTGCAGCAATCTGCAGAGCAACATACATTTGAGTTTTTGTACGCTCTTCATCCGTTTTAATCATTTTCCACGGCTCTTCATCGGCTAGATATTTGTTTCCAAGTCTGGCCACATTCATCATTTCGCCAAGTGCTTCACGGAAACGGTATCTTTCTACCGAACTTGAAATTACAGCTGGATACGCTTTCAATTCAGTCAAAACAGCCTCATCAACTTCTGAAAATTCATTCGGCTGAGGAACGATTCCGTCATAATATTTATTGGTCAATACCACCACACGGTTGATGAAATTCCCAAAAATTGCAACTAATTCATTATTGTTTCTCGCTTGAAAATCTTTCCAGGTAAAATCATTATCCTTAGTTTCCGGAGCATTCGATGTCAAAGCATAACGCAAAACATCCTGTTGATTCGGAAATTCTTCTAAGTATTCGTGTAACCAAACCGCCCAGTTTTTAGAAGTCGATAGTTTATTCCCTTCCAAGTTTAAGAACTCATTAGCAGGAACATTGTCCGGCAAAATGTAGCTTCCTTCTGCTTTTAACATCGCTGGAAAAATCACGCAGTGAAAAACAATATTGTCTTTCCCTATAAAGTGAACCAGTTTCGTTTCTTTATCTTTCCAGTAAGGTGTCCAATCTTTTCCTTCTCTCTGAGCCCATTCTTTGGTAGACGAAATATAGCCAATCGGCGCATCAAACCACACATATAATTTTTTTCCTTCGGCACCTTCTACAGGAACATCAATTCCCCAATCCAAGTCACGTGTAACCGCACGAGGTTCCAATCCGCCGTCAATCCACGATTTTACTTGTCCGTAAACATTCGGTTTCCAATCATTTTTATGTCCAACCAAAATCCATTCGGTTAAAAAATCCGAATAACGATCCAAAGGCAAAAACCAGTGTTTCGTTGATTTCATTATAGGAGTTTCTCCCGTAATAGTCGATTTTGGGTTAATTAAGTCGGTTGCATTTAGCGTAGAACCGCATTTCTCGCATTGGTCTCCGTATGCTTCTTCGTTACCGCATTTTGGGCAAGTTCCCATAACAAAACGGTCTGCCAAAAACTGATCTGCTTTTGCATCATACAATTGTTCAGTTACTTCTTCGATAAAATCTCCGTTGTCATATAGTTTTTTAAAGAATTCCTGAGCCGTATCGTGATGAATTTTAGCCGAAGTTCTAGAGTAATTATCAAATGCAATTCCGAAATCCGAGAACGATTTTCTAATAATTCCGTCATATTTATCGATTACTTCCTGTGGTGTAATGCCTTCTTTTTTAGCTTTCATCGAAATAGCCACACCGTGTTCGTCGCTTCCGCAAATGAACAATACATCGCGATTTTGCAGACGCAGGTAGCGCGAATAAATATCAGCAGGCACGTAAACCCCCGCCAAATGCCCAATGTGTATCGGTCCGTTAGTATAAGGCAAAGCCGCCGTAATCGTATATCTTTCTGGATTCTGTATCATGTTTCAATTTTATTGGGTGCAAAAATAAGCAATAGAATTTTATTTGGAGCTATTTCCCGCTATCCGTTGCAATCTTTCTATTTTTAAAGAAAAAATAGAAAGGATTTCCACTGCTATCGGGGCTAGGGATTTCGTTTTCAGAATTGTTTTAGTGTAATACTTATTATAAAATAGAACCGATTTAAACTAGCTTTATCACTCATAAAAATCGTCATTTCATGTAAAACCTTTAAAATATATTTTGCAATCTTTGATCCAAAAAACTAAGATAACATTATGAGCAAGACAAAACTAATCATCAATAAAAACGGATCTATAAAAATCGAAGGTGATTTTGAAATCATGGATCAAGAAGGAGCTGTTTATGGACTACAGGGAAGATCTGCACTAGGACTTTGCCGTTGCGGATTGTCGAACAATAAGCCTTTTTGCGATGGCGGACACCGCAATAATTTTGAGCATGATTCGGTAGCGTTTGATTTACCACCGATGAAAACGAATTAAGATTTTTTTTCGGGTATAGATATAGAAAAAGCTGCATAAATGAAAATGCAGCTTTTTTTATGCTAAAACAAGTACCAGTCAGACACTATTTATCCTTTATAACTTGTATAGTTGTAGTTTCGTTTTTCTCTAAATTAGAAACCAAATCAATTGTTTTTTCAGCGTTTTTAATGCTAATTTTAGCTGTATTTGGAGCAACTCTTCCAACACTGTTGGCTGTAATTTTTAAGCTGGTAATTTCAGTGTCTAATTTTATCGTCAGATGTTTTTTAGTATTTAGAGTTTTATAATTTTTCAGAATGGCTCGGTCATTTACTGTAATCGAAATTTCATCCCCATCTTCTTGATTTGCGTCCCAAATTTCTAATTGTAATTCGTCAGTGTCCCAATAAACTGAAGTTACCTGATCTTTTGTAATTTTATTTATAGTCAACTCATCCAGCATTTTGTCCAAATTAATAGAGTCTTTTTTTTCTTTTGGTACAAGTTTTGAATTTTGAATTTTTGAATTCATCTTGTGAATCCTTTTTTTGGCTTTCTTAAATTCGACCAAATCTATTTGTCCATTTAAGCATGATTTTCCGTCTTTGAAAAAACTTTTAAATTTTCCAGAAATCTTTTTTTGGCTTTCAGTTAATTTTAATTTACTAGTATAACTCAAATAGCAGAAATCATTTGTAACTATTTTGGACTTTGAATAGATGATGTTTTTTTCGGTAAAACTAAATTCATTTGTCTTTTTGTTGTAAAATCCTTCTACTTTGTTTTTTGTCTCATTATCGCCACCAAGATCCGTTAACGAGTGCCCAATAATTTTACCATCACGTTCTGTAAAGGACAAATGATAGGATATGATTGTGGTTTTATTGAGTTTTAGTAATCCGGTGAATTCATATTCCTGTGAAAAAATTAAATGCGGATTTATCAGAAAAAATAGTATTAAAAAGGCTTTCTTCATTAGGTAATTACTATATATTTGCAGGATTTTAACAACAAATAAAAACCTTTAAAAATGAAATTAAAAATTTTAGCCCCCCTTTTTATTTTTACCTTTTTTACCAATTTTGCATTTGCCTCATTTCCAGTAGAAAGAGCACAGCAAGCAGCAGATAAAATTGAAAACACAAATACCAGTACAGTAGCTGCTACAGATGATGAAGATGATAATGCATCCTTTTCAGCAGTGATGTCAAACCAAAAAAGTCAGGGTATTGCATTAATTCTTGCTTTAACATTAGGTTTATTAGCCGCTCACAGATGGTATTTGGGGTCTCCTGCGATAATAAACATATTTTTTATTTTTACTTTAGGAGGTTGCGGTATATGGCTTTTAGTGGATATTATTAGAATATGCTGTGGAGGAATGAATCCTCAAGGAAGATATAAAAAATCGTTCTTTTAATGTTTGCTGTTAAGAAATTTATAGGCTTGACAATTCTATTGTTAAGTTTTTCTGTTACAGCTCAAGTTTCTATTGGGCGTAGCCATCGTGGCCCTTTTGATGATTTCAAAAAAGGAGATTACAAACTGATAAGGTCCAAGAAGACTGTTTTTGTAATTGACGAATTTGTAGCTTCAGAATTTGAAACAATGTTAAGTTCATTTTGGGATTTAAATAAATATGTAGTTATTTCCAGAAAGGAATATGAAAAAACAAAGGCAGATTATCTAACAGAGGAATATGCTATTTTTGAGTTTGAAGGAGATGTTGTTACCACTACAAGTTCTTCTGGTATGACTAACGAGTATTTGCATTTAATGTATAAATATTATTACTACTCGGATATTAAAGTCAAAAATGATAAAACAAAGTTTGATACCAATGAAGTAGCGGCTATTTTTTTTGGCGGTAATGCTGAGGGTATGTGGGGTATAATCAGAAGTAAAACATTCTACAATTTAGATGAAAATTTGTATAATTATAAATTGGGTTTTATGAAAAATTACCTCCAGTTTATTAATACGACCCTCAAAGACGAATGGTACAGTTTTGCGTATGCCACAGAGTATGATAAAAAGAAGATAAAAGCATTAAAAACTGCGACTCTTTATATTCCAGATTACATAAATATAAAGTATAATGCCTTCAAAGGAACTGATTCTGAAAGGGAATCTCCAGATGAACTACTTAAAAAGTATAAATATAAATATGAATTTATTGATACCGATGAACTTAATGAAAAAATATTAAGTGCAACTGAAGACTTTTATTATTTGATGTATACTAAAGTCAATTCACAGAAATTTGTAAGTGTTGTAAATGGCAAAACTGGTGAAATTGTTTATAGAGAATATGACATTTTGAGCTATAATATCAGTGCCAAAGATCTTGGTGAGTTAAATAATTCTATAAAGTAAATCGAAACTATTTTTTTAAAAGTAAAGCTGTCTTTAATTAGACAGCTTTCTTTATGTAATTTCTTTACGATTAGCAGTAAACCAAATTGAAACGATATGTAATCCGATTTAACTACCAGTTTATTTATATTTGCATAATATCATAGAAGATTAGAAATTATGGCAAAAGGTCCCGAAAAAAACACGAAGAATAAGGCTTTGCATACCAAATTGCTAAAGCGGAAAAAAGCTAAACTTCAGGAAGAGAAAAAAGAAAAGGCATTACGCTTGAAAGCTTTGGTCGCTAAAATGAATCTGGAAAAGAATACTGACGAATTTGATTCTAAATAACTCAAAAAAGATTTTGAAATCCGTATTATTATAAAAGCTAAAAAAACATTTGAATAGGAGGATATAAAATCAGCTTCCGTTTTGAACTATAAATTTTTGGGCTTCGGAGTCCGATTATTTACATCTTATGGAACTGTTTATAATACTAAGGGAGATACGGGACTGGCAATCGAGCTAAAATGCGGGAAAAAAATCCTGATTGGGACACAAAAAGGGGATTAATTAGCCCAATTCATTGAAAAACGTCTAAGTGAACAAAAAAACATTCAATAATTTTTACAATTTGATAATGATGTAAATAATATCAATAATTATGTAACAGGCTTCACGCTCTCTAAAGTTAATTTAGCCATTATTAATTTTAAATAAATAAAGCATGAAAACTAGAAGTATAATATTTGCATTAGTATTAAGTATCGGATTATTTGCAACGTCTTGTAATTCTAATGATGAAAATGAAGGGGACACAATTGCTCCTATAGAAGGGAAATGGGGTATTGTTAAAAAAGGGACAAACGTTAATGGAGTAGAAACGTTAGCTGATCCTCCACAAAATGTAAGCGGTTGTGACCATGATTTTATTAATTTAAAGATTAATAATTCAATGGAATCAGGAGATTATGATTCTACAATTAGTCCATGTGCGCTAACAACTACTTCAGGAACTTATTCTAAAGCAAATAGTAAATTGACAACTGTTGTAAATGGTGTAACAACAACTTATGATATTGTAAATCTTACGCTTAGCGAACTAAAATTAAAAAATGGCAACGATGTTTGGGTTTACATCAGATAAATAATTTCTGGTGTTAGTTTCTGCATTTTGAGATGCAGTATGAAACGGAAATGGTTTTTAAAATCATTTCCGTTTTTTTATGAATGATAATCAAAGTAAAAATGATTAAGTTCTAATTATCTTCGCCTAAAATAGTTTTTCAAACTCAGCTGGCATTTTATTTATCGGTTTTATTTTAATGTCTTTGTAGAAAACCTCACCCGCTTCACTTTGCAATTGTATTTTTCCTTCAACTAAAGGCTGAAATTTTTCACCGTCAAAATAGCGGGAATTCTGCAAAACCATTACCACTTTCCCGTTGATGATATGAAGACTTTTCCCTTCAAAACAAACCAGTTCTATTTCTGTCCAGCCGTTATTAGGTGTTTCGGCTCTCATTTTTCGCATGCAAAAACCTGTATTTTCCGTATGTGTGCCAAACGGAATAAATTTCTGGCTTTCGTCGGCCACAGCACTCATACTGCCTTCTGGAATATACGCTCGGATGTCGATAGCCGCATTGGCAATATTCCAATAATCTCCAAAATGTCCTTCCATAATTTGAAATTCCTGCGAGAGCATCCAAGCACGCCAGTAATCTACACCTGCTTCTCCTTGTGAATGATACAGTACGCCGGCATCCATGAGTTTCTCAGTTCTAGGTTCCCATTTTTTGGTTCCAAATTTTACTTTTAGCTTTAAGCGGTAGTTTTTAAATTTTTCTTTGGTAAAAACACAGCCATAATATTCCCCAGTAACTTTGAGTATAGGCTCGTTGTTTTCCTGAACTATGGTAAACATATTGTTTACATTCTTGTTGTAGCCAATAGGAGGGATTTCTTTTCCGTTACTATCCGTTGGGACTTTTCCGGAATATCCGTTTTGGTGTTTGTAACTTAGATACATATCCCATTTGCTGAGGCTGCTGTCCAGTAAATTTATCCAGCCTTCTTCAGATAACTTCGTGTTTTTAGTCGCAGATGTTAAGCTAAAAAGAAGTGCAATTGCTATTAATGCAGAGTATTTTTTCATATGATCGGTTTGATAATTTGGATAGAAATGATTTCTCAAATCTACAAAATAATGCCTCAGGGATATTATGCTTTTTATTCAAAATCAGACACATTTATACACTTTATTTTTCTGTGGGGTTTTATTAATGATCTCTGTTTCCGTTTATGTAAAAAAAAAAAAATTCATTCAATAAGTCAATTAATGTTTCTTTTTTGTTTTTATTTAACTGAAATTTGCACTAAATTTTCAAACTCAAACATATGGAATTCGGCAGAATCATTATTTCAGAAACAGCTTTTAACAGTGAAAACCCCCAAGACATTATTAACTCTAATATTTCGGTAATCAATTTAATGCGTGAGGAAAAAGTTGATGATGATTTTATTCACGAAGATGCCTTGATGAGTTATTATCTGGACTATTATTATTCCCAATATGCTGCGGGTAACTTTGCGCAATTTGTACATCATTCGGGTTGGAATTCAGAGTTAAACGAATTGATTGAAGAAGGTTTAGCACTGATTGGTGCCTACAACCATTTGGAATTATTCCAGCGGCTAAGCAAAAAAGTAAAATTAATGAGCAGTGTAAAGCTTAATAAATTCCTAAAAGGGAAATTAGAAGGCGTAAATCCCACAAGAGACTTGCTAATCAGCGACACTTTTTTTGAGATTGAAGAAAACTTGGTTACTTTAAATGCCAATTTTTTGAAATCACACCCGGATTTCGAAGTCCTTTCCGTAGATGAAATGTTCGCCGCTTTGGAAGAATTCGTTGGGCATGAAATCAAAAGGGAATAGTAAATTAAATATTCTTCAAGTTTTTTTATTGCTAATTAATGATTGTTTTATCTTAATGTGCCATTATTATAGTAGGCATATTGAACTTGAAGTTCCTTAATTAATTTGTCTAACTCTGCAAGTTTTGAGTATTCGGTTGCAAATAAGATTAATGCTTTATCTCTAGTGTTTGGTTCGGTAATAATATTAGCTTTAAAAGCTAATAAATCCATCGAATCTTGACTGTTAGAATACATTTCTAAAAGGGTTTTTCTTAAACCGTGATCTTTAAATTGCACTAAGGCTTCAACGGGTTTTTTTGCTTCATTTAATTTGTTTTTTGTCTCCTCAATCAATTTTAATAACTCTTTTTTTGATTCAGGCTTTCCTAAATATTTTTCACAATTACTATAGAAATTATCATTGATTTGAAGCAAAATTTTGTGGGCTAAAACAATAGTGTCGTTATAACTTTCAAGAGTTTGTTGATTACAACTTGTAAATAATGAGGAAATCATTAATAAAATTAAAAGGGACGCTTTCTTCATGAGCTTATTTTTTAAAATGTGTTAAATCACAAATATAGATAATAGATTTTGGGAGTTTCATAGGATATGAACAAAAAGTTGTGAAGTCAATTTTTTCAAAAAAATTTTTTAATTTTTTAATTTTTTTGTCTCTTTGAGATATAATTGTTTTTCTATTTCTTTACAAATTTCAATTTCTTCGTGCCTGCATCCGTTTGTACGCTTATAAAGTAAACACCAGAAGACCAGGAACTGATATCCCAAGTAGATATTGAGTTTGCCATTTTTATTTTTTGCCCTGTCACATTATAAAATTGTACTTTTTCAATCTTTATTCCGTTGGAAATATCGAGAGAAAGAATCTGACTAACTGGATTCAGAAATAACTGCGCTGCCGTTAATTCAAATTTTTTACGGCTTAAAGTTGCTGAATTACTTTTGGAAATAATGTTTTTTTCGGGGTCAAAAGTGATGCTTGTAATAGTGAAAGGAACATTTTCTGTAAAACTCTCCCCATTAACAGTATTGTTTAAAACCAAATCCAATTGCTGGCCTCCAGTACCAAAAACCCGAATAGGGACAGGCATCTCAAAAAAGGTAACCGAAGCATCCGATTGTGTTTGGCTGATTGTGAATTTGGCTTGACCGCTTCCTGAATTTTGAGCTGTTATTGTATAAGTTGGATATCCCTGATTATACACCCAATCATTGAAAAATTCCGTCAGACTGCTCCCGTAAACTGCTTCTAAGTGAGTTTGTAAATCAGGCGTTTTGGCATATTTATAAGCAATATTCAGATCTTTTAAATAGTTTTTTATTCCTTCAAAGAATAAAGCATCTCCCATTTTAAAGCGGAGCATGTTTAGTACCATTGCACCTTTATTGTAAGTTAGTCGGGAATCGAAAATCCTATTGACATCCGAAAGTTCGGTATCTGTTACATATACAGCTCCATTAGTTTTGGAGGTAATATTGTTAATCATTTTGTTTTTTTCGAAAATAAAAGCATTCTGTCCGTCAAAATTTTCGATAACCAAGGATGCAGCATAAGTGGCAAAACCCTCGTTGAGCCAAATATCGTTCCAAGCTCCACAAGTGATTTTGTCGCCAAACCATTGGTGAGCCATTTCGTGGGCGATCAAACTTCTGTCAAAACTTCCCATAAACGAAACTGTAGTATGTTCCATTCCGCCTCCCCATTCGAACTGGGCATGACCATATTTTTCGGTGTGAAAAGGATAGATTTCAAAAAGACTTTCGAATAAATTTAAAATCAATGGAGTTTGATCTAATTGTGTTTTTACCGAAGCTAAAGTTTCCGGATAGATGTAATTGATTATTGGGTATTGGTTTGGTTCAGTTCCTCCAGTTTGGCTGTACAGGCTATAATTAGTCACCGCTATGGCAACCAGATATGCAGGAATTGGGTAGTCATGATGGAAATGAGTAGTTTTGCTGGCTCCATTAATTATGGGAGCTTCTGGTTCAATACCATTAGAAATACTCACATATTGCGAAGGTGCTGTGATATAGACATCGATTGTATCTATTTTGTCATTTAAATCCTGTTTGCATGGCCACCAATCACGAGCTCCATAAGGCTCGGATAAAGTATATAAGATAGGAGCTGTATCGTGTGCAGTTGTGTTAAAAGCTTGTTCCCCATTTGCAGGCGTTCCCGAATACCTAATTTCTACTGTTGTTGAAGCACCCGCATTTATAACAGTTGGTAAGGAAATGACCAATTCGTTATTAGCATTTTGTAAGAAAGGTACTGAAACGGAATTTTGGGTAACGGTGCTTACTGTCAGTTGATTAGTTAAGTCAAAAGTTACTATGGAAAGATCTGACTGCGCAGTAAACGTACTAGTTACGATTCCTGCGATGAAATAATTGGATGGATCTACAGTAAATTCAAGTTTTTGATAAGTAACATCGTAGTTCTGGGTATTTGGATTAACCTTCAAACTCATTTTTTTTAACGCAGTCTTTTGCTCCAGTTGGGAAATATCTGAGGTTTGGCTTGTACTTTTCTGGGCAAAAGCCGAAATTATCAAAATTTGTGCTATCAGCAAAAAGCATTTTTTCATTTTGAATTCTATTAGTTTATCAAAGATAGTGAATCATTTCTTTTAAGGCTAAGTCAGATTACGATTATGAATGACAGCAAAAAAAGTAAAGAACAGGTTTTTGTAGAACGAATAGCCAATATTACTTCTTCTAAAATCACTGCTGAGTTTTGTTTTACGTATGGATAACATATAAAAAAAACCATCTGAGAACATCCAGATGGTTTTATATAATATGATTAGTTTTTAGTGTTTACAATACGTAAGTAATACCAAATTTTGCACCACTAGTACCTGTATTTCCTCCTAGTTCTAAATTGATTCCAAATTTGTCGGTAAAGAAATAACGGCCACCAACTTGTAATCCTAAACCTAACGAAGTATTGTCAGGATGCCCGTCATTGTAATGATCGTCATAATCCCAAATATAATAAGTAAGACTCGCTCCTGCATAGAAGTTAAATTTACTCGGTATATTTAATATTCTGTTGAAATGGTAATTTCCGTTAGCGCCAATTCCAATTGCTGATGATTTATATTTATAACCACCATAATTATCATCATCGGTTTGAAAGGATAATTGACCACCTAGAGTAAAATCTCTAGCTACACCAAAATCTAGACCAACATACACAGGAACTCCCCATCCTGAGAGTCCTAAACCAGCGTTTAATTGTACACCACCTTCTTTAAGTGGAGCTTGAGCAAATATGCTATTTGATATCAAACCAAATGCAACAATTAGAATAAGTTTTTTCATAGTTTGTTTTTAAAGTAAAACGCAAAAATATGGTTTTATTATAGTTTTATTTATGTTTTTTTTAAGATAAACAGCTGAATTCAATAATTTAGAATACATGTTACAACTTTATGTTTTATAATTACATAGTTTTCATCTATTAAGGAAATATGCACGTTAAAGCACTATCATCTTGGTACTGAATTTTGTTCCATTATAAACTACCTGCACAATATATGTGCCAGAAGCTAACATTTGACTGGTCGTGAAATTCAAAATGTCTCCATCGACTGCATAGGCATTTTCGAAAATTTTGGAACCAAGTAAACTGTAAATAGTAACTTGTATTGTACTGTTTATAAAATTATAAAACAGAAGGTTAATCTGATTGGTGGTCACGGGATTTGGAAAAATCTTGACAAAATCGGTATTTGGGTAGTAGATAGATTTGTCAGTTTTGAAAATGGGAAGTTTTTCAAATGAGCCTCCTAATACAGCATCTGATTGTGCTTCGGTCATGCAGAGCCAGTCTTGCATAATAGTAGCATATATTTGCCTGAAATCATGCTGAAAGGGGACTTGGTCATTAACCGTTGCGGTTTGTGGTAAGTCTGGAGAAGTTCCAATCATACCTGAAACAGGATTTTGAGTTCCCTCTACAGTTCCTCTTCCTGTATTTAAGGCTGCTCCAAAAAAGAGTACAGGTGCTCCAGATCCATGATCGGTCCCAGAACTGTCATTACTTTTGATTCTTCGTCCAAATTCACTAAAAGTCATTCCTGTAACATTATCGGCTTTGCCCATCAACTTTAAATCCTCCTGAAAAGCACCAATAGCCTGCGAAAGGATACTTAAATTTTCAGCTTGTTTGCCTAATGTTTTATCTGTGTCCAAAACCTGATTCTCATGGCTGTCAAATGTTTTGGGATGATTCACTACATAAATGGGAGTCTGCAGACCGCCATTGATAAGTTTGGCAACAATTTTTAATTGATCGGCTAGTGAGTTTTTGTTGGGATAAGCTGGCGATTGCGGTTTAGGAACATTGTATGCTTTTTGAATGGTCTGTCTGTAAGCATTGCTCTGGTCTTTCATCAGTCTCAAAAAAGTGAGTTCATGACCATAATCAGAGTTAGGTGCAGGGTCAGAAGTTTCATTAATTACATTTAATAAATCCTCAGGTTTTGGCACGCTATAAGCCATATTTATTTTTGGACCTTGTAATGAAAAGGGCAAAGTAGAACCTATTTGTATTGCCAGCGGATCGGTCATGTCTTTATTTGGATATCCTGTAGGGAAACTTGGATATACGCTGTCTAATGCTCTTCCGAGCCATCCTGACTGTAATGTTTTATCACTGTCTGATGCTGTAAACCAAATATCAGTTGCTCTAAAATGGCTATAACTGGGATTAGGATAGGAAACTCCTTGTACAATCAGCATTTTGCCATTATTGTACAATTGCTGCATTTCTTTCATGGCGGGATGCAAACCGGTTGTTTCATTATAATGTAAAGGCAAAACATCGGTTTCTTTCATTAAAATATTGGAGCGGGCATTGGTCAATTCGCTCCATTTGTCTCTGGGCAAAACAGTATTCAAACCGTCGTTTCCGCCATTCATCTGGATAATAACTAATATTTTGCCACAGCCGGCTGCTGCAGTTGCCAGTAAGTGTAAACTCTCACTTTCGACTTCTGAGGAAGCCATTACTGGAATATGGTTGAAAACTAATGGTATTGTTGAAGCAATAGCAGTTGTTTTTATAAATTTTCTTCTTTCCATTTTTATTATTTAGTTTCTAAGCTTTTAAGCTTCTGAGTTTCTAAGAATCTTAGAAACTAGAATCTTTAAAGAGATCTACATTAACTGATATTCAGCAAATTCAACAATAGTGAGCAGTAAACTTCTAATTCTTATTTTTACAATCGATAAGGTCATCTCGTTTGGATTACTGATATACGACTGCCAAGCTCTAGTCCAATAATTATCAGAATCCTGACCTGTTAAAAGAGTTTGTGTTTTGATTGCATTTTTAGCATTCAAGCTAAAGTCAATTGGGACTAAATATTGAATGCATTCGTTAACCAACAAGTTGGGATCCTCGCAGACGGCATTTGGAAATTGTTTAACAAAAGCCATAACATCAACCTCAATCCGAGTAGTGACACCGTTTTTTTCTAAATCAAAACCATAAAATAAATATTCTATTAAACCATAACGCCTTTGAATAGAATTAGAATTTATCCAATATTCATGAAATGACGGTTTTTGATAAAAAGCCTGCCAGCCTGCTACATTTGGGATTGCCCCAATGGATTGCTGCATATCGTACATGGCATAATTGAATAGATTCCAAAGATGATACTGTGCTTCATAATCTGCAGGATCTTCCACATTATAATTAACATTGAAAGTGCGCATGGTACCAACGATTACATCTAATGGAGATTTGATATACACTCCTCTGTTGGCCATATCAAAAAAGTGTTCGCTCTTAAAAAGTTTGTCCAAAACAGGTAAAATATCCCAATTATTAGCAACAAAATGCTGTGCCAAAGGGACTATAACATTGGATTCGATATTTGCATCAATGTCATAATATACGAAGAAACGATACAAACGCCGGCAGATATATTCGGATACGACTTTTGATTTGGAAAAAATCATATCGATAAATAAATCCAATTCTCCAGCTCCAGTATTTGGAATCACTGTATTATTAAAAAAAGAGGAGAATTTCTTGGTACTGTTGTCGTGTAAATTATCAACGAAATTGGTTGCTTCTGCAGTGGTATTCAAATTTTGAACTCTCCATCCCGTTAGGACTTTTGCAGCTTGGACAACATCTGCTTCGGTGTATTGGCTGTCTTCATCTTTGCCCAGTGTAAAAAGTTCCATGATTTCACGGGCAAAATTTTCATCGGGAGCCGTTTTAGTATTGGCCTGATTATTCAGATAAAACATCATGGCGGGTTGGGTAGCCATATTACGTATCAGGGATTTGTAATTTCCTGTAGCATTATCCCGAAACATTTTCATGTATTTGTAACAAATTCGAGCCGAATTGGTGTTGCAAAATTCATTAGAGGACTGTTTTACAAATTCAAAGTCAACAGGTATAAAATGATACCAAAACAGTGTCATTTTTTCTCGAATGGTAATGTCTTGATTAAAGGCGAGTCCTAATGACCATGAACTTAAACCCGAAGTACGATTTCCATTGGTATCGCCTCCAACATCATTGGTTGCAAAGGCATCGTTCGTCCAATCTGCTCCGTAAGGCAGTCCGTTTTCGTCTGGTTTTTCGTTTTCGTAATGATTTATTGGTGGAGCAGGAGGGGTATTGTCAACTGTTAAGATGAGATCAACGGCTTGCGTCATCGAAAGTCCCATTAGAGTATCAACATCTATTTTTTTGAATCCATAGCCTGTTCTTTTGAGCAGATGTAAGGCTTCAGAAGCTGTCCATGAGCCAGTATATTGAGCCAGTCCGCTGGTAATATTTATAATGCGCTCGGTCTCCGAACCTGCTTTTCCAGCTAGGTTTTTCTTTGGATTTGTTAATGAAGAGTAACGGCGACCATTATAAATTTTACGCGAGTATTTTTCGAATAAAGGATCTTTTTCTTGGGCATTTACCAATAAACTTTTCAATAATTTGGTAAATAAGGCGCGCCTAGTCAGAGTAATGTTTCCCATAAAAGGTAATTTCTAAGAATTAATTGTCATAATTGTATAGACAAAATACTAACGGCAAATATATAGAAATCGGTATGACAGGAATGTAAAATGCGACAAAACAAGTAATTTTACGTAATCAATAAGGAAAAACTGTAATATTTAATTGTTTTTTTGAATCATGCTTTTTAAAGTTATTTACTTCATAACCGAAATCAAATTTTTCCCATCCTTTGTTTTCAAGCTTGCTCTAAAACGTACTAAGCTATTTTCTTTTGAAAGATTAATTTCTAAGGATTTAAAGGTTTTTAATAATTCAAAGCTTTTGTTTTTAGCAATAATGAATTGCCAGTCTTTTGGCTGAAGTCTGTTAAATTGTACTTGCAAATATCCAATTTTTGGAATAGAAGGCTGAAGGTGATTTTTTTTAAAATGATTTGCCTCAAAGGTTAAAGTATTATGCTTGACGAAAGCTTTTGTTTGTGCCAAAGGGAAATTGACAAAAACATTATTATTGTCAATTACATTTTGACTTTTTAAGTAATCAAATACTTTTTTTGAATTCGTCGTTAGCATCGAGAAATGAAATGAAGGTTCACGATTTGTATGAACAACTACTTTTTTTATGGGATTAAAATCATCGTCATAACCGTAACTTATGGCCGAATCTTTCTTTTCTACAATTTCATTAAATAACAATTCAGTTTTGCTTGGATTGTGCGCCAAAATCGAGTCAATGTGAAAACCAATCATTTTATTGATTTTGACTGCATTTTCAGTGATGAATTTTTGATTCCGAATTATTTCAAAATCAAATCCCAATGCGAATAAGGAATTTGAATTATGGGTAAATTGCCATTCTTTTTGAAACTTTGGTTTCAAATTAAGTTGTCCGTCAACTATTATTTCGTTCTCTTCCAGAGCCAGGTTTAGAATTCCGTCTTCTTCCAGCAAACAGTTTTTTTTGATCCAAAATGTTACCGCATTGGAGGTGCCAATCATTTTTTCTGTTTTTTCAGCATCCAAAAAAAGCTTTTTCAAAAATAAATCTTCGGCTGTTTTTACGGCAATCTGCTTTTGTTTTTCTGCTATGTTCGAAACCAGTATTTGGTTCAAATGCTTAATAATGCAAAGATTCATTGCTTTAGAATAATAAACGGTCATTCCGTTTTGAAGAGCGGTTTTGTGGAAATGCATTTTCGTTACTGCTTTTTCAAAAGCAGTTTCATCTTCAAGTGCTGTAGTCACAAACCATTGTGTGGGGGGTTGGTTTTCAATGTGAAAAAAAGCCAGATAATCTGGGGTTGTTATTCCAAAATCAGAAAGTTCAAATTTCTTTTTTATCGAAGTTTCGCTTGTATTCCATTCCCATTCGGAAGAATTTTTTAAGAAAGAAAAAACAAAGTGATTTCGAATGTTTTTGACATCGGCGATTGCGATAGCATCAGCATTTTGTGCAATATATTTTCCGTCAAATCTTTTATGAAAACCATACCAATACAAAAAAGCCACACTTCCAATGGCAATAAGAAGTATGGCAATTCTGAAATAATAAGTTTTTATAGACTTCATGGATTACTCCGTAACGATTGTTTCTTTTTTACTTTCAGCATACAGTTCATTGATAACATCAAAGAAATATTGCAGGCTGTTAGTGTGTTCTCCCTTGATAGTATAAGATGCATCCGAAACAATAGCACCATTTTTGAATTTGGTTTCCACTGTAATTTCTCCGGCGTTTTTCAGTACAATGTCATAATAATTGCTTTTGGCATCTTTGTCCAATTCCGCTTTGGATGCAGTAATTATTTTTTGAATGTCAAACCAAGCAGCAGCATTGTTTTTGGAAATGGTTTTTTTGAAATCTGCATGCAATGGCATTACGGTTTGCTGAATGAGATTTTCTATGTTTGCTTTTGAAGTAGTCAGCATCACCACACCGTTTTTTAATCCTAAATATAAGTTCTCGAATAGATTGTCTTTTTCAAAATGAATGGTGTAATAGCCGTTTGTCAATTGATAATCGGTAGCGGTAAATTTGCTTTTATTCAAAGGAAGCTGCAGTAATTTGTTGACAAATGACTCGTTTCGAGTATTCATCATAAATGTAAAGTCAGGCTGAATTTCATCTTTGGTGGCTTTGGTTTCTATTTGCTCATAATTTTCATCATAACTGATGTCAACATACTCTCTTTGCACTTTTTTGAGATCATGAAGTACAAAAACAGCATTGCCTGGAACTAAATCGGCGATTGCTTTTTCGTCCAAAAACAAAGCAACGGCATCAATCAAAACATCGGCTTCATTACCGCTGGCATCTTTGGAGTACGATTGGTAAACAGAGTTCAAAGTATTTTTTAAAATCTTGTATTCGTAGTTCATAACCGCCTGAGTATCCATCGAGATGGAATAATATCCTAATACATTATTACCTATGTAATTCAACAGATTTTTGTCAATTTTGGCATCACATATTTCCTGATATGATTTTTTGGTTTCTTCATTTTTGGGTGTAATTACTTGATTCAACCGAATTCTGTCTTTTTCAAAATAGCCGTTGATGTGGTAATTACTATCCAAAAGACCATTTTTGTATATTCCCGCCAAAGCTGTATTTCCTCCTGCAAAACTAGAGTACAATTGGGTTGTTAAGGCGTCCAAATCGGCGAAAATATAAAAGTCGGATTTAGGGTTATTGTTTTTAAAAATTGCGGAACCTACAGCAGTTATTTCAGTTTTGGAATCAAATGACTCTTTGAAAATCGATTCGACAACTGGGACAATTTTTACTTTTTCAATCGAATCATTTTTTTTAGTTTCAAGTTCTAAAAGTTTTCGGTTTGTTTCTTCCAATTCCGCATTGGCTTTTTCTTGAGCGGCATAAATTTCTTCTTCAGTTGGTCCTATATATACTGGTTCTTTAGCCTTCTTTTTGGTTTTATTTCCCTTTTTGCTTTTTCCTTTTACTGCTTTTTTCTTTGTGTCAGGGTCAGGAGTTGCTTTTATTTCTTCAGTGACAGGGGCTGCGTAATCTACCATTACGGCAGCTGAGTCTACTATTACAGCTGTACTGTCCATGTATGTCAGGTCTGAGTAAGGTTCAGTATAGATATTTTTGTTGGGTTTGGTATAACTGGAATTTACCAAAACGGCAAACTTGTCATTCCAAGCCAAGTGATGGTTTTTGGAAGTGCTGACACTCGTATAGTTTGCTTGTTTTTTTACTTTCAGGCTGTCTCCGTATTTGCCTTGAACCATTTTTTCAAACAATGAAGCATTATTCAGCGGAATAAGCACTACATAATTCATCACTGTATCTTTGCTTATGTAGTATTGATAATGTTTGTTGGTAAGATCAATTCCGGTTTGGCTCAAATCTTTGGGCAAAAATTTCAATTGTTTTTCCAATAATTCCTGCATCCAAGGATATTCCTGAATAGTTTTGATCGCTACTTTCTCATTTAAGTTTTTGCCATTAAAGCACAAGGCAAAAGGAGCATTGTTTGGAACTTTGCTAGCTAAATCTTGCGCATTTATTGCTGTGGAGAAGCAAATAAGAAGGAAAAGGAAATAATTTTTCATATTTATTATTATAAAAATAGTTGTATTTGAATTTATTGTTACAGCAATTAGCTTTATTTTAATTAAGTATAATAGTATTTTCTATCTTCTCATTTCCATTAATCACGTTAATTATAGAACCGTTTAGTTTAATCGCTTTACTGCTTTTGGATGTGACGGCTTTTTTGTTGGAAAAGGTTTTGATGGTCGAGTCAAATTTGTAAACCGAAGTGTATTTGGCCGTCTGGAAAACTTCTTTATCGGCTTTTTCAAGTTTGTCGTAAAGCGTTTTTATCGGCACTTTCTGGCTGCGGACAAACTTTTTGTCACTAAAAGTGAAATAGTCTGTGGGAATTGATGGGCTTACTTTTTTGTTGTTCTTAAGTTTCAAAAAAAACGTGTTGAGATTACTGATTTTTTGAAAATCCAAATCAATCGCAAAAATATAATTCGTTAAATCGATATTGGTTTTTACATTCGAAATACCGGCGCTGTTTTGTGCCAGTGCTTCTATTTTTGAAGCTTCATTTTTAATTTCCTCTTTGGAAGGAATAGTATAACCGTTGATTTTCTGCATCTTCAAAACCGAATTGATTTTAGTTTTGCTTTGGCTAAAATTAATTACAAAATTAAAATGTCCAGATCCATCGTCTTTAATTTTCACTTCTTCAATCACTTCAAAACAGCTTTGGAATAAAAAGACAAAACACAATAAGGGTATAAAATAAACTTTTTTCATTGTATTTTTTGTAACGAAGATTGAATGAATAGATCAAATAATGAAGTTGCAAAGAAAAGGATAAAAATCTTTTTTTAGATTTATTTAACACGTTTTTTAACTCATTTATTTGATTTTAATCGATTTTTTAGGTTCTTTGAAAGTCAGCTTCAGCCATATAAAGCCAAAAGTTCCTGATAAAAAGGAAGCAATCAGAATGGCGATTTTGGAGTAGGTTATAACTTCTTCTCCATCATTTTTAAAAGCCAATATGGTGATAAAAATAGACATAGTAAATCCGATGCCGCCGAGCATTCCTGCCCCCAAAATATTTTTCCACTTTAGGTTTTTAGGCAATTTGCAGATGCCTAGTGTCACAGCAAGAAATGAAAAAAACCAGATTCCCAGCGGTTTTCCCACTACAAGTCCCAAAATAATACCAAGTGAGTTTTCATGGCTTAGTCCCTCATGCCAGTTTGAGGCGATCGGGATACAGGTATTGGCTACCGCAAATAAGGGAAGAATGAAAAAAGCTACCGGCTGGTGCAGAAAATGCTGCAGTCTGTATGAAGATGTTTTTTCACCGCCGTCGCCAAACGGAATTACAAAAGCCAGCAGTACTCCAGTTATGGTAGCGTGAACACCAGAATTCAGCATGAAATACCACATGAAAACCCCGCCAATTAAGTAAGGTGCTAGATGATGTACTTTGCGTCTGTTCAGGATAAACAAGAAACCCATGATGCCAAATGCTATTAATAAGTTGTCAAATGCAATGGTTTCTGTATAAAATAAGGCGATAACAAGTATAGCACCCAAATCATCAATAACTGCAAGTGCTGTAAGGAATATTTTCAATGAGGATGGAATGCGGTTGCCTAATAAAGACAAAACGCCAATTGCAAAAGCAATGTCGGTAGCCATTGGAATTCCTGCTCCGTTTTGGGTTGTCGTTCCATAGTTTAAAACCAGAAAAATTCCCGCTGGTACAATCATTCCCCCCAAAGCTCCAAATATGGGCAGAATAGCGTTTTTGATATTGGCCAATTCACCGTGATACATTTCGCGTTCTAATTCTAATCCAATCAGTAAAAAGAAAATCGTCATCAGTCCGTCATTGATCCAATGTGTAATGGAATGATGCCCGATTTCGGTTTCCCAAAAAGCAATATATTCCATTTGAATGGAAGAATTAGCCAGCAGTAAAGAAATTATAGTTACGAAAAGTAGCAATAAGCCACCCGCTTTTTCACTGTGAAAAAAAGCTGTAAACGTTTGAGTTAATTTCATCTGTGGATAATGTTTAGATTTTGTAATTATGGTAATTTGTTATGTCTTTTTCGCTTTTGAAGGAGATTGCTAATTTAAGCATTGTAGGTTAATTATTCTGGGTTCAAACCATAAACCGTGATTTTTTAATTAATTTTGAACTCTAATTTAGTTATACTTTTATATGGACATCAAAATTCTGCATATTGACAGCAACCATCCATTGCTTTGGGAACAATTGGAACAGGCTGGTTTTATCAATCACGCCGATTTTACTTCTTCTAAACAGGAAATCGAAGCTAAAATTCAAAATTATCAAGGAATCGTTATTCGAAGCCGTTTTAAAATAGACAAACAGTTTTTGGACAAAGCCACAAATCTGCAGTTTATTGCCAGAGTAGGAGCGGGTCTGGAAAGTATTGACTGTGATTATGCCACCTCAAAGAATGTAGCACTAATAGCCGCTCCCGAAGGTAATTGCAACGCAGTAGGCGAGCATACTTTGGGAATGATATTGTCGCTTTTCAATAAATTAAACATAGCCGATAGCGAAATTCGTTCTGGCGAATGGAACCGAGAAAAAAACCGCGGTTATGAGCTCGATGGTAAAACTGTCGGGATTATCGGATATGGAAATATGGGAAAGGCTTTCGCCAAAAAACTCCGCGGTTTTGAGGTAGAAGTATTGTGTTACGATATCAAAGAAAATGTGGGCGATGCCAATGCCAGACAGGTTTCACTGCAGGAATTACAGCAGAAAACAGATGTGTTGAGTCTGCACATTCCATGGACACCAGAAACTGATAAAATGGTAAATTCAGATTTTATTAATGCTTTCGCAAAAGATATTTGGATTATCAATACTTCACGAGGTAAAAACATCATAACCGCCGATTTGGTTACTGCGATGCAGTCCGGAAAAGTGCTTGGTGCAGGGTTGGATGTTTTGGAATACGAGAAACTGTCTTTTGAAAATCTTTTCCAAGATAAAAACACGCCAGAAGCTTTTCAGTATTTACTAGATGGACGAAAAGTGATTTTGACCCCGCACATTGCCGGCTGGACTTATGAAAGCCATGAGCGGTTAGCTCAGGTGATTGTAGATAAAATTAAAGCGTTGTATGGGAAAAGTTAATTGTAAGGTTTTTAATTGTTTAAAAAATAGGAATTAGTGATATTTTTTATAAATTAGACGACTATTAATTAACAAATTTAATTTTCAACTATGGAGAATTCAAAACAAGAAAATTGGAATAACCCACAACCAATTCGTCAAGAAAATAAAAAAATTTTAGCAGGGATTTTAGCATTGATTTTCCCTTATTTTGGAATTCATAAATTTATTCTGGGATATACACAAGAAGGTATAATTCAGATTGTAATAAGTGTTGTTACTTGTGGAATAGGCAGTGTAATAGGTTTTGTAGAGGGAATTATTTACTTAACTAAATCTGATGAAGAATTTTATCAAACCTATCAGGCTGGTAAGAAAGGCTGGTTTTAGTTTTATGCAATAAATAAGTACTATTATGTGCTTTTGCATAATTAAATATAGCATCAATAAGATGCATTCATAAAAATGAAACGACAGCGAAAAATACTCGGAATTATAGGAGCTTTAATAACTCTTGTAATTCCGTTTTTTTTAATGCTTCACAATGAGAATAATCATCTCGAAACGGATCCGTCTTTATGTCCTTTCAAAATGGTTACCGGTTTTCCCTGTCTAGGTTGCGGCATAACAAAATCATTGGTTTATTTCTATCAGGGAGATTTATATAAAAGCTTATATTATCATGTTTTGGGTCCGTTTTTGGTTCTTTTTTGTGTGGTAACAATATTTGTTCTTTCGGCAGAATTAATTACAAAAAAGGAGTATTTCAATGGGATTTTGTACAATAAAAAACTAGCTTATGTTCTGGCTTGTTTTTTGATATGCTATCAAATAATGAGAATTACTTATTTTGTAGAAAATAATACCTGTGATTCTATTTTAAAAGAATCCATTTGGAAATAGACAGATATAAAAAAAATCCCAAAAGGGATTTTTTTTATAATTCTAAGTTATCTTAAATCTGCAATCTCAATTCTGCAATCTGCAATCTACTCTTCCTTATCATTTAACTTGCGTTCCAATTCGGCCTGAAATTCTTCCATTACAGGTTTCATCGTACTTTCCGGAATGTCTGAAATTCTGATGTACATCAATCCATCGATAGCATTGTTGAATAAAGGATCTACATTAAAAGCAACCAGTTTTGCATTTTGTTTGATGTATTTTTTAATCAATACAGGAAGCCTTAAAATACCTGGTTCCAACTCATCAATAAGTTTGTCGAATTTATTCAAATCGGCTTCGGCTTCATCAAAAATAAAATCCTTGTCGGCATCTTTTAGTTTGACTTTAAACTCCTTTTTAGGGTGAACATATTGTGCAATATAGGGGTCGTAATAATGAGATTTCATAAACTCAATCATCAAAGATTTTGAAAAATCCGAAAATTGATTGCTAATGCTCACTCCTCCCAATAAAAATTTATGCTCTGGATAATGTAACGTAGTGTGCATAATTCCTCTCCATAATAAGAACAAAGGCATTGGTCTTTGTTGGTAATCTTTGATGATAAAGGCTCTGCCCATATCAATAGATTTACTCATCATGTCGTAAAGTTCAGGTTCAAAACGGAACAGCCCATTCAGATAAAATCCTTCAATTCCATATTTAGGAAAAATTTCCGAGCCCAATCCCATTCGGTAAGCTCCGGCAATCTGTTTGGTTTCATCATCCCACAAAAAGAGATGACGGTAATATTGGTCGTATTTGTCAATATCAATAGACTCATTAGTTCCTTCACCTACTTCTCTAAAAGTAATTTCGCGCAAACGGCCTATTTCATGTAGTATATTTGGAATCTGTCTGGCCTCTGCAAAAAATACTTCATAATTTTTGCTTTGCAAAAGACGAAGATCTGCAGTTTTCAAAGCTTCCACTTCGGCAATCATTTTGTCGCTATTGGCTGGAGTGACAATTTTTTTTGGAGGTTTGGAAGGTATTAAATTGGCTGGATTCAAAAAATGATTCTCTTTTTCAAATGGATTCGCCAGCATATAGGTTTTCTTTCTCAAGAATTCCGTATAATCTTCAATTGATTCGTATTCATTTTGCTCAGCAACCGAAATAGGTTTTCCAACACGAACTTTGATTATGCGGTCTTTCTGTGTCAATAATTCCGAAGGCAGTTTAGCAGTTCTAAGTGTGTCATTTATTTTCGATAAAAAATAAAACAAACGGCTGTTTTTGGCATGAAAATAAATTGGAACCACAGGAACCTGAGCTTTTCGGATTACTTTTATTGCACCTTCTTCCCATGCTTTATCAACAACTAATTTTCCGTCTTTATAAGTTGAAACTTCTCCCGCAGGAAACATCCCCAAAGGTTTTCCGTCTCTAAGGTGGCGCAGCGTTTCTTTGATTCCCACCACGCTTGATTTAGCGTCTTTGTGGTTTTCAAAAGGATTCACCGGCATGATGTACGGTTTCATAGGATCAATACGGTGAAGTAAAAAATTCGCTATAATTTTGAAATTAGGCTCTCTCTCAAGCATCAGTTTCAATAATAGAATTCCGTCAATTCCTCCAAGCGGATGATTGGAAATAGTAATATAGGCACCGTCTTTTGGTAAACGTTTAAAATCTTCTTCGGGAATCTCAAATTTAATTTGAAATTCGTCCAAAATTGCATTCAGGAATGGCAGTTCTTTCAAATGCTTGTTCCTGTCGTATATTTGATTTAATGTAGAAATCTTCAAAACTTTCATCAGCAGCCAACCTGAAAAAGTACCGAAAACTCCGTACTTGTCTGTATTGATTGCTTTTGCAACTTCTTTTGCGGTAACTAGACCCATTTATTTTTTCTTTTTTGAGCAAGAGACAAAGATAGCAAAATACTCCATTTTTTATGCTTTTTTTTTGAATCAATCTTTCCGCTTTTTACTACTTTTGGATTCCACAGCAGAAAAATAATCCAAGATTCTGATTGAAAACAGAGTAGAAGAATATTCCTGCCTTGCATACAATTTTTGATTTAAAAACCAACTTATACACATGAAGATAATCTCATACAACGTAAACGGAATTCGAGCAGCAATTACTAAAGGATTTATTGAATGGCTGCAGCATGCCAATCCAGATGTTATCTGTTTACAGGAAATCAAAGCAACCGAAGAGCAAATTCCTGTTGCCGATATTACCGCTGCCGGCTATCCGTACCAATATTATTATCCAGCCACCAAAAAAGGGTATAGCGGCGTAGCGATTCTTTCCAAAATAAAACCCAATAATGTGGTCTACGGAACTGGAATTGAGCACATGGATTTTGAAGGACGAAACCTCCGAGCCGATTTTGATGACTGCTCAGTTATGAGTCTGTACTTGCCTTCGGGAACTAATATTGACCGTCTGAGCCACAAGTTCATGTACATGGATAACTTTCAAATTTACATTGACGCACTCAAAGCAACCATGCCTAATCTTATCATTTGCGGGGATTATAATATTTGTCATGAGGCAATCGATATTCATGATCCAATTCGAAATAAAACCGTGTCAGGCTTTCTGCCTGAAGAAAGAGCTTGGCTCGATAAATTTATGAAGTCTGGTTTTGTGGATAGTTTTCGCCATTTTAACAGCGAACCGCACCAATATTCCTGGTGGAGTTACCGTGCAGGAGCCCGCGGTAATAACAAAGGCTGGCGCATCGATTACAATTTAGTGAGCGACTCCCTAAAACATAAATTAAAAAGGGCCGTTATATTACCAGATGCAGTGCATTCCGATCATTGCCCGGTTTTGGTAGAAATTGAGTAATACAATATCAATTATAATAATGAAAATCTTAAGGAGCTAATCCAGCTATTCGTTTCAATCTTGTTTGCAAAAATCATTTTTTGTAAGCTATTGCAGGAGCTTCCGTTGGTCGCTCTGCACCAGCAACAAAAAAATAGATTTTCACAAACAAGGATTTCCACTGTTATCTGGGCTAGGGCATTCCGTATTACAAGAACAGTTGACCTCAAATACCGCAATAAATAATAAAACTTAACAAAAATGATTAAAAAAATTTCAATCGGACTTTTAATTCTGGCATTGTCAACTTCTTGCGTTTCCAAGAAAATCTACAATGATCTAGAAACTAAGTTCGCCGATTTAAAAAAAGAAAGCAGAGCCATTTCTGATGAAAACGCAGCGCTGCTGGCATCCAAAATGCAATTAGAATCTGAGAAAGAAGCATTAAAAAAGAATTTGGACGATGTTAATGCTAATCTGGCCAAAGTTCAAGCCGATTATGAAGCTGTCAAAAATAAAATGAAAGTGATGCAGGATTCGTATGCCGCTTTAGAAAAAAACAGCAACGAAGCATTGGAAGCCAACATGAAAAAGAATCGTGATTTATTGGCGCAGCTGGATGCAAAAGCAAAAGCATTGGCACTAGAACAGGAAAAATTAAATGCAAGTAGCCAGCGTTTACAAGAATTGGAAGATTTAATCGTTGCCAAAGAAGCCAGCATGAAAAAACTGAAAGAAACGCTTTCCAAAGCACTAAATGGATTTGAGGGAAAAGGATTGACAGTGGAACAAAAAAACGGAAAAGTTTATGTTTCTATGGAAAACAAACTGCTTTTCAATTCAGGAAGCTGGGCAGTTGGAAGCGAAGGAAAAAAAGCAGTAGTTGAAGTAGGGAAAGTACTGGGTGATAATCCGGATATTTCGGTACTGATAGAAGGTCATACTGATAATGATCCGTATGAAGGTTCAGGACCAATTGCTGACAACTGGGATCTTTCTACCAAAAGAGCTACTGCTATTGTTACTATTTTAGGCGAAAACAAAAAAGTAAACAAACAAAATCTTACTGCTGCAGGAAGAAGTGAATATTCTCCATTAGCAACAAATAGCACAACTGAAGGAAAAGCAAAAAACCGCAGAATCGAAATTATCCTGACTCCAAAATTGGATGAAATTTCCAAAATGCTGAATGAGTTTTAGGAAGAAGATACTAAGTTGCTGAGATACTATGCGACTAAGTTTAGAAAGGTTCGTCTTTATAGGCAAACCTTTTTTGCTAAAAGCCAAAATCACATTCAAATCATGACAGTTTGCATTTTGAGCAAGAGACAAAAATCCGTGCAAATCTGTTTGATCTGTTAAATCTGTGGGCAATTCCACAATCGAAGTTAAAATTAGGCGCAGCTAATCCACAATCGATAAACTAATTTTTATCTTTGCTTCCAATAAAAACTTAGCGACTTAGCACCTTAGAATCTTAGCCACTTAAAAAAAATGAAATACACTACTTTACCTAATACCGATATTAAAGTCAGCAAAATATGCCTTGGAACCATGACTTTTGGACAGCAAAACTCGGAATCTGAGGGACATGCCCAAATGGATTATGCGCTCGAGAAAGGAGTTAATTTTTTTGATACTGCCGAGATGTATTCTATTCCAAGCAGAGAAGAAACATACGGAAGTACCGAGAAAATTATTGGAACTTGGTTCAAGAAAAGGGGAAGAAGAGAAGAAGTAGTCTTGGCTTCGAAAATCGCTGGGCCGAATCCTCTTTTTGGCTATATGCGTGAAAAACTGGATTTTTCTCCTGCTAGCATTAAGTATGCATTAGACAAGAGTCTGGAACGACTTCAAACCGATTATTTGGATATTTACCAATTGCATTGGCCGGAACGCAAAACCAATTGCTTTGGCCAGCGCGGACTAAAAATTCAAGAGGATGCTTGGGAGGATAATTTCCACGAAGTTCTGGAAACGCTGGATGGTTTGGTGAAATCTGGAAAGATAAAGCACGTTGGGGTTTCCAATGAAAATCCTTGGGGAATGATGCGTTTTCTGGAAGAAAGCAAATATAATAATCTGACAAGAATTAAGACTATTCAAAATCCATATTCGTTATTGAACCGCCTTTTCGAAAATGCTTCAGCTGAAGTTTGTCTTCGTGAAAATGTGGGATTATTGGCGTATTCGCCATTGGCTTTTGGTGTTTTGTCTGGTAAATTTTTAACAGGCGAAAGTCATCCAAATGCAAGATTGAGCTTGTTTCCGCAATATGCAAGATACAGCAGCGCACAATCAACAGAAGCTGCCAATTTATACCAAGAAATAGCCCGCAAGCACGGGTTGACATTAACTGAATTGGCTTTGGCTTTTGTACAGCAACAGCCTTTTGTAACAAGCAGTATTATTGGCGCAACAACAATAGAACAGCTTAAAGAAAATATTGATACGATTGATGTTGTTTTATCGAACGAAATCCTAAAAGAAATAGATGCGGTCCATGCGATTATTCCTGATCCCGCTCCATAATTCTGTACAAAAATAAATTAATAACCCTGTCAGAGTTTTGAACTCTGACATGGTTTCCGAGTAAAAAATAATAATAAATCCGACAGGTTTTCATAATATTGTCATTCCGACGAAGGAGGAATCCTCGTTGGTTGCTCACTTTGCGGAGATTTCTCCTTCGTCGGAATGGCAAACTGAACGGGTTTAGGCATGATACCTGCAAGGTCTCGAAAAAGACCTTTGCAGGAATATGACTTTTATAATTCTTTTAGCAAAGAGTACACTTTCTTGAATTTAGTAAAGGATTCAGTATACACTTTTTTATTTGCAGGATTTGGGAAATAAGTTTTCCCTGTTTTATGCTGATTCTCTGTCGAAATACCAATAGAGTTCAAACCAATTAAAACGGCACCCCAAGCAGAACCTTCGATAGTTTGGGATGTTTCTACTTTCATTTGAAAAATATCGGCTACTATTTGAAGCCAAAACTCGCTTTTTCCAAATCCGCCACTGGCCATAATGGTTGTTTGTTTTCTTTTCTCAACATCGGGTAAGAGAATTTCTGTGATTTGAAATAATCCAAATAAAATGCCTTCTAAAGTTGCTCTAACCAAATGCGCCTGCGTATGAGTTATCTGCATTCCTAAAAGTGTTCCTTGTGCAGAGGCGTCCCAGATTGGCGCTCTTTCTCCCAGTAAATAGGGTACGAAAAGCAAACCATCGGAACCTGCCGGAATGTTTTCTGCTTCTTCAAAAAGTTCTTCATAGGAAGCAGTTGTTTTTAAAATGGTTTCTTTAAGCCATTGTAAAACGATTGCTCCGTTATTTACAGCTCCCAAAGTAAGGTATTGGCTGTCCTTAAGGTGATAGCATTGCGTCCGCATTTGCGGATCTAAAAAAGGCTGGTCTATCGGTAATCTGACTGCTCCGCTTGTTCCTATGGTCAATGCCATAAAGCCTTTATTCATTGCTCTTGTTCCTAGATTTGCCAAAGCGCCGTCACCACCGCCAATTACATATAGAAAATCATCCAAAATCCCGTTGCATTTATGCGTTACTTCATAAATTTCAGAAAGCTGCTGCCGTTCTATTTTTAAAAATTCCAGAATTTCATCATCCCATTTTAAGGTGTGGATGTTCAATAATCCTGTGCCCGAAGCCATCGAAGTATCTGTGGCATACTCTCCGGTTAGGTGATGCCAGACATATTCTTTTATGCTGATGAATTTATAGGTGCTGGAAAAAATATCAATATCAAATTCTTTAAGCCATGCTATTTTGGTCATGGGTGAAAAAGGATGAATCGGTATTCCAGTTTTCTGGTAAAAATGTTTTCCTTTTTCGGAGTTTTTAATTTTTTCGGCTATTTCGTTTGCTCTGTTATCTGCCCATAAAATGGCATCAGTAAGCGGTTTGCCAGTTTCATCAATTGCAATAATACTCTGCATGGCTGAACTAAAACTGATAAATTCTGGCTGAATATCTTTGGTGATTTCCTTTATGCAGACTAAAACAGTATCTAAAATCTCCTGTGGGTTTTGTAAGCTCCAATCGGGTTTTGGGTGATACATAGGATAAGAATGCGAAATCTGATTGATTACAGTTCCGCGTATGTCAAAACATACGGCCTTTGTCGCAGTTGTTCCAATGTCAATTCCGATGAAAAGTGATTTCTCTTTATTTATTTGATCCATATATTTAGCAGCAATACGCCAATTAATCCCATAATTCCAATAATTGTTTCCATAACCGTCCAGGTTTTAAATGTATCAGAAACGCTGATGCCAAAATACTCTTTGAACATCCAAAAACCAGTATCATTGACATGAGAACACATTAAACTTCCTGCGCCAATAGAAAGCACCATTAATTCAGGACTTACGCCCGAAGCAACAACCAAAGGCTGAACAATACCAGCCGCAGTTAATCCTGCAACTGTAGCCGAACCCAAAGCAATTCGGATTATAGTAGCAATCAGCCATCCTAGAACTAGGGGAGAGAGAGCTGATTTTTCAAAAAATGTACTTAAATCCGTTCCTATTCCGCTATCTATCAGTACTTTTTTGAAAGCACCGCCTGCACCAATTATCAAAATTATCATTGTAGCCGAACTCATTGCAGTACCCGATTTATCCATAATTTCCTGCATTTTTCTTCCGCGGAAAAGACCTAATGTCAATACAGCAAAAAGTATGGCAATCAGCATTGAAATGGTCGGGTTTCCAATAAACATTAAAATTGGGCGAAAGGAGTTTTCTTCTGCTAAAAGCAATTCGCTGCATGTAGCTGTTGCCATTAAAAGAACTGGAAATAATGCTGTTATAATGCTAATTTCAAAAGAAGGCATTTCGGCTTCTGAGAATGTTTTGCTTTCAAATAATCCTTTTGGAGGGAATGCATTGATTTTTTTTATAAATTCTGGGAATATAATTCCGGCAGCCAAAAGTGCTGGAATTGCCACTATTAATCCATACAGAAGTGTTTTTCCGATATTGGCTTTGAAAATAACCGCAATAGCTGTTGGTCCAGGATGAGGAGGGAGGAAACCATGTGTTATCGAAAGTGCCGAAGCCATTGCAATTCCTAGGTAAATAATTGGCTGCTTTGTGCTATTAGCAACAGCAAAAACCATTGGAATCAAAATAATGAAACCTGCGTTATAAAACATTGAAATTCCTACCGAGAAACCAGTAATCACCATCGCCCATTTGATGTGCTTCACGCCAAAGGAATTAATCATTACTGAGCTTATTCGCTGGGCAGCTCCGCTGTCTGAAAGTAAATTTCCTAAGATAACGCCAAACGCAATGATTAAGATTAAAGACCCTAATGTACTGCCAATACCTTGCTGAAAGGAATTTATAAGATCTGTAAGGGGCATGCCTTTTAAAATTCCTGCGAAAAATGCAGAGATTGTTAATGCTATAAAAGCATTCAGTTTAGCGCCAGAGATTAAAAACAATAATAGCAGAATACTTGCAATCAGAATCAGTAAGGACATGAATTATAATTTTATGGAGTAAGTATTCAATTGAAATTAGTTACAATAAAAAAGGTATTATTCATTTTTCTCAACCGCATGACCTCCAAATTCATTTCGGAGTGCGGCTACAACTTTTCCAGAAAATGTATCCGACATTTGAGAACGGTAGCGCATCATTATAGAAAGTGCAATTACAGGAGTCGGAACGCCTAAATCCAAAGCGGTTTCCAATGTCCATTTACCTTCACCTGATGAATGCATAATTCCTTTGATACCATCTAATTTTGCATCTTTTGAAAAAGCATTTTCGGTCAATTCCATCAGCCAGCTGCGTACAACAGAACCGTGATTGAACAGTTTTGCTGTTTTGTGAAAATCGATATCAAATTCAGAATGCTCAAAAACTTCAAATCCTTCTGCAATAGACTGCATCATTCCGTATTCGATACCGTTGTGTACCATTTTAGTAAAATGACCGCTTCCGGCCGCTCCGGTATAAAGAGATCCGTTTTCAACTGAAATATTTTTAAAGACATCAGATACATATTCAAATACGTCTGCATCTCCGCCTATCATGGTGCAGGCACCATTTAGTGCTCCAGAAGTTCCTCCAGAAGTGCCGCAGTCTAAAAAATCAATACCGTGTTCTTTCAATTTTGAATAACGGCGTTTAGAATCTTTATAATTCGAATTTCCGCCGTCAATAATAATGTCATTTTTTGTCAAATGCGGCAACAGTGAGTCAATAACTGAATCTACAATTTCGCCAGCAGGAACCATTAGCCAAATCACTTTCCTGTTAGTTAGTTTTTTGCATAATTCTTCTACAGAGTATGCCGTTTCAATTCCTTCGCTGCCAATTTTAGAAACAAATTCTTCGTTGACATCCTGAGCTACAACTTCATATTTATTTCTTTTTAAATTTAGAGCCAGATTAAACCCCATTTTTCCTAATCCGATTATTCCTATTTGCATTGTGTTTGTTTTCTGTTTAATTTGTAAAAATATTACTTTAGATTAATTGTTATTTATGTTTTTAATGTTTATATTTTACTTTTAAAATAAATTTTGTTAAATTATTAAAAATTCATAAGTAATTAGCCCGTAAATAATCATATAGGTAAGTATTAATCAAATTTATTTCGTATTGCTTTTTCAGTCTTTAGTCTTGCAATCAAAAAATAAAATCCAATAATGACTAGTGATGCAATAAAACCAAATTCATCTGAGAGGTTGAATAATGTCCCAATAAAAGATAATAAAATAAAAAATAAGGCAGAAAAGAACATCATTTTTGTATGGTATTTTTGTGCAAAATCCCAATGCTCTTGTGATTTTAAAGAACTTTTTGATCTGTATCCCTTCTGATTTCTGTTTTTTGAAGCAAAAAAAATTCTATTGGTGCAATAATTAAAAGGACAATGCCAAAGACAAAAAGTATTAAGGAGAAAGTGTTATTGTTATCCATAAAAAATTGTTTGATTAAAAGTATTAAATCCTAGCAAATTTTTAAAGGTTTGCTAGGATTTTTAAATTAATTTAAAATTACTTTATAAATTCTCTATAATTTCATCGTTTGGATATCTGACTTTGTAGCTAATCCTAATTTTTTTGGTTTCATTCGGTTTCATTTGCAATTGCCAAGTTAGGATTCCTGTTTCTAGATTTACTTTGGCATGATCGCTTTGCAGTAATTCAATTTCAATATCTTTATTCGAACTCAGCGGATATTGATCTTTTAGCAGCATTTCAATCGCTTCTTTCTTGTTGTTTCTAATAGTGATATCAAAGGTGAAAGTTTGTTCTTTTTTGGAAGATAAAAACTTGGTTCCAGACTGATCCACTACTTTTTCTCGTTTGATGGTTACTTTTTTATCTCGGCCCATACTCAAACTCAAAGTGTCACTGGTCTGATTTGGTTCGATAAAAGTTTTGCCCACATACATTCCTTCAAAAATAATATTGGCTTCTCCTCTCAGCAAGTTGTATTTGCTGTAATCGGCAATCTGAGCCAGTAAAAAAGCGTCTTTTTCTGCTTTTGGCACTGCATAGAATTTATAAGATGCTGGGAGTTTAATTTCTTTTAGCGAAACACTGTGTACTTTTCCATTCGACAAAATATCATAAGGAATATCAATGTCAAATGAAATATTCAGCTGATTTTCGGATACGGTTGTGTAATCAGAAACAGATGATTTTGCTATCATTATCTGTGGTGCAATATATCCATTTGTCTCTATCTGTACACCTGGAACTCTTCCCTGCAATTGATTTGCTACTCCCTTTTTCTTAGAACCATATCCAGCTACAACTACTTCTTGTAATTGGTTATTCGTTCTATAGTTTAAAAACCATGAACTGAGCAAAGGAGCTTCGTTATTCTGGTTGGGAATACCGCTTGACAAAGTCAGTTTTACTTTTTTCCAATCGATTCCTGTGTTTTGAATCACCTGCGCTTTGTACATCATGTTAATTGGTGCGGTTACACTTTCGGTACGTAAATCATAGAAAGGAGTCCAAGAGGCATTATTCGACAAATAGGTAATGTCCAGAGGAACGGCTCCAGCCAAATTATTCATTACTTGAACAATCAATTTACCAGATGAGGTTTTCTCTTCTTTGCTCGTATCTACTTCGAGTTTATTGTTCAATTTTTGAAGAGTCTCATTCAGTTTTTGTTCTTTTTCGCTTAAAGAATTTATGGTATTGGCGATTTCAGTTTGTTTGGCTTTGTAATAATCGACCATTTTCATTAATTCCATTACATTCAATCCCGAATTTACTCCTGAAACCTGCTGGTTTTTGTCTAAAAGAACCAAAGTTTTGGTTTCCGCATTTTTAGCATTGCCTACTTTTAAAATCTCTTTTTGTACCAAAACAATACTGTCTTTCACTTTTTTTAGCGCAGGCGATTTCAAATCTACTTCATATTCCGAAACATAGTCATTGGTAAATTGAACCGAAAGTACTGTTACGGATGCCGGCGCACCTATCTGCACCGAATTTTCATTCAGGTCAACTGCCACATTTTTGATTACAATTTCACTAGTACCTAACGGCAGATTCACATTGGTGGTCTGCGAAATTTCGGCAGCATTAAAATATACGGTTGCCGATTTTACTTTGGCAGTTGTGAAAATTGGTTTTTGTGCAAAACTAAATGCCGAAAACAGTAACGCAAAGAGGAAATAAAATTTTTTCATGAGCTAGTAAGTTAAGTTTATATCTCTATAGAGAACAAATAGTAGAAAAAGGTTGGGAGAGTAGTTGAATTTTAATAAAAAAACTATTTCTGCGAGATTTAAATGAAGACCATTCAGTTTATTTTTCTACCGTATAGCCTTTTACTTTTGCTAAAGCCACAATAGAAGTGTTGATGGCATTTCCCAAATCGTCTTGTGATTTTGTTTTTTTGGCTTCGGTATCGATGTATTGTTGGCGTTTTTTTGCCAATTCGCCAATTTCTTTTTGTATTGTTTCTCTTTCTTTTGCTTTTTGGGAAACGATCAGTTGCACTTCCTCCTCGGATTTGTTTTGAAGTTCCGCAGGCAATTCCTCTTTTTTAATTTTAGAAATGGCTTTTGAATCTTCTTTTACTCGATCAACAAGATCCCAACTTTCGTTTTTATACACTGTTTTTGATTTGCTTACAGCGCGTTCAGCATAATTGGCTGATGAGACTTTTTGTGCATTTCTGTCTTGGGTTTCCTGATTCATTTTTTTGGAAGAACCCTTTGCTCCGTAGCCAATATAAGTGGTGTTTATCTTTACATTGCATTTGGATATTTCATCGTCATAAGGCGTTGATACGTATTTAACCGATAAGTTGGAATCAATGTTGAAGTATTTCCCTTTTCCATAATCGGCGCCGTCTTTCCAAAAGGTATTAATTCCTTCCATACTGCTTCCGCAGAAAATAGTATTCACATAAATATTGTTTTTCAACGCATCGCTTATAGCTTCTTTGTAGTTTATTCCACCTTGATTAAAAGCCTCGTTTCCTGCAATATAGATGAGTTTCATATTGTTGTTTGCGGCCCCCCATTGCAGTTTTTTGGTTGCATCTTGAATTACGGCTCCGCAATATTCGTTACCGCCGTTGGTTTTTAAGGCAAATAATTTTTCGGAAATCAAATCCAAGTCGGTGGTGAGAGGCGTTACTTGTCGAATGTAATTGGATTGTTGCGCCAATCCGTCATTACCGTATTCATACAATGCAATTTCGATATCGGGAGTTTTGCCTGAATATTTTAGCGTAGTCAAGGTGTTTACAATATTCCAAAGTCTCGATTTGGCTTGATCGATTAATCCGTCCATACTGTTGGAAGTGTCCAATAAAAGTGCGACTTGAATTTTGGTGTTTTCAGTTGCTTTTGGTTTTTCTGTTTCTGTGTTTTTTATCGGTTTTGCATTCGAAGAATTACAGCTTGCAAAAGAAATTGTGGTTGCCAAAAGGGCGGAGATAAATAGAGTCGATTTCATAATTTCTAGTTTTTAAAGGTTGATTACAGACCAAACTTAGAAACTAAAAACACCGCTTTTTTGGACAAGTGGTGAAACGGCCTTTTGACTTGGTGAAACGAGTTGTAAAAGGAGTTTAAAATACGTTACTTTACAGAGTGGATTTTTTTGGAGATTCTAAGTATTTTAGAATCTTAGTAACTTGAAAAAATAAAATATTGTCTCTTAGCCCCGATAGAAACGGAAATTCTTGTGGCCCGGGGTTCGGGACACAAGATTGAAGTGGATTGCTTCGCCAGTTCGGCTTTCAGCCTCGTGTGCGGGACTAATGCTGATAAAAAAGCCAAATCTTTCTGCTCCAAATTAGTATTAACCGCTTAGTAACTTAGAATCTTAGCAACTCAGAAACTTTTTAAAAAATGCGTTTACTAACAATATATATTATCTTCCTTCTTACGCTGTTGCTTCCGATCGGGACAATGGCTCAGGATTCTTTGTATAAAAGTAAATCGATGCCCGCGTCGAAGATAAGTAAGGTTTCTAAAGATTTGAAAAAGTCTTTGGAGGTAAATGACGAAGTGCAGATTGCTAAAAATTATGAGCGTTTGGCCAATGAATTTCTCAATAAAAGTGATAATGCTAAGGCCGAAGAATATTTTAAAAAAGCAATCACAAGTTACACTAAATTAAAGCTTACGGATGATGTAACCCGCGTAACGAGAAGCCTTGCCAAAGTGCAGGAATCACAGAAAGATTATAAATCGGCGATTAAGAGTTACGAAGTCGCAGGCGATATATCTGAGGATAAAAGCCTTGAAAAAATTAATACGAATGATGCCAATCGCTTGCGTTCTGTTGCGAGTCCTGTTACTCAGGAAGGCTATCTCAATTCGAATATTAAACTGCTTAAAAAGGAAAATAAAGAAGAAGAAGTATCGGCGGCCTATGTTCAAAAAGCTGAGAATTCTTTGAAACAAAAAAATAAAGAAGTTGCTATAGAAAGTTACAATCAGGCACTCGCTTACGCAAAAGGGAAACCGGCAACAATTATTAAAATCAATAATGAAATTGCCAAAGTGTACGCTTCGGACAATCAGTTCGAAAAGGCGATTGATATTAATGAAAAACTCTTGGCGGAAGCCAAAACTAAAAAGGATTTCAATACTCAAATCAAGCAACTGCAGTCGTTATCATCACTTTATTTCAAAAAAGAAGAACCGAATAAAGCTATTACAGCTTTGAAAGAAGCTTTTGCATTGGCACTTAAAAAAGGAAATTCAGCAGAGGCCAAAAAGAGTTTGATTTCGTTAACGCAGTATTACAATGGAAAAGGGAATAACAAAGAAAGTTTGGTTTTGTACGACCAATTTATTCAAAATTTTGAGCAATTGGTACAATCCGACACGACTTTGATGGATACCAAAGCGTTTCAGGTGAGTGAAGATAAAATTCGCCAATTGGAAAAAGAAAAATCGTTGAAAGACGAATTAATCACAAAGACAAATACCTTCAATTACTTTCTTTTGGGTTCGATAGGTTTGCTTTTATTGTTGTTTCTGTGGATTGTAAAATCGCTTTTTTCTATTAAAACCAAGAACAAGGAAATTGCTTTGCAATCGTTGCGTCGTGAAATGAATCCGCATTTTATTTTTAACAGTCTCAATAGTGTGAATCAGTTTATATCTGAAAATAAGGAATTGGAAGCCAATAAATACTTGACTTCGTATTCCAATTTGATGCGAAATACGATGGAGAATTCCAACAAGGATTTCATTACATTGGATAATGAATTGGAGCAATTGAAAAAGTATTTGGAATTGGAACATCTGCGTTTTCAGGATAAGTTTGATTTTAAAATCAGCGTTGATCCGGAATTGGACGCCGAAAGAACGTTGGTTCCCAATATGATTATGCAGCCTCATTTGGAGAACGCTATTTGGCACGGATTACGGTATTTGGATGCCAAAGGATTATTGCATTTGCATGTTCAGTTAGCGAAAGGAAAAGTGGTGATTCGTATTGAAGATAACGGCATCGGTTTGACCAAAAGCCAAGAGCTGAAAACAAGCAATCAAAAAGTGCATGAATCGCGGGGAATGAGTAATACCAAAGAGCGTATCAGTTTGCTGAATGAATTGTACAAAAAGAATATTACGTTTCAGATTTTTGAAAAAACGTTACCAGAAACAGGAACTGTAGTCGAAATTGTTTTTCCATTAATTGATAAAATAGCATGAGTTTTCAAAAGATAAAAAGTGTTATTGTCGAAGATGAATTGGCGGCACGAGAAGTGCTCAAGAATTATTTGAGTAAATATTGCCCGCAAGTGGCCGTTATTGGTGAAGCCCAAAACATAAAAGAAGCTGTTCCGCTGTTGCACGAATTACAACCGCAATTGGTTTTTTTGGATGTGGAAATGCCTTTTGGGAATGCTTTTGATGTTCTGGAAGCCTGTAAAGATTTGCATTTTGAAACAATTTTTGTAACCGCATTTTCTGAATATTCTTTGAAAGCTTTGAACCAAAGCGCTGCCTACTATTTACTGAAACCCATCAGCATCGAAGAATTAATTGTTGCGGTTAACAAAGTGCATCATCAAATCCTGAATCACGAAATTTTTAACAGAAACAAGATTATTGTTGAAAATTTCAAGGAATCCAAACTCGAAAAGCAACAAGTAATTTTGCCAACATTGGAAGGTTTTGAAGTGGTAAAAATGGAAGAAATCGTCCGCCTTCGCGGAAATGGAAATTTTACCGATTTGTATCTCCATAATGGTAACAAGAAAATGGTCTGCCGTTTTTTAAAGCATTTTTCCGAAATCCTGCCGTTGCCTTTTATCCGTGTTCACAAATCCCATATCATCAATCTGAATTGTGTGAAATCGTATAACAAAGGCGGTATTATTACCTTAAATGATGACACTGAAATTGAAGTCTCTCCAACTTATAAAGAGGATTTCTTGAAGAATTTTAAATGAATAACTTAACCGCAAAGAGCGCAAAGAATATCGAAAAGTCCGCAAAGCTTTGCGTTCATAGCGCTTCCTTTGCGTACTTTGCGGTAAAACTAAAAATCAAACTCTTCTATTACTTTCAAAGAATCAATAACAGTTGTGTCTTTTACTTTGATGTTCAATAACGAATGAGCACGGCCTGTAAGCGTTATCGGAGCGGACAAACCAATAGTGTCTTCAGGTACTAACAATCCACGACGGAACATTAAATTTCTCAAGAATGTCTGGTGTTTTGTAGCATACGCTTTTTGTAAACCTTCTTGATCAAACTGCCACATGAATTTCTTTGGTTTTGGGATAATCGTAGCCAGAAATAAACATTCCTGTATATTCAAATCGGCTGGTCTTTTCTGGAAATAAAATTCGGCTGCTTCGCCAATTCCATATATGTTTGGACCCCATTCGATAACGTTGAAATAAACCTCCAGCATACGGTGTTTGCTCGTGATTCTGTTGTTTTCTATGATGTACACCAAAAGAATTTCCTCTAGTTTTCGGGACAGAGTTTTTTCTCTGGTAAGGAAAACATTTTTTACCAATTGCATGCTTATGGTACTCGCGCCGCGTGAGAATTTTTTGGTACGGATGTTTTTAAGAATCGACTGTTTGAAAGCCTCGTTAATAAATCCTCGGTGAGACATGAAAGACGGATCTTCGGATGTAAGTACGCATTTTTGCAGATAAGGAGAGATTTGGTCTAATGGTGTATAATACGGATTACTAGAACCCACAAATACTGGACGTTGCAGAATGCCTCTGTCCATGGCTCGATAGGTGAATTCTCCGTTTAATTTGGCTAAATCAATATTTCCGTATTTGGTTATTTTTAGATTTTGTTTGTTTATATTGCTTTTGAAAACAATGGTATTCGGCCTGTTCTTGTTGAACATGAAATCCAGTTTATAATCAAAATCGCCTGTTGCTTCCATTCCTTGAAAATGGGTAAACAATCCGTCGGGAAGCGAAACGATAAAGTCTTGCGCTTTCATTTTTGGAATGTTTACTTTGAGTTTGTAAACCGTGTCTTCTTCGGTATTGTAAGAAAGATAAGGATGAAGTTTGATTTTGTTGAATTGAACGGTTGAACTACTGTCGATAGAAATAAAATCAGAACCTAATAAGAAGCGATAGTCGAATCGTGCGTTTTTGATGATGACATCTTTATTGGCAATTCTTTTGTGGTTCATTTTTAGGTTTGTAATCGAAGTATAACCGTCCAAATGTAACTCACCGCCACTCATGTCAATATTTTGAACATTGAATCGGATAGAGTCAAAACTGGCTTTTAAGTTGTAACGTTCGTCAAAATATGGCACTTTGATAGCGCCAGTATCAATGTTAAAGAAATGCAGGTCTCCTCTTTTATTCCTCGGGTCTGCTATTCCATTGATTCTCCAACGTTGAGCAAAAGTATTGGTTTTAACCTCGATACCCGACTCTAATTTAGTATTGAATAATGTGAGTTTTTTAAAATTTACTGTTGCTTTTTTACCATTATCATCCAGTTTGAAAACTAAATTTTCAAGCGTCATATCCGTTGGAATTAAGTTTAGAACTTTGGAAATTATGCGGTAAGCGAATTCAGCATAATCTCTTTTGGAGGTGGTTTTTGGTTCGTTTTTATCTCTTTTCAAGAAAGCACCGAAGTTTTTTATTTTTCCTTTTTTGGTCAATTGGACATAGCCATTTTTTATTTCCAAGGTACCGAGTTGAACATCACCAAGTAGTAATTTCCATAAACTAACACTTGTTTTTATTTTTTGAATTTTAAAAATGGTATCCAGATTTTTTGGGGCCAAAGTGATTTCGTCCAATTCTATTCCCGAAATACCATCAAATGAGGCTTTTTTTATGGCAAAATCGCTATTGTATTCCAATTTCATTGTTGTCGAAACCTTATCAATGGCTTGGTCTAAGAGTTCGTCTCTAAACACAAGGAAACCAATTAGAAGTATAGCGATAACGATTCCAAGTATTTTGGAAGCCAATAAAAACTTTTGTTTGTTAGTTCTCATGTTTGAATGGGAAAAGGAAATTTTTACACAGATTTCAAATTTACACAAATAAATGAGTGCAAGTTTGTGAAATCATTGTTAAACTTATTAATTGATATTGATGTGTTTGTCTTGATTTTACCCAAACAATTGGCTTGCCACATCCTCGATTTTGGCAACCAGTTGAATTTTTATGCCCGTATTTTTTAAGGCGATTTTATTGTATTTGGATACAAAAATAGTCGAAAACCCCAATTTTTCAGCTTCTTGAATGCGTTGGTCTACTCGGTTTACAGGACGAATTTCGCCTGATAGTCCAACTTCGCCTGCAAAACAAAAGCCTTTTTCGACAGGAATATCTTCATTGGAAGATAAAATGGCGGCTACAACAGCCAAATCGATAGCCGGATCATCGACCGAAATTCCGCCCGTTACATTCAGGAAAACGTCTTTCGCACCAAGCCTAAAACCAGCTCTTTTTTCTAAAACGGCCAAAATCATATTTAATCTTTTGGCGTTGTAACCTGTGGTGCTTCTTTGCGGTGTTCCGTAAACCGCAGTGCTTACTAGCGATTGTATTTCGATCATCAAGGGGCGCATACCTTCAAGTGTGGTGGCAATCGCAGTTCCTGACAATTCTTCATCTTTGTGAGAAATCAATATTTCGGAAGGATTAGAAACTTCCCGCAAACCGCTTCCAAGCATTTCGTAAATTCCAATTTCGGCAGTAGAGCCAAAACGATTTTTAAGTGAGCGTAAAATACGGTAGACATGGTTACGGTCGCCTTCAAACTGCAAAACGGTATCGACCATGTGTTCCAATATTTTTGGACCGGCGATTGTTCCGTCTTTGGTAATATGTCCGATTAAAATAACTGGAATATTGGTTTCTTTGGCAAACTTGATCAGTTCGGCAGTAGTTTCCCTAATCTGAGAAATACTTCCTGCGGTTGATTCAATATAATCGGTATGCAGTGTCTGAATCGAATCGATTATTACAATTTCTGGCTGAATGGCTTCAATCTGTTTGAAAATATTCTGCGTTTTGGTTTCGGTAAGGATATAGCAGTTGTCTCCGTTTGGAGTGATGCGTTCGGCACGCATTTTAATCTGCTTTTGACTTTCCTCTCCAGAAACGTATAAAGTTTTGTAGGGTAGTTTTAACGAAATCTGTAGTAAAAGCGTGCTTTTTCCAATCCCTGGTTCACCTCCTAAAAGAATCAGAGAGCCAGGAACTATTCCGCCTCCTAAGACTCTGTTCAATTCGTTGTCTGTAGTATCCAGGCGAATTTCCTCGGCGCTGTCAATTTCATTGATACGTAAAGGTTTTGGAGCTTTAATCGTTGCGGATGATTCGCTTTTCCAAGCGACTTTTTCCTGTTTTTGTATAATTTCCTCGGCAATAGTATTCCATTCTTTACACGAATTGCACTGTCCCTGCCATTTGGCATATTGGGCACCGCAGTTCTGGCAAAAAAAAGTTGTTTTTACTTTGGCCATTATTAATTTTTTTCTTCAGTAATAGGTGTTTCTGTGGCTGGAGCATCTGTAGCTGGAGCATCAGTTTGCGTATCCGTTGAAGTGTCCTGACCTACTTTGCCTTTTATTTTAGGTTTTTTAGCATAAGTCTTTTTTAATTCTTCTGCTTTGGCAAACATCATGTCTTTGGTAAGATCTGCAATTTCTTCTTTATTAAAACCAGACATGTAATAACGTACGGCTCGAGGATTATCTCCTTTTTTCTCAAACATTGTAGCCAGATGATAGTCTCCCAGCATGCTTTTTGGATAATTTTTATCGGCAAGAATTGCTAAAGCATCCAGCTCATTATAATCTTTGTTTTCCAGAATAGCCGCTTCGATAGCTTTAAAATCACTTATCCTGATTGGGTTTTTTATACCAAATGAATTTTCGATAATATCATATTTCTTTTTCAAATAATCAACATAGCCTTCTTTAAGAGTGACTATTTTAGTGTTGTATTCTTGTATGGATATTGGTTCTGCAACTGAAAAGATTTGATATAAAGCAGAGGGAATTGAATGTAAAACTAGGGAGTAATGAGAGGCTTCTTTAAAGCTTTCAAATTTATAATTTAATTCAGGGTTTTTAATTTCTTTTATACTTGTGTCTAAATTTATAATTCGTTCTTTCATTTTTCTTTCATCCCCATCGGCTGTAGATAAATAATAAAAAAGGGGAAATTTAGAATTTGCTAGTAAATCAGGCATTGTTTCTTCCATATTTACCGGTAATTCTGGGCTTAATGAGATATAAGCATTGAATAATGGGTTCTCTTTATATAAAAAGAAATTTAAAAAAGAAGCGGTTGTATCATGCCCGGCAATAATTTTGAAATTTGTAACTCTGTATTCCTTTTGAACCATAGGAATAAGTTCTAATGAAATAAAATCGAAGAAATCGACACTTTTTCCATCAGGCAATCCTGTTACAAGATCTACACCACAATCAATGTTTCTTTGTTCATTTTTGTTTTGATTTATACCTATTATTATAACTTCTGGTAAATAATCCCAATAGGAACCATAAGTTAATGCACTAGCAAATGGGTTTAATAAATAATCGCCATCCAATAAAATCAATAGCGGGTATTGTTTGGTTTTGTTTTTTTCATAGGAAGCAGGTAGTGAGATATAAAGATTTCTCACTCCTTTAAGTTTTTCAGAGTTAAAGCTGATTGTTTTTATTTGTGCATAACACGAAAAGGTAAAAAAGGTTAGAAATACTATTAATAAATGTTTCATATGTTTGGCGTTGTTTATTTATGAGAAATGGTGTAGTAGTATAAACAATTATTATTGTATAGTAAAAGGTGAAATAGTTAAACTATTATGTCAAAGAGTTGTCATTTTCATTAGGGAAAACAATCCAGGGCTTGAATGTTTTTGCTTCTTCAAAGTCTAAGGTTGCATACGAAATTATAATAATGATATCATCTTTTTGAACTTTTCGTGCCGCAGGGCCATTTAGTGTAATTATTCCGGAATTTTTCTCACCAACAATGGCATAAGTGTCAAAACGTTCTCCATTATTAATGTTTACGATCGATACTTTTTCTCCTTCAATTATATTTGATGCTTCTAATAATGCTTCATCTATAGTTATGCTTCCGATGTAGTTTAAGTCTGCTCCTGTAACTTTTACCCGGTGAATTTTTGATTTAACAACTTGAATTTGCATGGTATTTTAATTTAAAGAAATTGTATCTATTAAGCGTACATTATTGATGAACACAGCAATAAACGCTCGGTATTTTTTGTTTTTATTTTTGCGTATGCAGGTAGAAAGTGTGTCTTCATCTGCAATTTCAAAGTATTCTAATGTGAATGCTTTATTTTTATTAAACTCATTTTGAACCCATTGAGCGGTTTCTTGAGCAGAGTTGTTTATGAATTTCTTTTTAGCTTCTGTTAGTATTTTATAAATGATTCCTGCCTCTGTTCTCTGCTGCAAAGTTAAGCGTTCATTTCGAGAACTCATAGCTAAGTTGTTGGTTTCTCTCAAAATGGGACAAACAACTATTGTTACTGGTAAATGGTTTTTCTCGACCATTTTTTTTACGATCTGCACCTGCTGAAAGTCTTTTTCTCCAAAATAAGCTCTTGTGGGCTGAACAATTTCGAAAAGGAGTTTTACAATAGTTCCAACCCCGTCAAAATGGCCAGGTCTGAACTTTCCTTCCATTTTATTTTCCAAACCGTCAAAATTAAACGACTGTGACAAGGTTTTTCCTTCATACATGTCTTCGACAGTTGGTGCAAAAACAATAATATTTGGGCTTATCTGAGAAATTTTGATTACATCTTCATCTAGTGTACGCGGGTATTTTTCTAAATCTTCAGGATTGTTAAATTGTGTAGGATTTACAAAAATACTGACAACAGTTATGTCATTTTCCTTTGAGGATTGAAGCATCAGCGACTGATGTCCCTTATGCAGAGCACCCATTGTTGGAACAAATCCAATTGAAGAATTTGTAGTCTTTACGGAACTTAAATAATCCATTAAAGCTGTTTTTCCATCGAAAATCTGCATGGCAGTTTTGTTTAAATTAGGTGCAAACTTAATATTTTAGTCCATAACTGCATAAATTTTTGTAATTTTGCATGGTTTTTATTGCCAATAATTAATCAATTTATACTATGAAAGATAAGAGGATATTATACGTATCATCTGAAGTTGTGCCTTATCTCGCTGAAAATGAGGTTTCATTAATGTCTTATGACGTACCAAAAATGATTAATGACCAAGGAGGGCAAATTAGAATTTTTATGCCAAGGTATGGAAATATTAACGAGAGAAGACATCAATTACATGAAGTTATCAGGCTGTCTGGGATGAATTTGGTGGTGAATGATTTAGACATGCCTCTTATTATTAAAGTAGCTTCTATTCCGAAAGAGCGAATTCAGGTTTATTTTATCGATAATGAAGAATATTTTAAAAGGAAAGCCACTTTTGCGGATGAAGAAGGAGTGATGTATCCTGATAATGATGAACGTGCTATCTTTTTTGCAAAAGGAGTTGTCGAAACTGTTAAAAAATTAAACTGGGTTCCTGATATTATACACGTTCACGGCTGGATGGCGGCTATGTTGCCAATTTATATGAAGCATTTTTATAAAAATGAAGCACTGTTTTCGGATACTAAGATAGTGACTTCTGTTTATAGTCAGTCTTTTGACGGAACATTAGATGCTGAAATGATTAATAAAGTGCGTTTTGACGGTATTCCTGATGAAGCTATTGCCGAATTAGAAGTTCCTAACTATGAGAATATTATGAAAGCAACTGTCCGTAATTCGGATGCTGTTATTATTGCTTCCGACGGACTATCTCCAAGTTTAACAAAATTTATAGAATCTTCAAATAAACCTTTTTTACCTTTGAAATTTAAGGATGAATTCGCAGTAGCTTATACGGAATTCTACCAAAATATGTTGTTATAATCAATCTTTTACGAATAAATATGCTTAAAAATTCTTTTTTTAAAACACTTCTTTTTCTTTTTTTTATTGTTCTTTTTAATTCATGTGATAAAGAATTTAGTGTTGTTGGCTCGGATTTAATAGAAGATGATCATTTTAATATTGTTAAAGAAAGTTCGAGTACGGTTCAAGCTGCTTGGAAAAAGACGGGCGGGATTGCTTCTAATAATTTAGCTGTAAATGCTTTAGGTGTATTAGATAATACAGTATTTGGTCAAACAACTGCTAATTTTGCGACTCAAGTTCAGTTGGATCTAACTAGTGTAAATCCAGTCATAAATTCTGATTTAGATCAAGATATCGTAAGTGTAACATTATATGTTCCCTATTTTACAAAACCTTCCGTAAGTACCGATAAGGATGGTAGACCTGTGTATGTATTGGACTCTATTTATGGCAATAAAGCCTCAAAAATTAAGTTAAAAATTTATGAAAATGAATTTTTATTAGGAAGCTTAAATACTGAAGCTGGAGCCCCTCTTTCTGATAATATAAATTATCCTCAATTGTATTATACCAATCAAAACACCTTTTTTAGCGAGAAAAAAGGAGACTTATTGTATCAAAATAACGATTTTGTTTTTAGTGAAAAAGAATATGCTGATCCTGTTCCAGTTACAACAACTAGTGCAGCGACGACTACATATACAGCTCCAGGTATGCGATTAAGTTTAGACAAAGTTTTTTTTCAGAAACTGTTGTTTGATAAAGCATCAAATGGTTATAGTTTAGCTAGTAACTCTCAATTTGAACAATATTTCAAAGGATTGTATTTTAGCGTCGAAAAAAATGATGTATCAGGCGTACTGGCTGTAATGAATTTCAAAAAGGGAACTATTGTAGTAAAGTACAAAGAAAAAGCACTTGCAACAGATCTTACATTGACTGTTGAAAAATCAATTACTTTAAATCTTACTGGAAATACTGCAAATTTTTTAAACAACGAACCTAGTACAGAAGCAGATTCTTACTCAAGTCCAAGAGCAGATAGATTGTATGTAAGAGGAGGAGAAGGAAGTGTTGCGACAATTGATTTGTTTAATCCTGCAGTTGATATAGTTACCTATAATACTAATACACGAAAAATAGAGCTTGGGAAAAGCAATACTATACCAGACGAATTAGATTATATTAAGGAAAAAGGATGGTTAGTTAACGACGCTAGTTTGACTTTTTATGTAGATCAAACGCTAATGAAAAACGTCACTACTGAGCCAAGCAAAATGTTTTTGTATGATATAAAGAATCGTAAAATACTTGCTGTAGCAGTTTTAGAAAAAGATGCGGCTAACCGTGGTCTTAAATACAGATTTAGTATTACGGATTATGTAAGAGGTCTTATAAAAGATAATAATGTAAATTTCAAATTAGGTGTTTCGATTGCGCAAGTAATTACAAATGTTACATTTAAAAAAATAAAAGAGGCTCCTGCTTATGCAATATGGAACAATCTTAAAACAGAGGAACAAAATGCTTATTTCTTTCCAGAATCTTCAGTTATGAGTCCTTTAGGGGCTATTTTTTACGGAAGTAACAGTACTGATGAAAATAAAAGATTGAAGCTTGAAATTTATTATACTAAAGTTAATTAAGAAAAACTATGTGTGGAATCGTTGGATATATTGGTCATAGAGAAGCTTATCCTATTGTTATAAAAGGGCTTAAGCGATTAGAATACCGTGGATATGATAGTGCAGGTGTTATGCTGTATGATGGTGAAACTGTTAAACTATCAAAAACAAAGGGTAAAGTTTCAGATCTTGAATTAAAAGCTCAAAAGGAAATTACTCTAAATGGCTCTATTGGGATTGGTCATACGCGTTGGGCAACTCACGGGGTGCCAAATGATGTAAATTCACATCCGCATGTTTCTAATTCAGGGGATTTAGTAATTATCCATAATGGTATTATTGAAAATTATTCCCCTTTGAAAGTTGAGCTGATAAAAAGAGGCTATACTTTTACATCTGATACAGATTCTGAGGTTTTGATCAATCTTATTGAAGAGGTTCAAAAAAAGGAAAAATTAAAATTAGGTAAAGCTGTCCAAGTTGCATTAAACCAAGTGGTAGGTGCTTATGCTATAGCTGTTTTTGATAAAAAGAACCCTAATGAAATTGTTGCAGCAAGATTGGGTAGTCCATTAGCAATCGGAATTGGTGAAGGTGAATATTTTATTGCATCTGATGCTTCTCCATTTATTGAATACACTTCGAATGCTGTGTATCTTGAAGACGGAGAAATGGCTAATATCAGACTCCACAAATCAATGAAAGTGCGTAAAATTAAGGATGACTCTATTGTAGATCCATATATTCAAGAGCTTCAAATGAATTTAGAGCAAATTGAAAAAGGAGGTTATGATCATTTCATGCTGAAAGAAATCTACGAACAGCCAAGTGTAATTAAAGATACTTATAGAGGGAGATTACATGCCAATGAAGGAATTGTCCAAATGGCAGGCGTTGAAGATAATTTAGAGAGGTTTTTAAATGCAGACCGTATTATAATTGTTGCTTGCGGTACATCTTGGCACGCTGGTTTGGTGGCTGAGTATGTTATCGAAGAATTTGCTAGAATTCCTGTTGAAGTTGAATATGCATCTGAATTCAGATATAGAAATCCAATTATTAACAGTAAAGATGTTGTAATTGCAATTTCACAATCAGGTGAAACGGCCGATACAATGGCAGCTATAAAGCTGGCAAAAGATCATGGAGCATTTGTTTTTGGTGTATGTAATGTAGTAGGTTCGTCTATTTCAAGAGAATCTCACGCAGGAGCTTACACGCATGCTGGACCTGAAATTGGTGTGGCTTCGACAAAAGCATTTACTACTCAGATTACTGTTTTGACAATGCTGGCATTACGTTTGGCGAAAGCTAAAGGTACTTTGACTCATTCCGATTTTCATACTTACCTTCAAGAATTAGAGATTATTCCAGAAAAGGTAAAGGAAGCTTTAGAAACTAATGAGAAAGCTTTAGAGATTGCAACTGTTTTTAAAGATGCTCCAAATTGTTTATATCTTGGTCGTGGATATAATTTTCCAGTAGCTCTTGAGGGTGCATTAAAGCTTAAAGAGATTTCATATATACATGCTGAAGGATATCCTGCTGCTGAAATGAAACACGGACCCATTGCGTTAATCGATGAATTGATGCCTGTTATTGTTATTGCTCCAAAACAAGGACATTATGATAAAATTGTTAGTAATATTCAGGAAATTAAATCCAGAAGCGGTAAAATTATAGCAGTTGTGACTAAAGGCGATACGCAAGTTCGTGAATTAGCTGATTATGTTATTGAAATTCCAGAAACTTCAGATGCTTTATCTCCATTAATTACTACTATACCATTGCAATTGTTGTCATATCATATTGCTGTATTGAGAGGTTGTAATGTGGATCAGCCGCGAAATTTGGCTAAATCGGTTACGGTTGAATAAACTAATTAAGAATTTATATTTAAAAGCGGGATTTATTCCCGCTTTTTTTTGCTTTTTATTTTTTTCGAAAACGTTGTAGATTTTTATGATAAATTTAAAGAAATTGCTAAATTACTATGTGTGCATAGTATATTGTATTAATAAGTTATTATTTTATTAATAATTATGCAATATATGAAAATACAATATTATTACTAATAACGTCTATTTTGTGATAATAACAATAAATATTTTTATTTTTTTTATTGATAATTAAAAAATATATGTAATTTGGCTTCTTTAACCAAGAAAATTAAGCCAAATGAGATTGTATTTACTTTTTTTAACATTATTCTTTTGCAGCATATCTTTTGCTCAAAATTCTATCAAAGGGGTTGTTACAGATGAAAAAAATCAGCCAATTCCTGGTGCCAATATTAATGTGGCAGGGGCAAAAGAAGGAGCGATTACGGATTACGACGGATCTTTCGTTTTAATTACTGATAAAACACCTCCTTTTTCTCTTGAAATTACTGCTGTTGGGTATAGTTCGTCCAGTGTTTCCGTAGAATCATTAAGTCAAAAAATTTCTGTAAAATTAGATTCAGAAGAGACAAAACTAAACGAAATTGTTGTTTCTGCTTCGAGAGCGCCTGAAAGAGTGCTTCAGTCGCCGGTTACCATTGAAAGAATGGGAATTCAGCAAGTAAAAAGTACAACTGCTCCAACTTTTTATGATGGTTTAGAAAATTTGAAAGAAGTGCAGTTTAATACCAGTAGTATTTCTTTTAAAACAGTAAATACAAGAGGTTTTGCTGCAGTAGGGAATACCCGTTTTATGCAATTAGTGGATGGTATGGATAATTCATCGCCTGCGCTTAACTTTGTATTGGGTAACTTAATTGGTCTTTCTGATATTGATGTGGCAAATGTTGAGCTTTTGCCAGGAGCTTCATCAGCTTTGTATGGAGCGAATGCGTTCAATGGAATTTTATTTATGAATAGTAAAAGCCCGTTCATCCATCAGGGGATTAGTTCTTATGTAAAGTATGGGCAGACTTCGCAAGATGTAGCTGGTACTAATGACTATTTTGATATGGGAATTAGAGCGGCAACAGCTTTTAGTAAGTATTTTGCAGTTAAAGCCAATTTTAACTATATGAAAGCTACAGAATGGATAGCAGATGATAGAAGAAGTATGACTGGAGGTTCTATTGGTCATGACGGAAACCAAAATTATGACGGTTTGAATATTTATGGAGATGAAGTAACAACTTCTATAAATAATGTTGGGCAGGTAAGCAGAACAGGTTATCGTGAAAAAGATTTAAATGATAATAAAGTAAATAGTGTAAAGGCTGACTTTTCTATGCATTTTAAGCCATGGGCAAATGATACTGAGATTATACTTCAATATAAGCTGGGTCTTGGAAATACTATTTACCAAGGAGCGAATAGATATGCTTTGAATGATTTTTTTATGAGTCAGACTAGAATAGAAGTGAAAGGGAAAAACTTTTTTGCTAGAGCTTATCGATCTTCTGAAGATGCCGGTAATTCGTATGATATGCGTTTTGCGGGTTGGAATGTGCAAAGAATGGCTAAATCGGATACGAACTGGTTTACTGATTATGCGACCTCCTTTCAATTATCATCTGCGGTTTTGGGGCTTGACGCAAATAAAGCTGCTAATTATGCACGAACTTTTGCTGATACGAATGTTTCGCCTGGTTTGAACTTAGTGCCAAATACAGATCCAGCAAATCCTAGTGCGCCAAGAGGAGCAAGATACGAGCCGGGAACTCCTGAGTTTGCAAATGCGCTAAATACTGTTAAATCTAATCCTGATTTTACAGAAGGAGCTAAGTTTACAGATCAGTCAAAAATATACCATTCGGATGTGAATTATAACTTTAAAGATATGATCAAGTTTGCTGAAGTTCAGGTTGGAGGTTCTGCCCGTCAGTATGAAATGAATTCCGGCGGATCTATTTTTACAGATTATGATGGACCAATCCGCTACAATGAATATGGTGTTTATACACAGGCTTCTAAATTATTTATGGAAGAACGTTTAAAAGTAGTTGCTTCCATACGTTATGATAAAAGTCAAAATTTTGACGGGAATGTATCACCAAGAGTTTCTTTGGTATATTCTGCTGGTTCACAAAAAACACATAATTTTAGAGCCTCGTATCAAACAGGTTTTAGAAATCCAACTACTCAGGATCAGTATATCGGACTTGATTTAGGGCCATTTGCTTTAATTGGTTCCGCTCCTGAAAATTTGGTTCGTTTTTCTGAAATTAGAAATGTGAGTGTTGCGGGTGTTGCCGCGGGTTCTAATCCTACAGTTACTATGGACGGCACGGATGCTTACAATAAATCATATACTTTAACTTCTTTGCAGGCTTTTAGTGCGGCATATGCTGTTGCTACTAATGTTACTGAGCAAGCAAATGCGGCTGCTTTGTTGAAAGTAGCAAACGTTAATCTAGTGCGTCCTGAGGAGGTAAAAGCTTATGAGTTGGGATATAGAACTGTTATCAATAATGATTTGTCAGTAGATATTAATGGATATTACAATCAGTATAATAATTTCTTGAATACTTCAAGAGTAGCTGGAGTGTATTATGGAGATGTGAATGCGGCTTTCAATCCAGCAGAAGAATTAAGTGCTACAAAAGCTTTGATAAGAGGTGACAGAAGAATTTATCAAGTATATAGTAATACTTCTGCAGATGTCGCTTCTTTAGGTTTTGGTGTAGGTTTGTCTAAAAAAGTCTATAAAAATTTCGAACTAGGAGCAAATTATAATTATTCTCAATTAAATTTTGATCAGTCTGAGGATCCTGGTTTTGTTACTGGCTTTAATACTCCAAAACATAGAGTAAAAGCATCTTTAGGAAATACCAGATTGTTTAAAAATTTTGGATTTAATACGAATGTAAGATGGAATTCAGAATATTTATGGCAGTCTTCTTTTGCAGACGGTATGATTCCAGAAGCAACTGTTTTTGATGCTCAAATCAATTATGCTATTCCGGCTTATAAATTATTGTTCAAAGTAGGAGGAACTAATATTGGAGGAAAAGATTATATTCAAGTAATAGGAGCAGGTTCAATTGGGCAGCAATGGTTTGCTTCATTGACAATTAATCCTTAATTAAAATAAGACAAGACGAGAACTTAAAAATATATAGTATGATAAAAAATTTCAAATGGCTACTTTTGGTTTCCTTAACCTTTGTAGCATGTAATAACGATAATGAAGATTCTGCGCCTGTAGAAATTCCAATTACACCTGGATCTGCAGTCTTAACTAAATATGTGGCTTTGGGGGATTCTTTTGCAGCAGGTTATAGTGACGGTGCGCTTTTCAAAGCAGGTCAGGAAAATTCGTATGTAAATATTTTGGCACAGCAATTTATTCCAGCTGGTGGAGTAGCGGCTACTAATCCTTTTATGCTTGATAATATTGGTGGTTTTTCTAATGGAGGTGTTCAAATTCCAAAATTTCCAAGTAGACTTGTTTTTAATGGTAAGGCTCCAGTAAATGTCCCAGGAATTAGTACAACAGGAATTACTGCACGTTTGACAGGACAATATACAAATATGGGTATTCCAGGTGCTAAAAGTTATCATTTAATCGCTCCTAATTATGGTGATATTGCTGGTGTTTTTGCAGTGCCTTCTACTGCAAATCCTTATTTTGCTCGATTCTCATCTTCTTCAACTACTTCAGTTTTGGCAGATGCTTTAGCTCAAAGCCCAACTTTCTTTTCTTTATTTATTGGAGGTAATGATGTTTTGGGGTATGCTACAAATGGAGGAGTACCTACATCTCAAGATCCTGCTAATGGTGATGATATAACTCCAACTGCAACTTTTGATTTTGCTTATAATACACTTGTCACAAAATTAACTGAAAAAGGAGCAAAAGGAATTGTGGCTAATTTGCCTTATGTAACTACTTTGCCTTATTTTACTACTGTTCCTTTTAATCCAGTAGCTTTAGATGCTACAAAGGCGGCTCAATTAAATGCGGGTTATGCGCAATATAACGAAGGACTACAGACTATGGTGAAAAACACATTGCTAAGCTCAGAAGAAGCGACAAGAAGAACAATTAAATTTGTTGCTGGAAACAATCCAGTTGTTATTGTGGATAGTTATTTGAAAAATTTATCTGCTTATGGAGTTCCTTCTTATAGACAAGCCACTAAAGAAGACTTGGTTGTTTTGTTAGCTAGAAATGTTATTGGAACAACTGTTGGGGGTGATCCGACTAAGATAAATGGAGTTTCAGTCCCTTTATCTGACAAATGGGTGCTTTCTAAAGAAGAAGTAGCGGAAGTAAAAGTTGCCACAGATGCTTATAATGGAATAATAGTTAAAGCGGCTGAATCTAAAGGATTAGCTTTTGTAGATGCCAAAGAGGCAATGACTCAATTAGCTACAACTGGGGTTCGTTTTGGAAATTTTCAAATGACAGCTTCTTACGTTACTGGTGGCGCTTTTTCATTAGATGGGGTTCATCCAAGTCCAAGAGGATATGCTTTTATAGCTAATCTTTTCGTGAATGCAATAAATACTAAATATGGTGCAACATTGAGAACTGTTGATTTGACTAATTATCAAATCCAATATCCAGCAACGATACAATAATTTTAATTCTATAATGGTATATTAAACCACCCGTTTATGACGAGGTGGTTTTTTGATTTTAACTTAAAACAGATAGTTTTGACAGTTTGAAACCTCTTAATGGTCAATCCGATAAAATTTTAGCTTTTTTTGTAAAAAAAAATATTGATTTTATATTTTAAAAAATTATCTTTGCACTCTGAAAAAAGTATCCATTCGATAAGTTTCGATGGGCTGTATTTCATAAACCTAAATAGCTATTTAATAAATACATAAGTAATGTCAAAAGTAATAGGAAAAGTTGCCCAAATCATTGGACCAGTAGTCGATGTAGTTTTCAACGGAAAAGATGTTGAACTTCCAAAAATTTATGATTCATTAGAAATCACAAAAAAAGACGGAACATTATTAGTTCTAGAAGTACAATCTCACATTGGTGAAAACACTGTTCGTACCATTTCGATGGATTCAACAGATGGTTTGAGCAGAGGTTATGAAGTAGTTGGAACAGGTAATCCTATCCAAATGCCAATCGGTGCCGATGTTTACGGTCGTTTGTTTAACGTAATTGGTGATGCTATTGACGGTTTACCTGAATTGCCAAAAACAGGTGAAAATGGAACTCCTATTCACAGACAAGCACCAAAATTCGAAGATTTATCTACATCTTCTGAAGTTTTATTTACAGGTATTAAAGTAATCGATTTGATTGAGCCTTACTCAAAAGGGGGTAAAATTGGATTGTTTGGTGGTGCTGGAGTTGGTAAAACAGTATTGATTCAGGAGTTGATTAACAATATCGCAAAAGGTCACGGTGGACTTTCTGTATTCGCAGGAGTAGGGGAAAGAACACGTGAAGGGAATGACTTACTTCGTGAGATGTTAGAGTCAGGAATTATAAAATACGGTGAGGAATTCATGCACTCTATGGAAAATGGAGGATGGGATTTATCTAAAGTAGATTTACCTGGAATGAGAGAGTCTAAAGCTACTTTCGTTTTCGGACAAATGAATGAGCCTCCTGGAGCTCGTGCTCGTGTAGCACTTTCAGGATTATCTATCGCTGAGTACTTCCGCGATGGTGCAGGTTCTGATCAAGGAAAAGACGTATTGTTCTTTGTTGACAATATCTTCCGTTTTACACAAGCAGGTTCTGAGGTTTCGGCTCTTTTAGGACGTATGCCATCTGCGGTAGGTTATCAGCCAACATTGGCAACTGAAATGGGTGCGATGCAAGAGCGTATTACATCTACAAACAAAGGTTCTATTACATCTGTACAAGCGGTTTACGTTCCTGCGGATGATTTAACTGACCCGGCGCCAGCAACAACGTTTGCTCACCTTGATGCTACTACTGTATTGTCTCGTAAAATTGCCGAGTTAGGTATTTATCCTGCGGTGGATCCATTGGATTCTACTTCAAGAATTTTAGCTCCTCACATTATCGGTAATGAGCATTATGACTGTGCACAAAGAGTAAAAGAAATTCTTCAAAAATACAAACAATTGCAGGATATCATCGCGATTCTTGGTATGGAAGAGCTTTCTGAAGATGATAAGTTAGCGGTTTCAAGAGCTAGACGTGTACAGCGTTTCTTATCTCAACCTTTCCACGTTGCTGAGCAATTTACAGGATTAAAAGGGGTATTAGTAGATATCAAAGATACTATCAAAGGATTTAACATGATTATTGACGGTGAATTAGATCATTTGCCAGAATCAGCTTTCAACCTTAAAGGTACTATTGAAGAAGCTATCGAGGCTGGAGAAAAAATGTTGGCAGAAGCATAAATCAGTTAGCAGTTAGGAGTTGGCATTATTCAGATGTGGCTAATTACTAATTACTAATTACTAATCACTAAAAAAATGATTTTAGAAATAGTATCACCAGAAGCGAAATTATTTTCAGGAGAAATCACTTCTATTTCTGTTCCAGGAGTAGACGGCCGTTTTCAAATGCTGAATAACCACGCGCCAATAGTTTCATTGCTTCAAAAAGGGACGGTTAATATTACTGCTCCGAGTTTTGATTTCGACGAGGAAACATCCAGTTTATTTACCAAAATAAACGATCAGAATTATACTTTAGAAATTAACTCAGGTACACTTGAGTTAAAAGACAATAAAGTAATTGTTTTAGCAGATTAAGATAATTCAGTTTTAAATATGAAACGCCTAGCATTTTGTTAGGCGTTTTTTTGTTTAGTTTTGAGAGAATAATGTTTTTTTTCAAAAGATTAAGTTACTGATTAACGCGTCCAATTACTGCCAAAAATGATATAAAACGACCATTCTTCTGGTCTTTTAGCTACATCTACACTCATTCGCAGTTTGAATCTTTTAGCTAATAAATATCTAAATCCAGTCCCATAACTGTATGCTATTGGTTTAGTAAAAGCTTGATCCCAATCGTTGAAAGCACTTGCAACACCAGTATAGCCCATAAGACTCTATCTTTTGTATAAATCCCATCTAAATTCGGTTTCACCCACCAAAAACTAGTTTTCCCCTGATACCTTCCTGCTGGTATTCCTCTTAAATTTATTCTTGGTAATAAATAGAAGGTTGGCTTTCCAAATGCCTGCTCACCTTCAAATCTTAGCCCCATAATCAATTTAAAAGAGCTGTTGAAAAGAAAGCTGCTGAGCAGAAAGCATTGGAAGAGAAAAGTGCTTTGCCTGAAAAATAAGTTCAATTTAGATTTTAGGAATTAGTTAGTAATAATTAGCTTTTCCTTACCCCAAAAAAGAAATTTTTAGAATCCTCTTGGTGCTGGATTCGAAGAGTTATAGACTTTAAATGAATATTTATGATTTTTTTGCCCTACGTGCGAAACGCTTAAGACCAAAATAATTGTCAATGAAATGTAGGTGCTTACGAAGCTGTTTTTTTGAGCCATTTATTTAGAATTTGTTAGCGTTAGCTTAAAAACTTATGATTTTGAGATGATTATTATTTTATAAATTAAATTGCCCTTTTCATACACCTTTGTACCGTCCTTGAACTAAACGAACAGCTGAAAAACCTGCTGAAAATTAACACAATATTTTAAAATTACATCTTACATTTGTTAAATGAAAAAACGGTTATACATAATTATTATAATTCTAACGTTTGGCTTCTTTATGTCGTCAACTTCGAGTTATGCGTGTGGAACTAAAGCAGAAAAATCGTGTTGCAAAAAAGAAACAACTTCTAAAACAGAAAAAAAAGACTGTTGCAAAAACAAACAATCAGAAGACAAAGACAATAGCTGTTGTGGAAAATGTGGTCATTCAAACTGCACATCATCAACAACAGTAAATTTTAGCATAATTTCATCTTACGAAATTAATTTTAAAAATAATTCTTTTGATTTTTCAATCGAAAAATCAAAATTTCACTATTCAAAAACCTTTTTATCTTCGGGTTTTTATTCCATTTGGCTAATTCCTAAAATAGGCTAAATACTTTTTTGACAGCCATAATTGGGTCTTGTCGAAAGCAAATACTTTGCTTTCAAACTTATTTATTTATAAAAAATTGAAATTTTATTACAATGAAACTAATGTCAAAAACATTGGTAGCAATCACAGTATTGTTATCATTAACAGTGTGCAATGCACAAATTAAAAATTCAGTAACCGAAACAGTTAAAGTATATGGTAACTGCGGAATGTGTAAAACAACTATCGAAAAAGTAGGCAGTTTAAAAAATACAGCAAAAGTAGATTGGGATGCAGATACACAAATGGCTACATTAACTTATGATGCTACCAAAACAAATCAAGATGAAATACTAAAACGCATTGCATTGTCAGGTTACGACAGCGATAAATTTCTTGCACCTGATAACGTATATTCAAAACTTCCAGGATGTTGTCAATACGACAGAGTTGCAAAAGTTGCAGTTAAAACGGAAGTTTTTACAGAAGACCATAGCAATCACGCAAGCAATACAGAAACGCCAAAAGTTCAAGAATCAAACCAACTAAAAGCAGTTTTCGATAATTATTTTGAGGTAAAAGATGCTTTGGTAAAAACTGACGGAAACACCGCATCTACAAAAGCAACAGAATTGCTTTCAGCTATAAACGCTGTCAAAATGGAAACTTTAAATACAGACGAACACACAGTTTGGATGAAAGTTTTAAAAAACATAAAAGAAGATGCAGAAAATATTGCAGAAACTAAAGACACGAAAAAACAAAGAAGTTATTTTGATACACTTTCAAAAAATATTTATGATTTAATAAAAGTTTCCAAACAAGAAACACCAACTTATCTTCAGCATTGTCCAATGGCAAATGACGGTAAAGGTGCTGATTGGTTGAGTAAAGAAAATATAGTCAAAAATCCTTACTATGGTTCAATGATGTTGAGTTGTGGAAAAGTAACTGAAACCATCAAATAATATTTGTGTGAATTAAACAACTTTAATAAATAAAACTGTAACATTCTAAACTTAAATACATTGTACTATTATATGTAGAAATTAATCTACGATTAATAAATTCATAAAATGAAAAATGTTCAAGTAAGTATCGAGGTTTGTTTGGCTTGTATGGTGGAATGTGAAAAATGTTCAACAGAATGTTTAACAATGCAAGGACACGAAGAATGTGTAAAATTATGTCGTGATTGTGCGGACATTTGCGCACTTTGTGCGAGATTATGTGCAAGAGGTTCAAAATTTGCCGATGCACTTTGTGCATTATGCGTAAAATGTTGCGAAGATTGTGCCAACGAGTGCGATAAACACGATATGGAATGTTGCAAAAAATGCGCTGACGCTTGCAGAAAATGTGCAGAAGCCTGCAAAATGTAAAATAGTAATCAATTCAAAACTAAATAATTATCAAAAAAAATTTAGTATTGTTTTAAAAAAGTAAAAAAAAATGAAAAAAATAATTTTAACTATTTTAGTTTTTACTTTAGTAACTGTTTCGTGTAATAAAAAAGTAGAAGAAAAAGGAACTACAGATACACATATGATGAACGATGGTTCAGAAATGATGAATGGAGATACCGAAATGAAAACTCACGCCTGTTCAATGCACCCAGAAATAATTGGAATGAAAGGCGATAAATGTTCTAAATGTGGTATGAAATTAACAGAAAAAACAATTGATAAAAAAGTTGTGTCAACTATTTATTCTTGTCCAATGCACCCAGAAGTTCAAGGTAAATTAAACAGCAAATGTTCAAAATGTGGAATGCCTTTAACAGAACCAGTTGTAGAACAAGCAAAATAAAACAGAACAGATTTAAAGACAAAGCCATTTTTGGCTTTGTCTTTTTTAAAATAGTATAAAATGACATATACCTGTAAATTAACAAGAATGACTTGTTCAAGTTTTGAAGCCAAAGTAAAAACGGCTTTGCTAACTATCGAAAAGTTACTAATGTTACCGTTTCAAAAGATTTATAAAACGCAACTATTACAATGTATAAACACATTTCATTATCCGACTTGCAAAAAGTTTTAGAACCAAAATACCAAATATCAGCAATCAATCATAACGAAATTACAGAACAAACAAAATTGTGGTTTTAAACCTACAGATCCATTTTGCTAATATTTTTCTACATTATAGTAGTAACAACATTGGTGCAAACACAAAATACAAAATTCGATTTTATGCAAGCAATGAGACATTTTATGTCAGGTTTCTTTCTTATTTTCTCTTTTTTAAATTATTAAACCTCAAAGGTTTTGCAGAAAGTTATGTTATGTACGATGTTTTAGCAAAACAAATTCCAGTTTGGGCATACCTATATGTATTTATCGAATTAGGTTTAGGAATTGCTTTTCTAGTCAATTTCAATCCAGTACTAACAAACTCAATTACAGTTGTAGTTATGAGTATTAGTATTATTGGAATTTTGCAAACGGCATTAAACAAAAAGAAATTTCAATGTGCTTGTTTGGGTGTAGTTTTCAATTTGCCAATGAGTACAGTAACCATTATCGAAGATGCTTTAATGATTGCTATGAGTGGAATTATGTTATTTATAATCATTTAATAAAAACCAAAATGACAAATAAAAAAATAAAAAACATATCAATATTGCCTACGGCAATATTGATATTGTTTCTATCTCAATCTATTTTCGCTCAAAAAATCGTTCGTTACGATTTATATGTGCGTGATACAATAGTAACTTTTGGCGACAAACCAAAACACGCCATTGCTGTAAACGGACAAATTCCGATGCCAACATTAACATTTACAGAAGGTGACACTGCCGAAATTTATGTTCACAACGAGTTAAAAGAAAGTACATCATTGCATTGGCACGGATTAATGTTACCAAACAAAGAAGATGGCGTTCCTAATTTAACCCAAATGCCTATCGAACCTAACACAAAACACAAATATACTTTCCCAATCATACAACACGGTACGCATTGGTATCACAGCCATTCAGGATTGCAAGAACAAATCGGAATGTACGGCAATTTTATAATGCTTAAAAAACCAAACGACCCAACTTTCAGAAAAGGAATTGACGATTTGCCAAGCATTCCCATCGTTTTGAGCGAATGGACAGACGTTAATCCTAATAATATTCACCGAATGTTGCACAACGCAACCGATTGGTTCGCTATTCAAAAAGGCACAACCCAAAGTTATGCCGAAGCAATCCAACAAGGACATTTCAAAACCAAAGTAACAAACGAATGGAAACGAATGAACGCAATGGACGTGAGCGATGTCTATTACAATAAATTCTTAATCAACGGAAAAAACGAAAGCCAACTGTCGCAATTTAAAGGTGGCGATAAAGTACGTTTAAGAATTTCAAACGGCGGAGCATCAACCTACTTTTGGTTAACTTATGCAGGCGGAAAAATTACCGTTGTTGCCAATGATGGTAACGATGTCGAACCTGTTGAAGTCGATAGATTAATCGTTGCCGTTTCCGAAACCTATGATATTATCGTAACCATTCCAGCTGATAAAACCGCTTACGAATTTTTGGTAACTTCCGAAGACCGAACAAAATTCGCATCATTATATTTAGGGGATGGCATCAAGCAACTCACTTCTACCCTACCAAAATTAAAATATTTTGAAGGAATGAAAATGATGAACGATATGATGAAAATGAACGGTGACCTTGACGATATGGGAATGCAAATGAGTCTCAATCAAATGGATATGAACGTAGTAATGTATCCAGAAATTACAGGCGAACAAAAAAAGAAAGCCGATAAAAAAATGAAGGATATGAAAATGACCGAAGCCGATTATAACAGTAATGCCCTTTCGGACATTACAACCTTAAATTATGCAATGCTGAAATCACCAACTAAAACCACACTCCCAAAAGATGTACCTGTAAAAGAATTAAAATTTGAACTAACAGGAAATATGAATCGTTACGTTTGGAGTCTTGATAATAAAGTAGTTTCAGAAGCCGACAAAATTTTAATTAAAGAAGGTGAAAATGTACGTATTACTATTCACAACAATTCTATGATGCGTCATCCAATGCACTTACACGGGCACGATTTCAGATTATTGAATGGTCAAGGCGATCATGCACCATTAAAAAATATTGTGGACATTATGCCAATGGAAACCGATACCTTGGAATTTAATGCAAATGTAAAAGGTGATTGGTTTTTTCATTGTCATATCTTGTACCATATGATGAGCGGAATGGGCAGAGTTTTCAGCTATGAGAACCAAACGCCAAATCCCGAAATCCCAAACCCAAAACTCGCACAACGTAAATTGTTTGCCGATGATAGAAAATTTCATTTTATGGCAGAAAATGATTTTGCAACCAACGGTAACGATGGAGAAGCAATGTACCAAAGTACTCGTTGGAGCATTGGAACAGAATGGCGTTTAGGTTACAAGGAACACCACGGTTATGAAACCGAAACCCATATTGGAAGATACATTGGGAAAATGCAATGGCTAATGCCGTTTATAGGTTTTGATTGGAGATATAGAAAAATGGGAATAGACGTGCAAGAACATAATCTTTTTGGACAAACTAATACTAAAGACAATCGAGCTGTTTTTAGTGCAGGGGTTAATTATACTTTGCCAATGCTTATAATGGCACAAGTCGAAGTATTCACCGATGGAAATGTTCGTTTACAGTTTGAACGAAAAGATATTCCAGTTTCTAAAAGACTACGAATGAGTTTAATGGGGAATACCGACAAAGAGTATATGGCAGGTTTACGTTATATTATCAAAAGAAACTTTGGAATAACTACGCACTATGATAGTGATATGGGATTTGGATTTGGTGCTACTTTGAATTATTAATTCAAAAGAGGCTGACCTAATTTTCGGAAGGCCTCTTTTTGTATTATCTCTTTTGTACCAAATGCTGTAAATGGGGATCATTTTTGATGCGTTCCAATTCAGTTTCAATAACCTGAATGATATCAAGTTTTATTTGTCTGTAGTTGGTTTCAATTTTTTGTTTCATTTTGTCTTCTCCGTGTTCATCTACAAAAGATAAAATTCCCGGTATTTTTTGATAAGCCTTGGCTTCGGCTGCTACTTTTCCGTTATCCACAACAATTTCAGCGTGGAATATTTTCTGTTCGATGCGTTCATCAAAATTATCCGATACTGCCCCCACAAATATGCCTTGTGTGAGTGTGGAAATTTTGGAAGCCGGGATAAGACTGTCCAGTTGTGTAGATATAGAAGTAGATTTGTCGTTTCGGTTAATAGTTAGGCTTTGCCTTTTCTGCAACACTTTCCCAAAGCGTTCCGAAAGACTTTTAGCAGTTTCGCCTACAACCTGCCCGCTAAAAATATTCCCTACCGTATTTTGAATTACCTTACTTTCTTTGTCTCCATAATCACGGGTTAATTGCGAAAAATCCTGAAACCCCAAACAAACGGCCACTTTATTACTTCTAGCAGTGGCTATCAGATTGTCTAATCCACGGAAGTAAATGGTAGGCAACTCATCAATGATAACTGAACTTTTAAGCTGTCCCTTTTTATTAATAAGTTTCACTATTCTTGAATTGTATAAACCCAATGCTGCGGAATAGATATTTTGACGATCGGGATTGTTGCCTACACATAGTATCTTCGGCTCTTTTGGATTGTTGATGTCTAATGAAAAATCATCTCCTGTCATAACCCAATACAATTGCGGTGAAATCATTCTTGACAAGGGAATTTTTGCAGATGCTATCTGCCCCTGCAATTGGTCTTGTGCGCCGCCTTGCCAGGCATCCATAAAGGGAGATAGATAATTTTCCAATTCCGAATAGGTGGTTAAGATTGTAAATACGTCAGCGTATTTTTTGTTGAGCAGTTCAATGGCGTGAGGGAACGTGCAGTATTTTCCGTTTTCATAGATTTTAAGAAACCAAATGATAGCGGCCAATAATATGATTGGAGATTCTACGAAGAAATCCCCCTGCTTCTGTATCCAGCTTCTGTTAAGATTTAGCATTATCGTATAGGCAGATTCGTAAGCGTCGGATATATCGGTCATAAAATCAGGATTTATGGGATTGCAACGATGACTTTTTCTTGGATCGTCAAAATTAATGACATAGAATTTCGGTTTTACTTTGTACTTATCCGTGTGCTTTAGCAAATGATTATAGGCAATTGTAGATAGGTCGTCAAACTTGAAATCATAGATATACATTGAAAAACCTTTTTCAATATGCTGTTTAATATAGTTGTTTACAACAGCATACGATTTACCTGAACCAGGTGTACCCAATACGATGGTTGCCCTAAAAGGATTTACAATATTGATCCAGCCATTATGCTGTTTTTTGTTGTACCAGAATTTGGTGGGTAAGTTCACGGAAAACTCATTTTGCATCAACTTGGTTTCCTGCATAAAACTTTCATTCTCATTGTTGAAAACATCGTCCATTAGGTTGGTACGGAGCAGACGGCTAATCCAAATTCCTGCTACCATCAGGGAGATATAGCCCAAACCTGTGGTAAGGATATAAAGAAATGTAGCGATGTTTATTGACAGTTTTAACAATGGTGTGTTCAGAAAGAATAGTACAAAGCCAATTCCCAAAGCCACATAAATTTTTGTCCAGGTTATCTTTTCATTCTTTACCCCTTTTGTTCCCAAACAGCTTAATGCTAATAATACCAAAGCAAATATTTTGGTGTAAAGCGTATGGGAAAACAGGCTCGCCGTACGTTCAAAGTTTTTCAATATTTTAGTGACTACCTCCAGTGTCCAGCCTCTTTCTAAAAAGAACCCATAACAGAACCAGTAAAAGTGCATCAGCACAATCAGTATACTTACCGCTCTCATAAATGCCATAATCTTGGCTAAACCTCTTAAATCGTCTTCTCCCTGCATTTTCTAAATATTAAATGTTCGGGCGTTAATTTAAAGGATGTGCAGAGTGGCTATAAAAAAGTGGCAGACATTAGCGGTGCGCGACAGTGTTTGTCGTTAATTGGTTCCAATCAAGTTCAGATTTTATAACGATTTTTTTATTAAATTTAAACTCTTGATTTTTTTTGACTTACTCATCAATTTGATAATCAATATTAAAGGAAATAATATGAATTGGAATAATCCTGATGCTGATCCGGGAGAAAGTGAAGATGAATATATAGCTCGGAAAAGAGAAGAAAGTGATTCAGCTACAGGACTAATGTTTGTGGTCGTTGGGGGTTTTATTTTCGTCTTAAAAATAGTTGCTATTTTCGGTATGTTTTTTTATGCCGGATTTTTACTGTCTCAAAAGTTCGGGGGAGAAGAAACCGACAAATTTAAAATTTGGGGGTTCTCCCTATTATTTACCTACCTTATTTTCTGCATTATTTATTTCTTTAAAGGAACTATCATTGGCTTAAAGGTAAAGAATATGAAGTTATGGATATTGCCTTGGTTAATATGTGTGTTAATATGCTGTATTATCCCCGCATTTATAGTAAAATCATTCGTTGCAGGCATATTCAATCCAACAGAACGACAAGGTATATTGTGTATTGGATTGAGTTGGGGAGCATTTATACTTTTTTCATTATATGTCTACGATATTTATCAGTTCAAGACACCAACTGTTCCGAAGATTTTGTACTGGAGCTATGCATTGGGATTGAAAGTGTCTTTATAATATGGAGTTCATAATAAACAATAAAACCTACTAATTTCTCTTACGTTTTCTTTTCTTCTTCATTTTATTGGCAAAATCCATTTCCTCATAATTTTCGCCCTGTGCTTCAGGTAACAGTCCTCCCAAACTTTCTATAATAACAGTTTCATTTGTGCTGAAAACAGGAACTTCTTTATTCAGAAAATCGAATAATACGTGGGGCTTTTCGGTAGGTAGATGTTCCATTGTGTTGTGCTGAGATATTTTTGGATGAGGTTCGTTAAGCTCTTTTATTTCTGGTTTGATATTATTATTATTCCAATGGTCATTAAAGGTATTGGCAGAAAATTCCTTTCCCAATCGGGATCCGTTCCAAACCGTTTTAGAATTGTGGTCTATAAACGTAATACCATAAATACGCCCTGTATCATTTCTACGAACCATTACATTAATTCCCTGTTCCGCTAATTGCTTCTTAAAGTTCTTTTCATCATTTGTCGATTGCAAGGCAATTGTGACTGCATCTTTGATAGTCAGTTTTGCTGAATGGCTTTTTAAGGATTCTTTCGATTCTTCAAAATGCAATTCCAAAGCTGAAAGCCCAGCATTTTTACCAAATAAGGAAGCCTTGAAAGGATGCCCAGATCTTTCTCCTTTTTCATTTAAAGGAATGTATAATAATCCTTGCCGGATTTTCCCTTGCAGTTCAGTCTCTACTTTTTCAGTGGTAATGTTGAAAAAAGAAAGTAAGGCATTGTATTCCCCTAATGTCTGGAACTGATAATACTTAGGGAGATGACGAACAACCGAAGCAATCTGGCTTTTTACATCTCCTGTTTGGTAATTCACAGGATGAAAAATCTTGTCATTCTGCCGATGTCCTTTCTCTGTAGCTGATATCAGTACATATTTGTTTTCCAGCTCACGGCATACATTCATAGATCGCCTTTTCTCGAACTTATCCGAAATTTTTTTGCCTTCTTCATTCACGCAAACCGATACGATATGAATATGGGTACGGTCAATATCTGTGTGCTTGAATACTACAAAAGGCTGTTCTCCATAACCCATCTCCTGCATATACTTCTGAGCCATCAATTTGAACTTTTCATCACTTACATTATCCTTCGGATCAGGATTGAGAGAAATATGCAAAGTTGACTTTTCGGTGTTACGGTTGGCTATCAAATAAGGTTCAAAAGAGCGAGCTAGTTGAGTAACGGAATACAGCCCATTAGGGGTCTCTATCATTCTATTCGTAAACAAAATTTGCCCATTTTCTTTCTCCACTTTGAGTTGATTGTATGCCAAAGCTCCGTACAAATTACTCCCTCTTCCGATTTTTGCTATCATTTCAATTCTATTTATTCAAATGTTTGGCTTCAAATTCTTCTGTGAGCTGAATTATTTTTTGACATAAAACTGCCATTTCAGCCGTTTGCTTTTCCAGTTTGTAGAGAAAGGCTGCCGCTTTTTTCTCTGAAAAATTGCGATAAAGTAGTTTTACAATTTGATTGTAATTCACGCCAATAGAGCGGAACTGGTTGTGAAAAGAGGTTAGCCTCATATAAAAATCCAACACAGCTTTGTCTATTTTAACCGTTTTAATCTCCCTTCCGAACAATACGAAAATGATAAATTTTGCTTTATTGGTCATTCCTGACGCTTCAAAAAGAGATAATAATTTGACATTTTCTTCGTCCGTAAGACGAAAAACGTGGCGGTGGATACTCGGATCGTTCTTCGGAGTTCGTCCGCCTTTATTCTGTTTTTTATTACTGTTTTCGTTCATCACATATCCATTTTTAACTTTAGCAAAAAGCCTGACTTCGGAAGGGTTTTCAGCCCCCAGCAGGGCAAGTTGTTTTGAGGCACGAACGGAGTTTCGAGTGCCTAAAAACACAACTTGCCGTGTTCTGGCGAACACAAAAATCCGCCCTGCGGGACGGATTAAATAAAGCAGGGAAAAACGGCTTTAGGCCGTTCACTTTATAATCTGATTTTTCGAAGTCCTTTTGCATAAATCCATTAATAAAAAGCATATTACAAAGTAAGTGTCTCTTTATTATAACATTGTATTGTGTGTTAGTGCCAAATAGTGCCAATAAATGCCATTACGTTCCAACTTAGAATAAGGACGTATATATCTGCATTTCTTTGTACCTGCAAGCGGATGTAAACAGGTAACTATGTTGGTACGTAATTCTTCAATTATGTATATAATCGCTTATGTATATACAATCATACGTATATGGATAGATGCAGATGAGGTTATAAAATTACATAGTTGCATATGTACAGATTTACAGACTTGGGTTTATATATAACTATGTCTGATCATACAAACCGATATGTATAAGTACCTAAAGAAAGAGGTACATATGTCAGTATTCAAGCAGAGCAATACCTGCTTGAATGGGTGCGTAGTTTTCTACAAAATTGGATACGTATGAACAATAGTAGATAAATATGTACCTGTGCAGTGATATAAGTAAATAATTAAATACAGTTAAAAATGAAAACAGAACACAAAACAGTATTCATTGCTTTTTCATCCCAAAAGGGGGGGGTAGGCAAAACTACCTTTACAGCTCTGGCGGCCAGTACGCTGCATTATCGTTTGGGCTACAATGTCGCAGTATTTGATGCCGACTTTCCACAACATAGTTTAATGAAAATGAAGACTCGTGATTTGGCTATGGTTATGGAAAATGAGTTTTTAAAACGGGCGGCATTCAAACAATTTACAACTATTAACAAAAAAGCTTATCCAATTATTCAGCATAAGGCCGAAGGTGTATTGGAGGCTGCACATAATTTTTCAGAATCTGCTTCTGTTCCAGTTGATTTTATCTTTTTTGACCTTCCGGGTACAGTAAACACTCCCGGTATTTTGAAAGCTCTGGCGGGGATGCACCATATTTTTACGCCAATTATAGCAGATTGTGTAGTTATGGAAAGTACGCTCATTTTCACCCAGCTGATGAAGGATGTTATTATGAAAAAAGGAGAAACCTCCATTAAAACCATTAATCTGTTTTGGAATCAGGTAGATGGTCGTGAACGCTCACCCTTGTATGATGTTTATAATAAATTGATTGATGAGTTGGGATTAAGCCTGATGCAATGTCAGATCATGAACAGCACACGTTTCCGCAAGGAGAGCGAATCGGGTGCAAAGACTGTTTTTCGGTCAACTTTAATGCCTCCTGATGAACGTTTGATGAATACTTGTCGTTTAGACCAGTTTATGACAGAATTTTTAAGAATTGTTCAATTGTAATAGTATGGAAAAAGACAATAAGAAAAAAGCCATTCCTGAAATAAACGAAGAGTTAATGATGAATTTGATGGTAGATGGAATAAAAAAGGAAGGGTTGCAACTTCCGCTGGAAGAACCTGAAACTCCTATAAAATCATTACAGGAAAAGCCTTTAGCGAAGGAACGGAACAGAACTAAAAAAGTAAATGATCAGGATTACGAAAGTATATTTTTCAAAAAGCCTGATACCAATGCCCGTGATGGCAAAACGGTATATATCCGACCGGATTTCCATGAGAAACTGTCCCGAATCGTACAGGTAATAGGCGAAGATAAAATAACCATTTATGCCTACTTAGACAATCTTCTCGAATATCATTTTCAGGAGTTTGGTGAGCAGATTATCACAACTTTTAATGATAAATACAAACCTATTTTATAATTATGGAAACAGTAATAGTTATATGCCTGCTCATTGTTATTGTACTTTTGGTTGAGGATAAGATTGTAATCAGGAAAAGGACGGAGCAAAAACCAACGCAGAAAAAAACCAATCCAAACCTACCCGATATTATGGGACAGCCCAAACCAATGAGAAGTCTTTTAATGCCAGAAAGCGTCACTGAAAGCCAAAATAAAGAGCAAGAACAGGAAACTGATAATTTTGATATTGAAATCGACGAGGAGGATGTCGATATGCAAATCCCGCAGGAAGAACTGGACGAAGTTTTTGGAAATATGCCTGATTTTGAGGAGGAGGAAGAAGAATGGAACAGGTATGGAATATCTGGTGGGGATAACGGTTTTGCCCAAGGGGTTACCTTTGAAGAACTAAGCTCCGTGGGGATGCTGCTGCAAAAAGAAAGATTGGAGCCATCTCAAAAGGAAACAGCGATAGCAATTGTTCAGAAAATACAAGGAACCGAATTATTCAACCTACTGGAAAATTCTATGGAAAGTGCTTCCCGTAAAATAGCCACGCTATTGGACAGTAGCCTTTCTTCTGAAACGGATGCCTGTTCTTCCATTTTGCGGAAAAATGATTTGGAAGATTTTGATATTGGGGAGTTTGTGTGAGTAGACTTGGGAAAATTTCTACTTCTTTCCCAAATTTACTAATTTAATATTTTAGCCATTGTGCTGAAGTAGTCACAAGAAGCCCACAGTTTTTTATTTCCGATAACATAAAATCTCTTCTTAGCTCTAGTAAGTGCTACATTTAACATATTCGGTTTTTGTGACGCCCAGTTTCGTGCTCCTAATGATTTTGGGTCACTTCCTAAAACAAGAAAGACAATATCTGCTTCTTTTCCTTGGAAAGTATGTATTGTACCACAGGATATTTCCGGTTGTTTTCTAAATACCTCCTTACAGTAGGAAGCTATTGATTTGAATGGTGAAATCACATAAATTTCTCCCTCATATCCTATACTTCTTAACTCTGTAATCTTTAGATTTAAAAGTTCAATTTCCTCTTTTACTACATGCTTATTAATTAGGGTAGGGCCTGTGCTTACATTAAACCAACCAGATTCTCCAATTAATGTTTCTGTAGAGTTTGTGTCAACGGCTTTTACCATTTGATTGCTATAAGCTATTTTGTTTGCAATAGAAAACATCGGGTCATCACAACGTCTGTGAGTTCTTAAAGGAAATCCTGTCCAAATTTTTTGATCAGTATCACCTATATTCATATAGGTTCCCGAAAGTGAAACTCTATCTGCTAATTGTTGTACTGATGTTCTATAAGGTGACCAATCAACTGCAACAGAATGTTCATTTCTCAATTTCGTAACCAATTTTTCGGGCATTGTAACGACAGGCTCAACCTGCAAAGGATCTCCTACGATTACAGAACGTTTGGCGCGATGAATCAATCCTGCTGCCGATTGTGGAGTTGCCTGTCCAGCCTCATCTATAAGCAACCAACCTATTTGTTGCAGGTTGGTATTCGGGAAAAGTCGGCTTGCTGACGCCAAGGTAGTAGAAACCACAGGTACGCAAAGGAAGAAGGTATCCCATAAATTCTGGGCAATAGTTGCATCTACTTTGACCCAACCAGCAGTCATTTCAAAATAGGCATTTAAGTTATTTTTAATATTCTTAGCATTTGCTAAGATAGCGTCTTGATGTAACTGCAAAGCTGCTATGAATATGTCACTTCTAAGTTTAGCTATTTTAGGGGAATGATACGGGTTTAACAGATGAATGTTTGTTGTGTCTTTTTGATAGAACTCGATATCAAAGATATTTTTAGGATCAATTTCATACTTTTTTATCAATTCATTGTGGAGCTTTTTATATGAAATAAAAAATGCAACTAATTGGGATAAAGTATTTTTATATTCACTCTGTTTAGATAGAAGAATCTCAGACTCATTTTGATTCTTACCCAGTTGTCTTTTGATCTCTTCTAATTCAGCATTAATGGACTTAAGATTAATCATAATCTTTTCGGCTTCTATATTCCACACCTTAAAGCCGCTAGTCTTAAATAATTTTTGAAAGAAAAAAAAGGAAGGTTTGCGTTGAATATGTAAATGTAATAGGGATAATATTCGATCGGCATCCTTTTTAATTTTATCTTCTTTATCAACAATGATATGTTTTTCTTCAGATAATAGGGATAATTTTTTTTCTGTTTGTTTTAATTCAACTTTTGTCAGAGCATCTTTTCTTTCGTTTTCAATAAAGATGGGCAGTTGCTCATGAAATGAACTCGCAATTTTTTTAAATGCTTCAAAATCGTTGAGCAAAGACTTGAAATTCTTATTGTGACTTTCAAATGATGTACAATGAATATGTGTTTTATCGTTTTCAGAATCTTTGTAAACTTCGTACAATAAGTCATGAAAACCGATAATATCTTTGTCTTTTTCTGGCTGCCAAAATGCTTTTCTAAAAGTATTTCTGTTCTTGGAATTTCCTAAAGCTGCAGCTAAAACACCCCAACTTTCTTGATCAAAAAGTGTAGTGGCACATTCAGAAAAATAGCCTGCTTCAGGAAAGACAGAAACATCAATTTTGCTTTTGAGCGGTAGTTCCTTACTAATATTTTCAACAGCAGCATTGTTATTACTGGCCACTACAATACCAAAATTTCTTTGAAGGGAGGGTACAAGATTGTAGGTGTATAGCGTAAAGCCAGATTCTTTTTCAATTTTTGTATATCCCTTTTGAAATAAATTTTTACAGCCTAATTTAGAGATCACCTTCGCTCTCTCTACTATAATTTCTGCAATTACATCTAATAGCAGAGTTGTTTTTCCTGTGCCTGGAGGTCCATTCACACCTTGCAGTCCATCAGCATTTCGTAAGTTGGAAAATATGGTATTTACAGCCCCAGCTTGTGCAGCATACAATCCGTTTTTTACGTTAGATGGCCACCTTCCAGAGGTTATTTGGTTGGGGTTAAATGTATCAAAAAGATGTTGTTTGTTTTGAATTAAATCTTTACGCTCCGTTATTAATGGTTCCAATGTGAGGTATTGCCGTAGAGCAGTACCAAAATTATTTTCTTCAGTGTCAGATAAATAATTTAAATCTTCTAAATAAAAACTATTTAAAAAACTTGAATTCAGTTCACTATCCTTAGGTGCTTCTTCTATTAATAGATAAACTCTAATCTCCTCCTTCCACCATTTGCTGAGTTGTTTTAGATAACTAATTTCTCTATTTAGATGATTCCAATAGACAATATCTCCCTTGACAGGAAGGTTATCGTCAAGAATAATTTCAGGTATATTGTATCGGTCTAAAAAATCTATTCTTGCTTGTTCTAAATTTTGGTATACTGAAGAAAGATTCTTTTTGCTTTCTAAAGTTTTAATACCAAATGTGTAGCTTGCTGTAACATAACTATCTTGTTGGGGACAACCTTCTTCATCTAAAATCAATGCAGAAAGACAACTGAATCCCTGTATTGGTTCTTCCCAATCACTTGCTGTATCAGCTTTGAGTAAAGTATTAAGATGGTCAAGAATTAACTTTTTCTCGATTCTTCCAAAAACCAATGTATAGCGCCATTTGTAATTTTTCTTAGGCGGATTTATTTTGTGTTGCCAAGGCAGTGCGTCACCATTGTTTATGAGTGCAGCATCTTTATTAAAATCAGGAAGGTTAAATATTTCGACATTCCTCCAAAATTGTAGTATATCTTGTTTTTTCAATTTTTCGCTCTATTATTTAATACTTCTCCAAATGATTATTTTTCTTCTTGATAATAGATTTTATAATACTTTCTGCCATCCTTTTCAATACCTTTTTCAATAAGATTTTTATCTCCGTGAATGTAGATGTCAAAATTTCGGTCGAGTTTTAAAACACTTTTGAAAATACGAGATTGTTTTTTTACAGCTTGTGAAGATATTTGAAAATTGTCTGCTAGTTCGACTTCATTTTCTTGTCTGTAAGTTTGGTTAAATTTCTGGAACGATTCTATTAAATTTTCATCTCCAAAAACTTGTTTTTCAAATTCTTGCTTATTAAAGGTTTCACTATTTTTGAAATAGTCAACAGAACGATTTAAATAGTCAATTTTATCAGCTTTGGAAATTTCAAAATTTTCATCTAATTGTTTAGTAACAAACTGTTTTGCAATGCCTAAAAATTGATTGGTTTGATGAAAATCATTTTTGATTGTTTTGATTCCTAAAAAATCATCTTTCCAATATTGGGCTTCTGAGCTTTTATTGGTATTATCAACGACAGAAATTAAAAATCCATTCTCTTTTCGGGTATTAAAAATTAAGCATCCTTTATCTAATTTATTTGTATTTATTCCTTTTTCTCCGGTTAGTTCAAATCCATTTTCTTTATTATTTATTTTAAGAATAGTATCTTTATTTTCTGATTTAAAAATTCCAATACAGTCTACTATTTCATTATTTATTTTGCAATCGTTGAAATAGATTATACCTAACTCACCACTTTTTATTTGTGGATGAGTACTCTTATCATATAAATATCGACCTGCATTTTGTGATTGTTCAATAAATGATTCTTTGTTTTTAAAAATAGAACTTGCGAATTGATATACAGGATTAAGCTCCAAATTTGGAAGAAAAAAGAATTGATATAATTCTTCGAACTTAAAACTATTGTTTAGCAACTGCTTAATATGCTCTTCAATTTTATCAAAATCAGTTAAAATATCAGAAAAACGTACACCATCTCCATTGTTCTTATTTCCAATAGAATGAACTATAAATTTATTTATTTCGCCTAATGTTATATTTTGCATAGTTAGTTGTTGTATATTTCTTTTGGAATTAATCCTTTACCGTCTATAAATTCATCTACAGTATGAAAATGTGATAAATTGTTGTCGATCCAATACTCTTTAGGTGCGTGTTCAACCATAAAAATTTGAAAATGTGTATTTTTTTGAGTTGTTAGATAATCAATAAATGAATTTAGCAAGGTAAACGCATCAATAAGTTTTGTTTTATCATCGTTTCCTTTTTTATTGTCTCCAGTGTAATAAGGAATACTTGGTTGGTCAATAAACAAAAATTGAGGCACGTGTACTTGCTCTATATTTATTATGTGTTCGTGTAATCCTAAATAAACACATAAGTGCATAAACATATAATTTGATTTGCTTCCAACGTTATCTAAAGGAAATTGAAATTGATCTATAGGTGGATACAGTTTCAAAATCATTTCATTCTCATCAAATCTCGTTGTGTAATTTTTATAGGTAGGTAGTGATTTTAATTGATTGTAGTTTCTTTGAATACTTTCGTCTAACTGAGTTTTCATCAAATACTTTATCTGATTATTGTCTATTGGAACTTTTTCTAAACGAGCTTTTTCTTCATTCAAACTATTTAATTTTATTGTATCAATAGGCTTATTAATTTTACCTTTAAATATTTGTTCGAATATAATTTCTATTTTTCCCAGTTCAATGAATTTTTGTCCTTCTGATTGATGATTTTTCTTAATATCGTTAAGTTGAGTTATTCGTTTTTCAATTTCCTGAATTTGCGTTCGTAACTCCTTCATATCGCCTGTAACCTTCAAGGGTTCGGTAATTTTCTTTGAAAGATTAGCTTTAATATTTTTCAAAGAAGAGTCTAATGAATCTATAAAAAGTTTTGCTTCGTATGAATCTACTAATTGGTCTGATAATTTTTGACTTAAAAATTCTATAGGTTGTAAGCTGTCAGCAGATTTATTCAAATTCTTCTTATATAGATCATATTCTCTTTGATATTGACTTATGGCATTAAGCTGTGCTTGTAGTCCGTTTTTGTTTTTGTACAAAGCATTAATTTCCGAAAATAATTTTGAGTTTTCTGCAACCTTCTTTGTGTTAGCAATAATATCTTTAATAGTCAAGATTGCATCATCTACATTATCGAAAGAATCAGAATATTCAATGAATTTTTGTATTTTACATTTTTCAATTAGGTTAAATACTTCTTTTTCAAAATTCTTTGTGTTATTTTGATTATTTCTTTGTTGATTTTGAATTTTTTTTAAATCAGTATCGATTTCTTTTAGCCTTTCGTTGGCTTTGATATTTTTCATATCATTTACTCCAATCACCAAATCAAAAATATGACTTAAGGCTTTGTCATATTCTTCTTTACCATAAAATGTAGTGTCAAAATATGTTTTTGAGGTACCAATAATATCTTCTGTAATCGAGTTGAATAATAAAAAATGCCTAAATGAAATGTTGAATGATGTTTTTCCCATTTCTTTTCCATAAGGAAATCTTAATGTATCGGTAATTCCAAATTCTTCATCTAAAATTGATTTAATTTCTGCAATTTCTTTATTTTTAACAGGGTTATTTGGAAATATACCCCAATTAAAAAATGCTTCTGATGAAACCGCTCCATTACTTGGAGTTTTGCGAACTATAGATATTTCTTTTTTTCCTATTGTAAAATGTATTCCAAACCATAGTACTTTATCATTGATTGTATTTGCTACATTTACGTCTCCTGATAAAAAACAATAGTCAATTATACTCCAGAAACTTGATTTTCCAGTGGTTGCATCTCCTGTTATGACATTCACTTTATCGGTTAAAAATTGATAGCTTTTAGGTTTAGTATTTTCATCCTTAAACCAAAGTTTGATTTCGTGAAGTATAAATTTCATAATTGTATTTTTAAGATTTTGTATAGTTGAATGGTAGAATGTATTTCTATTATTGATAAAAACTTTGGAATAACTCCTTCTATTTTAGTAAATCTTTCTCCTAAATTCTCATCTTTTGAATATAATTGATTAGTCGCTACTATTTCATTTCCTATACTTATTTGATTGCTCGCATTTAATATTGTCAGAGAATTAATTGTAACTGGCAATAGTGATAAATACCTTTTATTAAACGATGTAAACAAACGGGATTGCTCTTTTATCATATCCTCTAATTCAATATCTTGATTTTTGGACAAATAGCTTACCGTTCTATCATCCAATAAGAATGGCAAAATCAAACAAGAACGAGCAATATCTAATCTGTCGATAGTATTCAATATTGATAAAAATATGCAACTTGCAATTGCCTCGTTATTATAAACATAATATATTTCTTTCATTATTTTTTGTATTTATTGCTCCAATCAAAATGCCATCCTATTTCAAGTTTGTCTGATAAAGCGTAGTAATGCCCATTGCTAAACTCAATACCTAAATCTGAATATCCAGGTATTGACAAGTCCTGTCTTCTAACATAGTCAACTAAATCAACGCCTAAGTTTTTAATAACATCTTCTAAGTCCTCAATAGAAGAACCATTATTTACTTGACGTTCAATTTGTCTATATTTTGCTTTAAATTCATTTCCCCATCTCAAAATGCTATCTTTTTTAAATTCTTCGACATCAGTTAGACCTAAAAAATTTTCTTCATCAGACCAATAGGTAAAATGATTTAAAAATTTAAGCATTTGGGCAGTATAATTCCTTATATCATTAGAACCTGTTTGCACTTCGCCTATGTCAAGTAATTGCTTTATGAAAATTTGACTTTCCAAATCATCAGGTAATAAAACAGGAAATTCTCTTTTAGGTAATGGTCGTAATTCAGTTGCAACCTTAAAGCAGTTTCCAAAACGTTTAGCGAAATCATCTCCAGTAATTTCAAATTTTTTACCTGACCTTATATCTAAAAACTTTGACAGATTTAATTCTGATGAAAATTTTTCAAATATTGGCTCAACTAAGTTTTCCTGATAGTATTTTTCAAGTATCCTTTTTTTAATCTTATTGATAATTTCATCCTCACCAGTTTCTATCGTCAAATTTTTTAAAAATAGTTCAAGTTTACTTTTGCTTAATTTGGATACATTTTTAAAGTATTTCTTCAGCGTTTCGTCTTGAGTTTTGTTCCCTAATTCACTTATTTTCGACTTTATACTATCAGAATTATTATCTGCTTTGAATGTATTAAGCGTAGTTATAAAATCATTGTTATTTTCACTCTTATTTGTGACTAAAATGAATGTATGTTTTTTAAGAAAATCGGAACTTTTATCTGCATTAATAAAATCAACCCAATTAGATAAAGTTTTCCATAAGTCAGTATCCAAATCCGTTAAATTCTGAGGATTACCTTTTGAATTTTTTATGATTGTATGTTTTGCCTGATATAATACTGTTGTTCCATCTTCTTTGTCAATATGTACATCATCCTTAACTTCAAATCCAATTTTTTGACCGAATTTAAGATCAAGTGCTAAAAGCATAAAATAATAGAATTGATAGTCAAATCCTATTGCTTGTGGTCCAGCTGTGTGTTGTTCTTGCATTGTTTTTGTTCCAGCCATATATCCTTTAAATATTTTTGTCAGAAGTTGTTAAATAAGTATTTCATTTTTTTTTTTAAGATTGGCTAATATACTACATTTTGATGCTTAATAAGCCACCCACCTCCAAACAATTCCTTTAACTGCCACTTTGTTAGACTACCTCAATTTTCATAGCACTTTTGTTTCGAAAGCCCGTAAGGTGCGGGAAGTCAATAAAAATTAATTTCTTTTAGTCATGGAAAAACAAAGAAAAAAAATCCTGCTGGCAACAATGGCAATGCTGACAGGATTCAGTGTGTTGGCACAGGGAGACGGTTCAGCTGGTATCACCGAAGCCACTCAAATGGTTACGTCCTATTTCGATCCTGCCACACAACTCATCTACGCAATTGGAGCGGTGGTAGGTCTCATTGGAGGGGTTAAAGTGTACGGTAAGTTCAGTAGCGGAGATCCCGATACAAGCAAGACTGCGGCAAGCTGGTTTGGTGCGTGTATCTTCTTAATCGTAGCCGCTACCATTTTACGTTCATTCTTCCTTTAATCCCACGGGCTTATGAATTACAATATCAATAAAGGCATCGGAAGAACAGTAGAATTTAAGGGGTTGAAAGCACAATACTTGTTCATTTTCGCAGGCGGACTGCTTGGTACACTGATTCTTGTAATGATTATGTATATGGCTGGCGTAAACTCTTATATCTGCCTGTTGCTTGGAGCAGGCGGTGCTTCGCTGATTGTATGGCAGACCTTTTCATTGAACAAAAAGTATGGGGAACACGGCCTGATGAAAATTGGGGCAAGAAAAAGACAC
>CAUPJC010000013.1:0-111403 GCA_963511475.1 uncultured Flavobacterium sp.
CGATATTTTATCGGACAAACCAAATGATAAAGCAATAAGCTTTTATTATGCCGTTTGAAAATATGTTCACTCATCAAACAAATATACTAATCTTTGCGCATGACCCCGAGGCAGAGCCTCGAGGAATTCTTTTGATTAAATACAATTAGTGAAATTCGTGGAAAAAAAATCTTAGAAACTTAGCAACTTTAAAAACTATACGCCGCTCCAAAAACAACTCTTCCTTCTTCTTCAGGGGATTTAAAATAAGAAATTCGGGCAGTTATAGTATTTACAGCATTAATCCAAAGTCCGCCTCCATAATCCTGATGCCATTTTTTAGAATTTTCACCCTCCAGCCAGATTCTGCCGTAATCAAAACCGCCTAAAATTCCATAGGTCATGGGTACAATTGTGCGCTGAATTTTGCCAATAGAAAGTCTTAAATCAGTGCTTTGAGAAAAGTAAGAGTTTCCTAAAAAGCGTTCGTTTCTATAACCGCGCAAATCTTTATCACCTCCTAAAGCCGCGCCTTGATAAAATTCGTAATTGTTATTGAAAATGGCTTTTCCTTTGAGATATGTTGCCAAAATTAATTTTCCGTTTTTATCAATTTTATGAGTAAGACCTAAAATAGTTTCTATCGATGGAAAATTTTGTTTATTATCTTCCAGATTGGCAGTCCAGCTGGCTTGAATAACAAATGCTATTCCTAAAGTGGGTTTTGCCTTGAAATCCGAATTTTTAAAGCTGTATCTGATTTTTGCACCTCCAAAAGTCTTCGTATTAAAAACATCTGAGTTAATACTGTTTTGAGTATTTATAAATCGGTCTTCAGTATTTTCTACTTTCATTCTCTCTAAAAATGGCTGAATACTAAATTCACTTCCGTAACGACCCACATGCCGTATAGCACCAGAAACTTTGAGCTGCTGAATGCGCACTCTGTTGTAATCCATGCCAAATTCCTGATCATCATTTTGAGTTTCGTTTCCGTATCCAAAATAGTTTATCGCAAAATTGGGTGTAGTATACTGCGAGTCGGCATCAATAACCCATTTACCTAACAAACCAGGGAAATGGGCTGCGTAATTAAAATCAAGACCGCCAGTTGCAAAGTAATAGAAACCGTTTAAAACGTGTCTTTGTGTGTATGGATTCTGTTTAAAATTGTTAACGGTATAGTTTAGATTGAAACCTACTTTTACGCCATCATCCGGATTATATCCAATATTTGGAAGCCCAGAAACAACATTGTATTTTGGTTTTTCGTAATTATAAGAGTTCACATCGTAGTCATCTGTCAGCTGCGTTTTGGTTTTTGAATCCAGATTATATGTATTTTCTTTTGATTTGAAATCATATACTATAACTCTTTTTCCGTTTTCAATTGTATATGTATCATGGTTCTGTCCTCCGATTAAACGGATTTTTATATCTGATTTTTGACTGCCGGTAACCTGAAAAACATCATCGTCATCCAAGCCATAAACCCATAGATTTTCAGTTTTAGCATCGCTGACGTTTTTGGTATAAATTAATTCGTCACCTTCTTTTTTAATTCTAAAAACTTGAATTTCGATATTTTTTCTGGCGTTATGACTGATAACAAATTTGTCTTTTTTATCAGTTCCAGCAATCATTACCGTATGGTTAAGCACATCAAAATATTCCGAAGCATATTTCTGGAGATTCTTTTTTCTGTTTTTTAATTTTGATTTTATTTCTTCAATGGTTTGATCCTGAACTTCTTTTGGTAGTACTGTAAAAGCTTTATCAATATCATCGTCTGTTAAATGCTCTTGAATATATTTGGCTTGAGCCAGCCAGTCTTTTTCATTCGAAGTTCTTAAAAACGCCAAATCAAGCGGATAAGGTTCTCTGTTAAGCCATTTTACATTATCAATTTCATTTTTGAAAGTACGCATGTGGCGAAGCGCTGGAATATTCATTAAAAGGGAAAGCAGCGTTCCGTCATATTTTGTAAAAGCCTGATCACGGTCGCGGGGAATGGGTTTGTAGGTCACTTTACCGTCTTTTTTATATTCTCCCCAGCGCCATTGATCGCTGTGCCTATCCCAGTCTCCAATCAGCATGTCAAACAAGCGGGCTTTTATGTATTCTTTTTCATCAACCGAATATTTTTCGTCCTTATGAAGGTTCAGCATCATATCATCAGTACTGATAATATTTGTTGGGTCGCCAAAATTTTTAGCATCCAAGTGGTTATCTGCAGCACGCTCTTCTATCATGTAAAGACCGTCACCAAAACTGGAATTAAATTCCTGCAGTGCATTTTGTTTTGGAATATAATATAAAGCGGGATTCGTATGTGCTAATCCCAATTTGTCTGCCATACCGCCTACAGCAAATGGGGTGTAAGGATGAGATGTGGTGTAAAAATCAAGCAGGAAATTTTCGGCATAAGTGTCCTGAAAATCATTTACAATATACTGATCTTTGAAAGCTACTGACTGTAAAAACTGTGTAGCGCTTTTTTTCATCGCCCGCATTACATACTCTCTGCCTTTGGAATCAGCCATTCGAAAGGAAATCGACTGATGTCCGCCACCTTCGCGAATAGGTTTCAGCCCTCCAAAAAGTGTGTCTAAAACAGCAGTTTTAGCTTCAATAGGAAGACTGTAATATTTTCTGTAATGATTTCCGAATAAGAATTTATGAGCTGAACTCTTCTGTGTCATTTCTTCGGTGTAAATCGAAGTGCTGATACTTGACGGAAAATTATCTTTTACATCGGAAGCCCAATTAATCTCTTTGGCTTTTATAATTTCATGTTCAAAAAGAAGCTTTTCTTTATTATTTTCATTTCCAAAGTAAGTCACTTTTGCATCACCGCTTTTAAATAAAGTAAGCACGGCATAACCGTTTCCGCCATACGAAAAATCACTTGGGTTAATAGCTCTTGCAGCTTCAGATTTTGAACCGGCACCGCTTATAATCTGCGGAATGTTTTCTTTATAGATGTACTGCAGATTATGATCGTGTCCAGAAACTACAATTATATTTTTCTGCTTTTGCAAAAGCGTTTTAATTCTCTTCGAATAAATAGTATATAATTTGTTTTGAATGTCCTGCGGATTAACTCCTGAGGTCTTTCGGAGCAGATTAATAAAAGAACCAATTACAGGAAGCGGAATTTTTTGTTCCAATGGAAATAACTGTTTTTCTAATGAAAATTGTCCTCCATGAGATCCATTGCTTAATAAAGGGTGATGAATGGCAAGGACAACAGTTTTTTCTTGATTTTTATTCAGCAGGTTTTCCAATTCATCAAAAAAGGCTTCTCTGGTTTTGATGTCACAATTATCGTTTATAGTAGGATGATTATCCCAATCTTCCAAAAACCATTCACTGTCTATGGCTATCAGCGTTGTGATGCTGTCAATTTTTACATCTTCAATCGGACAGCTTTTTCTAGGAAGAAAAGCCTTTTTGTCATTTAAATATTTGGTTACAAAATCGGCTTGGTTTTCTAGACCTTTTATGCCGTTATACCAATCATGATTTCCTGGAATTACAATTGTTTTTCCTTTAAAACCTTGGGTCAGTTTTAACTGATTGGTTAGTTTTGTTTCCGCCAAAGCTTTATCAGATGGATTGTTGTCACTTGGAAAGCCTTTAGGATAAATATTATCACCTAAAAAAACGAGAGTAGCTTTTTTGTTCGACTTCTTCAGTTTTTGATGCAATAATTCGAGTGTTTGCTGTGCTTGTTCTTCATCAGCATTTCCCGCATCTCCAACTAAGTAAAAGGTGTGCGTAATTTTTATTGTATCTGTAGCGTTTTTATTTTCATCTGCACTTACATTTTTTCCGTATTGTGCCTTATGTGTTGCACAGGAATTTAGAACAAGTAATGAAGTTATGATGAAAGAATAATTTTTAATTATAGCAATGAAATGATTATCAAGAAACAATTTCATAATTTAGTGGATTAAAACATTCTTTATGAATCTAATAGAACAGTCAGAAAATTTGGTTAGTAACTTACTCAAAGATAAACTTTCTAATTTATACTCTTATCATAATTTTAGCCATACTTTTAATGTTGTAGGTGCGGTTAACAAGCTCTGCATCAAGGAGAACGTAGAAGGTGTTGAAAAAGAGATGCTTTTGACAGCAGCTTGGTTTCATGATACAGGCTATATAAATGGGACAGAAGACCATGAAAATGAAAGTGTAAAGATTGCTGCTGCTTTTTTGAAAGAGAAAGGGCAGTCTGATGAGTTTATAGCTGGTGTATCCAAACTTATTTTAGCGACTTCAAAATTGTATGTTCCTCAAACGCTGTCAGAAAAGATAATAAAAGATGCCGATTTTGTCCATATTACGAGTTTAGAATATACTTCGACTTGTGAGTTATTGCGTTTTGAGCTAAAAAACACGATGAATCTTTCTTTTGATAATTTAGAATGGGCAAAGGAAAATCTTAATTTTTTAGTGAATACACATCGGTTTTATACGGATTATGCTTTGAAAAAATGGCAGCCTCTGAAAGAGAAAAATATTGTAATGGTTCAAAAGAAACTTAATAAGCAAGAATTGAAAAAAGCTAAAGAAATAGAAGACGAAGAAAAAAAGAAGTACAAAGATGAAAAACCAGATCGTGGAATAGATACATTATTTCGGGTTACTTTGGGAAATCATACGCGTTTGAGCGGTATTGCAGATAGTAAAGCTAACATTTTATTGTCAGTAAATGCAATTATTATTTCGATTGCACTTTCGTCTATTATTCCAAAATTAGACAGCCCAAGAAATGCGCATTTAGTAATTCCGACTTTCATTATGCTGATGTCGAGTGTTATTACAATGATTTTTGCTATTCTTTCGACACGGCCAAAAGTTACTTCCGGAATTTTTACGCGTGAAGATGTGGAAGCCAAAAAAGTCAATTTGATGTTCTTTGGAAATTTCTACAAAATGCCTCTTGAAGATTATAATTGGGCAATGAATGAAATGATGAAAGACCGCGATTATCTGTACTCAACCATGATTAAAGATTTGTATTATCTGGGCTTAGTTTTACAGCGCAAATACAATCTGCTGCGGATTGCCTACAACTTATTTATGATTGGTATTATCATTACGGTTATATCGTTTGTAATCGCTTTCAAAAGCATATAAATGAAGGGAATTAGCTTTTAAAAGTTTCTGACACAAATTACACAGATTAGCACTAATTGATTTGTGAAAATTTGTGTAATTTCTGACAGATAAATAAGTGCTAAAACATTTCAGACTATTAGTCTTATGACCAAATTTATGGACTTTCAATCATAGTAGCTTAGTTGAGCTCATCCAATAAATCCTGGTACGTAATTTTTTTATCGTTTGTATTTGAAGTGTTATTAATCACTTTCACACGGATTGCTCTTAAACCAGAAACACCCTGTAAATCTTCAACCTCAAATTGTTCTATCGAAGGTTCCAATATTTTTTTGTGCTGCAGATACTTGATGTATTTTAAATATTCTGCTTCTTCACTGTTCTGAGAATATACGATCGTAATTTTTTCTTTCTCGGTAATCCGTTCTTTTGTGCCTTTGATATTTGCTTTATCAATCCGTTTTTTAACGACTTCATATCTCGCATTATACGTTCCATCAACATCAAAACGTTTTTCATCCATTCTAAAACGGATAGAAAGCGCCGAACTGAAAACCAGAATTAATGAGGTTACATTCAGTTCATAAGGTAAAGTTTCCTTAAGCTGATGATGTTCCAATTCCATTTCGCACAAAGTCTGCAACTGCCATAAACGCAGATTGTGCAGATACATGATATCAAAAAGTTTTGTCGGCGATATAGAAGCTCCTATATACAGATTATGTTCAACACCATCAGTTTTGAAACGCTCATAATAATGCGGATAAATCTGCTGTGCTTCCAATTGTTTTTTATCCAGAACTGAAGCCAGTTTTTTATTGATAATGGACATAGCATTATCAAATTTCTTTCTTTCCTGATAAAACATTCCTGTTTTTTCATCGAGGCTGGCAAAATATAATTCTTCCAGTTTTTCGCTTTTACCGGTGTCTTTTGTATTTCTCAAAAGCGGATGAATTTCTTCTTCGATATATCGCTGTACATACTGTTCAGTATCAGCTTTCAGTGTTTGGTCTAATTCAGCGCGAAGTAATTCCAATTCAAATTTTCGCTGTTCCAAAAGCATCAGATTACTGTTTGGTTTCTCGTTTTCTAAAATTTCCAGAATCGTTGTGAGCTGGTTTTTCAAATCTTTTTTCACCGTTTCATTTCGATGTTCGGAGGAACGCTGAATATCGATTTGTCCGTATAAAGGGAATACATTTTTAAAAATAATTTCCTTAAAAATATAATCCTGACCAGGACTGCTGTTTTGGAAATAATTCTGGGATTCTTTTTTAAATTTCCAATACACACTTGGATGAATTGTAGTGTATTCACGCTGAATAATCGCTTCAACCTGATGCTGCATATCGGTATTATAACGATCAATAGTATCCGTCAAATAAGGCAGAACCAATTCGAGTTTAACTGCATTTACACTATTGAGTTCCCGCGGACTTTCTGAAACTAATTCGATAACTCCTAACAATTGTTCGTCTTTTATAACAGGAGCAAAAACACAGCTGTGAATATTCTGTTTCAGTAAATGTTCGCCAAGACTTTTATTTGCTGATTCTTCAGTGAACTTTTTGACATTCGAAATAACAAAAGGTTCTTTATTGTCTAACAGATTCTCAAATGAGCATCCAAAGAAATCATTTTTGCAGTCCAATTCCTGATTAGCCGAAAGTAAAAAACTCTGCAGCTGATTATCATACTTAACTGGTCTGATAAATTTTTCTTCATCTGGATTATAAATAATGAAACCTACTTTCAAATCCGGAATTTTAAAAATAGATTTAAAAATATTTAGGATAATTTCGTTTGTTTCTACTGTTCTAGCGTCAGGTTTTAGCAGACTGCTTTTCAAATTAGAAATTGCACTTTCTGTAGTGGCGTCAAATAAAGAAACAATGCCAAAACCTTTTAAAATCCAGCTTCCCACAGGAAATTTAGATTTCCATAGTTTGATGTCGTTATAATTATCAATTAAAAGATCAATATCATCTTGAGTAAGCGGAACCGAATTTTCTGTTGGAGTGATTTCCATAAAATCAGCATTATACATAATGCGATAATGCTTTTCTATACCGTATTCGTCTGGGATATCATAAAAGAAAGGCTTGTTGAAGTCAATTTTCTGATGGTAATAACTGCTTAAAATTAAACAGCAGTTACTAATAAAGAACTGGTGATTATCAAAATCGCGGATTTCCATATAAAATTCCTTCCCCGCATTGCGTAAAATTTTCTTGAAACGCTCTGTATAATTGAAATATATATTTTGAAACGGAATCGTAATGGCTTTTATCTCATTGTGAGTCAAGGCGGCAGGAAATAAATCGGCTGCAATGTTTTTTATTAAGTCCTCATTTTTTTTGATGATACTGTAATCTTGGATTCCTGTCCTTAATTCAGGTATAGATTCTATTTGCTTTAAAATTGTTTTAGCATATTCCGATTTATAATCTGTGTCGGATAAAGCAATTTCTTCCAAAGATTCAATTAGTTTATCAAAAGAGATTATAGTCTTGAAAGGACTTTCGCTGTACAAATGAGTATTCATCTGATTTTGGTTTAAGATGTAAATTTAAGTATAAAACTGGCAGGTTTTCTCTTTTGTTATTTTTTTCTCTTATAGTTATATAAAGGTTTTTTTGGCTGTTGCCAACTAAAAAATGGCTGAATACTTTCAGAATAAATCATTTTTCCAGTATTATTTTTTTTTCTATTAATTCGCAATGTGATAATTATGTAATCAATTGATAAAGTAATGTAATTGATGGCGTTTGCAGTGTTATAAATTTGGAATATTAATAAAAGAAATATTTATAAACTGTAAAAAAAATAATAAGATGAAAAAGCTTGTATTAATACTGCTCGTAGCAGTAAGTTCTGCCAACATGTGGGCACAGACTCCAAAAGTTGTGATTAATGATAAAGATGGATGGCACAAAATAGGTGAAACTATAGTAAGTTTAGATAAAGAGACTGATAAGATTTTGATATTGGGGGCCAACCGTTTTGCATCTGTTAAAATTAAAGTGACTGAGGCACCTATACATTTGGAATCATTTGATATTTTTTATGATAATGACGAAGTGAAAAGTGTTAAAATAGGTCAGGAAATTAAACATGAGGGAGAAACTTCAATAGTAGATCTTGGTGGTGAAAAAAATATCAAAAGGGTAGATTTCTATTATCATACGATTGGTAAGGTAAAGGACAAAAAGGCTCATGTTGAACTTTGGGGTTTGAAAACAAATCTAGATAAATAAACGAGAATAGTCCTCAGTTACCGTAGTGTACGAGCTAAAAAATGAGTGTTATGCCTTGGACAAAGAAAGATTATCCGGTTGCAATGAAAAATCTTCCGGTTAAAGTACGCAATAAGGCAGTTGAAATTGCCAATGCAATACTGGAAGAAGGGAAATTAGACGAAGGTGGTGCTATAGCTATCGGAATTAGCAAAGCTAAAGATGTGATAGCTGATGGAACTAAGAAAAAAGCCCATTCAAAAAGTAAATCTTAAACTGCTGATCAAACGGTAGGGGGTATCTATGATTACCAGTGAAAGATTATTTATTGAAAAGGCTAAATTTCATCTCTTGTATGTTCCATAAATATGGTTTTAATAAAGAATGAAATTTTGGCTTGATACAAAAGTCAGTAAAGAAGGGGCGATTCCGCTATTTTAGTGTGAAACGGCCCTTTTATTTATAATAGCTTGTCCAAAATATTCTTAAAAGGCAACTTTTTAAACCGAAGCTTCTACTAATGATGTGAAACCGCTTTTTGGAGCTTCACATAGCGAACAGCAGTAATCGGCAGGTAGATTCTCGAATAGTGTGCCTTTTTCGATTCCCTGTATTACATCGCCGTAATCTGAATTATAGACTGTTAGGCATTCTTGGCATTGGTGGATATCGAGTGCTTTGGTTTCTTTTTTGGTTGCTGTATTTTGGAATTCGAGTACGCTGATACCCAGATCTTCAAAGTATTTTTTACTCAATTCGATAAGGATATTGGGTAATTCCAGTTTGTCGACATCTTGTGCGTGTACGATGTACTCGCGGGTATTTGGGTCAAAATTTTTGGCTTGCAAAACATTGAAAGTATCTCGTATTTTGATGGATTCGAGATCTTTTGGAGATTCGTTTTTTTCGATTACCACCGAAGTAAAATAATGTCCGTCACGATTATAATCGGATAAGCCAAAGGTAAGCCCGTAAGTACTGATGTCGAACTGGTCGAGGGTACGCACAAGAAAAGTTTTGAGATTCAAAGCCCATTCCATCGCCACAGGCAAATGCCAGTTGAGTTCTAGCAGTGAGTGGCGTACGTTGATCCCTTTTTTGCCCAGAAATTTTTCCCAATCGAGTTTACGCTCTTTAGGAATTCCTTTTATAATAAAGGATTTCCAGGGGGTGATGCATATTTTTCCGATTTTGCAGTCAAAACACAAGTCACACATTTCTTTTAGAAACTGCAGGTCGTACAGGTTGTTGCGCCAGTAGAGACCGAGCCAGTATTGATCGATTCCAAGCCTGTTCATTCCTTCGTAATAGGGAAATGGATAGAACGAAATGTTTAACGGCTGATCTATGGTTCTGTTATTGGTGTCCAAATCACTAACGAGCTGGAAAATCATGTCAATTGTATCGGGTTCTTCCTTAAGTATTTTTTCTATTTCGTAATAGATTTTACCAATGTCCCAGCTGTAAATTAATACTGGAAAAAGTTCCATTTTATCCCATTTGGGCAAGCGAACGTACAAAAACCAATAGTCTTCGTGATGTGAGGCTATAAAGTTGATGTGTCCTGTAAACAGGGGAACTATTTGCTGTTTGGGATCAGTAATATTAACCTTAAGCTTTGGATGTTCCTTGAATTGCTCGAGGATATAAAGAAATTTATTTCCCGTAAGCCAAGGCGTATTGCTGAAAATATCGGTTGCTACGTAGGAAGAAACGATGTTGTTACCGCTTTTCTCGTTTGGCAAAACAAAATGATGTTTTCCTATTTTTTCGGTAGTATTGCTTTGGAATCCTTTTGGAAATATAATGTCTTGTCTGGAACCAAAAGAGATGGCGTCAAGACCCTGTTCCAGTGCCATATTTACAATTTCCCGTAATTCTCCAGGAGATATTACGCCGCCTTTTACTATGAGTCTTGTTAATTCCATTTTTTTATTTTTTAGTTATGAGTTTTTGGTTGTAGGTTTTCAGTTTTTTGGTCATTTATTTTCTGTTTTCTGCAATCTATACTCTCTATTCTATACTCTATTTTCTATACTCTATTTTCTAAAATCTTTATTCTGAAATCTGCAGTCTGCAATCTACCATCTGCATTCTATTTAACTTTCGTCAATATCTCTTTCACTTCCGTTTTACAGCTGCCACAGCCTAATCCGGCTCCGGTGGTTTTACACAATTCGGTAAAGTTGGTAACACCGCTTTTTATGCAGTCTTCAATGTTTCCGCTTCCAACCTGACTGCAGGAACAAACAAGTTTTCCAAGCACTGGTTTGGCTTCTGATCCGCTTCCTCTTAATAAGGTATTTCGTTTGTCGGCCAATTCGATTTTGCTTTCAATCATTGTTTTGAATTCGGCAAACTCATTTTTGTCACCCATCAGGATAGCGCCAATGAGCAGGTCGTTCTTGACGATACATTTTTTGTAATAGCGTTTTCCTAAGTCGGCAAAAACAATTTCTTCGTAGGAATCGTCATTTTCAGGTACTTCAATTTCGCCAATGGAACACAGATTGATGTCTTCCAGTTTTAGGATATTCATCAGTACTGATCCTCTGTAAAAACTGCTGATATCGCCAGCAATGAAGTTGGCCAAAACATCAGCTTGTTCTTCGGCGGCAGAAGTGATACCGAATAACATATTGTTAAATTCGGCAATTTCGCCTATGGCAAAAATGTCAGGATTGGATGTCTGCAGGTACTGATTTACTTTTACGCCGCGTCCGCAGGCAAGACCGGTTTCTTTAGCCAATTCGATATTCGGAATAGTTCCAATGGTGTAAACAATAGCATTGGCCGTAATGATTCTGCCGCTTTTTAGAGCGATTTCGAGTTCGTTTGCATTTTCAGTTTCGAATACCGTGCTTACTTCATTATCAAAATAGATTTGAATATCTCTAAGCTGTACTTCTTCGGCCAATAATTTACTGGAAATACGATCCAGTTGGCGTTCCATCAATCGGGACGCTCTTTGTATGATTGTTATTTTTACTTTTTTGTGTTTAAGAGCTGCGGCCAATTCCAGTCCCAATAATCCGCCGCCTACAATTACCACGTGCTGTTCTTCGGCAGGCAGATTGGTTCCGTCTAAGTAGTCTTTTAATCGGTCGGCATCATTTTTCTTTCTAATGGTAAAACGGCCTGGTAAATGCAACTGTGCATTTTCAGGGATAAAAGGACGGCTTCCGGTAGCCATAATCAAGGTGTCAAACTGATGCGTTTTACCTTGGCTGTCGGTTATAATTTTATCAGCTGCGTTTACGTTTTCAATTGCCACGCCTGATTTCATTGTGATATTCAATTGCCCTAAAGCTTCATCTTTTATTTTCAAAAGACTTTCCCAAGACAATTCGGCTGTAACATATTCCGGCAGTAAAACGCGGTTGTAAAATGGGTTTTCCTCATTTGAGAACACAATAATTTCATCGACAGTATTGATTTCTCTATAATTCTGAATGAATCGGAAAGCCGCTGCTCCAGCACCAATTACAGCAATTTTATGGAAAGGCTTGACATACTTTGTTACCGAGACAACAGTGTATTTAAAATCGGGTTCTTTGGAGATTGGATCTACAATGGTGTTGGTTAGATTATTAGTTCTGTTCAAATCATTATCCAATTGTTTTCCCCAGTGCATTGGCAAAAACAAAACACCTTCTTTGATAGTGTCTGTAACTTTAGCTTTTACGCGCACTTCACCATTTTTGCTGGAAACTACAACAATATCGCCATTTTTGATTTTTGACTTGTAAGCATCAATTGGATTTATTTCAAGAACTGGGCTAGGAGTGTGGGTCATTAATCGAGACACTTTTCCTGTTTTGGTCATAGTGTGCCATTGATCGCGAATACGGCCTGTGGTCAATATGAATGGATATTGTTCTGATGGCTCTTCCGAAGTGTTTTTGATGCTCGTCGGAATATTGAAAATTGCTTTTTGCGAAGGCGTAAAGAATTTTTTATCAGCAAATAAACGAGGTGTTCCCGGATGTCCGTAATCTGGAACAGGCCATTGGAAAGTTCCTTCGTTTTTAAGTCGGGAATAATTTAGATAGGAAATATCTATATTGGTGCCTTTTGTCATTAGGCAGTATTCTTTGTAAACAGCTTCTGTATTGTTAAAGTTGAAGCCAGAGAACTTCATTTTTTTGGCAAAATTCAATAAAATATCAACATCCGATAGCGCTTCTCCAGGAGCATTGATTCCTTTTGGTAAATATGAAATTCGTCGCTCCGAGTTGGTCATTGTGCCTTCTTTTTCCAGCCAGCCTGCTGCAGGCAATAATAAATCGGCAAATTTTGCAGTATCGGCATTATGAGAGATGTCTTGAACCACAATAAACTTGGCATTTTGCAATGCTTTTTCGACTCTGCGGGAATCTGGCAAGCTGACCATCGGATTGGTACAGATAATCCAAATCGCTTTCATTTTGCCGGATTCCAAAGCATCAAACATTTCGGTTGCTGTAAGTCCCGGTTTTTCCGAAATTGATTCTACTCCCCAAAAGTCAGCAACTTCTTTAAGGTGTTCTGGATTATTTAATTCTTTATGAACTGCCAGTAAGTTTGCCATTCCGCCCACTTCACGGCCACCCATAGCGTTGGGCTGTCCCGTTAAAGAGAAAGGCCCGGATCCTGGTTTTCCTATTTGACCAGTAATCAAGGATAGGTTCAATAAAGCGGTATTTTTATCAACACCAATAGCGCTTTGGTTCAGTCCCATAGCCCACATAGAAATAAAACCTTTGGCTCTGCCAATCATTTCTGCAGCTAAGTGAATATCATTCACTGAAACACCGCATACTTTGGATGCATTTTCGTAGGAACTATTAGTAACCAGGTCTTTATATACCTGATAATTTTCGGTATGTTTTTTTACAAAATCCGAATCAACATATCCTTTTTCGATTAAGCGTTTTCCAATGGCGTGGTACAAAGTAATATCAGTTCCGGGAAGAATCTGCAGATGTAAATCAGCCGAAAGCGCTGAGTCCGTTTTTCTTGGATCGACAACAATGATTTTCGTTTTAGGATTTTTTTCTTTGTGCTGTTCCAATCTTCTAAAAAGAATTGGATGGCAAAAAGCTGGATTTGCCCCCGTTATCATGAAGGTATCGGCTAGTTCTATATCAGCATAAGCGATTGGAACAGAGTCTTCACCAAATGTTTTTTTGTAGCCAGCCACCGCCGAGCTCATACAGAGTCTGGAGTTTGTGTCTATATTGTTAGTTTTGAGAAAGCCTTTTACCAGTTTGTTAACCAAATAATATTCCTCGGTTAAGCATTGCCCAGAGATATAAAAACCTACACTGTCTGGTCCGTGTTTTTTGATGATGGAAGAAAAAACAGCTGCTGCGCGGTCTAATGCTGCGTCCCAACTTACTCTTTCTTTCGGGTGTGATTTACTCCATCTCATTTCGGGATACAAAATTCTATCCGAAGTGTCATTGACAACATAATGTAAGTTCATCCCTTTAGAACAAAGCATTCCTCTGTTTACAGGATGGTCTTTGTCGCCGGTAACCGTCACTCCATTTTTAGAATCATTTTTTACAATAATTCCGCATCCTACTCCACAATAGGAACACGTAGTTTTGATTTCTGTATTTTGCATTATGTATATCTTTGTTTATAAAGTAGTCATCTAAGGATTGTATGTACGCAGTACACAGACAAAAGTAAGTAATAAATAAGTATTAATACTTATAAATTAATTTTATTTTATGTTTACAATTAATATAATTAGAATGCTAAAAATAGGTTCAATATTTTGAATTATTAGAAGAATTGAACGCTGTTATTGTACTGTATTTTTTCATTACTATAAAAAATTGAGTTTTTAACCTGCGATCTGTTATCTGCAATCTTCCCTTGGGCGTGCCCCTCAGTGAAAAACTTCGGGTCGGGCTTTTCGTTCCCGCTTTTTTATATCTGGCGAAGAAAAATCGCCAGATATAAAAAGAGCTCCACTGCAATCCCTCACGCGAAATGTCATTAAGTTAAGGGAAATTTTAAAAAAAAAACACAGCACGCAGATTAGTCAGATTTTTTACTCATTTTTATGCGAAAATCTGCGAAATCTGCGTGAAAATAAAAACAGTAATTCCTTAACTTAATGACATTGCCCACACGCGGGCTGTAATCAGATAAGAGTATTATTTGAAACAATAAAAAAACCTGATGCATCAGTAAAGACACATCAGGTTTTAATGGATTAAAATTTGTTTTTGGTGGTATTGTTTTTGTTTATGTAAAAAAGAGAGAAACTGAATTAGTTTTTTAATCCAATTTTAAAACCATTAATATATTCTACAGGTTTTCTTCCATCATAATACATTTCGTCAATGAATTCGTTGGTTGCTGGCTTGAAACCATCTGTAGCGGGGATATCTGATTCAGTAATAAAACCTTCCTCCAGCAGTAATTTTGCTGCTTGAAACCAAATCTCAGGTTTGTAAACTTCTTTTATTTTACTGATGTACCAATCGTTAGTTTTTGGTTCAGCTATTTGTCCCCAGCGTTTCATTTGGGTCATAAACCAAATTCCATCCGAATAATAAGGATAGGTCGCATTGTATTTGAAGAAAACATTAAAATCAGGTACTGACCGCACATCACCTTTTTCAAATTCAAAAGTACCTAACATCGAATTGTCAATTACCCTTTTGCTTCCGTCCACATAAGCCGATTTGGATAAAATGCGGGTGGCTTCTTTTCGGTTTTCGGGATTATCCAGCCATTTTCCGGCTTTAATTAATGCTTTTGTGATTGCAGTGGCTGTATTGGGATATTTGGTAACAAACTCTTTGGTCATTACAAACACTTTTTCAGGATGATTTTTCCAGATTTCTTTGCTGGTTACTATTGGAACACCTATGCTTTCTTCAACAGCCTGCTGGTTCCATGGTTCTCCAACACAGTATCCGTTAATAGTCCCAGCTTTTAATGTTTCGGGCATTTGCGGAGGCGCAGTAATATTTAGCTGTACGTCAGCACTGGCATTTCCTTTGCTTCCTTGAATGTTGTTATTACTGTAAAATCCAGGATTTATACCGCCTGCTGCCAGCCAGTACCGTAGCTGGTAATTATGGGTCGAATAGGCGCCAACAATACCAAATGTAAAAGGTTTGTTTGCATGTTTATAAAAATTTAAAACAGGTTTTAAAGCTTGAGCAGGAATCGGGTGAACTGGTTTTCCGTATTCTACAGGGATACTGTCTTTCATTTTTCCCCAAGCCTCATTGGATACTGTAATGGCGTTTCCGTTCAAATCCATAGAATAGGAAGTAACAAGCTGTGCTTGCCGTCCGCATCCTACTGCGGCGGCTATTGGCTGTCCGGCCAGCATTTGAGCACCATCCAGCTGATTGTCGATTACTTTGTCTAAAATATCTCTCCAATTGGCTTGTGCTTCTAAGTTTACAGTAAGTCCTTCTTCGTCAAAATAACCTAAGAATTTTGCGATGGCTAACGGAGCCATATCAGTAAGCTTTATAAAACCTAGAGTTAGAGTGGCTTTTTCTACAGGAAGCTTTTTTGTTTTTGGAGGATTTACTTGTTCAGTTCGTTTACGTTCGTGTGTGATTTTCTTTTTTGAACTGGGACTGACTGGGTTTGGGCTTTTAAAAGCGGTAACAGTAAAGACTATTACCAAAAGGGCAATTAAATTTGAGGTTAGTTTTCTCATGGTCTTTTGGTTTGGCGGTTAATGGTTTGGTTAGATAAAAATAGTTTATCAGTTTTTGTAACTGTTAAGACTGGTTAAATGAGTTTTTTTAAAATAAAAACTGCTCTCCAGATTAGAGATTAGGAGAGCAGTTATACACAAGTAATTAAAAAGGCATTATTTTTTTCTGTCCATTTCTTTGGATAAGCTTGGCTGTTTTTCATTCATGATTTTGGTAACAGTAACGTGCATCCAAATTAAACAGGCAGCAGAAAACAGTAATATGAAAATCCAAGAGCTGGACCAGATTCCAGTAGTGGTCAATAAATACCCGAAGATAATTGGTCCGAAGAACCCTCCAAGACCTCCAATCATTCCTACCATTCCGCCTACAACTCCTACTTCGGTTGGGAAATATTCCGGGATGTGTTTGTAAACTGCCGCTTTACCAATTCCCCATGAAATTCCGATAAGGATTACCAGTATCAGATAAACCCACATGTTGGCGCTAAAATGGATAGCGGTAACTCCTTTGGCAATAAGTTCTTTTTTCTTTACTTCCTGATTTTGGCTTACAACCACTTCCTGCCATGAATTACGGGTTGGGAATATGGTATTTTCTATTGGCTTGGCTACTTTTAAGTTGATTGGAAATTCTTTTTCTCCTACTTTTACAAGTGTGTTGGAAACCGCGGTGATGATTCCTTTCTTAGTTGCCATAACTCCTGGCCCAGAAGTAGTAATATCCATTTTTGGAATCATTAACAGCGCACTTAGTATTACTGATGATGCCAGTACCCAATACATTACTTTTCTAGCTCCAAATTTATCTGATAAGTAACCCCCAAAAGCACGGATTACACCAGACGGCAAGCTGAACATCGTTGCAAACATTCCGCCCATAACAAGGCTCGTTTGATAGACGTTCATAAAATTTGGCAATAACCATTGTGAATAAGCTACAAAACATCCAAATACCAAGAAGTAGTAGGCTCCAAATCTCCAAACTCTGGTACTTTTTAAAGATTGAAGCATTTGCGGAACACTTTTAGTCTGGTTTTCTATTTTTTTATTTTTTGTAAAAATCAAAAAGATAATACCTATAACAACTAAAGCTGCTCCGTATATAACTGGCAGCAGTTTCCAGCCATTTTGAGGATCTTCTATTGAGAACTCATTTAATAAGGAAGGAGCCATAAATGTTGTAATAGCGGCACCTGCATTACCCATTCCAAAAATTCCTAAAGCTCTTCCCTGCCATTCTTTTGGATACCAGATAGAAGTAAAACCAATACCAACAGCAAAACTGGTTCCAACCATTCCAAAGAAAAAACTTAGTAATGCAAACATGAAAAAACTGTCTGCAAAAGGTAATAGAAACAAAGGAATAGAGCAGAGGAGGAGTAAAAGAGAAAATACGTATTTACCTCCAAATTTATCGGTTAGTATGCCGATGGGTAAACGCATAACGGATCCTGTTAGAATTGGAATCCCTAAAAGCCATCCTACTTGGACAATGTCCCATTTAAAGATTCCGTTATCTACTAAAAAGGTTACCAGAACGCCATTGAGAGTCCAGCAGGCGAAACACACGGTGAAAGCTAAAGTATTTAAAAATAGAATTCGGTGTGATAGTGAAAGGGAGTTTGTTGCTGACATAATACTTGTATTTTTTTACACAAAAATAAGTATTACATCGTATTTAAAAACTGCTAAAACGCAGTTTTTGAAAAATAATTAAGTATTTATACGTATGTTTTAAATTAAGATATTAAGTTTTTGAGAAACTAAGACTCTAAGTCTGTAGAGTCTGGTATATTTAAAATATTATAAGCTATCAAATCAGAAACTTAGAGTCTTAAGATGCTACAAAAGCGCATATTCTGAAGCTTTATTGGAAAGCTCCATCAGGTTTTTTACTTTTAGTTTTTTCATTAGGTTAAAGCGGTGTACTTCGGCAGTTCTTTTACTGATGTCTAATGCTTCTGCAATTTCTTTGTTTCCTTTACCGCTTAGCAGCAGTTTCAGGATTTCTTTTTCTCGTTTGGTGATTACCTGTTCTTCTCCTAATGATTGCTTTGGTTCGGCAATAAGTGAAGGATTGGTAAGCTGGCCAATTAATATAGAAGAGATGTCGCCGCTGAAATATTTTCCGCCATTGGAAACGGTATGAACTGCTTTTAAAAATTCTTCTTTACTTGATCCTTTGAGTAAGTATCCGTCTGCTCCAGCTTGTATGGATTTCAATACGTATTCTTCGGACTCGTGCATAGAAAGCATTACAATTTTTACAAAATTGTTTTTGCTTCGCAGTTGTTCTACAACTTCTATACCTGTCATATTTGGCATCCTGATGTCAAGAATTAATAAATCAGGTTTTAGTTCGTCTATTAATTTTAGTGCTTCAAGACCGTCTGTGGCTTCGCCTGCGACGGTAATGTTGACTTCGTTTTCCAATAATGATTTTATGCCATCTCTCACAAAAACGTGGTCGTCTGCAAGAACTACTCGAATTTTATCACTCATAATGTACTTATTATGCTTTAAGTATATTCATCTAATTTAGTGGCTAAGATACGTAATTTTAAAATTCAATTTCAATTTCAATTTCAAAATTCAATTTTAATATCAAATTTCCAAAATTTGTTACATAACCCAATGCAGGAGCGGTGGTATAGTTTTTATTATTGTTATTCTACTTAGTTGTTTAAAGTCACTGTCTTGCGTGAAGGATAGAAGCTGGCTACCGAAGTAGCGCGGATAGCCTGACAGCATAAAGAGGAGGAACCCAATATGCGGTTACAGAATTAGGTTCCTTCACTTTATGGTGGCACGCCCTAATTGTTGTTATAAATTGAAGTTTAATTTTTCATTGGCGTTGCAATTGAACTTTGCCATTGCCATTGTTATTGAAAAATTATATAGGAATGTTGAACGTAATTCTCGTTCCTTCATTTGGAATTGAATTAAAGAAAACACGGCCATTGATGTACTGAATGCGTTCTTTCATAAAAAGCAAGCCCATTCCGGATTCGCTGTTTCTCTTTTTCTCTACGGCATTAATATCAAATCCTTTTCCGTTATCATCAACAATGATACTCAAAAGGGTTGCGCTGTGGGAAAGCTGTACGATAATATGTGTAGAATCGGCATATTTGATAGCGTTATTGATGGCTTCCTGTGTTAACCGATAAATGTTTATTTCGATCAAAGAGTCCAGTCGGGCATTGAAATCGGTTTTGTTGTAAAATAAAATATTCTTGCCGGTAAGTTTGGAAAGTTCCAATGTTAGTTTTGAAAGCGCCGAATTGATTCCGTGGTCGCTCAACTCCGGCGGCATTAAATTGAAAGTGGCTGTACGTACACCTTTTATGATGTCGAGAGATAACTTCTTGAGGTAATCTATTTTGATAACAGCTTTTTCTTTATCGTCTAAGTTTATGCTTTCGAGGCTGAATTTTAATCCCGTCAGCATTTGTCCTATTCCGTCATGAATTTCTCTTGCAATTCTGTTTTGTTCGTTTTCTTGGTTTTCGACAATTTTACTCGAAATTATTTTCTGCTGGTTTAATTTGTTTTCAATATTTGCGGTGTTCAGGCGTTCTACTTCCTGAACGGCTTTTTTGCGTTCGGTAATGTCAAAACAAATTATTAAAAGCTCCGACTCGTCTTTTTTTATCGTTACAGGAATCATCGATAAATCCAGCCAGAGTGACTGCTCGGCTCGGGTGGTAATATTCAATTCTCCCTGCCAGCCTCTGCGGTTGTTTTGGAGTACGATGCGGTCAATTATCAGCTGTTCTTTTTCGATAGGAGTTAAGACTTCGCCAAATTTTGCTACGGTATTGAAAGGGTTGTACTGTAACAGTTTTGAGAATTTTTCGCCAATATGAATAATCGTTCCATCGGTTGCAATTCGGCAGTAGAGCAGGGTATTCTCCATTGCATAATTGAGCGATTTCAATTCTTTGACTGAGTTTTCTTTTGCCTCGCTAATGATTTCAGTGTTTTGTGCCAGTTTTAATGCTTTCTTTTCAGAAGATAATAAGTTGGAAATAAGGGATTCAATTTTTTTGGTTGTAGGCTTGAAAATGAATAAAAATTCCAACAGTAAAACCAATAAGGTAAAAGCAAGAATGATGTATTCTGTTTTGCGCTGCTGCGTTACTTTTTCCAGCGCTTCGTTGTCGTATTCACTAACGATTTGATTCATCTCCGAAAGGAATATCTTTTCGTTGGCCAGTAAAGTCTGTACGAGTTTTATGTTTTCGCCCTCGTTTTTATTTTCTTTTTTATTGGCCAAAAAAGTATTTGTAACCTTAATGATAGTATCAAAATTAGGTTTTATGTTTTTAAAATATCGGGTAAGAATCGGGTTTTTTTCTTTAGGAAAACCAAGCCGTTCACTGCCGTTTACTAATGAATAGTGATTTGATTTCCATTGTGAAATAGTTTTTGAAATTTTGTCGATTTGCTCTTTCTTCTGCAATGAATCCGTGATGAAATTGAGTACTAAAACTTCTTTAGTCAGTTTTTGGCTTAGCATTCTTTGCTTTCCGGATGTGTTTATGATTTTGGAATCACTCAGCTGACTGTAAAGATTGTATTGAATAAGAAACTGACTCAGAATTACGGTTATAGCAATAGTAATTAAGGCGAAGATGTACAATTGCCTTAATTTTTCAAAAGAAATTTTATCAAAAGAGACTTTGGATTTTTTTTTCATGCTGTAAGTCCGTAACTTTAATTTTTAACCGCAATGGTGCTAAGTCGCTAAGGAAAAAATAGAATTAAAACTTTGCGACTTAGCGTCTTTGCGGTATTTTTTTTATTCGTTATAACAAATAAACAAAAATCAAATTACAATCCCAAAGCGTCTTTTATCAATTGAAGGTTTTCTGGAGTAAAGTCAATTTTTAGTGCTTCCTGATGTCCTTTGTCTGACATCTTATTCCAAGTTTTCAGAATAATATTTTTTAATTTTTCCTCATCATGTTTATGTACGAATGTACCAAAATAAAATTCTAGGAAAACTAAACAGATTACATCTTCTAAAAGTTGTGTTTCTTGGTCTTTTTTAAGTAGCTTTTTTTCAATCAAAAAAGAAACACGGTCAATGAATGCATCTTCATAGCCGGCTTTTTTTAGGATTTCGGCTGTTGTTTTGGCGTGGAATTTTTTTAAATCCTCTCTCCATTTTAAGTAGCCTACACGATCCATCGGATAGGATTCTCTTGCTACTTTCCATCGGCAGATGTGCTGTGCTTTGGCTGCTATCTGAACTTCTTCGGAAGCGTTGGGTTCAAAGGTCATTAGTCTTTCGTACATTCTGTCCGAATATAGTAATTCCTTTGGGTAGGTTATTTCTTCGTATATTTCACTGTTTGGATCGGCTTCGTTTTCGGCATCAATCCACGCACTTGCGTTTAAAAAAGGCATTGTTTTCATTTGAAAAAAGTATAGATTCAGAAGATACTAAAAGGCAGTACCGCATTTATGTTATGCTAATTTCAAAGATACATACATTATTCTAAAAAGCCAACGAATACTTCATTCCCTTCCACTTTTACAGGGTAAGTAGCTATTTTAAAATCATCACCGTTTAAATTAGATCCATCCACAAGTGAAAATGTTTTTTTATGCATCGGACAGGCGATTTTTGGAATGCCATCTGCAGAACCAGTCATTCCTCTGGATAAAACCATTTCCATTTTGTGAGGGCAGGCATTTTGGCAGGCATACCATTCGTTTCTTCTTTCGAAGTTAAAAATAGCAATCTGCTTGTTTTTATATTTAATGCAGCCGCCTCTATTACTAGGGAAATCTTTGATATCTCCAGCTTTGAACCAAATTTTCACATCACTTAAATTTACTGTTTCGTATTGGCTTAATAGTCCTTCCATGAGATTTAGTTTTGTTCCCAACCCCCAGCCCTTCTCCAAAGGAGAGGGGAGAAGAGATCGGAATATTATTTAATTTTTTTGTTTTAGTTCTTCACTCCCCTCTCCTTTGGAGAGGGGTCGGGGGTGAGGATTTTACCAAGCTCTAGGCATTTTTTGTTCTCTTAACTGCACATATTCTATGTTGTCGTCTTTCTCATCTGTATTAACAAAGTGGCTGAAACGTTTCATCAATCTTGGTTTTTCAAGTACTTGTTTCCATTCACATTCAAAAGTTCCTACCAGCGATTCCATTTCGGCTTCCAACGTTTCACAGATTCCGATGCGGTCATGGATGATTACTTCTTTTAGATAATCCAATCCGCCATCAAGTTTTTCCAGCCAGGTAGAAGTTCTTACCAATGGGCCAGCAGTACGGATATAATACATAAGGAAACGATCCATATATTTGAAAACAGTTTCTTTGTTTATTTGCTCAGCTAAAAGGACAGCGTGTTTCGGATTAGCGCCGCCGTTACCGCAGATGTAAAGATTCCAGCCGCCTTCAACTGCAATTACTCCAAAATCTTTTCCTCTTGCTTCGGCACATTCTCTAATACAGGCAGAAACGCCGCCTTTTAATTTATGAGGAGAACGAATGCCTCTGTAACGGTTTTCTAATTCGATGGCAAATGTTGTACTGTCATCCATTCCGTAACGGCACCAGGCATTACCAACACAGCTTTTTACTGCTCTTAAGGATTTTCCGTAGGCGTGTCCGCTTTCAAAACCATTATCTATTAATATTTTCCAAATTTTCGGCAAGTCGTCTAAGTGAGCACCAAATAAATCGACACGCTGTGCTCCGGTTATTTTGGTGTATAAATCAAATTGTTTGGCCACTTCGCCAATTATAATCAATTTTTCAGGAGTGATTTCGCCACCGGCAATTCTTGGTACAACAGAATAAGTTCCGTTTCGTTGAATATTAGCCAGATATCTGTCATTTGTATCCTGTGTAGTTACGTGTTTATTGGCAGTATCATTGTAAATGCTGGAGAAGATTGAAGCCACAACGGGTTTGCAGATTTCACAGCCATCTCCGTTTCCATGATGGTCGATCACTTCGTAGTAGTTTGTGTATTTATTAATTTTTACAAGATCAAATAATTCTTGTCTAGTATAATTAAAGTGTTCACAAATACTCTCTTTTACTTCTTTACCAATTGATTTTTGCGCTGCTTTTACTAAATCAGCTACCATCGGTTTACAGCCTCCACAACCGGAAGTGGCTTTAGTTAATTTTACTACATCGTCAAATGTATTTGCAGTTCCGTCAAGAATCGAACAGCAGATAGCGCCTTTGGTAACATTTTCACAGGAACAGATTACGGCAGTATCCGGCAAGTCGGAGGCACTTCCTAAAGTTGATGCTTCGCCACCGCGGGAACCTAGAATTAAATCCTCAGGGTTTACGGGCAATGCCATTGCGTTGGCATAAATTTGAAATAATCCATTGTAATCAGATGAATCACCTACAAGGATTCCTCCCAGTAATTTTTTTCCGTCTTTGGTGACATTAATTCTTTTATAAATACCACTGAATTTGTTTTCGTAAACAATTGCAGTAATATTTTCATTTTCGATAAAAGGATCACCAAAACTCGCAACTTCAACTCCAATTAATTTCAATTGAGTAGACATATCGATGGTATCTCTCATCGTTTTATCCCCATTCAGGATTTGTTCGGCGGCAACATCGGCCATTTCGTAACCAGGAGCTACAAGCCCGTATATCATTTGATTGTATAAGGCAACCTCACCAATAGCAAAAATAGCAGGATCTGATGTCTGCATTTTATTGTTTACCACGATACCGCCTCTAACGCCTACTTCAAGTCCGGAAACTCTTCCTAGTTCGTCGCGAGGCTTAATTCCTGCCGATATAACCAGCATATCAACCTTTAACAATTCATCATTGGCAAACATCATCCCCTTTATGCTTTCTTCGCCGTCTATATATTGTGTCGCTTTATTTAGATGTATTCCTATATTCAATTCCTCTATTTTGGATTGAAGCATATCACTTGCGCATTGATCTAACTGTCTTGGCATCAAGCGGGGTGCAAATTCAACCACGTGAGGATTTAATCCTAAGTCACGAACCGCTTTTGCGGCTTCAAGACCTAATAATCCGCCACCAAGAACTGCAGCTTCGGTGGAGCCGTTTTGCTTTATTTTTTTGGCATACCCCATAATCGCATCCAGATCTTCGATAGTTCTGTAAACAAAAACGCCTTCTTTTTCTACCCCGTCAATTGGCGGAACAAAAGCGGCAGATCCTGTAGCCAAAACTAAGTAATCATACGCATACGTTTTTTCTAAGTGTGTATGTATTGTTTTTTGCTCTCTATTAATATCTGTAATTAACTCCGAAGTGTTTAATATAATATTGTTTTCTTCGTACCAATTAGCTGTAGACATAGATAAGTCATCAGCTGTTTTTCCTGAAAAGTATTCACTTAAGTGAACTCTGTCATAAGCGCGTCTTGGTTCTTCCCCAAATACTGTAATTTGATAATTTTCTTGCCCAGATTTCGAAATGAATTTCTCGCAAAATTTATAACCTACCATGCCGTTTCCGACTACTATTACATTAATCATAATCTATTAATTAAGTATTACTACGCAAACATACGTATAAATACTTAATTTTGATACTTAATTTTTTATTTTTTTTTCTAAATTAGAATGGTTTTTAATAATGAGTAATTCGATTCTGAATAAATACAAAGTTGGATTTACTTCGTCAGTTCGCTATCGCTTGTGTGGGCGTGCCCCCGCTTTACAGCATTTTGATTTCTAAGGACATTGTTGCTCCAGCGGGGTCAGGCTGTCCGCTGTATTCCCGCCAGAAAAGGCGGGGGATGCCACTTCCATCCCAATGTCATTAAGTTAAGCTATATATAACTCTTTTCTAGTTGGTTACTGTTTTGAGTTTTCAGTTTTTTCTAATTTTAGATTTTCTTCTCGGATAGCTTCTTTCTAATCTAATGGGTTCTATGTTTTTTTCGAATATTTTTTGCAATTTCAAAAGTATTACTTTCGGGTCTTCAGTAATAAATAGGGTTACTATTTTGTTTTTCATATTTCCAATACGCAATGTTTTATTGATTTTGTAATTATATTTTCTCTTCTCATTTTTTATAGCCAGATATGGTTCACATTGTTTTTCTATGATGTTTTGCAAATTAGAGACAAAAATTGTTGCATAAAAATCTTGTTCAATACTCCAAACAGTATGTTCACTAAATTGCTCTAATTGAAATACATTTTTATCATAGTTATAATTTGTTTCGATTCCCCATCTCATAAAATAAAGTTTTTTAAAGGAATCTGTTTTGTTTTGTATACTTCTTGATCATATAAATTGGTTAATAAAACTTCTGTCTCTCCTGTATTGAGAACAACTTTGGCCATTCTTATCTTAATTGTAGTATATGTAAAAGCTCTAAACCCATACTGTTTCATTTTATGTATAGCCCTGTAATTAGGGCTTATATTGAGAATTAAATCCTTGTCAGAACTTTGCATAAATAAGATGACTTCTTTATTAAATTCTTGCTTACATCTCATAACAAAATGTTTTGTTTTTTCTTGATGAATTAATAAATACATTAGGGAATAACTTGCAAATCCTCTGTCATATAAGGAGAGACTATTTTCTGGAATTTTTTCAATATAAACCGCTACAATAGTTTTTTCTTCAGTTTTAATTGGGTATATTTTTAAAAAAACCAAAATTTTATTCAATACATCATAAAACTTCATTACTCCAGCCATGGACACTTCTGAGAAATGATTTCCATGTGTTCCAAAATGGGCTTTAACGGGTTCTTTATCTATCAAATATGCCGTAGACCCGTCTACAGCTATCAATTAAAAATCATTCCATTTTTTTACTTTATCACCATAATGATTATAAAAACTCTCTACCAATAAGCTATTCCAAACTTCAAAAAATACTAGATTTAGTTTTTTTTCTTTGAATCGTAAAAGCTGATTTTGTACAACTTAAGGTCTTTGAGATAAAACTCTCAAAAAATCTTGAATCTCTATAGATAAGCTTCTTTTAAGCATATTCAAAATTAAAAAACTGTACTGTCATAAGTTAATTTTCTCTTACGTATAAAATTAGAAAAATGTTTTACAAAATATTTTCTTACTTCTGAATTTGAATTAATAACTTTTAATACTTCTTTTAAATCTTCAATTATTTTTATATTTCCTTCTATCATTGAGTTTTTGTTTTTTAGTCAATCACAAAGAACCTATTTTAGGTTTGTAACCCAATGTTTTTTTATTTTGTTATCCTTAACTTAATGACATTAGGATCGAAGCTGACTTCCTAAGTAGCGCGGATAGCCCGACAGCAATAGGAAAAGGGGCGAGTAGAAACAATATTTCTAAGCCCCTTTTCCTATTGTGGTTACGCCCACATGATTTCAGAAAGCAGATTATAGTATTCAAATTGGAAATTTTTGATTGTACTTGAATTACTGAATTAAATTAAGCGTTTCGTATCTGAAAACTGCCAGCTAAATTCTATTATCTGAATTCTAATAAGAATCGTTTATTCATTCTTAAATTCTTATTTTTGCATCAAACAGTACATTTTCTATGCAAAAATATATCGAACAGCTTAACGAGGCACAACGCGAACCTGTATTGCAAAAGGATGGCCCCATGATTATTATTGCGGGTGCAGGCTCAGGAAAAACTCGTGTGCTTACTATCAGGATTGCTTATTTGATGCACCAAGGTGTGGATCCATTCAATATTTTGTCGCTTACTTTTACCAATAAAGCGGCCCGTGAAATGAAAAAACGTATCTCAGATATTGTTGGTACCAGCGAAGCCAAGAATTTGTGGATGGGAACTTTTCACTCTGTATTTGCTAGAATTTTGCGTTCGGAAGCGGAGCATTTGGGCTATCCTTCAAACTTTACAATTTATGATTCGCAGGATTCTTTGCGTGCTATTTCGGGAATTATAAAGGAAATGCAATTGGATCGTGATGTGTACAAGCCTAAACAGGTTTTAAGCCGAATTTCAAATTTTAAAAACAGTCTGGTTACCGTAAAAGCCTATTTTAACGATCCTGATCTCCAGGAGGCCGATGCGATGAGCAAAAAACCTAGAATGGGTGAAATTTATCAAAATTATGTAGACCGCTGTTTTAAGTCGGGTGCGATGGATTTTGATGATTTATTATTAAAAACCAACGAATTGCTTACTCGTTTTCCAGAGGTCTTATCAAAATATCAAAACCGTTTTCGCTACTTATTGGTGGATGAGTACCAAGATACTAATCATTCGCAGTATTTGATTGTCCGCGCTTTGTCGGATAAATTTCAGAATATTTGTGTGGTTGGGGATGATGCGCAGAGTATTTATGCTTTCCGCGGTGCGAATATCAATAATATTTTGAATTTTCAGAAAGATTATGAGGGCGTAAAGACTTTTAGACTGGAACAAAATTACCGTTCCACCAAAAATATTGTTGAAGCAGCCAATACAATCATTGATAAAAACAAAGTAAAACTAGACAAAGTCGTTTGGACAGCCAATGATTTTGGTCCAAAAATCAAAGTACATCGAAGCATTACTGATAATGAAGAAGGGCGTTTTGTAGCTGCTACCATTTGGGAACAAAAAATGAATAATCAGCTGCACAATGGTGCTTTTGCTATTTTGTATCGTACTAATGCACAATCCAAAGCCATGGAAGATGCGCTGCGAAAAAGAGATATTCCATACCGTATTTATGGCGGTTTGTCATTTTATCAAAGAAAAGAGGTTAAAGATGCGTTGTGTTATTTGCGATTGGTCATTAACCCAAAAGATGAGGAAGCGTTGGTACGTGTTATCAATTATCCAGCTCGTGGAATTGGGAATACTACTATCGAAAAGCTGACTATTGCAGCGAATCATTACAAACGCTCGATTTTTGAAGTTATGCAGAATATTGAGCGAATTGACTTAAAACTGAATTCCGGAACTAAACAAAAACTATTGGATTTTGTTACTATGATTCAGAGTTTTCAAGTGATTAATGAGAATCAGGATGCTTTTTATGTTGTAGAACATGTAGCCAAAAAAACAGGATTGATTCAAGAATTAAAAAAAGATGCTACGCCGGAAGGAATGGCCCGCATTGAAAATATTGAGCAATTGCTGAATGGAGTCAAGGATTTCATTGAAGGTCAAAAAGAAGTAGACGGCGCACGTGGAGCTTTATCTGAATTCATGGAAGATGTGGCTCTTGCAACCGACTTAGACAAAGATACCAGTGATGAGGACCGTGTGGCTTTGATGACAATTCACTTGGCCAAAGGACTTGAATTCCCTCATGTATTTGTGGTGGGAATGGAGGAAGATTTGTTTCCTAGTGCGATGAGTATGAGTACGCGAAGCGAACTGGAAGAAGAACGTCGCTTATTTTATGTCGCTTTAACCCGTGCGGAACATCAGGCGTATTTAACGTATGCACAATCCCGTTACCGCTGGGGAAAACTGACAGATAGCGAGCCTTCCCGTTTTATTGAAGAAATTGATGGACAATATTTGGAATATATAACCCCGCCCGAAAGTAATTACCGCTACAAACCCACGATTGACAGTGATATTTTTGGAGATGTGGATAAATCCAAATTGCGATTGGCAAAACCAATAGGAAGCACGCCTCCAAAACACGTTACAAATAACGAGCCTAAATCCGATCTCAATGTGAGAAAGCTGAAACCAGTCTCAGGAAATAATCCTTCAGCTGGAAGTGCCAATTTATTCGACAATAAACTAGCCGCTGGAAATGTAGTAATGCACGAACGCTTTGGAAAAGGACAAGTCATAAATCTAGAAGGTGTTGGACCTGATAAAAAAGCAGAAATCAAGTTTGAAGTAGGCGGTTTGAAAAAATTATTATTGCGTTTTGCAAAATTGGATATAATCGGCTAAGAAAAGAGAGAATAGATGTTAGATAAAAGACTTGTAAAGAAGATTAATTTTATTGAAATATATCAAATTATTGGAGGTGTTTTCGGTTTACTATTTATGTCATACATGCTTTTTACATCTAACTTGTCAAAATATCAAAACTTGGTAGGTTACATTTCAATGTTAACTCCATTTATATTTTTTGGATTTTGCATTTACTCAGGAATTCAATTGAACAAGAAAAATTATGTTCAAGGATTAAAATTAGTCTTCATTTCTTTGTTATTGCAATTAATTGCATTTGATATTTTTGGTTTATTTTACTCTGCTATCAATGGAATTGGCATAAAAGTAACATTAGATTTGACTAAAGATGTAATAGTGGGATTTGATTTTCATCCCTCGCATTTTTTATTAGCTTTTAATCCTAATATTGATATTTTTATCGTGAAAATTAATTTAGTTACTATTGCAATGTTGCTTTATACTTCAAAAGTTTTTCAAAAAATTAAACACTAGTCTATTATCTATTTTCTATCATCTTTATTCTAAAAAAATGGCACAATTCATAAAAATATACGAAGACAAACCCAATGAAGCAGCAATTGCTAAAGTGGTCAAAGTTTTAAAAGACGGAGGTTTGGTGATTTATCCAACGGATACCGTTTACGGATTAGGCTGTGATATCACCAACTCCCGCGCACTTGAAAAAATTGCAAAAATAAAAGGAGTAAAGCTGGAAAAAGCCAATTTTTCGTTTATCTGCCATGATTTGAGCAACTTATCCGATTATGTAAAGCAAATTGATACTTCAACATTCAAAATACTCAAAAGAGCATTGCCTGGACCTTATACCTTTATTCTTCCGGGAAATAACAATCTGCCAAAAGAATTTAAAAAGAAAACTACGGTTGGTATCCGTATTCCTGATAATTCAATTGTTTTAGAAATTGTACGTCAACTGGGAAATCCTATTGTTTCAACTTCTATCCGCGATGAAGACGAACTGATAGAATACACCACTGATCCAGAACTTATTTTCGAAAAATGGCAAAACTTAGTTGATATGGTTATTGACGGCGGTTATGGAGATAATATTGGATCAACAATTATCGATTTATCAGGAGATGAACCAATAATAGTAAGAGAAGGAAAAGGAGATATTGATATTATATAACTTTGATCTAAAATAAAACAGATTATTATTGAATACCGAAATTTTATTACATAAAAAAAACGCTTCGAGATTCGAAGCGCTTTTTATGAATTAAAATTATGCCTTATTTTTGAATTGGAGCAGATGTTGTAGAACCTGGTTTTTTCATTTCTTTTTCAACCATATCGTAGAACTGATCTATTTTTGGCATTACATAGATACGAGTTCTTCTATTTTTAGATTTGTTTTCAGGAGTATCATTTGCAACTAAAGGAACATATGAACTTCTTCCTGCTGCAATTAATTGTGCCGGATTTACTCCTAAATCTTTAGACAAAATACGGATAATAGAAGTAGAACGTTTTACGCTCAAATCCCAGTTGTCAACTAAACAAGCATTTCCTTTTAACACATCAGTATCAGTATGACCTTCAACCATACATTCAAAGTCTGGTTTATCGTTAACTACTTTTGCAACTTTAGCTAAAACTCCTTTTGCTTTGTCGCTTACTTCATAACTACCGCTTTTGAATAACATTTTGTCAGAGATAGAGATGAAAACTACACCTTTATCAACATTGATTTCGATGTCCTCGTCATTCAATCCTACTACAGATTTCAAACTAGTAACAACTGCAAGCGTAACACTGTCTTTTTTAGTTAAAGCATCCTGCATTCTACTGATTTTCAAATCTTTTTCTTTAATAGACTCTAAAGCTTTTTCAATATTTTCAGCTCCTTTTGTTGACAAAACAGTCATATCTTTTGAAGTTGAAATTAAATGCTGATTTGTTTCTTTTAAACCATCTACAGTTGCTTTGAGACCAGCTTTTTCTTCTAGACAAGAATTTAGTTTTACAGTACAAGTATTTAGCAAATCTTGTGTTTCTTTATTTTTAGCTTCCAAAGCGGCATACTCTTTTTTAGACACGCAAGAAGTAAGTAATACTAAAGCGGATAGTGTGATCATTATTTTTTTCATTGAATGCAAAATTTAATTAAACGTGAGAATTACAAAGTTAGTTTTTAAATGTTAATTTTAAATGTAAATTATTGTTAAATTAGATTACCAAAAACTGTACCACCCTTAACATAATAACCATAAACGATGCTTTGCGTTTTAAAGTATATTTCGATTTGTTTTTTTTCTCTTTTCTTATAAATTCTAAAAAAAAGCCTGTAAAAAGAAAAATGGGCGTGTATAATTGCCCAGCAATGAGCAAATTGACCTGAAAACACGAATTTGACTCCTGCAACACCATCTAAGAGCAATCTAATAAAAAGTACCTGAAAAAGACTGTTTTGAGGTAAATTTTTTATTAACATTAATAGAGAATTTCTAAAATTGAGATATGTTTTTTTTGAATTAAACTTTTCCAAAGTTGCTCCTCCAACATGATAAACAACTGATCCTGAATTGTATTTTATACTATAACCTCTATTAAGTGTACGCCAGCATAAATCAATTTCTTCCTGATGTGCAAAAAAATCTTGATCAAAACCTTTCAGTTCTTTATAAACAGCACTACGCATAAAAAAACAGGCACCCGATGCCCAGAATATTTCTGCTGTATCATCATATTGTCCATTATCTTTTTCTAAAGTCTCAAAAATACGCCCGCGGCAAAACGGATACCCGTATTTATCAATAAAACCGCCGCCAGCTCCTGCATATTCAAAATACTCTTTCTTCTTAAAATCTAAGATCTTTGGCTGAATAATTGCTGTTTCTGGTTCAGTTTCAAAAGTTTCTAAAATTGGCTGCAACCAATTTTTGGTTACTTCAATGTCTGAATTTACCAAAGCATAAATTTCCGCATCAACATACTGCAGTGCATCGTTATATCCGCCGGCAAATCCCTGATTGGTTTTGTTTTGAATAATTTTAATTGTGGGGTAATTACTTTTTACAAACGCGATTGACTCATCTGTCGAGGCATTATCGGCAACATATATAGTTGCTTCAGATGAATATTGAATTACTGACGGCAAAAATTTTTCTAACAATTTTACACCATTCCAGTTGAGGATCACAACGGCAATTTTTTCCAAGGAAGTTTATTTATGTTTTATAAATTCAAAATCTGATAACTCGAAAGTCTCTTTTCTATATTCTATTCTCTATATTCTCATAATCGGGCAGTTCTTTCAGGAATTCATATTTTTCATTTTCGAAATCCATAACGCAAAAATAATGATTTAGCCCATTGGTAACCATCAAAAATTCTGCTTCCATTGTCATATTATATCTCGCAATTTGATCAAAAGTGGCTTGACTGATTTTAACTTCGGGAGCTTTGCATTCGATTAATATAAAAATAGTCCCATTGGGATTAAAAACCACAACATCATAACGTTTACGCAAACCGTTGACCATTAAAACTTTCTCAACGTTGATTAATGATTTTGGATATTTTTTTTCCTCCAATAAAAACTGAACCACATGCTCACGAACCCACTCTTCGGGTGTGAGAATGATAAATTTTTTCCTGATTTCGTCGAAAATTGACACTTTATTTTCGCTATTTTTGAAACGAAAACTATAATTAGGAAAGTTGAGTTTTTGCATGAGGCAAAAATAATTAAATAGTTTAAAAGTTTAAGGTTTAAAATTGTTTAAATAAAACCCGAAAAGGAATTTTACGTCAAAAACTTTTAAACCTTTAAATCTTAAAAAAAAGTAAATGGACGAAGTTGTAAAAATTGTGAATGAAATTAAGGCAGGAAACATAAAGCCAATTTATTTTTTGATGGGAGAAGAACCTTATTACATTGACAAATTATCAGAATACATAGAAAAAAATGTTTTATCCGAAGAGGAGAAAGGTTTCAACCAAACTGTTTTATACGGAAGAGATGTCAGTATAGAAGATGTTGTTTCGACCGCCAAACGCTATCCTATGATGGCCGACCGTCAGGTGGTTATTATCAAAGAAGCTCAGGAATTATCAAGAACAATCGAAAAAATTGAAAGTTATGTAGAGAACCCAATGCCATCAACCGTTTTGGTGTTTTGCTACAAATATAAAACGTTGGATAAACGAAAAAAAGTAACCAAACTTTTGGCAAAAAACGGAATCGTTTATGAAAGTAAAAAGCTGTACGAAAATCAAGTAGGGGATTGGATTAAGCGTGTGTTGGCTGGAAAAAAGTACACTATAGAACCTAAAGCTTCGGCTATGTTGGTTGAATTTCTTGGAACTGATTTAAGTAAAATAAACAATGAACTCGAAAAACTGCAAATCATATTACCTACAGGAAGTATGATTTCTGCTAAAGACATTGAGGAAAATATTGGGTTTAGTAAAGATTATAATGTATTCGAATTGCGAAAAGCCATTGGCGAACGCAACCAATTGAAAGCCTACAAAATTGCTGAGAATTTCGCCCAAAATCCAAAAGACAATCCATTAGTAATGACAACTGGTTTGGTTTTTGGTTTCTTTATCCAATTATTGAAATATCATGGACTTAAGGATAAAAATCCTAAAAATGTGGCTTCGACTCTGGGAGTTAATCCTTTTTTTGTAAAGGATTATGATGTAGCAATCAAAAATTATCCAATGAAAAAAGTTAGCCAAATTATTGCTTCTTTGCGGGATACAGACGTGAAAAGTAAGGGAGTAGGTGCCAACAGTTTGTCACAAGCCGATTTATTAAGGGAAATGCTATATAAAATATTTAATTGAACAACTACAGTATGTTTGGTTATGCTAAAAAAATCCATTTCATAATTGGTTTACTACTCACAGCAAATCTTGCCATGATTCAAAATTCAAAGATAAACACCATTCATTACACATTTTTTGATGATTATCCCGTTTATTTGAAAGATGATTTAAGTGTAGTTTATTCGGTCAATAAAACCGCAATTAAATTATGGAGGTCCAATGTTTAAGAGGTCAAAATTAATCTTTACAAATAAGTCGATGGAGGAGAAGTATTCGTTACTCAACGCATAAATTATTACTCAAAAAACGGAGTTTGGCAAATTATTTTAGAAGGTAATTATCGTGATACCTCTTTATATATTGCAAGTTAAAAATATAAGGATTTTGGTCTGCAGCAATGCCAGATCCTTATGCAAAAAGAGTCGGGGTAAACGGAAACCACAGTTTAATCTTTGATCCAAAACTGACCAATACATCCAACTGGAAAACCGACAAACAACCACCTCTAAAATCAGCTTCAAATGTATTATTGTATTAAGCTTACGTACGTGATTTTTCTATAGATCCTTCATCAGGCATAAAAAAACAAAGGAAAACTTCTTGGTTTTACTAAAAAAAACACCAAAAAAAGTTTTTGCGGACCAACAGGTTTAGAACCGTTGGAGGAATTGGTAATTACCCATTTATATTTGCTTTCAGTATTTAATTACAAATCTGTTGATGAATCTTCATTAGATAAAAACCAATATAATTGAGGATATGATCCAGATATTTACAGCTCTTTAGGACAATCGTTTTCAATAAATACTTTTGATGGTTTAGTACGAGTAAAAGAATACAAACAGATGGTTTTAGTATTGTTTGAAGTAAAACTCGGCTGGTAATGGATTTCGTTTACAATCACACGAGTTCTATTGATAATTTTGATCAATTGGTTCCGGATATTATTACCGAAGTTGTTCAGATGGAAAGCGTTCGGATACTACAGCTTGCGGAAATAAATTTGCCTATGGTCGAATAATGTTCCAGCTAGAAGTGCAGTAATTTTGTATCAGGAATAATTATTTTAATTGAAAATGTGCTAAAAAATACCGATATTTGTACCTCTCTAAAAACAAAATACCACAATTATGGGAATGAATAAAAATACTATTTTAGGGTGGGCCACCTTTATAATGATACTTATGGGATTATTACTAATAGGATTGGGTGCATTTAGATATGATGACGTAGCTGGCTGGGGATTTGCCGCTGTTGGAGTTGGATTTTTGGCCAATGCATGGGTTTTTAGTTCTTTGAAAGGACGCGTTTAAAAACTTTTTTATAATTACAATAACGACTGTTACTTTTTTTAGTGGCAGTCGTTATTTTTTTTTCATACTTACTATTTTATACTGCTCCCAATTATTTACACAAAATTAACCTCTTAATGTCTAGGTTAAATAGCCTTAACCTAATGGTCATCATTTCAATAATATCAATTAACCTCTTGAAGGCTTTTACAACATAGTTTTGTCACAAACAAAAAAAACAAAAACTATGAAATTTAATTATCTAAAAAAAGCAGGAATATTGTCTGTTTTAAGCTTAGCAGTATTAAGCTGCCAAAATGATAATAACGAGGATCCAAAACCAGTAAATTCTACTATTGATTTTAACAACGTTTCTTCCGTTCCTGCATTAGTGGTAGCAAAAGAAGGTTTTGAAAACTTAAAAATCACATCAATGATTAGTACTACTGATGTATTGCCAGGATCTCCTAGCTTTGTTTATGGTGCACAGCCCGATGGTGCTGGATTTATGAAAGATCCTAATGGTGATGGATATATGATGATTACCAACCATGAAATTATGCAATCTGTTTCTAGAGTTTATTTTGATAAAACATTAAAAGCTGTAAAAGGAGATTATATCGTTGATGGAATTGGTGGTATGACTCGTTTGTGTTCTGCAACATTAGCAACACCAGCTATTCACGGATTTGGACCAATGTTTTTGACTGCAGGAGAGAGCAACGAAGAAAGTATGGTTCACGGAATTGACCCCTTTAGTTCATCAAATGATAAAAACAGAAAAGACAGAGTTTTACCAGCTTTGGGAAAAGCAAGTATGGAAAATGCAGTTCCTCTTACCAAAGAGGCATATGCTGGGAAAACAGTTATTTTAATTGGTGAAGATCAATCGTATGCTACTTCTCATGCAAGTGCAGGTCAAGTAATTATGTATGTAAGTAATACTGTTGGAGATTTGACTAACGGTAAATTATATGCTCTAAAAAGAAATGACGGAAACCAAGTAGAGACTTCAATGAATGTTGGAACTTCCTTTGATGTTTCGTTTGTTGAAATTCCAAATGCTAAAAACGTAACAGGAGCAGAGATTAACACTGCTGTAAATAATTTGGGGGCGATTCGTTTTTCAAGAGTAGAAGATGTTGATTACAGAAAAGGTTCTGCAAAAAACAACCGTGAAATTTATTTTACAGCAACCGGGCAGTCTCCTGACAAAGCTAATTCTGTAAGTGGATTTACAATGTGGGGAAGAGTTTACAAACTAAATTTAGATGATAAAAATCCATTAGTTGGTAAATTAGAATTAGTAGTTGAAGGAGATTCTACTCCTGGTACAGGAATTATCAATCCAGATAACCTTTGTGTGACTGAAAATTATGTGTACATCCAGGAAGATGGAGATTCTTTCTATACCGCTGCTAAACATGATTCGTATATTTGGCAATACAATATAGCTACAAAAACAAACAAACCATGGCTGACAATGAATCACAAGCGTGAGGACGCCACTTGGAATACCACTTATAACACAGCAGGAGGTACAATGAAACTTGGAAGTTGGGAATACGGTGCAATGGAAGATATCTCGGACGTTATCGGAGTTCCAAATACATTTATTTTGAATGTTCATCCACACACTTGGCAAAAAGATGCATTCAAAAATCCAGATGGAAGTGGTTTATATATGACTAAAACTGAAGGTGGTCAAACCGTAATCTTGAGAAATGTCCAAAAATAATTTTTGATATTAATAAATAAAAAGCAGCCCTTTTATAGGGTTGTTTTTTGTTTTTATTTCCTTTAAAAAAATGAAATTGTTTAAAAGTAATTGTTCTAAAAAACTAATTCTTGCCTTGAATTTAGCACTTGTTTTTTCAGGTTGCGAAAAAAAGTATGAAGAGGTAACTGTTCAACAGGAATTAATTTCCGATATTGAAAAGTTAAATCAAAAAGTAATTGATTTTCAAAAAATTGCTGAACAGACTAATGATCAGAAAAAGATTCAGAGAGCCTTTGATTCAGCACGATTGTCGTATAAAAAAATTGAATGGGCTGTTGAATATTTTGCCCCAGATCCAGCTCGATTTATAAATGGTCCAGCTTTGGATGAATTAGAAGTTGCCGAAAATACATTTATTCCGCCAAATGGTTTTCAAGTAATAGAAGAGTTGATTTTTCCCAATTATTCTATTGAAAGCAAAACCGATTTGATTCGAACAATTAAAATATTAAATGGTAGTTTGAAACAAGTACAACAGCATTTGACTGCTATTACTATTTCAAATTCTCATGTTTTAGATGCTTCAAAAATGGAAGTGAACCGAATTTTAGCTTTAGGAATAACAGGATTTGACTCTCCAATAGCTTTGCAATCAATTCCAGAAGCAAGAAGCAGTTTAAGTTCTTTGAAAAATTTGCTTTCAAAAATGAATTTCAATTCTCCTGAATCGAAAAAATGTGAAAAGGAAATAGCCATTATAATTGATAAAGCAGGAAGCTATTGTCAGACCAATACTGATTTCAATACTTTTGACAGGGCTTATTTTATCAAAAATTTTCTAAATCCAATCAGCAAAAAGCTAGTTGCTTTTCAGAAAATAAATAAAATAGAAAAGACCAATAGAAATACCGTGGTAAATCCAGACGTGGCTTCAATATTTGATAAAGACGCTTTTAATGTAAATGCTTTTATTCCTTCTAAAGAATATAGTTATACCAAAGAAAAAGCTGAATTAGGAAAAAAATTATTCTATGAAAACTCTTTTTCGGATAGCAAAACCCGTAACTGTTCTTCTTGTCACAATCCTGAGAAAGCATTTACCGATGGTTTAAAAACAAACCAATCTTTAACAGGCAGTAATTTAAGCAGAAATACGCCAACGCTAACGTATGCTTCTTTGCAAAACGCTCAATTTTGGGATATGCGACAACTGGATTTGGAAAAACAAAGTTTAGATGTTATTCAAAATAAGGATGAAATGCATGGAAATATTTCAAACGGAATTCAAATATTAAAAAAAGACAAAGAATACCAAAAATTGTTTAAGAAAGCATTTCCAAAATCAAAAAAAATTGAAGAATGGCAGGTTCAGAATTCTTTAGCCAGCTATATTCGTTCTTTAAACGCATTCGACAGTAAATTTGATAATTATATGCGAGGCGATTCAGATGATTTTACCACCGAAGAAAAACTGGGATTTAATATTTTTGCAGGAAAAGCAAAATGTGCTACTTGTCATTTTATCCCTTTGTTTAATGGAACTGTTCCGCCAGGTTATCAAAAAACAGAGCAGGAAGTAATAGGAACTCCAGCAGATAAAAATGGTAAAAAAATCAGCCCTGACTTAGGAAGATATTTACAATATCAAATGCCTCAATTACTGCATGCTTTCAAAACACCATCCTTACGAAATGTTGCTAAAACCGCTCCATATATGCATAACGGTGTTTTTTCCACTTTAGAAGAAGTAGTAGATTTTTATAACAAAGGAGGCGGAGTAGGTTTAGGAATTTCTGTTGAAAATCAAACGTTGCCCACCGATAAATTAGATCTGACTCCAAAAGAAACAAAAGCTCTAGTTGCATTTATGAAAACCTTGACAGATAAGGCATATCAATGATAATCCTTTTAAAATTTTTAAATTCGAATCTCAAAACATCTTATTTATTATTGCTGCAATAATGTTATATTTGTATTCTTTTAAAAAATTAAAATCATAAATGTATGTCAGACGATAAGAAGGTAATTTTCTCAATGCAAAAATTGAGTAAAACCTATCAAGGAGCAGATAAACCAGTATTGAAGAACATTTATTTGAGTTTCTTTTATGGAGCCAAAATTGGTATTCTAGGTCTAAACGGTTCAGGAAAATCTTCTCTTTTAAAAATTATAGCAGGAGTTGATAAGAACTATCAAGGAGATGTTGTTTTTCAGCCGGGTTACACCGTTGGTTATTTAGAGCAGGAACCGATTCTTGATGATTCCAAAACTGTTTTAGAAATTGTTCAAGAAGGAGCTGCCGAAACTATGGCAGTTTTAGACGAATACAATAGAATTAACGACTTGTTTGGTCTTGAAGAAAACTATTCTGATCCAGACAAAATGGATAAATTGATGGATCGTCAAGCGGCTTTACAAGACAAAATTGATGCTCTTGGTGCTTGGGAAATCGATACTAAATTAGAAATTGCAATGGACGCTTTGCGTACACCAGATGGTGATACGCCAATCAAAAATCTTTCGGGAGGTGAGCGACGTCGTGTAGCTTTATGTCGTTTGTTATTGCAACAGCCGGATGTTTTGCTTTTGGATGAGCCTACCAATCACTTGGATGCTGAATCGGTACTTTGGTTAGAGCAACACTTAGCACAATATGCAGGAACTGTAATTGCTGTAACTCACGATAGATATTTCCTTGATAATGTTGCAGGCTGGATTTTAGAATTGGATAGAGGAGAAGGTATTCCTTGGAAAGGGAATTATTCTTCTTGGTTAGATCAAAAATCAAGTAGAATGGCATTAGAAGAAAAAGTAGCTTCTAAACGTCGTAAAAACTTAGAACGTGAGTTGGACTGGGTTCGTCAAGGTGCCAAAGGCCGTCAAACCAAACAAAAAGCACGTTTACAGAACTACGATAAACTTTTGAATGAAGACCAAAAACAATTGGACGAAAACTTGGAAATCTATATTCCGAATGGTCCTCGTTTAGGAACAAATGTTATTGAAGCAAAAAATGTAGCCAAAGCTTTTGGAGACAAATTATTGTACGATAACTTGAACTTTACTCTACCTCAAGCGGGAATTGTTGGGATTATCGGACCAAACGGTGCTGGTAAATCAACTATTTTCAAAATGATTATGGGCGAGCAAGCTACTGACAGCGGTGAATTTTCAGTTGGAGAAACTGTAAAAATCGCTTATGTCGATCAAGCGCACTCTAATATTGATCCAAATAAATCAATCTGGGAAAACTTTGCTGATGGTCAGGAACTGATCATGATGGGTGGAAAACAAGTGAATTCAAGAGCTTATTTATCGCGTTTCAACTTTGGTGGTGGTGAGCAAAACAAGAAAGTTTCAATGCTTTCTGGTGGAGAACGTAACCGTTTACACTTAGCAATGACTTTGAAAGAAGAAGGTAACGTATTGTTACTGGATGAGCCAACGAATGATTTGGATGTAAACACGCTTCGTGCACTTGAGGAAGGTTTGGAGAATTTCGCAGGATGTGCCGTTGTGATTTCTCACGACAGATGGTTCTTGGACAGAATTTGTACGCATATCTTAGCTTTCGAAGGTGACTCTGAAGTGTATTATTTCGAAGGAGGATTCTCTGAGTATGAAGAAAATAAAAAGAAACGTTTAGGCGGTGATTTAACTCCAAAACGTTTGAAATATAAAAAGTTAATTAGATAATAACTAATTTTTAATTACCGAAAAGCCTCATATTACATGATAATTTGAGGCTTTTTTGTGTTTTATTTTCAGAACCTATTTCCTGCTATTCACTGCAAACGAAGTTCACTGAACTCTACTAAAAATATAATTTATGTGAAGTAATCTTAACGGCTTTAAAGAAAAGCCATAAAGGATTTCCGTTGCTATCAGGTCTAGAGCATGAGTTTTCATCAGGGTAAACAAATCAGTTTTTTACCACAGATTCGCAGATTTTATATTAATGAATTAACCGCTTTCGTTGGAATTAGCGCAAATTATTTACTATAAAGTCGAAAAGAAATTGCTTTTTAAAAAATAAATCAGCGAATCTGCGGTTATTTTTTAACTCATGCGTTTGTCCCACGTTTTCACTACAAAATTTTAGTTTCAAATATTATAAAAACAAAAAAGGATGCTCACAGAAAGGCACCCTTTTTTTAGACAAAAAAAACTAATCATCTCTTTTTATCAGAATTCATACAAAACCAGTTCTCGTTTAAACCAATAATTACCAACTCGAAAACAATTATGAAAGGGCGGTTTTTATGAACAACTCCTAATAAAAATTGACTTTTAAGATTAGTCAAATTTACAACAGTAATCCTGCTAAAGAAATGACATTTATCATGAAATCGAATTATTCCAAAAATTTTATTTTCAACTCAGGAGTAGGTATCATGCAGCTCTCTTTTTGGCCATACCATTTGTATCTCTTTTTGGCAATATAATCATAGAGTAAATTACGAATACCAGTTGGAATAATCCTAAAAACAGTTCCAAAATGCCAAAACCCGCCAAGGTTTCGTGCGATTTCAATAGCAGCCGAAGATTTGTAATAATAAGCTACTCCTGGTTCATATAAAACAATACTGTCAATATTTACAGGATTTACACCAATATGTTTTAGGATTTGCTGTCCCAGTTCAGATTGTAAAGCCACGAATCGGAACACATCTTTTTTGTCATGCTTAATCATAAACTGCACCGCCGAATTGCATAAATTGCAAACGCCGTCAAAGAGGATTATTTTTTTGTTGGGAGGGAGGTTTTGCATTGTTTTTTAATGGATTTATGTTTCATTTTGAACTGAATACTGTAATCTGAATTCTGCTAACTTTCTTACTTCTTCCCTGCCTCAACAAATTCCAATTCATCTAAACTCACTTTCGAAGTAAAGAGACCGTAGTTTACTACAGCTTTGTTTTTCTCAATCTTATCGATGCTTCCTACTGATTTTCCGTCAAGCATTCGTACACGGTCACCAACTTTTAAAATCACTTTTGGTTTTTCAACAACAGGTTTGAGTTTCTTTTCTTTCTTTTCAATTCGGATTTCCTCAACCTTGATTTCGACTTCTTTGATAATTTCTTTTTTCTTTTCTACTATTGCTTTAGCTTCTTTCGGAGTTGCTTTTATTCGTTTTGAATTTTCTATTTCTATAATTTTTAAAAACTCGCCAATGAGGTCTTTTTTATTTTTATTGTTAAAATATTTTTCGGCAATATCTTCTATTTTTTGGCCAATGTAAATCGTCTTCTGGTTGCTGTCGTATAATTCTTGATAGCTTTCGAGTTTTTGCTTGATTTTGACATTGATGTTCTCCATTTTCTTGCCTTCCTCACGCGCTCGAGTTTCTTCCTCTTTTAGATTTAAGGAAGTTTTCTCAAGCTTAGAACGCTCTTTTTGAAGCGTGGCAATGGTTTTGTCAAAACGTACTTTCCCAACCTCAATTTTCTTTTTAGCACGATTGATTAAACTAAAAGGTATTCCGTTTTTTAAAGCAACTTCAAACGTAAAAGAACTTCCTGCTTGCCCCAAAGCCAGTTTATACATTGGTTCCAATGACTTTTCATCAAAAAGCATATTGGCATTAGTAGCGTATGGTAATTCATTTGCTAAAATCTTAAGGTTTGAATAATGCGTAGTAATCAATCCGAAAGCTTCACGGTGGTAGAATTCTTCCAAGAAAATCTCTGCCAAAGCACCACCTAATTCAGGATCGGAACCCGTACCAAATTCGTCTATAAGGAACATTGTTTTCTTGTTACACTTCTTCAAAAAGTAGTTCATGTTCTTTAAGCGGTAACTATAAGTACTTAGATGATTTTCAATAGATTGATTATCTCCAATATCCGTCAAGATTCTATCAAACAAGAAAGTTTCACTTCGCTCATGTACAGGAATCAGCATACCCGACTGCAACATCAATTGCAGTAAACCAACGGTTTTCATCGAAATAGTTTTACCTCCAGCATTAGGACCGGAAATAACAATTATTCTGTTTTCCTGACTTAATTCGATAGTCTGCGGATGCGTAATTTCCTTTTTTTGTTTGTTGTTCAAATACAAAATAGGATGGTAAGCATCTCTAAAATAAAGACGGCGTTCTTCAGTAATTGTAGGCAAGATTCCGTTAATTCTGTTGGCATATTTTGCTTTTCCCGCAACCACATCAATATCACTCAGAAAATCTTGATATTGAATCAATAAAGGCAAAAATGGCCGAACAGCATTCGATAATTGCTTTAGAATTTTAGTGATTTCTTCCTTTTCCTCATATTCCAAATTACTGAGCTCACGAGAATATTTGAGAGTGTTTTCGGGTTCAATATAGGCAATGCTTCCTGTTTTAGAACTTCCAAGAATAGAACCTTTTACTTTACGTCGATACATAGCCAATACGGCCAAAACACGACGGTTTTGAACAAAACTCTCTTTGATATCATCCAAATAGCCCAAACTATTGTATTGCGTTAAGGCTGAAGCAAAACTTTGATTTACTTTTCCGCGAACTAAATTCATTTCGCGTCGTATTTCCAAGAGTCGAGGAGAAGCATTGTCTTTTATCTCTCCATATTTATCAGCTACAGCATCAACAAGCGTAATAATCTGTTTTGTAAGCTGAATACCTGAGCTTTTGGCACAAAGGTTTGGATAATAATCATTGAATTTATTTAAAAACGCCAACAGCACATTTGTCGTTTCTGAAATTGTGGCAATTTTTCTAAAACTGCCTACTTCCAGAAAACTATCTTCGATGGCTAGAAATTTTATTTCATAAGTAATGGCATCAAAGCCATGATTGGGAATCGCATTGTTATTCTGGAAAGAGGAAACATACTCAGACGTTTGCAATAATGCACTCATCAAGGTCTCTTTGTCTCTAAAAGGAGTTATTTCTAAAGCTTTTTGTTTTCCTATATCGGTATTGCAAATTTCGGAAATCGTTTCGAGAACCGTAGGAAATTGTAAATCTTGTAATGTTTTTTCGGTAATGGAGATCATTTTATATCAAAAGTCAAAGTCAAAAGCCCAAAGTTACAAAGTAAAAAGTCAAAAACCATTTTCTTTACTCTCTTTGATAAAACTTTACGAACTTTGCGTTAAAATACATTTATGCAACTTCACCTTGACTCATCTTGGCAAACTATTTTGGCTGACGAAATTCAGAAACCTTATTTCTCAGAATTAATGAAAGCCGTTGATGAAGAATATAAAAATCATATTTGTTTTCCTCCAAAAGAATTGATTTTTTCAGCTTTCAATAATTGCTCTTTTGAGGATACAAAAGTGGTAATTATTGGTCAAGACCCTTATCATGGGGCTGGAGAAGCGAATGGTTTATCTTTTTCGGTAAATGATTCGGTTAGAATTCCGCCTTCTTTGCGTAATATTTTTAGAGAATTAAATGATGATTTAGATTCAATTTTTATGCCCACTTCAGGAAATTTAGAACGTTGGGCAAAACAAGGGGTATTGCTTTTAAACGCTTCACTTTCAGTTCGAATTGACACACCTAATAGCCATAAACATTTAAAATGGGGAACTTTTACCGATGCTGTTATTAAAAAAATATCTGAAGAAAAAGAAAATGTGATTTTTATGCTTTGGGGAAGCTTTGCGCAAAAAAAAGGTGCTAAAATAAACAGAAATAAGCATTTAGTTTTAGAATCCGGTCATCCTTCACCTATGAGTGCCAATCAAGGAAAATGGTTTGGTAATAAACATTTCAGTCAGGCAAATTTTTATTTAGAGAAGAATAATTTGAGGAAGATTGATTGGCTGTAACTTCACTATAACATTGCTCTTTGTTTTTCGCCTAGTTTGTCAATCCTGACGAAAGAAGGATCTCTGCTAGTAGCTCGATCATACAATATCAACATATTTTTTTTAAATTTCTTTGTCGAATAGTATTGCTGAGATACCTCCTACGTCGGCATGACAATATTGTGGAAATACTTTGTGAATAAATATCTTAATCATTCTAAACTTCTTGATCACGAGTGAGGGATAGGAGCTAGCTACCGAAGTAGCGCGGATAGCCCGACAGCATCCCGATAAAAGGACATATAACCTTAATGATAATTAGCCCTTTTTATCGGGATGATGGCACTCCCAAATGAATTTTAATGAACTGAATAACTATTTTTCAATCCAATGTCAAGGCTCCTAATATTTCTTCTGACATGAATGGCCCTCCGGGATATTTTGCAGTATAATCAAGATTTAACCATACTTGACCGCGCTCGTCAATGTGGTAATTGAGCTGTTTATTTCGGCTTTCTTCGACAAACAATATGTTCTTAATTAGAAAATTTACTTTTTCGAGGTCTTTCATGCTTCCAATTAGAATTTCGGGATAAATATGCCCTTTGGTATGAATTAATCTTGGTGTTCCTCCAATGGATTTGGTGCTGGCAGACATTAAAATCGAATGATCATCGCAATCCCCCGAAAAATACAGCAACGATTCATGGGCTGTAGCGATATAATCTCCATTTTTTGGATCGTTAACATAATGCCAGCGACTATTGATTTCTTTGAAAACAGCAAAACACTGAATCAAATTTCGATAATCGGGAGAACCTTTAACACCTTTAAAATGCTTGGTTGTAGCCATTATGGCAAAGTTTCGAACCTTTGGATTCTCAAATTCAATCGCTTTAATTATTTTATCCTTGTTAGGAAATGGCAGTAGCTTGGCTATAATAATATCTTGAGGAAATGGATTATTATTCATCGAATACAGCATGGAATTGTAGTCGTCGAAAACCGAATTAAAACTAAAATTCCCAAATAAACTTCCGTAAATGAGCATCAATAAATAAAGTGCTAACGAAATTATGCTAATGGTACGCAATGTATATAAAACACCATAAATTACAGCAAAAACGAAGATAAAAAGCAGCACTCTATCAAAGCCAAAATACCACTGAGGATCAATTAAATTTTGATGAACTACTATAAATGAAGGAACTGTAATCAGAATACTTAAAAAAAAGATAACAAACCTATCCCAAGGTTTTTTCAACTGAAACTTGGACCTTACCAGATAAAAATTCTCTTTATTAAGTTGTATCATAATACCCTAAAGCTGGGGCTTGAATTGCTTTTTGTAAAAGTACTTTTTTTTTGAGAGTTTCTAAGATTATCAGTAGCTAAGTTTTTAAGTATTTTTAGTCTTAGCGACTCAGAAACTTAGTGTCTTAAAAACTTACTTACACATTAATATCTTTAAAATCATTGGATATAGCATATCGAATCATGTTAGTAAAAGCTTCATTATCCAGTTTTGGGATTTCAAGAATTGAATTTAATAGAGTAGTATCATATTCGTTTGGATTGGTAATAAAATAAGGTTTTAAATGCTTGCCAATGCTTTCGTAATACAGCTTTTCGATGGTGTTTTTATACTTGAAATCCAGTGGATTTTTGATTAAAGTAAAATTGGTATAACCTACTTCTTTCATAATCAACTGTAAGCCTTTTACAATATTAAAGCTTTTGTCGTTTACGATATTCAGCTGTTCGATATCATCACGTTCGAAAGTATTTACAATCACTTTAGATACATAATCTACAGGAATAATATTAAGCCCCGTTTCCTCATTTATAATGAAACGAACGTTCTCTTGTTCGCCTTTTCGCTGTGAAGTGAAGTGGAAAAACTTCGCCAAAAGATAAAAAACCATATATTTTGGAATAAAATAAGGACTCTCGGTTCCCAGCATTTTACCTCCAATTACGCTTGGTCTAAGAATCTGGAAAGGCAAACCTAATTTTTTGCATTCTTTGGCAATGTAGTTTTCCGAATGAAATTTGGCATCCTCATACGCATTGCGGTGTTCTGGAGCAAAATCGAGATTATGGAAATCATTATCAATCAATCCTTTTCTGATTCCTGATGAAAAAGCAGTTCCTATGTAAATGAATTTCTTGATAAAAGGGTGGAAAGTATTAAAAAGAGATTTGGTGATTTTTGCATTTTCGTCAAAAATTTTATCTTTTAGGTTCTCGTCAGTCGATAAGTTAACGTATCCCGCAGAATGGATAAAATAAGCCCCTTTTATTTTTTCTGAAAAAGTATCCTTAAGATTAGCTAAATCCGAATCAATTATTTCGATATACTGATGTAGTTTTTCCAAACCGCTTTTTCTCAGAATCTGTGGTGTATAATCACTGGTCAAAAGTTCGTTAATACGGTCTAATGCACCGACTTTTCCTTTGTTTCGGGCAATTACAAAAAGTTTTCCGCCATTGTTTTGTTTGATAAAAAGCTCCAGAATGTCATACATAATGTGTGATCCCAAAACTCCAGTTGCGCCGGTAAGAATTATTTTCATTGGTTTATTTTTCAAAACACAAATATAGTTTTAAAAAAAGGAATGAGAAAGTTTAAAATGAATACTTAAAAAAGAACATTTTTGCAGATATTAATTTGATGAAAACGAACCGTATTTTTCTCAAGTAAGTTCAAAATCATTTATATTACTTTCAAATTTGAAACAACTAATCTGAAACCATCTGGATCAAGGAACATTTTACCATTTTCATTCCAAAACGGATTTTTTGAAGTTATAAAAGAAATATTATTTTCTACAAGTTCATTTACTAACCCATTATATTCTGAAATTGTTACAGGGTACAAGACTATAATATCATCCTCATCAAAAGTATGATTTACATTTTCTTCAGATTGCGTAAATTCAAAATGCCAATCTAAACCTGATTTACCAATAAAAACTCCATTATAACCATTGTGATCTTGAAAGCCTCCTAATCGTTCAAAGCCTAAAGTATTGATATAAAAAGCTTCCATTTTCTCTAAATCATTGGTATGTCTTGCTACCCTAATAACCATAACTAAGATTTAATTTGATTAATATGGTACTCTAAATGTTCAACATAATCAGTCATTAGAAATTTCAAATCAATTACAGATTGATCACTCAAAATAATTTGAAAATCAAGAGCCTTTTCATCAATATTTTTAAAAATTCTAATTATTTGCTTATTTAGCGAAAGCCAAAGCTGTGTCAATTCATTAATATCCATTGTTTGATATTGATTTAAATTGACTAATTCAGTTTGGTTATAGGATCTATGATGATAAGGCTTTTCGATATAATGTATTTCTGTAAATCGCACTAAATTATGTATTGCTGAATCAATTAAATGACCCAAAATTTCTTTTTTAGACCATTTATCTGGATTTTTAGTCTCAAAAGTTACGCTGCCAATAGTTGAAAAGTTAATAGCATTTTCATCAACTAATTTTTCAAATTTAAAGATTGTATTTTGCATTTAGATAGTGTTTGAAAGTTTATCCAAAGTATATGCAATCAACTCATCCACCGCTTTGTATGGATCACTGCTAAAAGTTCCGTTCGCACGATTGGCAATAATCGCATTCAGAGACAAAGCTTGATGTCCTAAAAGAGCCGAAAGTCCGTAAATAGCTGAAGTTTCCATTTCGAGATTGGTAATTCGGTTTCCTTCAAAAAGAAAATTATCCATTTTGGAATTTAATGTTGGATCTTGAATATTCAACCGCAAAACACGTCCTTGTGGTCCGTAAAAACCACCAGCTGTAGCCGTAATTCCTTTGTGCATGCTGTCGCTTTCTATTCTTTTTTCTAAAATAGGAGAACACGGAACAACAACAGGTCTTCCTTTTTGTAAATCCCAATTAGTGTGTTCTATAAATGCGTTTTCCATTTCAGCATTCGAAACAGCATCGACCAAATAGGAGCGGAGCATATTGTCAAGTCCCAGTCCAAATTGCGACATCACAAAACTATCCACAGGAATATCAGCATGTAAAGAACCCGAAGTTCCAATTCGGATGATGCTTAATGAAGTTAGTTTTTCTTTTGGTTTTCTGGTTTCTAAGTCAATATTAACAAGTGCATCCAATTCATTGATTACAATGTCAATATTATCTGGACCAATTCCGGTAGACATCACCGTTAAGCGTTTGCCTTTGTATGTCCCTGTTTGGGTTTTGAATTCTCTTTTTTGGGTAGAAAATTCAATTGAATCAAAATGCTTAGTAATTTTTGACACCCGATCCTGATCTCCCACAAAAATAATATCGTGGGCAATGTGTTCGGGTTTCAAGTTAAGATGATAAACGCTCCCGTCAGGATTGAGTATTAATTCGGATTGTTGAATAGCCATTTTAAAAAAGATTTAAGAGTTTAAATGTTTAATATAGTTTTACGGTTAGGGTGGATTAGGACATAAAAACAGATTTAAACTTTAAAACCATTTTTAAACCCTTCGCTTTATCCGCCAACACGTTTTACTTTAAATCCTTTTTCTTTTAGAATAATCATTATTTTATCACGATAATCACCTTGAATAATAACAGAATCATCTTTGAAAGTACCGCCAACACTCAATTTGGTCTTAATTTCTTTGGCTAGGATTTTAAAATCTTCATCGGTTCCTTCATACCCTTCAATGATAGTGGTGGGTTTTCCTTTTCTTTTTTCGAATTTGCAGATCATAGGTTCTTTTTGAACATATAATTCGTGTGCTTCTTTTTCAATTGCCTCCTCGGGAGCCATTTCGTGATCTGGGAAAAGATTCTTTAATTGGTCTTGTAAATCCATTTTTTTTTTTAATTATATAAAAAATAAAATCCAAATCCCAAACACAAAGCTTTGGAATTTGAATTTTAAAATTTGGAACTTATTTTTTTATTAAACCTAAATCAACTAGGCGCTCATGCAAGTAGTCTCCTGCAGTAATATCCTCGAATTTCTTATGATTTTCGGCATCAATGCAGTTCTCTAAACAATTCAATTTCATATCACTCACTGGGTGCATAAAAAACGGAATAGAATAGCGCGAAGTTCCCCATAATTCTCTTGGTGGATTTACCACTTGATGAATTGTAGATTTTAGTTTATTATTGGTATGACGCGATAGCATATCACCTACATTAATTACCAATTCATCTGGTTCAGCAACGGCATCAATCCAATCTCCATTATGATTTTGCACCTGTAATCCTTTACCTTGAGCACCCATCAACAAAGTAATCAGGTTGATGTCACCATGTGCAGCAGCACGAATAGCATTCTCTGGTTCGGATGTAATAGGAGGGTAGTGAATTGGTCTTAGAATTGAATTTCCTTCTTTGGCGTATTCATCAAAATAGAATTCATCCAATCCAAGGTGCAATGCCAAAGCTCTTAATACATAAATACCAGTTTTTTCAAGCATCTGGTACGCTTCTTTACCTACAGCATTAAAACGGGGAAGTTCTTTAACCTCAACATTATCTGGATATTCAGACACATATTTGGAATCTTTATCCACATATTGTCCAAAATGCCAAAATTCTTTTAAATCCCCTTCTTTACGGCCTTTAGCATGTTCTTTTCCAAAAGAAACATAACCTCTTTGTCCGCCAATTCCAGGAATTTCATAGCTGTGTTTTGTATCTAATGGCAACGAAAAGAAATTCCTGATTTCGCCATACAATTCATCAACTAATTGATCGTTTAAAAAATGCCCTTTGAGCGCTACGAAGCCTATATCTTCGAATGCACTTCCGATTTCATTTACAAATTTTTGTTTACGTTTCGGGTCGTCCGAAAGGAAATCACGCAAGTCAACACTAGGAATGTTTTGCATATTATGTCTGTATTTAATACTTTAGAAGTCTAAAACTTCGTAACTACAAAGATATAGAATAAAATAATTAACTCTTTTTAAAAAAATTTCAATTTTATAATAAATACAACATTTTGCCTTCATACTGTTATATTTATCTATATTTGAGATGCGCTATAAATACCCCGAAAAATGAACTTTGACCGAAAAAATCTCTCGAACGATACCTTACTAAATCTGTATAAAAGAATTCTGAAACCAAGACTGGTCGAGGAAAAAATGTTAATCCTAATCCGGCAGGGAAAAGTATCTAAATGGTTTTCAGGAATTGGACAGGAAGCCATTTCAGCAGGAGTAACCGCTGTTTTGGATGCTGATGAATACATCCTGCCAATGCACCGCAACTTGGGCGTATTTACAGGAAGAGACATTCCGTTGCATCGTTTATTTTCTCAATGGCAGGGCAAAGCCAATGGTTTTACCAAAGGACGAGACCGAAGTTTTCACTTTGGGACACAACAATATAAAATTATCGGAATGATTTCGCATCTGGGACCTCAAATGGGCGTTGCGGATGGAATAGCTTTAGCCAATAAATTAGAAAGAAACGGAAAAGTAACAGCTGTTTTTACTGGTGAAGGAGGTACCAGTGAAGGCGATTTTCACGAAGCTTTAAATATTGCGGCGGTTTGGGATCTGCCTGTTCTTTTTATAATCGAAAATAATGGATACGGGTTATCAACTCCAACCAACGAACAATACCGCTGTGAAAACCTTGCCGACAAAGGAATAGGTTACGGTATTGAAAGCCATATCGTTGACGGAAATAATATATTAGAGATTTATAATCTGTTAACTGAATTAAAAGCATCGATGATTGAAAACCCACGCCCGATTTTATTGGAGTTCAAAACTTTCCGAATGCGAGGTCATGAAGAAGCTAGCGGGACTAAATATGTTCCGCAGGAATTAATGAATTTATGGGCTTCCAAAGACCCTGTAGATAATTACAGAAGCTATTTATACCTAAACGGTATTCTAACCAGAGAATATGACGACGAAATTCAGCTCGAAATCAAAAGAGACATTGAAGAAAGCTGGGCTTTAACTAATGCTGAACCAGAAATAGAACCTACCTACGAAGGAGAATTAAATGATGTTTACCAACCGTATGTTCACGAAGAATTTTATTCGAATGAAGCAACAGAGAATATTCGTTTTATAGATGCCATTTCGAGTAGTCTGCGCCAATCTATGGAGCGTCATAACAACTTGGTCATCATGGGGCAGGATATTGCCGAATATGGAGGTGCTTTCAAAATAACAGATGGTTTTGTGGCGCAATTTGGTAAAGATCGTGTTCGAAATACGCCCATTTGCGAAAGCGCCGTAGTTTCTACCGCTATGGGATTGTCCATTAACGGATATAAAGCAATTGTCGAAATGCAGTTTGCCGATTTTGTATCCACCGGATTTAATCCAATAGTCAATTTATTGGCCAAATCACATTACCGCTGGTTAGAAAAAGCCGATGTTGTAGTGCGAATGCCTTGCGGTGGAGGAACTCAAGCCGGACCTTTTCATTCCCAAACCAATGAAGCCTGGTTTACTAAAACTCCAGGTTTGAAAGTCGTTTATCCTACTTTTCCATATGATGTGAAAGGCCTACTGAATGCTTCAATCAACGATCCTAATCCAGTGCTTTTTTTCGAACACAAACAATTGTACCGAAGCTTGTCGCAAGATGTACCAACAGATTATTATACTATTCCGTTAGGGAAAGCTTCATTACTGAATGAAGGAAATGATGTAACTATTATTTCTTTTGGGGCCGCAGTTCATTGGGCTTTGGAAACATTAGAGATAAACCCTGAAATAAAAGCTGATTTACTGGATTTAAGAACACTGCAACCTTTGGATACAGAAGCCATTTTTACTTCAGTTAAAAAGACAGGAAAAGTGATTATTTACCAAGAGGATTCAATGTTTGGCGGTATTGCCAGCGATATATCGGCAATGATTATGGAAAATTGTTTCGAATATTTGGACGCTCCGGTAAAACGTGTGGCGAGTTTGGATTCTCCGATTCCATTTACAAAAGCTCTGGAAGATCAATATTTGCCGAAAAGCCGATTTGAAACAGAATTAATGGCACTCTTAAAGTATTAGTTTCAAACAATAAAAGCATTCGGGCGAGATCCCGTATTCATAAGAAAAGAGGCTGTCTAAATTCAATAGACAACCTCTTTTCAATTAAAGAAACCTATAACACATCATCAGCTTGCCAAAAGCAATATCAGTAATTGTGCGACTAAAATTCTGCTTATAGTTACCAAAGGATAAACCGTAGCATAGGATTGATTAGGAATATCAGAATCCAAATATTTGGTACTGAAAGCCAAAGCTGCAGGATCAGTATAAGAACCGCTCATGATTCCAACCATCTGATAAAAATTAAGTTTAAATACAAATCTGCTTACTAAAACCAAGATTGTCAGAGGTATAAACGTAATATAGCAACCATAATAAATCCACATCCATCCATCATTTGCTACAAAATTATCATAGAAACCATGTCCTGCTTTAATCCCAACGGCTGCAAAGAATAAACAGATTCCGAAATCCTTCATGAAATGAATCGCTCCATTATTGATATACGAATGAATTACTCCAACACCTCCATATCGGCTGATAAATAAGGCAGCCAAAAGCGGACCTGCAGCTAATCCTAATTTTAGTGGCACAGGCAGTGAAGGAATCATAATTGGTATAGAACCAATAACAACACCAAAAATCAATCCCCCGAAAAGAGAAAGAAAATCGGGTTCCAAAAGTATTTTTTTGGAATTACCAATAATTTTTTCAGCTTCTTCAATTGCTTCTTTACTTCCTACAACCATTAAGGTATCTCCATAATAAAGTTCTAATGTAGGCTGTGCCAAAATTTCCAGTCCCGAACGAACTACACGGGTAACTTTCAAACCAAATTGATTGTATAAATCCAATTGTGCCAATGTTTTGTGTGTGGCCGTTTTTTTAGTAACACTAAGAATTTTAGCCGTAACATCGTTTTCTGACTCAATAAATAAATCGGTCGATACTTTCCCTACAATATCAATAAACTTATTAATGTTTTTTTGTTTGGCTACAACCATCAAAACGTCTTTCTCTTTTAGGACAGAATCCAGCGAAGGAGAAAACACCACTTTTGTCCCGCTTTGTTTTTGTCTTGAAATAATAACACCATCAATATCAAACTCTCGAATTACCTGACGGATTGTTTTTCCTATAATTTCAGGCTGGGTAACTCTGCATTTTTGACGTACTATTTTGTTTTCCGAATCTTTATTCTTTTTATTAAGGAGTACAACTTCATTGGATAAATCAATTTTCAATACATTCTTAGCCAGAATTATAATTAAGATGATTCCAAAAACACCAATGGGATACGTAATAGCATACGCAACGGCAGGATCGGAAAAATGATCTGCGGGAAGGTTTAACTGTTTTTGAATTTCAATAAGAGTTGATTTTGCCGCACCTAATCCAGGAGTATTTGTAACCGATCCGGACATTAGTCCAACTGCATTTTCGACTTTTACATTTGCAACTAAATAAAGCAGCCAAGTAATAATACCGCCCAAAAAGACAGTTCCTACTCCTAAAGCATTGAAAATAAGACCTTCTTTTTTGAAAGAAGAAAAGAAAGTAGGACCAACCTGAATACCTATACCATAAACAAACAAAATTAAACCAAACTCTCTCACAAATTGGATTAATTCGGCTTCCATGCTAAATCCCAAATGTCCCAAAAATAGTCCCACGAACATTACTGCCGAAACCCCAAGGGAAACATTACCTATCTTTAATTTACCTGCAAAAAAACCAATGCTAATAGCCATAAATAAGACTATTAATGACTGTGTCATTTCCGGCGTATCCGTCGGAGTAAACAAAACGTTAAACCATTCAAACATAACTGTAGTTTTTTTAATGAAAATATAATGTAAATGAATTGTTTTTTTGGGTAACTTTATATGACAAAAATCAGGTTTAAATTTATTTTATTTCCAAAAAAAAACAAAACACACCACCATAAAAAAATTAATAAAAGATAATTGTATCTGTTTGTAAAATAGCCCGAAAACCGAAAACGTTTGCGCATATTTTTCTACAAAACATGATAAAAATCAGTTTTTTTAGTTGTCATCTGAAGTAATTTTGGTGAAGAAATAAACGCATTAATCTATAATAAAATACATACATTATGAAAAACATCAAAATTATTCAGGAACTGCACAATTTAGGAATTACAGGATACCATGAAGTAGTATACAACCCTTCTTATGAGGAATTGTTCAAAGCTGAAGTTTCTAATAAAAGAAAAGGTTACGAAAAAGGAGCATTAACTGATACTGGTGCTGTAGCCGTAAAAACTGGAGTTTTTACCGGACGTTCTCCTAAAGACAGATATATTGTTAAAGATGCAACTTCGAGAGATACCATCTATTGGGATGATAAAGTAAATTTTCCTACAACTCAAGGGATTTACGAGGATTTAAAAGGATTAGTTTTAAAACAGCTTTCTACTTCTCCAAAATTATATGTAGTTGATGCATTTTGCGGAACAAATGAAGATACAAGATTAAAAGTTCGCTTCGTTATGGAAGTAGCTTGGCAAGCACACTTTGTAACCAATATGTTTATTAGACCTTCAAACTACGAATTGGAAAACTTTGGTCAGCCAGATTTCATTGTAATGAACGGTTCAAAAACTGTAAATCCAAACTGGAAAGAACAAGGTTTAAACTCTGAAAACTTCGTAGTATTTAACCTTACAGAAAAAATCCAAATCATTGGGGGTACTTGGTATGGCGGAGAAATGAAAAAAGGTATGTTTGCAATGATGAATTATTATTTACCGCTAAAAGGAATGGCTTCTATGCACTGTTCTGCTAATGTTGGTGAAAAAGGAGATGTTGCCGTATTCTTTGGTCTTTCAGGAACAGGAAAAACTACACTTTCTGCAGATCCAAAAAGATACTTAATTGGTGATGACGAACACGGATGGGATAACAATGGGGTATTTAACTATGAAGGAGGCTGTTATGCTAAAGTAATTGACTTATCAGAAGAAAATGAACCAGACATTTGGAGAGCTATCAAAAGAGATGCTTTATTAGAAAATGTTATTGTAGATGAATATGGCGAAATTGATTACTATGATCACTCAATCACTGAAAACTCAAGAGTATCATATCCTATTTATCATATAAACAAAATCGTATTACCGTCAAAAGCTGGACATGCTAAAAAAATCATTTATCTTTCTGCTGATGCCTTTGGAGTATTGCCTCCAGTATCAATACTAGATGAGGATCAAGCTCAATACCACTTTTTATGCGGATATACATCTAAATTAGCCGGAACCGAAAGAGGAATTACTACTCCAGAACCATCTTTCTCTCCAGCATTTGGTGAAGCTTTCTTAACATTACACCCAACAATGTATTCTAAAACATTAATTGGAAAAATGAAAGAACACGGTGCAAAAGCATATTTAGTAAATACAGGTTGGAATGGAACAGGGAAAAGAATTTCTCTTAAAAACACAAGAGCAATCATTGATGCAATTATCAACAGTGAGATCGATGCTGCAGAAACAACAACTGTTCCTTTCTTAAACCTAACTATTCCAACAGCATTAACAAATGTCAGCGAAGGAATTTTAGATCCAAGAAACACTTATAAAGATGTTGAAGAATGGGAAAACAAAGCCAAAGACTTATCAGCACGTTATATCAAAAATTTCGAACAATACACTGATACTGAAGAAGGAAAACGCTTAGTCGCAGCTGGACCGTCTTTAGAACCAGTTTTAAACTAGACGCAGTTTAGTAGTAATTATTTTAAAGTTAGTTTAAAACACCTATTTGTTACTGTGTAAAAAGCAATATCAATTAGGTGTTTTAATTTTTATGCCATAGAAGAATTATTTTAAATTTTTAATTTAACAAAAACTTATTCAAACGTTAAAATAAAAATTGGATTATTATTAATTTATGCTCTATATTTGCAAAAGAAACAAAGAGACATCTAATTTTATAAAGTTATGTTATCAATTCAATTACATCATCATCATTCTCATAATTGCTCTCAAGCGATGTGTTAATGGTATGCGTGTAAATCACAAATAATCTAAACCCGTTTGAGTACATCAAGCGGGTTTTTTATTACCTATCCTTTGTACTCAAACACAATATAAAAACAAAACAACAAAAACAACTACAAAATGAGTACACTTAAAATTGCAATTCAAAAATCAGGCCGTTTAAACGAAGAAAGCATTCAAATCCTAAAAGACGCAGGCATCTCGATTGATAATGGAATAGATCAACTAAAAGCAGAAGCTTCAAATTTTCCTTTAGAAGTTCTGTATCTACGAAATTCAGATATCCCTCAATATTTAATTGACGGAGTAGTAGATATAGCTATTGTTGGAGATAATTTATTAGTTGAAAAAGGCAAAAAGATTGAAGTAATTCAAAAATTGGGATTTTCAAAATGTAAAGTGTCAGTAGCAGTACCTAAAGCTTTTAATTACAAATCCGTTAAAGATTTAGAAGGAATGCGAATTGCAACTTCATACCCTAACACAGTTATTGATTTTTTTAGTTCCAAAGGAGTAACAGTTGATATTCACCAAATATCCGGTTCGGTAGAAATTGCTCCAAATATAGGTTTGGCCGATGCAATTGTAGATATTGTTTCCAGCGGAAGTACTTTATTCAAAAATAATTTAAAAGAGGTTGAAGTTATTTTTAAAAGTGAAGCAGTTTTAGCAGTTTCTCCAAAAGTAAGTCCTGAATCTCAAAAAATAATTGACACCTTAAAATTCAGAATTGAATCGGTACTAAGAGCCAGAAAATCAAAATACATTTTGATGAATATTCCAAATGACAAAATTGATGCAGTTGGAAAAATCCTTCCAGTATTGCGAAGCTTAACTGTTTTGCCATTGGCGCAGGAAGGCTGGAGCAGTGTACACTCTGTAATTGACAAAGATACTTTCTGGGAAGTAATAGACCAACTCAAAGAAGTTGGGGCCGAAGGAATTTTAGTTTGTCCAATTGAGAAAATGGTGCTTTAATTATTTCAAATAACATAATTTTCAATTCAAAACCCATAGCGAACTTTGCGAAAAAACTTTGCGGACTTTGCGGTTAAATGATCTAAAATGAACAAAATATACAATCCAAAACCCGAAACTTGGTCAGCTATTTTAGAAAGACCAACCAAAACAGTTGATGATATCGAAGCCACTGTAAAAGGAATTTTCAAGGAAGTACAGTCCAAAGGTGATTTTGCTGTTGCAAAATATACTTCTCTATTTGATGGTGTTTCAGTTCCTGAATTAGAAGTTTCCCAAACCGAAATAGCGACTGCCATCGCAACTATTTCAAATGAATTAAAACAAGCCATTCAGTTGGCAAAATCAAATATTGAAAAATTCCACGCTGCACAAAAAACAAATAGAGTAGTAGTAGAAACTATTGAAGGCGTTAACTGCTGGCAGGAAAAAAGACCAATCCAAAAAATTGGTTTGTACATTCCGGGTGGAACAGCACCATTATTTTCAACAGTTTTGATGCTGGCAGTTCCTGCTAATCTTGCAGGATGCAGTGAAATTGTTTTATGTTCCCCGCCAGACAAACAAGGAAATATCAATCCAGCCATTTTATACGCTGCTTATTTATGCGGAGTAACAAAAATATTGAAAGTAGGAGGAATCCAAGCTATTGCCGGAATGACTTTTGGAACTGTTACTATCCCAAAAGTATATAAAATATTCGGACCAGGAAATCAGTTTGTAACCGTTGCCAAACAATTAGCAACTCAATTTGGTGTGGCTATTGATATGCCTGCAGGACCTTCTGAATTGTTAATTGTCGCTGATGATACCGCTATTCCAGCTTTCGTAGCTTCCGATTTATTATCTCAAGCAGAACATGGTACTGACAGCCAAGTGATTTTGGTTTCTACTTCAAAAGAATTGATTGATGAGGTTGAAAAAGAAGTTCAACTACAATTGGATGTTCTTCCAAGAAAAGCCATTGCAGAAAAAGCCATTGCTAATTCAAAATTGATTTTTGTCGAAAATGACACAGTCGCTTTAGAATTAATCGATGAATATGGTCCTGAACATTTTATTATTTGTACCAAAGACGAAGATTTTTATGTTAACAACATAGGAAATGCAGGTTCAGTTTTCATTGGAAATTATACTCCTGAAAGCGCTGGTGATTATGCTTCCGGAACCAATCATACATTGCCAACCAACGGATATGCGAAGAATTATAGTGGTGTAAATTTGGATAGTTTTTCTAAATCAATGACTTTTCAGAAAATATCCGAAAAAGGTATTCAAAATATTGGCCCAGCTATTGAATTAATGGCTGAAGCCGAGGGATTACAGGCTCATAAAAATGCAGTTACCTTGAGATTAGCTCAAATAGAAAAAGGAAGATAGAAAATTAATCCTGTGTAATTTTTTAAAAACCAACCTTTAAAATTTATTAAAAGGAAATTATATATGAAAGAAAAAATTAAGCAAATTGTAAAAAAGTTTCCTTTTTTGTATAAATATCTAAGAATCATTATTAGCGGTCAAAAAGTCAAAGAGACAAGACTTAAGAAAACTATTAAAGGAGTAAATAATGTTTTCAATATTGATAAATCTGCCATTTTATACAATTGCACATTTGATATAGTTGGAAATAATAATGAAATTGAGATTTGTGAATCATCAACATTTAATAATGTTACATTTTTCATTAGAGGAGATAACAACAGAATAAAGATTGGCCGAAGAGTTAGATTTAATACAGGAGGTTCTATTTGGATTGAAGATTATAATTGTGAAGCAATAATTGGAGAAAACACAACATTTGAAGATTCTCATATTGCTGTAACAGAACCAAATTCAAAAATTACCATTGGTACAGATTGCATGTTTGCATATGATATTGACATTAGAACAGGTGATTCTCATTCAATTATTGACTCAATAACTAATGAAAGAATTAATTATGCACAAAATATTAATATTGGAAATCATGTTTGGATAGCTTCACATGTTTCAATACTTAAAGGAGTTCATATTTCTGATAATTCAGTAATAGCGACTAGAGCTGTTGTAACCAAATCATTTGTAGAGCATAATATTTTGATCGGGGGAATGCCCGCAAAAAAATTAAAAGAAAACATTAATTGGGATAGACAAAGATTTTATAAAAATAAAAATTTAGAATCATAGAAAAGTCTATTTCTTTACTCTTTTTTAAATTAAATAAAATGAAAAATTTCGATATAAACACTATAGTACGTGAAAACGTCAAAAAATTAAAACCTTATTCTTCGGCTCGTGATGAGTTTGAAGATTTCGATACGGCGGATATGATTTTTTTGGATGCCAATGAAAATCCATACCAAAACGGTGTAAACCGTTATCCAGACCCACAACAAAACAGTGTAAAAGTGGTTTTGGGAAAAATAAAAAATGTAAACCCAAAACAAATCCTGTTAGGAAACGGAAGTGATGAAGTTTTAGATTTATTATTCAGAGCTTTTTGCGAGCCAAAAATTGACAACATTATTTCATTGCCTCCCACTTACGGAATGTATAGTGTTTTGGCGAATATTAATGCGGTTGAGAACAGAGAAGTTTTACTTTCAAATGATTTTCAGCCACAAATTGAGAAAATTTTTGAGGCTGTAAATTCCAATACCAAAATTATCTTTCTGTGTTCACCAAATAACCCTACCGGGAATTCTTTCTCAGAGGAAAGCGTAACAACATTATTAGAAAAATTCAATGGTTTTGTGGTTATTGACGAAGCTTATATTGATTTTTCGGATAAAGAGGGCTGGTTACAAAAACTGGATCAATATCCTAATTTAATTATCACACAAACACTATCTAAAGCTTATGGTTTAGCAGGAATCCGTTTAGGAATCTGCTATGCATCAGCCGAAGTAATTACGGTATTGAATAAAATCAAACCGCCTTATAATGTAAACGAATTGACACAGCTTCGTGCTTTAGAACGTTTGAGTGATGAAGCAAAAATCGCCAACGAAATTACCTCAATCATAGCACAAAGAACCGAATTACTTTCAGTTTTAAATAAAGTATCTTTTGTAGAAAAAATTTATCCAACAGAAGCCAATTTTATTTTAATAAAAGTAGATGATGCCAATAAACGTTACGATGAATTAATTGCCAAAGGAATTGTAATTCGCAACAGAACAACGCAACCTTTATGCGAAAATTGTTTGCGTTTGACTATTGGAACGGCGGAAGAGAATAAAAAATTAATAGGAGCATTACGTAATTAAACAACAAAGACCTAACAGGTTTTTGAAACCTGTTAGGTCTGGAATAAAATAAACCATGAAAAAAATACTTTTTATAGATCGTGACGGAACGATTGTTTTGGAACCAGAAGGATACCAATTAGACAGTTTAGAAAAATTAGAGTTTTATCCAAAAGCGTTTCAATATTTGGCAAAAATTGCCAATGAATTGGATTATGAATTGGCGATGGTAACCAACCAAGATGGTTTGGGAACGGATAGTTTTCCTGAAGATACGTTTTGGCCAACACAAAACTTTATTTTGAGAGCTTTTGAAAATGAAGGCGTTCTTTTTGATGATATTTTTGTAGATCGTTCTTTCCCGGAGGACAATGCACCAACCCGCAAGCCAAGAACAGGAATGCTGACCAAGTACATTGACAATCCAAATTATGATTTGGCAAACTCTTTTGTATTGGGAGATCGAATTACTGATGTGGAATTGGCTAAAAATCTTGGTGCAAAAGCCATTTTCTTGAAACAAGAAGAAGGCTTGGGCGGCGCAGAAATTTCAGTAGCTCAAGAGGAATTAGAAACAGTTATTGCTTTGCAGACTACTGATTGGAAAAAGATATATGAGTTCTTGAAATTAGAAGCACGAACCGCTTCAATTACAAGAAAAACGCACGAAACAGATATTTACATCAATTTGAATCTGGACGGAACGGGGCAAAGTAAAATTGATACTGGAATCGCCTTTTTTGATCACATGCTGGATCAAATTTCTCGTCATGGACAAATGGACTTGGAAATCAAAGTAAAAGGAGATTTAGAAGTCGATGAACACCACACGATTGAAGATACTGCTATTGCTCTTGGAGAAGTTTATGCAAAAGCATTAGGGAATAAATTGGGTATTGAGCGTTATGGTTTTTGTTTACCAATGGACGATTGTTTAGCACAAGTAGCTATTGATTTTGGCGGAAGAAACTGGTTGATTTGGGAAACCGAATTCAAACGTGAAATGGTGGGTAAAATGCCTACGGAGATGTTTTTCCACTTTTTTAAATCATTTTCTGATGGAGCAAAAGCCAATATCAACATCAAAGCTGAAGGTGATAATGAACATCACAAAATTGAAGCTATTTTCAAGGCTTTTGCGAAAGCAATAAAAGTAGCCGTAAAAAGAGATACTGAGAAAATGATTTTACCTAGTACGAAAGGAATGTTGTAATGGCAATGAGCATAAGCTATGGGCCATCAGCTCAAAGCCCAAAGCCCAAAGCCTAAAGCCTAAAGCTTATAAAATGAAAATAGTAATCATAAATTACGGAGCAGGAAATATTCAAAGCATTATGTTTGCCATTGAAAGATTGGGATTTAAAGCGGTTTTGAGCAATAATCCGGAAGAAATAAAGTCTGCTGACAAAGTTATTTTTCCAGGAGTGGGAGAAGCTAGTTATGCGATGAGAATGCTTAAGGAAAGCGGTCTTGATACTTTGATTCCAACGTTGAAACAACCCGTTTTCGGAATTTGTTTGGGAATGCAGTTGATGTGTAATTCATCCGAGGAAGGAAATACCAAAGGATTGGGGATTTTTGATGTGGATGTGGTTAAATTTTCTTCAAAAGTGAAAGTGCCTCAAATGGGCTGGAACAATATTTACAACCTAAAATCAGATTTATTCAAAGGAATTGCAGAGAACGAATACATGTATTTGGTGCATAGTTTTTATGCGCCAATCTGTACCGAAACCATTGCAACTACTTATTATGAAGTGGGATATTCTTCGGCTTTAGAGAATGAAAACTTCTACGGAACCCAATTTCACCCAGAAAAAAGTGGTGATATCGGAGAACGAATTCTTGGGAATTTTTTGAAACTATAAATTTCAATGACAATGGCAAAAATCAATTTCAATAGCAATTCTGAAATCAAAAATCGTTAATCAAAAACCATAAATTTCAATGAGAATAATACCTGCAATAGACATCATAGAAGGAAAATGTGTTCGCTTATCTAAAGGCGATTACAATACCAAAATCATATACAACGAAAACCCACTGGAAGTGGCAAAATCATTCGAAGCACATGGAATTGAATATTTACATTTAGTTGATTTGGACGGTGCTAAATCAAGTAAAATTGTCAATTACAAAATATTAGAACAAATCGCTTCACAAACCAAATTAAAAATTGATTTTGGAGGTGGTTTAAAAGCAGATTCTGATTTAAAAATTGCTTTTGAAAGCGGTGCAAACCAAATCACAGGAGGAAGTATAGCTGTAAAAAACAGAGCTGTTTTCGAGAAATGGATTGCTGAATACGGTTCGGACAAAATTATTTTAGGAGCAGATGCTAATAACGAAAAAGTAGCCGTTTCAGGATGGTTAGAAAATTCTGATGAAGATTTGGTTCCGTTTATTCAAAATTATCAAAACAAAGGGATTCAGTATGTAATTTGTACCGACATTGCCAAAGACGGAATGTTGGAAGGTCCAAGTTTTGATCTATATGCCAAAATTTTGGCAGAAGCCAAGGCAATCAAATTAATCGCATCAGGCGGAATTTCGACCTTTGATGAATTGCCTAAACTGGCCGAATTGGGCTGTGAAGGAACCATTATTGGAAAAGCCATTTATGAAGGAAGAATTTCATTGAAACAATTGGAAAACTATATCATCTCGTTGTAGAGATGCACTGCAGTGCATCTCTACTATGAATATGATTTATAAAACAGATAGAATGTTAACAAAAAGAATAATCCCTTGCCTAGACATTAAAAACGGAAGAACCGTTAAAGGTGTTAATTTCGTAGATTTGCGCGATGCTGGCGATCCTGTAGAATTAGCCAAAATCTATTCGGATGAAGGTGCTGATGAATTGGTTTTTCTGGATATTTCGGCAACGGAAGAAAGAAGAAGAACCTTAGTTGATTTGGTTCGAAAAGTAGCTGCTACGATTAATATTCCGTTTACGGTAGGTGGTGGAATATCGGCTGTGGAAGACGTTGAAGTTTTACTGCAAAATGGAGCCGATAAGGTTTCCATCAATTCTTCGGCGGTAAAAAATCCGCAGTTGATAAATGATTTGGCACAAAAATTCGGAAGCCAATGTGTGGTTGTTGCTATTGATGCCAAGCAGATTGATGGCGAATGGATCGTGCATTTGGTAGGAGGAAAAGTTCCAACCGAAATCAGATTATTTGATTGGGCACAAGAAGTAGAGCAAAGAGGAGCTGGAGAAATCCTTTTTACTTCAATGAACCACGACGGAACCAAAAACGGATTTGCGAATGAAGCTTTGGCTAAACTTTCTGAATTAGTTAATATTCCAATAATCGCTTCAGGCGGAGCAGGAAATATGCAGCATTTTGTGGATACATTTGTCGAAGGAAAATCGGATGCGGCTTTGGCGGCAAGCGTATTTCATTTTAAGGAGATTGAAATCAAAACATTGAAAAAAGAATTAAAAAACAACAATATTGAAGTTCGGATTTAGTTTACTTTATGACATCTGACTTTACAACTTTAGACTTAAAAAAAATGGAAATAGATTTTTCAAGATTGGCTCATGGATTAATCCCAGCAATAATTCAAGACAGCGAAACTAAAAATGTTTTGATGTTAGGCTATATGAACAAAGAAGCTTATCAAAAAACAGTTGAAACAGGAAAAGTAACTTTTTACAGCCGTTCGAAGCAAAGGCTTTGGACAAAAGGAGAAGAAAGCGGTAACTTTTTAAATTTGGTTAATATCAAGAATGATTGTGATGAAGATTCACTTTTGATACAAGCAAAACCTGTTGGACCGACTTGTCATACAGGAGCTGATACTTGCTGGCAAGAACCAAACAGTCAAGAATATGGATTTATTTCAAACCTTGAAAACACAATAAAAACCAGAAGAGAGAATGCTGATTCTGAAAAAAGTTATGTAGCTTCTTTATTCAAATTAGGTATTAACAAAATTGCTCAAAAAGTAGGAGAAGAAGCGATTGAAGTCGTAATTGAAGCCAAAGATGATAACGATGATTTATTTCTAAGTGAGAGTGCCGATTTACTTTTTCATTACTTAATTTTACTGCAGGCCAAAGGTTTTCAGCTGAACGATGTGGTTAATATTTTAAAAGGACGTCAGAAATAAAAGAGTTTTATCATTCCAGTTTTCCATACTTAACCAAAGAAATGAAAACTGATCTTTAAATTTTTTATAACAATTATAATATTTAAGAGACCTAACAGTAAGTAAATTGCTATTGGGTCTTTTTTATTTAAAAAAAATCAAAGAAAGTGTGTAGTTTTGTTATAAAAATTACTAAATAATGAAAAATTACTTTGGTGGCGTTTTTATCGCCTTTTTAATTGGCTTTTCTGCCAATGCACAAGGACTTCTTGACAAGTCTCAAACGATTTTTACGCATCAGGACACTTTACGCGGAAGCATTACAAAAGAAAGAGCTTGGTGGGATTTAAAATATTATCATTTAGATATTAAAGTAAACCCTGCCGAGAAAACTATAACTGGTAAGAACACCGTTCGTTATACGGTTTTGTCTCAATCTAATAGAATGCAGATTGATTTGCAGGAACCTATGCAGATTTACAAAGTGACGCAAGGAGGTAAAGAACAAAAATTTGTAAGAGACGGAAATGCATTTTTTATTGAATTAGCTACTGCTCAAAAAGTTGGAGAAACGAATGAAATAGTAATCTCTTTTGGAGGAAAACCTAAAGAAGCCATTAAACCACCGTGGGATGGAGGGATTACTTGGAAAAAAGATAAAAACGGAAAGGATTTCATAGCATCATCCTGTCAAGGTCTTGGTGCAAGTGTTTGGTGGCCAAACAAGGATCACATGTATGATGAAGTCGAAAACATGCTGATCAGCGTAAATGTTCCAGGTGATTTGACCGATGTCTCTAATGGCAGACTGCAAAACATTGAAAAGAAAAAAGACGACACTAGAACCTTTAATTGGTATGTTTCAAACCCAATTAATAATTATGGAGTGAATATTAATATTGGTGATTACGTTAATTTCTCCGAGAAATACAAAGGAGAGAAAGGCGATTTAGACTGTAATTATTATGTTTTAAGAGATAATTTGGCTGTCGCCAAAGAACAGTTCAAAGATGTTCCAAGAATGCTAAAAGCTTTAGAAAATTGGTTTGGTCCTTATCCGTTTTATGAAGACAGCTACAAATTGGTAGAAGCTCCATATTTAGGAATGGAACACCAAAGCAGTGTAACTTATGGGAATGGATATAAAAACGGTTATTTAGGTCATGATTTAAGCGGGACGGGCTGGGGATTAAAATTCGATTTTATTATTATTCATGAATCAGGACATGAATGGTTTGCCAATAATATTACCTATAAAGATATTGCTGACATGTGGATTCATGAAAGTTTTACCAACTATTCTGAGAGTCTTTTTATTGAATATTATTACGGAAAAGAAGCCGGTGCGGAATATGTAATAGGATGCAGAAGAAACATTCAAAACGATATTCCGATAGTAGGGAAATATGATGTGAACAATGAAGGATCTGGTGATATGTACCCAAAAGGAGCCAATATGCTTCACACAATCCGTCAGATTTTGAATGATGATGCCAAATGGAAGTCTATTTTAAGAGGTCTTAACAGTACTTTCTACCACCAAACCGTTACAACAAAACAAATCGAAGATTATATGAGTACTCAAATGGGATTGGATTTAAGTACAATTTTCAATCAATATTTGAGAGACACCCGAATTCCGACATTACAATACTCATTTCAAGAAAAAACTCTGAAATACCGTTGGACAAATACCGTTTCTGGATTTGACATGCCGGTAAAAGTTTCTATAAACGGAACTGAAGTGAGCTTGAAACCAAAATCGGATTGGACTGAATTAGACAGTCCATTAAAAATTGAAAAAGTAGAAGTAGATAAAAACTTTTATGTTGTTTCTAAGAATGTAAATTAAAAACACTCTGTTTTCTGAATATAAAAAGACCAGCAATTTCTGGTCTTTTTATATTATTATAGAATATGGACGGGCAAAAAAGCAAAATATTTCCTTTTAGCCCCGATAATAGTGAAAATCCTTTGTGGGCTGGGGTTCAGCCCACAAAGATTGTAACGGATAGCAGGACAATACTTCCTGAAAATGCCTAATCTTTCTGCTCCAAAAAAGTATCGAATTCAGGCTATCTATAAAACAGTAAGAATTAAATTAACTGTTTCGATACATATTCCCAACTTGTTTTAATTGAATCAGTTGGATTTGGAGAGTAATTTGTTTCTTGTTCAACAAAAAAGTGCTTCATTCCTGAAAGTTTAGCTTCGGCAAAAATGGCTTTAAAGTTGATACTTCCTTCACCAATTTCGGTATTCCAATCTGCTTTGGATTTATCCATATCCTTTACATGCCACATTGTAAAACGACCCGGATTAGCCTTGAACAAGTGCAAAGGATCGTTTCCTGAGCGAACTGCCCAATACAAATCCAATTCAAAATCGACTAATTTTTTATCAGTTTCCTGCAATAAAACATCATATCCTGTTTGATTTCCATGCTTGGTGAATTCAAAATCATGGTTGTGATACGCTAATTTTAAACCTGACTGTTTACATAAAACTGCCGCCTCATTTATTCTTTGTGCAATTCGTTTGTAATCGTCTAAATTGCTTCTTAAACTTTCTTCCAGCCAAGGAACAACAACATATTCACTGCCTAATACATTAGCACATTCAATAGATACTTTCAGGAAATCGGTATTATTATCTTTTATCAGCGATTTAAAATCATAATGTCCGCTTGGAGCTTTTAATCCGTTATCTGAAAGTATTTTTTTGAAATCTTTTGGAGAAGTGCCAAAAAAGCCGTTTTCACTGGAGTATCCATAAGTTTCTACTTCCTTGTATCCGGACTTAGAAACATGTTCTAAAACTCCTTTTACATCTTTAGAAAATGTCTCTCTCAAAGTATACAATTGAAGTCCAATATTTTTTGATTTAGCCGAAAAGGCTAGGGAAGGAGCAATTGCAATTGCACCCAATGCCAAACTGCTGTTAATTATGAAATCTCTTCTCTTTATCATTGTCTATTTTTTTTTAAATTAAATATCACAAATTTCTATAGCCTTTTTCAAAGAGGCCATTTTATCTTTCTGTTTAGGAATAAACTCCTGACCTACAAAACCAGTAAATCCAGTTTCGGCAATAGCTTTCATTATGGCGCTGTAATTGAGTTCCTGCGTTTCATCAATTTCGTTGCGACCTGGAACTCCGCCAGTGTGGTAATGTGCAATTTACTTGTAATTTTCTTTTATTGTTCGGATCACATCACCTTCATCAATCTGCATGTGGTAAATATCATAGAGCAGTTTGAAATTTTCCGAATTGATTAGTTTTGCCAATTCAACTCCCCAATAGGTTTTATCACATTGATAATCTTTGTGGTCAATTTTACTGTTCAATAATTCCATAACTAAAGTCACCTGATGCTTTTCAGCTAATGGAATTAATTTTTTCAATCCAAGTGCACAATTATTCCATCCTTCTTCATCCGTTTTTCCTCTTCGGTTGCCGCTAAAGCAAATTAAGTTTTTGTAGCCAGCTTCAGCAACTAATGGAATCATTTCGGTATAATTTTTAATCAGCTGGTCGTGAAATTTTATATCATTAAAACCATCTACTAAATTTAATTCGGCACCATTGCACATAGTGGAAACAAGATTGTGTTTTTTCAGTATTGGCCAGTCTTTTGGACCTACTAAATCAATTCCTGTAATTCCAATTTTATTAACTTCCTGGCAAAGCGTTTCAATGTCAAAATCATTAAAACACCAGCGAGCTACCGAATGATTGATTCTTCCTTTGAGCATATTTGAGTCTAATTTTAATTCTTCATTAGGATTAGCAAAAGCAGACAAACCTGTTGGTATACTTAAAGATACAGTCCCTGCAAGAATTCCTTTTATAGCCGTCCTTCTGTCAAAATTGGCGCTCATTTTTTCTGTGTTTAAATTCTTAAATTTCGTTTTGTGCTTTATCTTTATCCTGAAATAGAAGAGCAAAAATCAAAAATACTGCAAAAGCAATTTCCGCAGGAATTATCCAAACCATCTGCCAGTCAGTAGTTCCTTCGATTGTTTTATAATTATCCGTAATCCAGCCTGCAACTGCAAAACCAATTAGCATTCCAATACCATAAGTTGCTAATGTTATCAGCCCTTGAGCAGCGCTTTTATATTTTTCTCCTGCTTTTGAATTGGTATATATTTGGCCTGACACAAAAAAGAAATCATAGCAGATTCCATGCAAAGCGATTCCCAAAATAAGCATAAAACTCAAATCATCACCATTACCGTAAGCAAATAAAACGTAACGAATTGCCCATGCAATCATCCCCACCAGGATTGTTTTTTTGAATCCAAAACGTCTAAAAAACACAGGAATCAATAATAAAAACAGTGCTTCGGATATTTGACCTATCGCCATTTTGCCTGTTGGATTTTCAATGCCAGCTGCTGTTAAAAATGGGTGGGCATTTTGATAATAAAACGCCAGTGGAATACAGATTAGAATCGATGAAATGAAAAATATCAGGAAATTTTTATCGTTTAAAAGCTTCAAAGCATCTAAACCAATTATATCGCCAATTTTAATTTTTCCTTCACTAACTTTAGGCGGTGTTTTAGGCAGTGTAAAGCTAAATATACCTAAAATCAAAGCTGCAATCCCAGCCAAAAGAAAAGTGTTTTTAAGTAATCCACTAGAAACAGCTTCAACAGAATCCCAATGAAACAAAAAACTAATCGACAATCCTGCTAAAATCCAGCCAATTGTACCCCATACTCTAATATTAGGAAACTCTTTTTCTGCATCTTTCATTTGATTAAATGCTACTGAATTCACCAAAGCCAATGTTGGCATATACAAAATCATATAACTCAAAACATAGGCATAAAACGCACCAACATCATCCGACAGATACATTTGATACATTAAAAAAGCACCAGCCAAATGTAAAACACCTAAAATTTTCTCAGCATTAAAATAACGATCTGCAATCAAACCAATAACAAAAGGTGCAATGATAGCTCCCCAAGATTGAGTCGAAAAAATTGCTGCCGTCTCTGAACCGGAAGCTTTTAAATTGCTTCCCAGAAAAGTTCCAAGGGTAACAAACCATGCTCCCCAAATAAAAAATTCAAGAAACATCATTACAGATAATTTAATGCGGACAGTTGTATTCATAAAAAATAAGGTTGGTTTTGGTTAAGTTAATTTTGAAGCTATTATTTACAGCCGGTAGTAGTTTCCATAGTATTCTATTCTTTTATCAAGATGTTACGATACCACACTTTATCACCGTGATCCTGTAAAGCAATTTTTCCTTTTTTGAATGTTCCAAAACCAGGCCAAGATGCAAACTTACTTCCTGCAACCAATGCTTTAAAGTTATCATCCCAAAGTACAGTTTCAACAACAATAACTCCGTTTAAAACGTAAGTCAGTTTTCCGTTTTTACAAACAATTTCTGACGTATTCCATTCTCCAACTGGTTTAACAGGTTCTGATTTACTTTGAATTAAATCATATAAATCTCCTGCGCGGTGTTTGGTTATTTTCCCGTCAGGGTGACCATCATTGTCTAAAACCTGCATTTCTAGACCAGTTTCGTAGGTGTTTTTATATTTCTGCGGATTATCATTTACATAAAAAATAATGCCGCTGTTAGCCTTTGGAGCCACTTTCCAATCGATTTTTAAATGAAAATTTTCATATTCAGCATCGGTTACTAAATCTCCTCTTTGACCATTTTTGGCAGCTTCTGGGTCAAAATGCAAGACACCATCTTCAACTTTCCACCCAGCACTAGCTGAAGTTTTTCCATATGTATGCCATCCTGTTGTAGTCTTTCCATCAAAAATGGGTTTAAATCCTTTTTGCGCCTGAAGGGTTTGAAATAAAGTGAATACTAATACTGCTGTAATAATCTTTTTCATCGTTTTACTATTTAATTTATTATTCTTTAAAAACTCAGGTTTTTCCAACCTTCTCTATAATTTCTTTTTACAAATTGATTTACATCATCAACATTTGTTACTTTCTTAGCTTGATTATCCCAAAGCAGTTTAACAGAACGACCCGGATATAAATCTTCTCCTAAATATTCTTTGTGCAAATCATAACCTCTTACTGCAAGATTTGCCATTAATAAAGCCTCTGTTAAAGGGCCTGCTATTTCAAAAGGGGAACTCAACTCCTTTTTTCCATATCCAGCAATACAACCTTCTATCCATTGTTTTTGATGACCGCCTGCGCCACCATGTACTCGAGGGAATTTTTTAGCTATTTTTAGATTTTCATTACGGCTTAAAGGCAGTAATCTTGGATTTTCACTATAAGTGTCACAAATCATTTTCCCTTTGGTTCCAATGAATAAAGTACCGTTCCCACCATCACCGAAGATTTCGTTTGCTCCTAATTCTTCTGGACGATCAGGCTGAATACCGCCATCCATCCAGTGCATTTTGATATCGCCTTTCGTTTTGTCAGTTTTTGGAAATGTCAATGTCACATGAGTTGAAGGAGGACAGCTTTCTGGAAAATATCCTCTTTTGAATTCATCAATATAAACTGAACCAACACTACATTGTACATATTTTGCATATTTTAGATTCAAGACAGAAAACGGTGCTTCCATCAAATGACAGCCCATATCTCCCAATGCGCCTGTTCCATAATCCCACCATCCACGCCAGTTGAAAGGCACTAATTTGTCAACATAATTTTTATTTGGAGCAGTTCCTAACCATAAATCCCAATCCAATTCTTTAGGAATTTCAGTTTTTGACGTTGACCAGGGAATTCCTTGTGGCCAAACAGGTCTGTCAGTCCAAGCGTAAACCGTATGTACATCGCCAATTAAATCGGCATCGTACCATTCTTTTAAAATTCGGGTACCATCATTGGATGAACCTTGATTTCCCATTTGAGTAACTACTTTATAACGAGAAGCTGCCTGAGTCATCATATGTGCTTCGTAAATATCATGCGCCATTGGTTTTTGGACATACACATGTTTACCTAACTGCATTGCCGAAAATGCCTGGATCGCATGATTATGATCGGGTGTGGAAACGGATACAGCATCAAAATTTTTATGCTCCTTATCCAGCATTTCACGCCAGTCCTTGTAAAATTTAGCTTTTGGAATGGCTTTTACCGCATCAGCAGCTCTTCTGGTATCAACATCGCATAAATAAGCAACATTTGCGAGATCGCTTTTTTCAAAAGAATCAACATCGGATCTTCCTTTTCCTCCAACACCAATACTGGCGATTAATAATCGGTCACTAGGCGCAACAAAACCTCTTCCCATAACATGCCGGGGAATAATCATAAATGCTGCAGTTGCTAGTACACCTTTTTTAAGAAAATCCCTGCGAACAGTAGATTTAGGTTCTTTTTTTGATTAAAGTCTTGATCCATAAATTGGTTTCTATTTTATTTGTTCAATGATAGAATGTATTTGGCAATTTTTTTAGCATCATCTTTTTTTAATGCACTATGAGGTGCCATTGGTATAGCTCCCCAAACTCCCGAGCCTCCTTTTATAATTTTATCAGATAAGTAGCTAATATTTTTATCATTCATTGGGTATTTTTTTGCGATATCCAAATAGGAAGGACCAATTACTTTCTTATCTATTTTGTGACAAGTAGCACAATCCAGCTTAGCCATTATTTTTTCCCCCTCAGAAGGCTGGACTTCATCTTTACCCTGACTATATTTTACAGCAATTGATTCAAATTTTGAAAAAGAACTTAAACCTCCCAGAATTAGTATTGCTGCTAAAATTTTAATTTTCATTATTTACTGTTTTAATATTCCTAAATTTTTTCTGTTAAGCTGTGAGTTGGTTTCTACAGCTGCAAAGTCATCAAAAGCTTTATCTGTTACTTTGATGATATGTTTTTTTATAAATTCGGCTCCTTCACGGGCACCGTCTTCTTGATTTTTTAAACAGCATTCCCATTCCATCACAGCCCAGCCTTTGTAATCATATTGCGCTAATTTGCTAAAAATGGTTTTGAAATCAATTTGGCCATCACCAGGCGAACGATAACGTCCGGCGCGATTCACCCAGCTTTGATAGCCTCCAAAAGTTCCTTGTTTCCCTGTTGGATTAAACTCAGCATCTTTCACATGGAAAGCTTTGATTCGTTCATGATAAAAATCGATGTACTGGATATAATCCAATTGCTGAAGAACAAAATGTGATGGGTCATAAAGTATGCAGGCACGCTGATGATTGTTTACCGCTTTCAGAAACATTTCGTAAGTTTCTCCATCAAATAAATCTTCACCAGGATGGATTTCGTAACAGACATCCACACCATTTTTGTCAAATTCATTGAGGATTGGCAGCCAGCGGTTAGCCAGCTCTTTAAATCCTTCTTCAATTAAACACGGCGGACGTTGCGGCCAGGGATGAAAATACTGCCATAGTAGCGAACCGCTAAAAGTAGCATGGGCATTGAGTCCTAAATTTTGTGAAGCTTTTGCCGCATAATGCAATTGCTGCACCGCCCATTCTTGTCTTGCTTTTGGATTTCCGCGCAAGGCTTGTGGTGCAAAGCCATCAAAAAAATCATCATAAGCAGGATGAACAGCAACCAGCTGACCTTGTAAATGGGTAGAAAGTTCGGATATTTTTAAGCCGTATGAAGCAACAGTTCCAGTAAGTTCATCAGCATAGGTTTTGCTTTCAGCTGCTTTTTTCAAATCAATAAATCGGGAATCTAAAGTAGGTATCTGTATTCCTTTAAAATCTAGATTGGTTGCCCATTGGCAAATCCCTTCCAAAGAATTAAACGGAGCTTCATCAGATATAAATTGCGCCAAAAAAACAGCAGGTCCTTGCATTGTGGTCATTTGATTCTATTTAAATTTTAAATTCTGTCCATTTTTGTGATGATTTCCCCGAAGCAATTACATTTTCGATAAAAGCCATTCCACGAACACCATCTGTTACAGTCGGGAAATCAAGCATATTTGCTATTGGTTCTTTTCCTTCTAATTTGGATTGTAAAGTCAAAGCAAAACTTTTGTATAAATTTCCGAAAGCTTCCAAATACCCTTCCGGATGTCCGCTTGGTGTTCGAGAATTGAAAGTTGCTATTGCGGATAAATATCCATTTCCTGTGCGATACAATTGAGCAGGTGCATCTAACCATTTTACAACTAAAGTATTCGGTTCCATTTGGTGCCATTCCAAGCCTCCTTTTTCACCATATACTTTAATTTTTAAGCTGTTTTCTTCACCTGCTGCAATTTGGCTGGCAACCAAAATTCCATTGGCTCCATTATCAAATTTAAGCAGTACATTTCCATCATCGTCTAATCTTCTGCCGGCAACTACAGTGTTAATATCAGCACAAAGCTGCGTAATTTTCAATCCTGAAATATATTCTGCTAAATGGGCAGCATGAGTTCCAATATCTCCCATACATCCACTAATGCCACTTTTAGACGGATCTGTTCTCCAAACAGCCTGTTTGTTTCCGCCGTTCTCAAAGTCAGTACTCAACCAGCCTTGAGGATATTCAACCATTATTTTCCGAATAGTACCCAACTGATTTTCAGCTATCATGTTTCTGGCTTGTTTTACCATTGGATACCCAGCATAAGTATGTGTCAGGCACAAATAAAGCCCGGTTTCTTTTACTTTTTGTTCCAATAATTTTGCTTCAGCTAAACTCAAAGTCATGGGTTTATCCAAAACAACATGAAAACCGTTTTCTAATGCTAACATAGCAGGAGCAAAGTGTGCATGATTTGGAGTTACTATCGAGACGAAATCCATTCTTTCATCAAGAGGTAATTTTGCTTCGGTTTCAATCATTTGGGTATAAGATCCATAACATTTATCTTCTGGCAAACCTAATTCCTTACCAGATTCAAGGGATAAATCAGGACTAGAACTAAAAGCACCGCAATGCAGTTCAATCAAGCCGTCCATATTGGCAGCAATGCGATGAACTGCTCCAATAAAAGCATTTTTTCCACCGCCAATCATTCCCATTTTTAATTTCCTCATAATTTAATAATCCTAAATCTAAATATTTTTTTTCTTTAATTCTTTTACAGCGTAATCCACTGCTCTGGCGGTTAAAGCCATGTATGTTAATGAAGGATTTTGGCAGGCACTTGATGGCATGCAAGAACCGTCAGTAACAAATAATCTGCTGGTTTTGATAATGTTTCTTTAAAATCGGCACCAAAGTCTAATTCAGCAACTTCTTTATGCCAGTGACCTCTGCTTGCAGCACCCTGATATCCAAAGCCACGTAAATAGTCCCTTTTGTCGTCATTAAAATTCTGATATCTTGGAATGTAAATACCATTGGCTCTTCGTCCATACGTATATTTATCCTCAAAACCTTCGACTGTTCCTTCTGCACCGCATCTAAAATGGTGATCCATTAAATTATGTCCAAGCTGTCCGCTGCTATTACCCAATCCATTCGGGTGAGCCTCAGAAGTTGAATTCAGCAAAATAAAAGTTGAGCCTAAAGTTGAGCCGTTTACAAAAAAAATTTTGGCATAAAACTCCATCGTTTCATTAGTCTGGCTGTCAATCACCATTACGCCTTTGGCTTTCTTCGTGTCCTTATCATAAATAATATGGTTAACAATCGAGTAGGGGCGGACAGTTAATTTTTTAGTTGCCATAGCCGCTGGCAAAGTAGAAGACTGCGTACTGAAATAGGCTCCAAATGGACAGCCTCTGCTGCATAAATTTCTATACTGGCAGCTTCCTCTTCCTAAATGCGGTACAGTTAAGTTTGCTGTACGGCCAATAGTTAATATTCTGGATTTATTGTAATGTTTTTCGAGGCGTTCTTTAACTGATTTTTCAACGCAATTCATATCCATAGGAGGTAAAAATTGACCGTCAGGCAATAAAGGCCAATTTTCAGCCTGACCGCTGATTCCAGCAAATTTTTCTACATAATCATACCAAGGCGCAATATCTTTATATCGGATGGGCCAGTCATTACCATGCCCGTCTTTGATGTTATCTTCAAAATTGTGATCACTGAAACGGTAGCTTTGGCGCCCCCACATCAGAGATTTTCCGCCTACATGAAAACCTCTGTACCAATCAAAACGTTTATCCTCAGTATAAGGGCATTCCAAATCATTAACCCACTAGTTTTTATTAGCTTGAGTGTATGGATAATCTCTGGTCTGTACAGGATGAGCACGCTTCTGTTCTTCGGTCATTTTTCCGCAATAAGCAATTTCCCAAGGAGCTTTCATCGCCGAATCATAGTCTTTAATATTTTCTATGTTCATACCGCGTTCCAACATCAGGACTTTTAGCCCTTTTTCTGTTAATTCTTTGGCTGCCCATCCGCCGCTTATTCCTGAACCTATAACAATTGCGTCATAAGTATTTTTCTTTTTAAAATCAGTATTCACTAGTCTCTTTTTAGGAATTAATAAAAATAATTATAAATACTTCGTTAATTATATTGCCCAAGCTTTCTGGTCAGGCTTGTAATCGGCATTGCCATCATATCTTCCTGGAATAGGCAAATATTCCCTGGCCATTGTACAGCCAATTTCTGAAGAAAAATAACCCAATATGGTTAAATCTCTTGCTATTAAAAAGAAAGAAGGTTCTTTATTATTGTCTATGGAATCTTGTTTTAATGCATTCATGAGCTGTGTTTTCTCTTCAGCATTAAGACTCAGGAATTCTTTATTGAATTTAGTTTTGCATTGTGCTAACATATCTTCAAATCCTTTTTTAAAAAGATCCTGCAGGTTTGGAGGAAAACAGTCTTTTATAATTAGCGGTATTAGGAGACCAACACCTGCTGCTTTAGCACCTGGAGATTTAGCAGTTGTTGGCAGAATGATTTCGGAAAATTCACCCAAAATCTCCTCATCTGTCGCCGAATAGAAATGTTTTTTTATTTCAGAATTGGGTACTGCGAAACTTTCAAATAATACCCCCATAGTAGTGGCAGAAATTGCTCCCCCCATTAAATATGCTATTTTTTTTAGAGCATCACGTCTTTCCATTTATTAACATTTAAAATATTATGCAATAGTTATAAATAATGCAATTGTCAATTAATTACAATAATAAGCAAAAAACAAACATATTTGTTTTTTTAATGTTAATTAATAGTAATAATTAGTATTTAGCAGTCAATAAAACGTTTTAGTAAATATTTCAAAAAACTTCAGATAACGATTAACATAAACAAAAATGCAAAGTTTTAAGAATATTTATTTCAGAAAATAGCAATAAAAGAAAAAATACAGATATAATAAGGTATACTCTTATTAAAAATATAATTTAAGAATTGAAAGATAAATTTATACGTAAAAAAAACGAAAGAGGTGGAACTAATTTTCCTTATCAAACAGCTGCACTTGACTTCTCAGTCTTTCAATCAATAAATTCATCATTCTTTTATTTAATCTAGATGAATTTTTAATATAAAGCGCATATTCATCAATTGTAAACAACGCGATAATCATACCTTTCAAAGCATTTCGAAACTTAATGTCCTTTTGAATCGCATTTTCAATAATAGCCAGCTTGTTTTCAACCGTTTTGGTATAAAAATCTCTTTTGTATTTGCTGATGTAATTTAAAAAAGAGGCAATAAACAAATCATTCTGCAATTTCAAAATAGGCCTAAGTACTTCATTTTGAAACAGCTCTTCTGAAGAAGATTGAATATGGATATTCCCCAATGATTCACCACGAATTTCTTTTATTAATTTATCTCTATGATCCATCTTTTTTCTTTAAAAATATAAAAATTACTGTTAGCAATGTATTATTTTAGCAATATAAAATAATTAAATATGCGATTTCATACCAGAAAATGGGTAAAACCAGAAGATTTAAACCCTAACGGCTCCTTATTTGGAGGAAAATTATTAGCTTGGTTAGATGAGGAATTGGCTTTATATTCAATCATTCAATTGGAAAATCGAAGAATTGTAACCAAACACATGTCAGAAATCAATTTCAGAAGCTCTGCAAGACAAGGAGATATCATCGAAATTGGGATTGATGTGGTTAAATTTGGCCGTTCTTCATTAGAGCTAAAATGCGAGGCGCGAAATATGATGACCAGAGAGACTATAATCACTATAGACAGCACTGTAATGGTAAATTTAGGCGAAGATGGTAAACCAAAAGCGCACGGAAAAACAGAGATTGAATATGTAAAAGACAGGATAGGTTAAGGGGAAGATACTGAAATTCTATGTTTACTAAGAATTTATATTAGACAGTAATAAATATTAAAAATCCGCTGAATCCATCTAATTTATTAATGGATTTAGCGGATTTTTTTAGTTCAGCTAAAAAGGCTTTGCTTCATTTTCAGAAGGCATTACAAAAATTTCCAAATCAAAGTAGGGAACGGCTGCAATGATATGATCAAAGATATCGGCCATAATGTATTCGTAATTCTCAAAACGTTTGTCTTTTGAAAAAGCATAGACTTCCAGCGGAACGCCATAAGGTGTAGGCTGTAACTGTCGGCAAATCATCAGCATATCTTTATTCAATCCTGGATATTGCTGCAGGTATTGAATAATATACTTTCGAAACAATCCTAAGTTGGTCAAGTGCCGGCCGTTTATTGCTAAGCTTTTGTCAATTTCATGTGTGCTGTTATAGTTGTCTATTTCGAGTTTTCGAGAGTCAATATAAGCACTTAAAAGATTTATTTTTTTTAAGTCATTCAGCTCTTCATCTTCAAGAAACCGAATACTGCTGCTTTTAATTATGATGTGTCTCTTAATTCGTCTTCCGTCAGAATTTAACATTCCCCTCCAGTTTTGAAAAGAATCCGAACTCAAACTGTACGTTGGAATCGTTGTTGTGGTATTATCAAAATTTCGAACTTTTACTGTAGCCAGATTTATTTCGATTACATCACCATCGGCACCATAACGATCCATTGTAATCCAATCCCCAATACGCACCATGTCGTTTATTGCTACTTGGACACTTGCCACAAAACCCAGAATCGTGTCTCTAAAAATTAAGATGATTACAGCCGAAACAGCTCCTAGTATCGTCAGTAATTCCTTTTGATCGATATCAAACAATTTCGAAATTATAAACGTAATTCCAAACATCCACAGCACAATCATAATAACCTGTATAAAACTGTCAATCGGTTTGTCGCTATAACGCGGAATCAGTTTTAAATAATCTCTTACGGAATTAAAAATGGTTCGGATAATCCATAAAATCAGTAAAATAATATAAGTAGCAACTATTTTACCAAAAATGTTCTCCCAATATTCAAATTTGTCCAGAATTACTGGAACTGACCTAAAAACAAAAAAAAGCGGAACTAAATAAGAAATATACTTGGCTGTTTTGTTACTTACCAATAAATCATCAAATTTAGTTTTAGTCCTTTGGGCAACAATAGCCAAAATAGTAACTAAAATAAACCGGAAAACCACATACAGCCAATAAGCCAAAACACAAAGCAAGATAGTGTTGAAAAACAAACTTAGGTATGTCGATGCTGATCTGCTCATTCCCCAATCTCTGAAAACTGGATAGAGAAAACTGAAAATGATATGAATGAGTTTATCCATGTTTGATTATTTTAAGTGATTAGCTGTTACTAATTGGTAAAGAAAAACCAATCACTGTTCAGTAAATACTGAGAACTAGAAATTTTATAAATATTTTTTCTCCACATAAAAAGTACCAAAAGGAATTAACGAAGCTGCCAAAATAATTCCAAAAACCTTGAAATTCCATTTTTGCGGATTCTTCAGCAAAATAGCCAATAAAATATAACCTATAAATAATACACCATGGCTCATCCCAATTGGATACAGCAATGTTTTGTAAAGGGCAAAATTGGTTGGCTTAATAAAAAGCATATTCGAAAATAAAACCAAATAGGAGATGCCTTCTAAAATGGCCGTAATCTTAAAAATTTTAAGCATTTGCAGTTGTTTTTTAATTTGAAAGCCCAAAATTAAGTAATAACATTCATAATTGCTGTATTCATTTAAAAACTAAATTACTTTTGTATTCTTAAACTTTGAAAATGAGCAAGCGCGATTTAAAAAAATATTTAAATGAACTTACCAAAGAACAGCTTGAAGAGCAGCTTCTTGAATTGTATGAAAAGTTCCCTCCGGTAAAAGTCTATTACAATTTTGTTTTCAATCCAAAAGAAGAAACTTTATTGCAGGAATGCAAACTCAAAATTTCACAAGAATATTTTCCGCTGCAGACAAAAGGAAAAAGAAAAAAACCAAAAATGAGGCGGTCTGTTGCTCAAAAATACATCAAGCATTTTATTCTTTTAGGTGTAGATCCTTTCATCATTGCCGATGTCATGCTTTATAACATCGAAATTGCGCAAACTTTTGCTTCAGAAAATATAATAAGACAGGATCTGTTCTACAAAAGTATCCACAATTCATTCGAACAAGCCTTAAAATTTATTATTTCAAATGGAATTATAAGCGAATTTAAAAACAGATTAATCGCAGTTTGTGAGGAAACTTCCAATCAAAAATGGATCAACCGCACTGATTTTAAATCAAGTATTGAACTTTTGGATAACGAAAAAGACCTTTATAATTAATATTTATTATCCCCGCTTATATTTTTTTAAAATTTTTTAACCGAATAACTGTTTTTTAGGCGTATTTTTGCAAAAATCGAAAAATATACAATGCATCAAGAGAGTTTAGAAATTGAAATCGAAGCCAAAAAAGAACTTTACGCTTACCAGCAAGGAGACATTGACGCCATATTTGAGCGTATAGACAATGCCCCAGCACAACACCATTTGTTATACCAATTACCTACAGGTGGAGGAAAAACAGTCATTTTTTCTGAGATCGTACGCCGTTATTTGTCCCAGCACAACAAAAAAGTGGTGGTACTTACACACCGTATCGAGCTGTGTAAACAAACTTCAAAAATGTTGAAAGGTTTTGACGTAAAAAACAAAATCATCAACAGTAAAGTAAAAGAACTTCCGGACCAAAATGATTATTCTTGTTTTGTTGCAATGGTCGAAACTTTAAAAAACCGTATCAATGATGAAAAATTACATTTAGATAATATAGGTTTGGTTATTATCGATGAGGCGCATTACAATTCTTTTAGAAAATTATTAAAATCGTTCAAAAATGCATTCATCCTTGGGGTTACAGCAACTCCTTTGAGTTCGAATATAAAACTGCCAATGCACCAAAGCTACGATGAATTGATTGTGGGAGACACCATTAGCTCATTAATAGGAAATGGTTTCTTAGCAAAAGCAGTTACCTATAGTTATGATGTTGGATTAACTTCTTTAAAAGTTGGTATCAATGGAGATTACACCGTAAAATCTTCAGATGATTTATATACCAATATGGCGATGCAGGAAAAACTACTGCATGCATACACCGAAAAATCTTTAGGCAAAAAAACCTTGATTTTCAACAACGGTATCAACACCTCTTTATATGTTTATGAAACATTTAGAGAAGCAGGCTACGGCATTCGCCACCTTGATAACACCAGCAGTACCGAAGAACGAAAAGAGATTTTGCACTGGTTCAAGCACACTCCGGATGCGATTCTAACTTCTGTCGGAATCCTTACAACCGGTTTTGATGAGCCAACTGTTGAAACTATTATTCTGAACAGAGCAACAAAATCTTTGACATTATACTTCCAAATGATAGGCCGTGGTTCTAGAAAATTACCTGGAAAAGACGAATTTGCCGTAATTGATTTGGGTAATAATGCAGCTCGTTTCGGATTGTGGAGTGATCCCGTAAACTGGCAGCATATATTTAAATCTCCTGAATTTTACTTAGAGAATTTAAGAGATGACAGCGAAATAGAGACGCATTTCAAATACACGATGCCTCCAGATTTACGTGCAAAATTCAGCAAAACTGCTGATGTAACTTTTGATGTAGATGAAGAGCACAAACTCGCTATCGCACAGAACTTAAGATCCAAAGTAGTTTTAGACAAATCAATTGACCAGCACGCTGCTATGTGTGTGGACAATACAGAGGAACTGCAGGAAGCCAAAGCGCTTTCAAAAGAATTGGAAGCAGATATTGAATACCGTGTAAAACGTTTTTCAAAATGCCTTAGCCAATGCAGTAAAAACTATAGAGAATGGTTAATGGAAGATTATAAACTAAAAATGACCTTATTAATCGGGAAAAAATATCGTGAGAAAATCATGAACGAAGCCGATTAAAAATAGTATTCAGTATTCAGATTTTAGTATGCAGTTAGGGTGTGAGTTTTTTATCAGGAGCTAATCCCGCTATCCGCTACAATCTTTTGTGCCGAACCCCGGCACAAAAGGATTTCCACTGCTATCGGGGCTAAAACAACATTCTGCTATTTATTAGCATTTTACAATTAAAAAACAAAAAAGCATGTCAGTACAATTCTCAGATTTAGGAGTTTCAAAAGGAATACTAAAAGCGATTACCGAAATGGGAATTGTAACCCCAACCGAAATTCAGCAAAAAACCATTCCGTTATTGTTAGCAAACACTACGGATATTGTTGGACTTGCCAAAACGGGAACGGGAAAAACTGCTGCTTTTGGATTGCCGTTACTGCAATTAATAGACACGAATAATGCTGCCGTACAAGCCGTAATTCTAGTGCCTACAAGAGAATTGGGACAGCAGATTTTCACAAATCTAGAAAGCTTCACTAAATATCTTCCTGACGTTTCGATTGCAAGCGTTTGTGGCGGAATCCCAATTAAACCGCAGATCGAAAGATTAAAATCGCCAACGCATATTGTTGTTGCAACACCAGGTCGTTTAATCGATTTATTACAGCGTAAAGCTATTAGCTTAAAAGAGACCAAATTCCTAGTTCTCGACGAGGCTGATGAAATGGTCTCAATCCTTAAAGAAGCTTTGGACGAAATTATTACCGAATTACCCAAAACATACAGAACTTTTTTGTTTTCGGCTACTATGCCCGGAACCATTAAGCAGTTAATCCAGAATTACTTAAATAAAAATGTAGTTCAAGTAAGCGCCAGCATGGAAACTGTCGGAAATCAAGGGATTGACCATAACTATATTGTGGTAGATCCTATAGAGAAACTGGATGTTTTAATGCATTTCCTTAATACAAAAGAAGGAGAACGCGGTATTATTTTCTGCAAAACCAAAGCTGCTGTCAATAAACTTGCTAAAAATCTCGCTATTAACAGATTTTCATCAGGAGCATTGCATGGAAGTTTATCACAGGGAATCCGTGACCGAATCATGGAGCAGTTTCGTGAGGGACATATCAATATTTTGGTGGCAACCGATTTGGCTGCGAGAGGAATTGATGTAAAAGAAATCTCTTATGTAGTCAATTATCATTTACCTGACGTGTATGAAGTATATGTTCACCGTAGCGGAAGAACGGCTAGGGCAGGAGCCAAAGGTCTTTCTTTGACCGTTTTACAGCCCGAAGAAGAAGCTAAAATCGCTGATTTCGAAAGAGAATTGGGAATCCAGTTTTCTAAATATAAAAAACCTTCTGTTGCGAGCATCGAAGAAAACAACACCTTTTTATGGGCGAAGCAAATCTTCAAAACCAAACCCAATCACGATGTGGATGCGGAATTAAAAACAAAAATAAAAACCATTTTTCATCATCTTACCAAAGACGAACTGATTGAAAAATTGTTGGCTAATTATTTACTGCAGAACAAAACCGAAATTACAGAAAAGCCAGTTAAAAAATTCAAAAACTAAATAAAAATAAACATATAGAAACATAGTAAAAAGAGAATTATATAGCCCAATTCTTGGGTAAACAAAGCTATGTTTTACTTTAACAAAGCAAAGCGTCTTTTACTAAGTTCACAAAACTATGTATCTATGTGTTTAAAACAATATTTAATTTAAAAATTGTACTTTTAGAGAAACAAAAACTAATCTTTCTCATAAAAGTCTCAATATGCAAATAGTAATCATAGGCGGTGGTTTTGCCGGCATTAATTTAGCCAAAGAACTCACCAACCACAAAGGAATTGAAGTAACCCTTGTTGACAAAAACAACTATAATTTCTTTCCGCCGCTCATCTATCAGGTGGCTACAGCTTTCTTAGAACCTTCAAGTATCAGTTATCCTTTCCGAAAATTTTTTGCAGGCAAAAAAAATCTGCAGTTTCGTTTAGGCGAACTGCAAAAAGTAATTCCTTCCGAAAACAAAATCATTCTCAATAACGGTGAATTGAATTACGACCGCCTGGTTTTTGCCACAGGTGCCGAAACCAGTTATTTTGGAATGGAAAATGTCAAGAAAAATGCCATTCCGATGAAAACGCTAAATGATGCAATCGAAATGCGCAATACATTATTGAAAAACCTCGAAAAAGCCGCTATCTGCAAAGACATCCGCAAGCGAAGAACACTATTAACCATAGTAGTTGCCGGTGGCGGGCCTACAGGTGTGGAAGTTTCGGGAATGTTTGCCGAAATGCGAAAAAACATTTTGCTCAAAGAATATCCCGAGTTAGACACCTCTGTCAGTAATATTTATTTAGTCGATGGCGGAGATGCACTGTTATCTCCAATGAGCAAAGAATCACAGGAAGATACACTCGAAGCTGTAACTAAACTTGGAGTTGTCGTAAAACTAAACACTCGTGTTGTGGATTATAAAGACGATACCGTTTTCTTTGCAGATGGAAATACCATACAAACCAAAAATTTAATTTGGGCAGCAGGAGTTTCAGCAAGAGAATTTGAAGGAATTCCGGCAGAAAGTTATGGTCGTGGCAAACGAATGGCAACCGATGCGTTCAACAAAGTAAACGGCACCGAAAACATTTACGCAATTGGTGATACCTGTATTCAAATCAATGATACTAATTTCGCAGGAGGTCATCCACAAGTAGCGCAAGTCGCCATTCAGCAAGGCGTAAATCTAGCCGAAAACTTCAAACTAATGCTTCAAAACAAACCCTTAAAACCTTTTAAATACAACGACAAAGGTTCTATGGCGATTATTGGAAAAAACAAAGCCGTGGTCGATTTACCAAATAAAATACATTTCAAAGGCTTTTTCGCATGGGTAATTTGGTTATTTATTCACCTTATCTCATTGATAACCTACCGCAACAGACTGCAGACATTCTATAACTGGATGATTGCTTATTTCTCCAAAGACCAATCGTTACGAATGATTATCAGACCTGAGAAGAGAACAAAAGTCGATGCATAGTTCCAAATAGTTTTCCATTCAGGCCATAATTTCTGATAAAAACTATATATTTGAAAAATACAAAGCAAAACAAACCTTCGTATAACATCCCTATTTGGGCTGATTTGCGAAGGTTTGTTTTGTATATACAAGTTGTGCGATATTTTGACAAAATAAAAAACCAACACAAATGAAAAAATCTATAAACAAAGCTTATTTTTCAGTTATCTGTTTATTCTATGTAAGCATAGTTTTTTCTCAGAAAAATTATTCAGATGCCATATTAATTGACATTAAAAATGATACCATTCATTGTAAAATTAAAATCAATTACAATATTTTGAATAAAAAGTATCTAGATGATGCAGCATATTTTAAAGGGGTAACTATTGTTAATGAAGAAGGAAACACGGTTGAAAAAATACCTGCGATATATATTAAACAAGTAAGTTTTATTGATATTTTTACCATGGAGAGGGTTTATCTCAACAATGGCGTATTATTTAAACAATTACTTTTTAATGGATCAAAATTGAAATGGTACCGAACAATGACAGAAGACCTTTGGAGCGGTCCTTCTTTTCATGATTATTTAATCAATGAAAATGATCGGATATTTACTATGGAATCACTTAGAATTAAGAAAAGGCTAAAGGAAGCTACAATTTCAAAACCAGAGTTAGTATCACAAATTGATAGCATTAGCATTTGGGTAAAAAATCTTGATATTGAGATTTTAAAAGTACTTAAAAAAAATGAAGAGTAGTAAATTAATTAATACGAGTTTTACTTGATGATAATTGAATGTCGTTTCCTTAAGCAATTTCCCCCCGCTAGCGCGAGCGTCCCGCTCGTGCCCGTTTGAATGTGTCGTCCTGAAAAAAGTTTACATATTTACACTTAATCCTAAAATAGATTTACAACTCACTTTTAGTCCTGTTATTGGTTTACAATAATAGGGCTTTTTACATAATAATTCTTCCATAATTTTTCTGCTTTTATATTGTTTTGATGTACTTGATTCGGTGTAAGGTTACCTATACTCATATGCGGTCTTTCATCATTATATAGCTTAATAACGGCATCCAATAATTTCCTGGCTTCTTGTATATCACCCCGATAGCGCGGATTTTCAATCCGTGCCCGCAAAGTAAAGCTGAAATTGTAAAGAACTAAAGAAACCTCAATTAACAATGATAAAATACCTATTATACTGGTTTCCTATGGTTCTGCTTGCAATTTTAAATGGAGCTGCTAGAGATTTATGGTATAGAAATACATAAGTGAATTAACTGCACACCAAATTTCAACATTTTCTTTAATTATTCTCATTGGAATTTATAGTTGTTTAGTCATAAAATGGTTATCTCCAAATACGGCAAAGCAAGCATTAATAATAGGAATTGTTTGGTCAGTCTTAACTTTAGCTTTTGAGTTTGGCTTTGGAATTATTCGTGGAATTTCTTGGAAACAATTGTTACATGCTTATAATTTTACTGAAGGCCAAATTTGGATTCTTATACCGATTTGGGTAGCAATAGCACCTTATATTGCTTTCAAAGTTATTTCAAAATAATTTCGAGGAACAACCACACCAGCTAAATTTTATTCCCCATCAGGTTTGGCAATTTCAATTCGGGCGCTCATCGGCACAGTCCAATCACTTGGTTTGCTTGGGTTTTTAAAAACATAATGAGGAACTGTAGGTTTTATATTTTTAGCAAGAGGCAAACCTTTGTTTTTAATATTCTGTACGATGCATATAGCCACTTCATTGGCACCAAAGTTATTAAAGTGGGTATTATCAGCCAAAGCTCTTATTTGTCCTGGGAATGCGTCGTCCGGATAATGAACAAAGCCTTTTTTTGAAAGTTCATTACCCCAGCTTTCATAAAGAGAAGTTGTCATTTTAGTAACATCTATCAAAGGAACCTGCATCTCTTGAGCCACTTTCCGCATTGCATCTGGAAACTCGCCGTGAGTAGGCTTTAAAGTCCCATTAGAATTAAAATAACGTCTTTGTATTGGAGTTATCAATATTGGAGAACCTCCTTTATTTCTGGTTTTTGTAATAAGATCCTTTAATAACGCAGTATACTTTCCTGAAGCTTCTTTTCCATCTCCTGTTGCTTTTTCGTCATTGTGGCCAAACTCAATAAAAAGGTAATCACCTGGTTCCATCAAGTATAAAATTTTCTCTAATCGATATTCAGATCTAAAAGAACTGAGCGTCAAACCTGAACAAGCATAATTGGCAACTACTATATCTGTCGTCAAATAATTTGGAAAAAACTGTGGCCAAGATGTCCAGGGCTCCAAATCATGTTCCATAACTGTAGAATCTCCAGCCATATAAATTGTTTTGATTTTTGAAATAGGATAAATTTTAATGCTTTGAACAATTGATGTCCCCAAAAATTCCAAGGTTAATTTCTCATCCCAATTCAGCCCCTTAAGTTCAGCAGGTTTAAGAGTAATGGTATTGTTCACATCAAATTTAGCAGTTCTGACATTGACCACAAAACGTGCTGTTTTAGTTTCTTTTGCAGCAGTTTTAATTTCTCGCAGCATCAATCTTCTGGACTCAGCCTTTACAGTTGTAATGCCGCTGTTGTTGCCGCCCAAAACGACTTCCACACTATAATTCCCTTCAGGAAGCTTTATCGAAAAATAAAACGGACTCTTAGCCGATATTGATTTTTCGTCAAATGTTACATTCTTATCGGATTGTAAATCAAATCCGTATCCAATAGCTTTAGTATACGCAACAGCTTTATTTATGACTGTACCAGATTTTTTGTCAGCATTTCCTCCAAAATTAAATTCTTTAATAGGCGCGTTGTCTTGGGCATTGGCACAGAAAAAATAGGTGATGCATAGAAAAAATAAAAAGATGCTTTTAAAGTGTTTCATAATGTGTGTTTCTTAAAAATTCTTCGATATAAACTGATTGCTAATGTACAATGATTGCTCTTATTTTTATCAAATTCGGTACTCATTTTCTGGACTTCGTTGAAAAAAGCCTTCTAGACAATACACAAGGATCTGACAGGCAGGCAATATAAGTACAGTAATACCTTTACGGTTATAGCTCCCCAATTTGCAATTACACAAAGTACATGTAAATTAGTTGAGTAGCTCCCCTCTCCTTTGGAGAGGGGCTGGGGGTGAGGTACTCAATGCTCCATTATAATATAAATCTAAAACTGCAATAAAATTTATACATCTATTTTTTTTTTAAAAACTACCTATTAGTCAATATATTAAACGTTTAAAAACATGTGAAAATTACAACTTAATTCTATTATTATATAAAAATATATCAAGAGATAAGGATTAAATTTGGCCTTAACCAGCGGTAATTAAGTAACATTATAAGCAATGGTGGTAGACAAAATGCACGCTATTACAAAATAATGACTTAAAGAATATTCAATGGGAACTAAACGACATGAAAATAAAATTCTCAAAAATAAATATGTACCAACTGCTGACTTTTATAGCCAAATCATAGACAGTTTACATGACTATTCCATTTTTACATTAGACAACGAATTAAACATAAATAGCTGGAGTTCAGGCTCTGTTAAGATATTCGGTTACGAAACTGATGAAGTTATAGGAGAATCTTTTGACATAATTTTTACTGATGAAGATTTAAAAAACGGCATTCCAAAAAAAGATATTGAAACCGCTTTGGAAAAAGGCAGAGCTACAGATAACAGATGGCATGTTGCCAAAAATAAGCGCCTGTTTTATGCCTCTGGATTTGTTTTTCCGCTCATCGGTTTAGATGGTGAGAGGCTGGGCTTCGTTAAAGTTTTGAGGGACTTGACTGATAGAAAAAAATCGAAGGAGGTGATAAAAAATTACATCAGAGAATTAGAAAATCTTAACACTCACAAAGAGAGCGTTATGGCTGTACTTTCACATGATTTAAGAAGTCCTTTATCTGGAATTATAGGAACAACTAAATTTCTAAAAGAAAATTTTCGCGAAATGGATCCCGATCTTATACAGGAAATGCTTGACTTAGTTTATGAAACTTCAACAGAAGAACTGGAAATGTTAGACTATTTAGTAGAATGGGCAAGAATAAAATATGCATCGGACACATTCTTGCCGGCAAAATTAAAACTGATTAATTATATTGATAAAGTTTTTGACACTTTAAACGATACCGCTTCGATAAATAATATCAATCTTCGTCATGAAGTTGAAGAGAATACCTATGTGTTTGCCGACAGTAAAATGTTAATCTCCATTATTCAAAATATCGTTTCAAATGCTATAAAATATACAGAAAAAGGAGGATTAATAATAATTTCTGCCAAAAAAGAAAAGGATAAAGTTATTATTCAGGTTAAAGATACTGGAATTGGAATGTCAAAAGAAATAATCGAAAAACTTTTCACGCCGCAAATAACAGCACTTTCAGAAACAAGAAAAAATAATAAAGGTGCTGGAATCGGACTATTATTGGTAAAAGGCTTTTTAGAAAAAAATGGTGGCAAAATATGGGTAGAAAGTATTCAAGGTGAAGGTTCTAGTTTTTATTTTACATTACCCTTTGAGCAGCCTATATATAAACTAGGAAGCTCAGAGGAAATTATACCTAATGAGAGTGCATAATTTTCGTTACAGCAAGACCTAGAATTAAATATCAATATTGATTTTTGGAAGAGCAAACATCATCATAAAAAAAATAAACACCTATTTTTCAATTATTTATAAAAAAAATATTCTTAAAATAGTTAAGAATTTAAACTAGTCTTAAAAAAATTAAAATTATGAAAAAGTACATTTTACTATTGAGTTTTATGTTTTCGGTCGCTTCATTTTCACAAACTATTGCATCTAAAAATGAGAATGCAACTCCAGCACAATATGAATTGCTTAAAAAAGTCAATGAATATTATCCAGATATCAGCTTAAGTGATAAAGTTGTCAATTTTTATATCGATGATAAAATAATTGATACAAAACAAGAATTTATTCTAAAAAACACAGACTTTAGCACTTACAAACTGAGCATTAGCCCAGATAACACACGAGTAGTATTTGATTTTGTATCAGCCAGCAATGGAAAAATTTATGGTGCAGTTGTTGTTTTTAAAGGAAATTATGTCCGAACAACTTTTAATGAAACCACAGGTCAGTATGATGTAATGGTGAATGGAAAATCAGTCTATTTACAAAAACTATAACTCCTTATCCATATAATAAATTAGTGAACCATTGTAATTTCATCATCTCCAGAATTTACAATGGTTTCCTTTATTTTTCTTTTACCAATATTCAAAATAATGAAAGCAATAATCGTGGTACAGGTCATAATTGCAACCATTGGAACCATTGAATCTTTAACAAAAACACCCACAGCAAAAGAAGATAACGCGCCAATTCCCAATTGAGTCGCACCCATCAATGCCGAAGCACTTCCGGTATTTTTGGCAAAAGGAGCAAGGGTCAATCCAGCAGTATTAGGATTGGAAATACCCAAACAAGCCAAAAATAAAAAGAGCATCGTCATTGTGCCGTACAAACCTAAATCATCATTTATTGCCAAAATCAAAAAAGCAACACTTATTAATATTTGAACAACCAATGCACCAAAAATCATCTGTTCACTGGAGAATCTTCTCAATAATAAGGAATTCAATTGGCTCGAACCAATAAAACTCACCGACATAAAAGCAAAAATCCAGCCGTAAACAGTCGCATCCACTTTTAAAATATCCATAAACAAAATAGGAGAAGCCGCAACATAAGTAAACAATCCCGAAAATGCGATTGAACCTGTCAAAGCATAAGTATAAAACTGAGGCACTTTGATAATCCCAATAAAATTGCTAATAATTGGCTTCGGTTTCAATGAAATAGCGGGATCAGGTTTGTGTGTATCAGGCAATCCCAATTGTGATGCAATAAGTACAAAACCACCTAAGAACATTAGTATAAAAAATATGGGATGCCAACCGTAATAAGTCGTTACATAGCTTCCAATGGTTGGCGCCAGCATTGGCGAAAGCCCAAGAACCAGCATTAATTTGGACAAAACATTGGGAATTTCCTTCACAGGAAACAAATCCCGAACCATCGCAACCGAAGCCACAGTAGCTGCACAGCTTCCAACAGCCTGAATAAAGCGAAGTCCTATAAACACATTGATATTTGCCACAACGGCACAGCCTAAAGAAGCTAAAATATAAACCAGCAATCCAATGAACAATGGCTTTTTTCGTCCATAACGATCCAGCAAAGGCCCATATAACAATTGTCCAAATGAAATCCCGATAAAATAACTGGATAAAGATGCAGAAACCTCGGTAACTGTAGTATGCAGATCTTTTGCAATCCCCGAAAAACTGGGTAAATACATATCAATCGAAAATGGCCCAAGAGCCGTCATAGAACCCAAAATCAGTATCAGCTGAATGTATTTTCCTTTTGTCATAATCCTTTTTGTCTTTTGCAAAGGTAAGACATAGAAATCTCATAAACCCAATTTTTAGAGGAACGAAAGCATCAATGAAAGATAAATAAACGTGTAATTTCAACAATATATTAGTCTAAGATCAAGTTCTTGTAACATTTGAAGAAGTATCCAGCGAAAAAACAAAAATTGTTTTCAAAATGATTTTTGACACGCCTGAAGAATGCAATAAATTAAAACCGTTTGTTGTCGATAAAAATGAAGAGAACTTTGATAAGTCGAAGTTGAATTGATAAAAATGACTTTGTAAAATAGTAATGCATTTTCATAATAAGAAATTACACGATATAATCATCAGCAATTGAATAAATTACTCATTTTAGCCATTTGTATATGCAATATAAAATGAACTATAATTTATATTATGTAAAATAGAATTTTTGTAGAACCTATATCTGTTTCTCTTTTACCTTTAGTTGAATTTGTGCTTAATATTAGCTAACCAAGTAACTGCACTAACCTTTCCTAAAACTTTTAATAATTATTTAAAAAAAATCATCGCCATAATTGACGATGATTTTAAAATTGTTTGTTTCTAAAAGCTTAAAAATTATTTTACTTTGAATCCTATATTCCAAGTGTCCCAGCTCAAAATAACATTATTAGGATTTATTGCATAGCTTAATTTTTCAACTGAACTAATTCCCTTTGTTTTTGGCGCAATCTTTACACGAACCTGATCCTTTTTTTCATCATATTTATAAGCTCCCCATTGTTTAGCTTCTTTATTAAAAATAATCACACATTCTTTTTCATTTGGTATAACAAAGAATGAATACTTTCCAGCAGGCAGTTTAGAACCTTCAATAATAAGATCTTTATCTGTCTCAAAAGTAGTTGCATCATTTGCGCCGGCACGCCAAACTGCATCAAACGGAACTAATTCCCCCCATATTTTTCTTCCTCTTACAGAAGGACTTCCATAATTAATGGTTATTGTAGCATCTTTTATTTTTCCGCTTACTGTTTCTGCCGGACTTTTAGGTTTCTCCTGAGCATTTGCAAATGATACTGCAAAGAAAGTAAATAATACTAATAATGTGTTTTTTAAATTTTTCATGGTTTATTTAATTATTTAGCACTAAAATTAAATATTTACATCTAATGCATAGCTATTAAACAGCTATTTATGATAAAATTAACTATAGTTCCATTAAATAAAATTAAAAATTCATAGCTTTTTTTTGCTTCTATTTTTTACTATTTTTACGGACATTACTTTACAAAAAAACTATGAATACAATTGCAGAGAATATTGCTGATTTTTTAAAGGAGTATCCGCCTTTTGATAACTTGACTTTTCAGGAACTGTCAGCAATCGCTACAAACATTAGGGTTTTAAATTTAGAAAAAAACGAAATTTTATTTCAAATAGACGATAAACTTCACGATTGCTTCTATCTTGTTGCTACTGGAACGGTAAATTTATCAGTAATTGCAGATGCTGAAGAAACACTTTTAAATAAATGTCACGCTGGTGATGTTTTTGGACTAAGACCATTTTTTGCCAAAAATAATTACATGATGACGGCTAAATCCCGTGAAGAATCTATCGTATATGCTATTCCTATTGCGACATTCAGACCATTTGTAGCCAATAATCCAGATGTGCTGAACTTTCTTTTGGAAAGTTTTGCTACAAATACCTGGCATCCAAAAGAAAAAGAAAACTTAAGAGAAAAACTGTCTAATGACAATGTATTTTATATAGATCAAAAAGCTGAAATGCAATATTTCCAGTCTCTAACCTATAACAGAAAACCACTTACTGTAACTATTAATGACTCCGTTAAAGATGTTGCGCTCTTGATGACCGAGAATTTATCAAACAGTGCTGTGATTTGCGATAACAAATTCCCTATCGGAATTGTGACCCACACAGATATGTGCTCCAAAATTGCCACAGGGCTGTTTCCGTTAACTGTTACCATGAAAGCAATTATGTCTTCACCTGTAGTAACAGTTGTTGAAAATATCTCACTAGCTGAAGCTCAGCTCATAATGCTAAAAAATAATGTAACCCATTTGTGTGTTACTTTAGACGGGACAGACAAATCTGCTGTTAAAGGAATGATTTCTGAACACGATCTGATTACAGCACAAGCTAATAATCCCGGTGTTTTAATTAAAGAAATTAAACGATCTTCTAATGGTAAAGATTTAAAAAATCTACGAGACCGCTTAACGGAACTGATTCAGAATTCAATTCACAAAAACATTCCGCTTTCCAATATAAACAATATTACAAGCGAAATAAATCTGGCAATTTTAAAACGCGCGGTCGAATTGTCAATTTTAGAATTAGGCTCTCCTCCTGCCCGTTTTGTATGGCTGAGTATAGGAAGTCAAGGAAGAAAAGAACAGTTACTGCTTACTGATCAAGACAGTATTTTAATCTTTGAAGATGTTGCTCCTGAAAAATATAGAGATGTAAGAGACTATTTTTTGAAATTAGGCAAAAGGACTACTTCAACTCTGGAAAAAGTTGGTTACGAATTATGTCCAAATGGTCATATGGCAAGCAATATGCTTTGGTGTAAATCATTGACAGACTGGACTAAACAATACAATAGCTGGATGAATACTCCAGGTGAAAACAGCAATGATTTGAGCAGTATTTTCTTTGACTTAGAACTTGTTTTTGGTGAGAAAAAAATATTTGAAACCATAGAAAATATCATTTTAAAAGATTTGGAACAAAATACATTATTCTTTGATTTCCTCGGAAATGACGCTTTAAGAAAAAATTCGCCTCTTACTTTTTTCAAGAAATTTGCAGTAGAAGAAGATGAACCGCATAAAGATAAATTTGATATAAAAACCAGAGCCTTAATGCCACTTATTGACGGAGCACGATTATTTGCACTGCATTTCAAAATCAAAGGCTTAAACAATACCTATTTGCGTTTCAAGCAGTTAGCAATTATTGATGCGAAAAATTCAGATATTTATCTAAATTGTGCTGAAGCATTTTTAACCTTATCCAAGTTTAGAGTGAATGAAGGTTTAAAAAATGAAGACTCCGGACAATACATTAACATAAGTGAATTAACTAAACTGGACAAAGAAAAACTAAAGAGTGCATTAGCCCCAATGAGAGAACTCGAAGAATTGATTAAAAGTAATTTCAAACTAACGCAATTTTCATAAAGATGCTGGATTGGCTAAAAAATATAAATAAAGAATATCCTGAATTTTGGAAAACTTATCTTGCTAAGTTTGACCAGAAACCAAATCGCTATGTTGTATTTACAACAGAAACTTCTGGTTTGAATCCTGAAAAAGATGTTGTTTTATCCATCGGCTCCTTTGCCATAGTTGACAATAGAATTTATATAGGAGATAATTTTGAAGCCGTTCTTCTGCAGTACAAATATTTTCATGACAACGGGCTTTCAAATGAATTCATTCTGGAAAGCAAAATGAAAAAATTAAATGAGCCAGAAGCTATACAGGCATTTATTGACTATATTGGAAATGCTGTTTTAATTGGTCACCATATTGATTTTGATGTTGACATGATTAATAGCGCTCTTGCAAGATGTGGCTGTGGGCGATTAAAAAATGAGGCGTTAGATATAGATGTGATGTACCGAAAACTTATGGATATCAATGATAAGCAGTTTTCATTGGATGAGCTTTCAGAAATTTTCAAACTTCCCAAAAGCTACCGTAATTCTCCTTCGGAAAATGCATATACTATTGCGTTATTGTTTTTGAAATTGAAAAAAAAATTAGGAATTGAATAATTTTCTATAACGAAATTATCTTTTGGAATCGTCCATGATGAGTTTTAGAAACTGGCTGTATTACATTAGTAAAAATGTCCAGAATATAAGGTATTCCATTGGTCTTTTTTATGTTTTCTGCTGTTTCTAAAGGTTTTATTTTTGCAAAAAAAGCCTTTTCAGAAACAGCTATCGTATAAACATATGAATCTGTTATTTGGGTATGAGTATGAAAAACAAAATCATCAATCATAACTTTTCCCGAGTTTTCATCATCATAACAGCACTGCAGCAACCACGGAAAATAACCTTTTATCCCAGTAGATCGGTTATAAATTTTATAAGCAGCTTCTTTTCTGCTCCATAAATTCCAAACCATAATTTCTGGATTTGAGTCATTCAGAATCAAATTTTGCTCCTGTTGAGAAAATTGTTTTTCCAAAAAGCCTTTTCTTCTCCAATTGCTTTCTTTTCGGGCTAAGTCAAGGTCAACGATATCATTCCCGATCATTCTTTTAATAATTCTCTTTCAATAATAGCGATAGCTTCTTTTACGTTAACCATCTGCTGCATTGATTCGTTATCGATTATAATATCAAACTTCTCTTCAATATCCAAGATGACATCAACCAGATTAGCCGAATTTATTTTTAAATCATTTATAAAATCTGTCTCTTCAGAAATAGATTCAAAAGCTGCCTGATCTTGAACATAAGGTTTTACTATATTTTTTAACTGCTCGAATGCTTGTTCTCTATCCATAAAATCATATTTTTTACATTATCTATCTACTATTAAATCACTAAGATATTATTTTTTTTAAAGCAACACATCCGTTTACATCTCCAAAACCAAAACTGGCCTTTAAAATAATATTCAAATCTGTTTCGATTAGTTTCAAAGGAATCCTGGAAGAGTCAATAATTGCTTCAATTTCGGGATGCAGATCTTCACAATTCCGATTCGGAAATACAAAACCATGATAGAGCTGTAAAACTGTAGCTACGCTTTCAATACTTCCTGCCGCTGACAGACAGTGTCCAACAGTCGATTTCAGCGAATTTATATAAGGAAAATCAATTCCTTTTCGGTTTAATACCGTACTCCAGTTTAAAATTTCCAAACCATCCTTAACGGTTGCTGTAAGATGGCCATTAATAGCATCAATATCCTTACCCGTAATTCCTGCATTTGTCATTGCACTTTGAATACACTTTTGGACAGCTGTAGGGTTTGGAGCAGTTAATGTCCCTAATCCTCTTTGTCCGCCAGAATTTAAAGCTCCACCTAACACTTCTGCATATATTCTCGCTCCTCGTGCCAAAGCCGTTTCCATGTCTTCCAGAACTAAAGCCCCAGCTCCGCTGGCTGGTACGAATCCCGATGCGCTGGCTGACATCGGTCTAGATCCTGATTCTGGAGAATTGTTGTGTTTATAAGTACATACCCGCATCGCATCAAATCCGCCCCAAATGTAAGGCCCGGAATCACTTGTACTTCCTGCCAAAATACGTTTAGCCTGCCCTGACCGAATGCGCTCATATCCTAGAATAATACTTTCAGTTCCTGTAGTGCATGCCGAAGAATTTGAAGTTACTAGATTACCCAATCCTAATTTGCCACCTAAATAAGCACTAACACCACTATTCATTGTTTGAATTACTGAAGTGCTCCCTAAATTCCGAACTTTAAAATCGTCTATCTTATAAATACTCTCCCGAAATTTATCAATTCCAGAAGTTCCAGAGCCAAAAATAGTACCACTGTCCCAATCAGGTTCATCAAATCGTTCCAGTGATAAACCAGCGTCTTTCCAAGCATCAATTCCTGCAATTACACCATATAAAATACCTGTAGAATTAAAATTCTTAAGTTCCAGCTCTGTAAAATATTGCAATGCCAGTTCAGTTGACACGTCTGGCATTCCTGCAATTTGGCATGAAAATTTTAATCTTTCTAATTCATCGAAATGCTTAATGCCTGAAATTCCATTTTTTATCGCATGCTGAAACGCGTCAAGTCCCACCCCATTTGGAGCAACTACACCTAAGCCGGTTATAACAACGCGGTTCTTCATTTTTTAATTACAGTTTTATTTTAATAGCAATTTCAATGGCAATAGCAAATATCAATTCTTAACAATCCTATTAACAGTTGCTTCTTTCTTTTTAATTTTCAAAAAGTCATCATACCAGCAATTATTCCATTGCATACCATTTCTCCTTTTTCATTTTGCATACTGACCTTGCATTTTAATTTTCCAAATCTAAAATAGATTTTTTCAGAAATTACAGTTACTTTTTCGTTTGGAAAAACAGGTTTTAAAAAATCTATACTAACTGATGTTAAGGCAATTACTGATATTTTACTAAATTCATCATTCAACAAAAAAATACCCAGACAAACTAGCCCAATCTGAGCCATAACCTCCGTCAAAATAACTCCTGGCGTAACGGGATTCTCTTTGAAATGACCTTTATAAAAATCCAGATTTTCATCAAAAGCATACTCACCTTCTACTCCATCTTCATCAATTCTTATAATTTCGTCAACAAACAAAAACGGTTTGGAATAAGGCAATTTTGAAATTATATCTGTTTTCTCCATCTTTCAATCAAAATTATTCTAAAACTGCAACAACACTCTTTGAGCCGAAAATCCGGGTCCAAAACTCAGCATCAGTCCAATTGATCCTTTTTCTGGCTTTTTATCCATAAACCGCTCCAAAACATACAATACTGTCGCACTCGACATATTTCCGTAAAGTTTCAAAACCTCTTTAGTATCATCTATATTTTTTCCATAAACTGTAAAAAGCTCTTCTACTATCTGAACAATTTTTTTTCCTCCGGGATGAAAAATTAAATGATCAATATTCTCTAATTCCAAACTATTCTTTTTAAGAAATGGATGAATAATATCTCCAAAATGAGAACTTATTGTCTCTGGAACCTCAATATCCAGAATCATCTGCAGACCGGAATTAGTAAGTTTAAACCCCATCATATCAATTTTGTCGTAAAAATGATACATCTCTTCTGCCAAAATCTCCGGCCCTTCCTCGTCTTCCACTGACGAAAGCAAAACACAAGATGCACCATCACCAAAAATCGCTGCGCTTACTATATTTGCCATCGAAAAATCATCCAATTGAAATGTAGCCGTAGGACTTTCAACCGCAATAACAGCTACTTTTTTACCCGGATTAGCTTTTAGAAAGTTCTTGGCATAAATAATCCCAGAAATTCCTGCAGCACAACCCATTTCAGTAACCGGCAACCGCACTATATCTTGACGCAGTTTCAAACTATTAATCAAATAAGCGTCCAAAGAAGGAATCATAATCCCTGTACAGCTCACCGTAATGATATAATCCAAATCTTGCGGCAGCCACTGCGCTTTTTTCAGAGCCTTATCCAAGACTTTTTCTCCCAAATCAATTACTTCCCTTATATAAATATCATTCTTCTGTTCAAATGAAGTATTTTCAAAAACCGAAATCGGATCCATTATCGAATACCGTTTATCAACTCCGGCTCCCTCAAAAATCTTCTTGACTTTACGAATAAAACGCTCTTCCTGACCTTCTAACCAAATATCCAAAAAAGGAAGAATCTCCTCTGTAGTTCTTGAAAACTTTGGCAATTGCTTGGTAACACATTTTATTTTTACGCTCATTTATTTTTTAGTAAGTCAGTTTAATTATTAGAGTTTGATCCAGAAAAATTTAGGCTTCTTTGCCGTTCTTCATAAGAACATAGTTTTTATTTTTCTACAATCCATTGATATCGGAACGCCCATTTCCATTGAATACTATACTTTTTAAATCCTAATTTTTCCGAAAATGCAGTCAGCTCTTCCTTTTTAAAACCTCTCAAAATAGAAGTTAAGCCATCTTCCCGTGACATTTTATTCAACCTAAATACAAAGCAAAGTACTTGAAACAATCGGTAAGCAACAGCATTTCGATGCAGATCATTAACGACAAAACCAAGCTTAGATTTTTTATTAAACAGTTCAAGCAATTTAACAATTTCATCATTTTTAAAATGATGCAGCGTCAACGTACACAATACTATATCATATTTCAGTTCACTAAAAGATTTATCAAAAATATCTTCGCATCTATAAGCAATATTTGAATATCCTTTAGATAAATCAGCCGCATAATTTACTGTAAACTTATTAGCATCAATCCCTATCAATTCTAGATTTAAATTATTCTGATAACCAAAATCTGCTAATTTTCGCAACATATCTCCATTCCCGCAGCCAACATCAACTATGGTAATCAGATTTGAAGAAGGATTTTTTTTTAGCAGTTTCTCCACACCCTTCAAAGTCAGTTTATTTCCTCCCAAAAGCTGATTTATTTGAGCAATTTTATCCAGAGCTTCTTTCAAGACATCGCCTTCCAACTGAAAATCATCCATTATTTCCGAATCGTCGGTCCTGTGTTTGGTTTGTATAAACATTCAGCTTTTTTATTTTTCAGCGTTATTCAAATTTTACTACTCATTCATAACTATTAACTGACCGTGAGTTCGCTTTATTATAATTGGCAATAACTTTGGGAATTTAGTCATTATTTTCATCAAAAAAGTACTAATTTTTTGTTTTTTCAATATAAATGCTAAAATTCGTCCAATTCTTAATCTTTTTTTAAAGTTTGTACTCCATTTGTTAACATACTTTTTTTCCAATTCATCTCGGGTTTTAATCTTATCTGTATAAAAATCACCAATCAGTTCTGAAACAATTTTAGCACTATGAAGCGCCATAGCCATACCGTTTCCGCACAAAGGATGAATCAAACCAGCCGAATCTCCAATCATCAGGATATGATTTTCAAGCAGCTTTTTTTTACTGAATGACACTTGGCTAATCGTTAACGGAGTTTCGAAAATCATTTTAGAGGAATCAAAAATCAATTTCAAATGCGGGTTCTTGCTTACAATCTGATTTTGATACTCTTCAGTATTTTTATATTTTTTAAAAGAATCATAACTAGCCAAATAACAAATGTTTATCGCTTCATTTTCTACTTTTGAAACACCGCAGTAGCCACCTTCAAAATTATGCAGACCCACAGTATCATTTGGAAACTCACCCGAATAATGAGCTTTAACAGCCAGCCAATATGATTTTTTTTGAATAAATTCTCTTTTTAATTTTTGATCGATAGCAGATCGTTTCCCAAAAGCTCCTATAACAATTTCTGAAGTAAAAATTCCATTGTTTAAAGTCGAAATCGTATGACCATCATTTTCATAAACAATAGTATCGACGCTGTCGTGTATAATTTCACAGCCATTCTGTATTGCTTTTTTATAAAGAAAAGCATCCAAAGCATAGCGGCTGACGCCAAATCCGCCAAGTGGCAACTCACAATGAATCATTTTACCATCAGCGGTTGAGAAATCTAGTTTTGAAATTAGAGTAGGATTTAATTCGGATATATCAACTGAAAGCCATTTTAAGTAAGGCAAAATTTCATTTGAAATGTACTCTCCGCAGACTTTATGCTTTGGATATTCATTTTTTTCAATCAAAAGAATTTTTAGTCCAATTTTTGACAAATGTATAGCAGCTGTAAGTCCAGCCAGTCCTCCTCCGACAATTGCAATCCTTTTGGAAACATTCATGTAAAAATCAATTTATAAAGTCAGGAAAATAAAAGCTGTGTGAAAATACATAAATATTGCTACAAAAAAGTGAATTGCCTTATCTTTTATTAGAAATCAATAACTGAAAAAATTAAAATTTTGGAACTTGTTTTTTGAATTTTCAAATCCTATATTTGCTTTCGAATAAAGAAAATCATGGAACAATTTATAGTATCGGCTCGTAAATATCGTCCACAGACATTTAAAGATGTTGTGGGACAAAAAGCGATTACCAATACTTTACTTAATGCCATAGAAAGCAATCACTTAGCTTCGGCGCTTTTATTCACAGGACCTCGTGGTGTTGGAAAAACAACATGTGCCCGTATTTTGGCTAGAAAAATAAATCAGCCAGGTTATGACGATCCCAACGAAGATTTTGCTTTTAATGTATTCGAACTCGATGCTGCTTCTAACAATTCAGTAGATGATATTCGAAATTTAATTGATCAAGTACGTATTCCTCCACAAACAGGACAATACAAAGTATATATCATTGACGAGGTTCATATGCTATCATCTGCGGCTTTTAATGCATTTTTGAAAACATTAGAAGAACCGCCAAAACACGCCATTTTCATATTGGCAACCACCGAAAAACACAAAATTATACCAACGATCTTATCGCGTTGCCAGATATTTGACTTCAAAAGAATCACCGTAAAAGACGCTAAGGAACATCTAGCCGATGTAGCGACTAGCCAAGGTGTTGCATTTGAAGATGATGCGCTGCATATTATTGCCCAAAAAGCAGATGGGGCCATGCGTGATGCTTTGTCAATTTTTGACAGAGTCGTTTCTTTTTGCGGAAATAATCTAACGCGTCAGGCTGTAACCGAAAATTTAAATGTTTTAGATTACGAAACCTACATAAATGTCACTGATTTAATTCTGGAAAATAAAATACCAGACTTATTGATGGCGTTTAATGATATTCTAGCGAAAGGTTTTGACAGCCATCACTTTGTTTCTGGACTAGCCAGTCACTTTAGAGATTTATTGGTCAGCAAAACTCCTTCAACCCTTGTATTATTAGAAGTTGGCGAACAAGCTCAAAAAATGTATGGAATTCAGGCTCAAAAATGCAGTCAGGATTTTTTATTAAAAGGTATTGAAATTGCAAATGATTGTGACTTGAAATACAAAGCCAGTCAGAATCAGCGACTGCTTGTCGAACTTTGTTTAATGCAGCTTGCCTCTATCACTTATGATGGAGAAAAAAAAAAGTTGAGCAATTTATAATTCCACCTACTTATTTTAGAAAAACTGCAGATTATTCGATAGCTGAAATTTCAAGGGAGAAAAACCAAATTCCAGTTACCCAAGAAACTGTAAAAACAGCTTCAAACACTGAAATAGCGAAACCAGTTGCTCCAATTGAGGAAAAAACACAAACTACAAATCTAGCAGTTGCAGCTCCTCCAAGTAACGAAGTAAAATTTTCAGCTTTATCACTTTCGAGCATTCGAGCCAAAAAAACTTTAGAAGAAAACTTAAAGGGATTTGTAAAAGAAGATACTGCTATACTTCCTACTGAATCATTTACCGAAACAGAAATGCTTTTGCAGTGGACAAAATATGCAGAACGTCTTGGAAGTAAAGGATTCAAAATTATGGAATCCTTATTACTAATCAACGATCCGAAACTAAACGGTACAAAAATCACCTTCGAATTACCCAATGAAGGCTCTAAGTTAGATTTTGAAAAAGAAATGATTGGTCTTTTAGGGCACTTGCGAGGCCATTTGCACAATCACGATATAACAATCGAAGTAAATGTAAACGAAAGCATCGATATTAGAAGAAGTTTCACCGATCAAGACCGTTACAATCGTCTTTTGGAAATAAATCCAAATATTGAATTATTGCGAACCACTTTTGGCTTGGATTTAGATGCTTAAAAAAATACATGTGTTTTTTACACAAATGAAAATTTAATACCATAAAATGCTATTTTTGTAGCAACCGGTAACGAACTATAACGTTATATTAGACTTTTCTAACTATTAAAAAAACTAAAAAAATGGAAAACAAATTAGCTAATCCTGCGCCTTTAGGCCTTTTGGGTTTCGGAATGACCACAATTTTACTAAACATCCACAATTTGGGATTTTTCCCTGTGAGTGCCGTAATTATCTCAATGGGAATTTTTTATGGCGGTCTAGCCCAAATAATCGCAGGAATACTATCTTTCAAGAACGGAAAAACATTTGCGGGAACTGCTTTTACTTCTTACGGCTTCTTTTGGCTTACTTTGGTAGGTATTTGGCTTTTCCCAAACACTGGATTTGAAATGGCAGGTAAAACTCCAGCACCATTTTTCGGCTGTTATTTAACTCTTTGGGGGATTTTTACCGCTTTTATGTGGTGGGGAACCTGGGGAGGTAGCAAAGTACAGCAATTTGTATTTTTGTCCTTAACAGTTTTATTTTTTGTTTTAGCTGTAGAAAAATTCACTGGTATCGAATCTTTGGCTCCAGTTGCTGGAGCAATTGGTGTAGTCTGCGGAAGCAGTGCTTTTTATTTGGCTGTAGCTGAGCTTTTAGAAGAAGTAAAAAACAAAAGAGTATTGCCTTATTAAACAAACTTCAGTTTTATAACATACAAAAAGGCTCAAAACAACTATACGTTTTGAGCTTTTTTATTTTATATAGAAACTCATTAACCTAATAAACAAATGTATTAATTTGGGCGAGTCCCTACGGGTCGTGCTGTCCGTTCTCGCTTTTTTTCTTTTCAATTGCCACGGGTTTAAACCCGTGGCAATTGAAAAGAAAAAAGAGCTCCACTTCCATCACTCTCGCAAAACTGCATATAAGCAATTCTCGTTTTTAATTAAAAGTATCTATATCCAAGTCCCAATTTAACGCATTGCTGTACCACAATTGACCTTTTGAAACTTGCAAAGGACAATCAAAATTATTAGTATATAATGCTCCAGTTCCTAATCCCTGAGGCATGAAATTGTTGAGTGTAAAAGTCCATTGCGCAATAGCATTCAAACCAATATTACTTTCCAAAGCAGAAGTAATCCACCACCCAATATTATGTTTTTCAGCTAACGAAATCCACTCTTGTGTACCACGAAATCCGCCTACAAAACTGGGCTTCAAAATGATGTATTGCGGTTTGATTTTGAGTAATAAATTCTCTTTTTCAGCAACAGTAAACACTCCAATCAGCTCTTCGTCCAAAGCAATAGGAAAAGGAGTGGTTTTACACAGCTCTGCCATACTGTCAGTGTTATTTTTTCGAATGGGTTGCTCTATACTATGTAATTTAAATTCAGTTAATTGCATTAGTTTGAATAAAGCTTCATTTGAATCAAAAGCACCATTAGCATCGACTCTTATCTCAACCTGTTCTGGACTAAAATGCTGCCGAATATAACGCAATAACTGCAGTTCTTTATCAAAATCTATCGCTCCAATTTTAAGTTTTATGCATCGAAATCCATCGGCTAATTTCTCTTCGATTTGCTGCTTCATAAAAGCCTCTTCTCCCATCCAAACCAACCCATTTATAGCGATTGATTTTGTACCATTTGTAAAGCTTGATGGAAAGAGTAAAAAAGGATTTTCACTAGCCAAAGACAGAAACGCCATTTCAACTCCAAACTGTATGGACGGAAATTCCATTAAGGCTTCCCAAAGCTGATCTTTACCAAGGTGAATATTAGCACACGTCCATTGTAATTTTTCTTCATAATCGGGACGATCGTCAATACTCAATCCTCGCAAAATGCCGCACTCTCCTATTCCCTTTTTACCGTCTTGCTCCAAAACAAAAAACCAAGTTTCTTTTTCGGTCATCACTCCACGAGAAGTTCCGGATGGGCGTTTGAAATTTAAAATGTATTTGTGGTAGGTAGCGAGCATATTTTTATAGATCAATAAGAATGATTAATTCAAGACAAAAACTATTTATAAAAAAGAGAAAGTATTTATTGTTCTCCTGCAAAGTCTTTTTCGAAACCTTGTTGTTATCACATAAGTTTCAATTCATACCTACAAGATTAAAAAAAAACTTGCAGGATAAGCACAAACAGAGAATTACCCACCGAAAACTAAAAACCACAAACTGACTATTCTTTAATTAACTGCAATACTCTCTCAAAATCCTCGTTCTGAATTCCTGCTTTCTGAAAAGCCTTGAAATCCTGTTCGGTTTTTTGAACCCAGCTCAAACTATCAGTAACATTTTGATTTTGGTATTTCTTGTAGATTTTTTTGGCTTCTTTGTAATTGTCATTCAGCAAATACGCGTGGGCTAGATTTAATTGAACTAAAAGCTCTGTGCCATCCAATTTTTCGCCATCTTGAAGATACTTTAATGCTTTTCCGTATTGCTTAGTAAAAAGATAACAGCTCCCGATAGCATTATAATCTAGAACTGTAGCTTTACCGCTATTGATAATTACAGCTAATTTCTCAATTGCAGTACCATATTTGCCGTTTTTTATTAAAACTGAAGCTTCTTTACGCAAATCAGCAGAAATGGCCGGAGATGCATTTGTTTCGCTTAAACAAATATCGCCGGCATCTTTAAAAACTTTAGTACGTTCCATTGGCAAAAGCTTTTGAAATTCCTGAAATTTGTATTTAGTTTGAATTCTATCCAATACACAAACACAAAAATTATCTGAATTACTCATTTTCTGAGCCAAATTTGAAGTTTTGCATTGGTCAATAATCGATTTCCTGTTGTCCAGACTCCAGCCTCGGCTTAATTTTTTATCGACCCACGGCACAACTTCCAAAACGATTTTTTGCTTCATAATCCAGTTTTTACTTTCAAAACCAAACCATAAAGCATTTAAATTTTCATTTAAACAGCTAGATTTATCAACAGAAAGACGTTTAGCATCTTTACTTACCGGTTCTTCTTGAACTAAACACGATTCGAGTGTTTTCCCTGAATCTTTGTATTCTGTTGCCAATTTATCAGTTGAAAAAATGGCGTAAGTGCATTTATCGTCTCCCGAAATTTTTGACAAAATAAAAACAGCACCCGCAGATCCCTGACTAATTCCCGTAGGATCAGGAATTGATTTTAAAACCGAAACCAAACTGCTGGCTAGTTGCTGATTTTCATCCAAAAGTGTTATTCTATAAACTACTTCGGTTGTTCCAAGAGGCAGATCCTCGGTTTTGATGATAATTCGGTCTCTGGCCGATACATTGATTTCCTTGGTGGTTGAACGGTCTTTATCCCAATAACCGTCTTGTTGTGAAAATGTAATCGTTGTAAATAGAAGTGTAATGAATAAAAGAAGCTGTTTGGTCATTATTAAAAAAGTTAATCTGGTTTTAAAAAAATGATCTTGAAATCCGGTATGACCTAGCCCTGATAGAAGCGGTATCTCCCGATTTAGAAAAACAAGGCACTTTTGCCATAGTTTTTTTTAATCGGGAATTTAGCGGATAGCAGGAATAGCTCCTAATTATTATAATTCGATAAAACAACCTATTTCAAGCAGCATCAAGTCTTTTCCTTTGTTGAAGAATTTTTTGATAGCTTCTTCGTGATTGATTTCAATATAACCAAATGTATCGTAATGAATACCAAGGATTTTATCACAGTCCACAAAGTCGGAAGCGATTATTGCATCATCAATATCCATCGTGAAATTGTCACCGATAGGGAAAATTGCTAAATCGAGTTTGGTTCGCATCGGGATTAGTTTCATATCCATTGTCAGTGCAGTATCGCCAGCAATATAGATATTTTTGTGTTCTCCTTCAATTACAAAACCACCCGGATTTCCGCCATTACTGCCATCAGGAAAAGAACTCGAGTGAATCGCGTTTACGTATTTTAGTTTTCCAAAGTCGAAATTCCAGCTTCCACCGTGGTTCATAGGATGTGATTGAAATCCTTTTTTGCCGTAATAACCTGCTATTTCAGCATTGGAAACTATTACTGCGTTGGTTCTTGTGGCAATAGCTTCTACATCGAGAATATGGTCACCGTGAGCATGTGTGAGCAGAATAAAATCGGCTTTTAGAGTATTGATATCAACATGTGAAGCCTTTGGATTGGCCGAAATATAAGGATCGACAATTATGTGTTTGCCACTGACTTCAATTCCCAAAGAGGCGTGGCCATAGAATGTTATTTTCATTTTATTTTAGGTTTAAATTTTTAAAAAGCATTGCTAAATATTGATATTAAATTTTGCTATTGAGTTTTGAAATTTCATTATCTTCCGCCCAAGAAAACATTCACGATGATGTCCGAAATCAATGAAATCATACAAATTGACAGCAATATTGATAGCAAAAAGGTACTCAATGCTACTTTTTTTAATTCTGGATCAAGTAATTTTGGATCTTGATTTTTAGAAACTGTGATTAAATGCTTCGTTAGCGGAATATATGCCAATAAAAACAAGTATTGATCGAACTGAAAACCACTCAATATTGCAAAAACTACAACCGAAATCATAGCACCAATAATTAAGAAGTAATGGTATTTTTTTGCTGATTCGGCGCCTATTTTCACTACAACGGTATTCTTTCCTGATTTAGCATCCGAAGCTTGGTCACGCATATTATTAAGATTCAGAACACCTACACTCAATAAACCAATTGCTACAGCGGGTAAAATAAGTACCAAATCCAATTGTTTGGAGTATAAAAAATTTACTCCTAACGTACTCACCAAACCGAAGAAAACAAATACAAAAATATCGCCATATCCACGATATCCATAAGCTGAACTCCCAACCGTATAACGAATCGCAGAAGCAATAGCTAAAATCCCTAACACTAAATAAAATAAAGAATAGACAAGATTACTCTCTCCAAAAGCTACATAAATCAGGAATACTGCCGAAAATAATGTAAGCACTGAAGTAATAATCAAAGCTTTTTTCATGGCTTGTGGCGTAATCGCACCGCTTTGAATGGCACGTTTTGGCCCTACTCTGTCTTCATTGTCGGTTCCTTTCACACCGTCTCCGTAATCATTAGCAAAATTAGAAAGCACCTGTAATCCTAAAGTTGTTAATAATGCAAAAGCAAATATTTCCCAACTGAAATTCTCCGATGGTGTAAGTTCATTTTCAGTAGGGTTTGCCAGTGCATACATACTTCCGACAATTATTCCAGAAACCGATAATGGTAATGTTCTTAATCTTGCTGCTTCAATCCAGTGTTTCATTTTTCTTTTTTAATTATTTAAGAATTTGAGAATTTTTAATTGTTTAAAGATTTAAAGTTGTTTAAAAGTTTAAACAGCCACTCTCTCTTTTCTTTATTCTATTTTCTATACTCTAACTTCTTTTCGCTACATCCAATTGCTGTCGGAAGTTTCCATTTCGTACAGCCAAAGATTGACATATTGCTTTATGGCTGTAAAATTACCTAATTGAAAACTAATATTACCTCCAGCGGTATGTAAAGTTAAGGAACCAATATTGATTTTTTTGTGCCAAAAAAGTTGTGAAGTTGTAATGGCCTGAATTTTACTGGGCAGGATAATTTTATTTGTAATATCCCAAGCACCATTTTGTACAATTATAAAGTCATCATTTATATACAGCCGATTATTTTTGAATATAAAAAACTGAACTGTACCTATAAAAACGACAAATAACAATACTAAATAATCAATCGTAAACAGTTGCTCAATAATCAAATCTCGGACAAAATAAAATACTAGTAATGGAAGTCCAATTGTCAGAAAAATAGAGAAACCTAGTTTTCTGAAATTTGGTTTTAGCATAACTCCTTTTTCGGGGATTTTCTGAAAAAGCAATTTCAGAATCGCTTCTTTTTCCGTTTGATTACAGCCTGGAATTTCAATAAGCTGTTTTTTCCCTTCCTCATCTCCGCCAGTCGCCTGTTTTATTTTAAGATTTAGAACATTCATCTTCTTTTGGAAGAAATTCTGAGTAATACTCGTAATCTGAACCTTCTCAGGCTTTATGATAGTGCTTTTTGTATTTAGCAAACCATAAGAAAGCAACAATGAACCTCTTTGTCTGGCGATTTTATAATCAAAATAAGTAAATATAGTTCGGACTAAATTTATAATGATTACTGTCAAAAAGAAGGCAATAAATAAAATCAAAAAAGCAGATGCAACTTGGCTTTTATCGACATAATTTTCGATATTTTCATCATGTAAGACATCTCTTCCAGTAATTTGTTTGATATGATCAAAAAGTGAGATAAAAAAAGCCAACAGCACAAAAAAGCTTTTCACATAGTTAGAAGTAATACCGATTTTCAATAAACTCAAAAAACTAATCTTTATAAATGGAACTTCCGATTCAATAACTTTTTCTGTTAAATTTTCTTCCAAAGAAAGAACCGTATCCTCAACATTTAAAGACTTTTTAATTTCATTATCCAATAAACGAGCTTTTAAATCCAATGCTAATTGATGAGAAATGGCTTTGATATTTCCTTCTTTTTTATTAGAACCTGCAGTGTCTACAGCTAATTCATAAACACCTACCAATCTTTGAATTAACGACTGATTGATGTTTACCTGCTGAATTTTATGAAGCTGTATCGCGGTTTTAGTTTTATTAAAAATTCCTTCGGTTATAATAAACTCATCATTTTCGGAATCAATATAAAACGTAAAATTCAAGTATTTTAAATAAGAAACAATTCCCATAATAGCAAAAAAAGCAAAAACAACCAATATTCCTATTAATACATTTAATTTATCAAATTCATTAAATTTCAGAATACATATCACCAATAAAGGCCATAAAGCTTTAGCAAATCCTTGCAGTGAATACACAAACATTACAAAAATACCAACAATAGATTGTCGCTGAGGCTGATTAAAATCGGCTCCCATTATAATTGTTTTTGAATTTTACCCATCAATAATTGCTTGATGTTTTCGGCTTGCTCTTTGGCAATTCCAGGAATCTGAATATCACTTGAACTGCCTCCAGCGGTAAAAATTTCAATTTTAGCCAAACCAAAATACCTAGATAGTAATCCTTCATGTAAAGCGACATGCTGTACTCTATTATAAGGAATTAAGAGTGTATCAGTAGCGATGATTCCGTGTCTATAGAGTACATCGTGAGTACGAAATGCAAAGCCTTTTTTCCTAAAGCTTATTCTTGATACGAGTAATACAAGTAAAAGCAAAACTAAATAGACAACACTTAGTTCAGTAACAAATGGCGAAAGCTCTTCATTAAAATATAAAGCCAGACCAAATCCTATACCTATCAGTAAAAAAAATAGAGTCAGCCCAATTAAAATTATCTTCCAATAATCAGAATGCAATACAGAAAATTGTACTTCTTCGAATTTCGGAAGCTGTGTAGTATCGATAGTTTCGTTTGTAAAATTTTCCATTTATAAATTTTGCTTCCAGTAATAAGCTCTAAACTTAAAACCTTAAACTTTTAAATAATTTAGACTCTTTAAATCTGTAAACCTTTTTATGGCAACCATTTTTTTTCAAAATTCGGCTTACGTTTTTCAAGGAAAGCATTTCTGCCTTCTTTAGCCTCTTCTGTCATATAAGCTAACCTTGTTGCTTCTCCAGCAAATACTTGCTGTCCTACCATACCATCATCAGTAAGATTCATAGCGAATTTTAGCATTTTAATCGCCATAGGAGATTTACCCAAAACCTCCTGAGCCCATTGATAAGCAGTATCTTCTAACTCAGCATGCGGAATAACCGCATTGACCATACCCATCTCAAAAGCTTCTTGAGCAGAATAATTACGACCTAAAAAGAAAATTTCCCTAGCTTTCTTCTGTCCAACCATTTTAGCAAGATAAGCCGAACCATAACCTCCATCAAAGCTAGTCACATCGGCATCCGTTTGTTTAAAAATAGCATGTTCCTTACTCGCCAAAGTCATATCGCATACTACATGCAAACTATGGCCACCACCAACAGCCCAACCCGGAACTACAGCGATAACAACCTTTGGCATAAAACGAATTAAGCGCTGAACTTCCAGAATATTCAAGCGATGCTGTCCATCATCCCCTACATAACCTTGATGTCCACGGGCATTTTGATCGCCTCCGCTGCAAAATGAATATATGCCATCTTTAGACGACGGTCCTTCGGCAGACAATAAAACCACCCCAATAGATGTATCTTCTTGAGCATCATAAAAAGCTTGATATAACTCAGAAGTGGTTTTTGGTCTAAAAGCGTTGCGTACGTCAGGCCTATTAAATGCAATTCTGGCAACACCATTACATTTTTTATAGGTTATATCTTCAAATTCTTTGGCGATAATCCAATCCATTCTATGTATATTTAAATTATTTTAGTGTAAAAATAAGGCATTTTTTTTAGTTTAGAGGAGCAAGAAAGGTACATTTTTAGAATCAAGAACAAAAGTTACTGCAAACAAAAAACCCTTCATCATCTGATGAAGGGTTTTGATAAAAAAAGGCAGCGACATACTCTCCCACATAACTGCAGTACCATCTGCGCAGGCGGGCTTAACTACTCTGTTCGGGATGGGAAGAGGTGAGCCCCGCCGCAATAACCACCTTAAGTCGTTATAATTGCTTTGGGCAATC